>NZ_BJNF01000039.1 GCF_006539545.1 Nitrobacter winogradskyi
TAGAGCGGGATGAGGAAAAGTGTGGTGCGGTTTTCCGCCCGCATCCCGCTCTCGAATATTGGAATCGATCACCTTGATGGTTTTGGATCGATTCGATCCAAAACCATCGTGATCTGGTCGTCTTACTTGAATGAGTCCCAGCCGGGGTCCGGGGCAAAGCGAACGCCGAACTTCTCCGCGAGCCCGCGTAAATTGGCGGCGACATTCTCAGCACCCCGGGTCCGCGCATACTTCAGCGGACCACCCCGGAACGGAGCGTAACCAGTGCCGAAGATCATGGCTCCGTCGACCAGATCGGGATCATCGACGATGCCTTCGCGCAGGCATGCGACGCAGACGTTCGATATCGGCAGCATCAGGCGGTCGATGATTTCAGGCTGCACCTGCACATCTCCGGCCTCACCCTTTTCGGCCTTGCCGTTGCGCCAGTCATAAAAGCCCTTGCCGGTCTTGCGGCCAAGCTCCCCCTTCGCAACCTTCTCGCGCAGCCAGTCCGGCGGTTGCGGAAGGGCGTCGCCGAACTTCGAACGCAGCTCGTCGCCGACGGCGAGGCAGATATCCAGCCCCACCTGGTCGGCAAGCTCGATCGGCCCCATCGGCATGCCGAATTTCTCCGCGGCCGCATCGATCGCCGTCTTGTCGATCTTCTCCTCCAGCATGACCATGGCTTCGAGCATGTACGGCGTCAGCGCGCGGTTGACGAGGAAGCCCGACGCGCTCTTCACCGGCAGCGGCAGCCGGTCTATCGCCCCGACGAACGCCATGGCCTGTTCCAGCACCTGCGGGTCGGCGGCATCATGGCTGACCACCTCGACCAGTTGCAGCCGCGACACCGGATTGAAGAAATGCAGGCCCACCAGACGCTCAGGACGTTGCAACGTGGCGCGCAGCTCCTGGAGCGGAATGCTCGAAGTGTTGGTGGCGAGGATCGCGCCCGGCTTCATCCTTGGCTCGATCGCGGCATAGACCTTCTGCTTCAGTTCGAGCTTTTCGGACACCGCCTCGATGATCAGGTCCGCCTGGCGCACGCCGTCGCCGCTCAGGTCGGGCATCAACCGGTCAAGCCTGTCGCGGATAGCGGTCCGCTTGCGGACGATCTTGCCGTAAAGACCGGCCGCGCGCTTGATCGCGCCGGCGATCGGTTCCGGCTTCATGTCCGCGAGCGTCACCCGGATATCCTGATGCGCGCACCACGCGGCGATGTCGCCGCCCATGGCGCCCGCCCCGATGACGTGCAGATGCTTCACCGTGTTGCCGCTGCCGGCGAGCTTCTTCATCTGCTCGCGGAGGAAGAACACCCGGATCAGGTTCTGCGCCGTCGACGTCACCATCAACTCGGCGAAGGATCGCTTCTCGGCCGCCAGCATCGCGGTCTTGCTGCCGCCGTGCTTCTCCCAGAGATCGATCAGCGCATAGGGAGCGGGGTAATGCTCCTGCGGAGCCGCCTTCGCGGCCTCACGGCGCATTCGCGTGCCGAGAAAGCCGCGAACGGGACCGAGATTCAGCAGCCCGTTGAGCACGCTCGTCCGGCCACGCTTCAGCCGGCCGGCGACCGCATCCTTCACCGCGTTGCGGACGTGGCGCTCCTGCGTCACGGCATCGACGAGCCCGAGCGATTTCGCTTTCCGCGCGTCGATGGTCTTGCCGGTCAGCATCAGCGTCATCGCCTGCATCGGGTTGACCAGCCGGGTAAAGCGCACCGTCCCGCCGAGACCGGGATGCAGACCGAGCATCACTTCGGGGAAACCGAACCGCGCATTGTCGATGGCGATCCGGGTCCGGCATGCCAGTGCCACCTCGAGCCCGCCGCCAAGGCAGAAGCCGTGAATCACGGCGACGGTCGGAATCTTCAGGGCTTCCAGCCGATCGATGATTGCGTGGGCGCGGCCGATCGTCGTCTCGACTTCGCCGGGATCAGCGGCGCCGCGAAACTCGTTCACGTCGGCGCCTGCGATGAAGCCGGAGGTCTTGGCCGAACGGATCACGATGCCGGCTGGAGATTGGTTTTCCAGCACGGTCAGGATCGCGGCGAATTCCTCCATCACCTCCGACGACAGCGTGTTGGCGCTGGAATCCTTGCGATCAAACAGAACCCAGGCCACGCCATCGCTGTCACGGGTCAGCTTGAAATGGCGATAGGAACCGCCTGCGCCGGGTTTCGGCCCGAGTTCCAGCACGCGATCCTGAAGAACGTCCAATACTTTTGAATTCATGACGCCCTCACACCATCTCGACCAGCATGGCGCCGCCCAGCCCGCCGCCGATGCACTCCGTGGCAATCCCGCGCTTCGTGCCGAGCCGCTTCATGGCATTGACAAGGTGCAGCACGATGCGGTTACCCGAAGTGCCGACGGGATGACCAAGGCTGACCGCGCCGCCATCGACATTGAGTCTGGCGCGATCGATCGCGCCGGCGGCGCCTTCGAGCCCGAGTACCTCGCGGCAGAATTTCTCGTCCTCCCACGCGGCGAGGCAGCCGAGCACCTGCGTCGCGAATGCTTCATTGAGCTCCCAGGTCTCGATATCCTGCAGCGACAGCTTGTTGCGCTTCAACAGTTCGGTCGCCGACAGCACCGGACCCAGTCCCATGACGGAAGGATCCAGCCCCGACCACTGACTGTCGATGATCATCGCCTTCGGCTCAAGGCCGTGTTTGATGACGGCGTCCTCTGATGCGAGAATCGTCCAGCAAGCGCCGTCGGTGATCTGCGACGAATTGCCGGCGGTGACCTGGCCCCACGGCCGCTCGAACACCGGCTTCAGCTTCGCCAGCGATTCCATCGAGGAATCAGGGCGCACGCCGTCGTCGTGATCGTAGAATTTGCCGTCGCGCGCGAAAGCGGTTTCCAGCTCGCCTTTCAGCCAGCCTTCGGCCTGCGCCTTCGCCAGGCGCTTGTGACTCTCGACGGCGTAGGCGTCGGACTGCTCGCGCGTGATCCCGAAAAGATGGCCGACCACCTCGGCGGTCTGTCCCATGTTGAGTTCGGTGATCGGGTCGGTCAGTCCGCGCTCAAGTCCGATGACCGGCTTGAAGTAGGGCGGCCGCGCCTTGGCGATCGCCTTTATTTTCTCGACAATGCCCTTGGCGGCGGCGACGCCGGCGAACCAGCGCACGCCCTGCTGCGGCCACACCAGCGGCGCATGGCTCAGCGCCTCCGCGCCGCCGGTCAAAATCAGGTTGGCGTCGCCGTCGCGGATGTAGCGGTAGCCGGTATCCATCGACTGCATGCCCGAGCCGCAGTTGATCTGCACCGTGAACGCCACCATCGCCTCGCCCATGCCGAGCCGCAATGCGGCGACGCGGGCCGGGTTCATCTCGTCGGCGATGACGTTGACGCAGCCGAGGATGACCTGATCGAACGCATCGGGCGCGAACGGCTGCCGCGCCAGCAGCGGCCGCCCGCACTGCACCGCCAGATCGACCGGCGTGAACGGTCCCGGACCGCCGCGCGCCTTCAGGAACGGGGTTCGGCTGCCGTCGATGATATAGACCGGGCGCACCATCAGCCTGCCGCCCTTGTCTCGGCCTGCTCCTGCACGACCTGCACGCTGACGGGCTTCTTCTGGGGTGACAATGCTTCCGGCGCGAAGTCGTCGACCTCGATGACACGGGCCACCGCCTCTTGCGCCTCCTTGTACTGCTCGGCTTCGGCCTGGGTGATGACGCGTTGCCTGACTGCGGCCTCCGCATCGCGCAGGCGCGCCCCGCGCATCCGCTTGAACACGCCCTCGGCGGCGGCGATCAGCAGGAACGCCTTTTCCAGCCGGGCCGGCCCGCCATCATCATCGACGTTCGACAGCCCCTGCGTCAGCCGATCGCGCGCGACGGAGGGCTCCAGCACCAGTTGGGCGCAGGCGTGGATGACCTTGTCGCTCGGACCACGCGCCTGCGCGCCGAGCGGCTGGATCATGAATTTGAGCAGGATAGCGACAACGCGGTTCGGCAGGTTAGCCAGGATATCGGCGAACCGCTGCTCGATGGTGCGGAAACCGGTCGCCATGCACCATTCGACCAAAGCGAGATCGGCCTGCTGACGACCCTCCTCGTGCCAGCGCTTGAGCACCGCCGACAGGAGATACAGTTCGGAAAGAATGTCGCCGAAGCGTGCGGACAGCATCTCCTTGCGCTTCAATTTGCCGCCGAGCGTCAGCAGCGCCATGTCGGCGCATAGCGCGAAAGCCGCCGAATAGCGCGAGAGCTGACGGTAGAATCCGGTCACCGCGCCGGCATCATCCGGCGCGGGCGCGAAGACCCCGCCGCTCCAGCTTCGTCCCCAGGCGCGGGACAGCGTCCTGAAGCTGTGGACGATGTGATCCCAGAAGGTCTTGTCGAAGTTATCGAGGCCTCTAGCCTTGTCCGTGTCGCCGAGCGCATTCATCTCGTGCAACAGGTAAGGATGCGCCCGGATCGCGCCCTGCCCGAAGATGATGAGATTGCGCGTCAGGATGTTGGCGCCTTCCACGGTGATCGAGACCGGCACCCCCCGATAGAGGTTGCCGAGATAATTCTGGGGCCCGTCGATCACCGCCTTGCCGCCATGGATATCCATCGCGTCGTCGATCACGGTACGCAACCGCTCGGTGGCATGCAGTTTCATGATGCCTGAGATGACGGCGGGATGGTGGCCCTCATTGAGCGCGGCGCAGGTCAGCCGCCGCGCCGCATCGATCAGATAGGCCGTAGCGGCGATCCGGGCCAGCGGCTCCTCGACGCCCTCGAATTTCCCGATCGGAATGCCGAACTGTTCGCGGATGCGCGCGTAAGCGCCGGTGGTGCGCGCGGCAAATGCCGCGCCCGCGGCCGACAACGAGGGCAGCGAGATGCCGCGCCCGGCGGCCAGCGCCGTCATCAGCATCTTCCAGCCCTGCCCCAGGCGTTCCTTGCCGCCGATGACGTAGTCGAGCGGGATGAAAACGTCTTTTCCCCAGTTCGGACCGTTCTGGAATACCTGCATCGCCGGCAGATGGCGACGGCCGATCGACACCCCCGGCAGATCGGTCGGGATCAACGCCACGCTGATGCCGAGGTCCTCCTGCGTGCCGATCAGATGATCCGGATCAAAGGCCTTGAAGGCGAGGCCGAGCAGCGTCGCCACCGGCCCCAGCGTGATGTAGCGCTTGTGCCAGTTGAGCCTGAGCCCAAGCACCTCGCGCCCCTCGAACATGCCTTTGCAGATGATGCCGGTGTCGGTCATCGCCGCCGCGTCGGAGCCGGCTTCCGGGCTGGTGAGGCCGAAGCACGGGACGTCGCGTCCGTCGGCCAGACGCGGCAGCCATCTGTTCTGTTGATCCCTGGTGCCGAAACGCATCAGCAATTCGCCGGGGCCGAGGGAATTCGGCACCATCACCGTGACCGCGGCGACTAGCGAACGCGATGAAATCTTCCGCACGACTTCCGAATGCGCATAGGGCGAAAATCCGAGGCCGCCATGCTCGGTCGGAATGATCATGCCGAAGAATTTCTTCTGCTTGATGAAGTTCCAGACTTCCGGCGGCAGATCGCGCCATTCCCAGTTGATCTTCCATTCGTCGAGCATGGCGCACAGTTCGTCCACCGGCCCGTCGAGAAATGCCTGCTCGTCCGCTGTCAACGTCGCCGGCGGGGTATCGAGGAGCTTCGACCAGTCCGGATTGCCGGTGAACAGATCGGCATCCCACCAGACATCCCCCGCTTCCAACGCCTCGCGCTCGGTATCGGACATCGAGGGCAACACACGGCGCGCCCAGGAGAAGATCAGCTTGGAGATCATGTCACGGCGAAAACTCATCGCAATGTCCTCTTGTTCGGGTAATCGACGCCGTCGAGCTGGTTCGGGATTGCTACAGGCAATGATCCTACACCTATAAGGGGAATATCTTTAGAATAGGGAAAGGCCGGCTTCATTTCATGTTTCATATAAAATTGAACGAAAAATGCCCCGCAGAGCTTGAGGGATCAAGCGCAAGGCCTGGTTGCGAGACGACGGCTGCTCGCCTCTATTGGTAAAATTTTAATCCTGTCCTCCGAAGATACCGCAGATTCGAACGGTTCATGTGTTCGCGCCCGCGAGGCTTTCTCGCCACCCCGCCGCGCATCAAAGCACGACGTCCTGACTCATCTTGCTGAGAGACCAAATCAATGACTGGCTCTCGATCAACAGAGAACGGTTGATCGGCAGTTTTACCTGCATCGGAAGGATCCGAATAATGAAGGCGAAGATAAGCGTTATATTGCCCGCGATCGTCTCCGCGCTCGTCATGATAGGCGCGCTTTCCGCCGGAATCATGGCCTATCAGGCATACGAACAGCGCCAGCAATCCGAAGCATTTCTCGAAGTGAACCACATCTCGCAATTGCTGCTGCGAAGCTCGGGACAATGGGCGGTGGAGCGCGGATTGACCAACGCGCCGCTCATGTCGCCCGATGCCATGCCCGCTGAACGCCGCCCTCAGATTCTTGAAGCACGGCAAACCGCCGATCGCGCATTTTCGGAGGCAGCTCAACTTCTGCGCGGACATCCGGCGATGAAATCCGCGGAATCCCGGGTCTCGGAAGCCGAGAGCGCTTTTCAGGCGTTCGTCGGGTTTCGCACGCGCCTCGACGAGAATCTTCCCAAGCGGGGATCGGAACGAAGCCGGGAGGTCGTGGAGAGCTTCGCGCCGACCATCACCAGGCTGATCGAGATTTCCGGCAACACGCTGCGGCTCACGCTGGAAACGCTGACGCGTCCACCCACCGCGGCTCTGACGCAACTTGTCAGTCTGCGTCATCTGACTGCGCAGATGGCGGAAAACGCCGGACGGGAGCGCGCGCTCTTCGGAGGAATTGTCAGCTCCCGCGCCGGGATTTCCACAAGCAGCTTGCGGACCATCGCGCGCTCCCGCGGAAATGTGGAGCTGGCGTGGGAAACCATCTCGCCAATCCGGATGCGCGCCGACCTGCCGACAAAAGTCTCGGATGCAATCTCCGGCGTCGAGAAGGATTATTTCCAGCGCTACGGCCAGACTCGCGACGCCGTGTTCGCGGCATCCGAGACAGGTGAATACAAGATCAGCGGCAACGACTATGTCGCGCAGGCGACGACCGCGATCAATTCAATACTCCGGCTGGCCGATGCGGTGGGAGAGGCCGCCGACCAGGAGGCGGCGAGGGTAGCCTCGGACAGCCGGTCCCAACTGCTCAGCTCCGCCCTGATATTGCTGGGCTGTATCGCTCTCGCCTTTATCAGCTTCTGGATCGCGTTCTCGCGCATCCTGCGGCCGATGGCGGCGCTGACGGCAGCCATGGGTGAACTTGCGAAAGGCAACTTTGCCGTCGTCCTGCCCGGACTGGAGCGCAAGGACGAAATGGGCGACATGGCGCGCGCGGTCGAAACCTTCAAGATCAAGGCCGAGCAGAAGGCGCGCGATGAAGCGGAAGCCAAAATGAAGCAGGATCAGTTGGCCGCGCAGCAGCGCAAGGCGGACATGCATCGGCTCGCCGACGGTTTCGAAGCGGCGGTCGGCGCGGTGATCCAGACCGTATCCTCGGCCGCGACCCAGTTAGAGGATTCGGCGACCGCCCTGACCCAGACGGCCGAGCAAACCCACCAGCTCTCCTCCGCCGTGGCGGCAGCCTCCGAGGAAGCGACGGTCAACGTTCAGTCCGTGGCTTCA
Organism: Nitrobacter winogradskyi; assembly: GCF_006539545.1. Lineage (GTDB taxonomy): Bacteria > Pseudomonadota > Alphaproteobacteria > Rhizobiales > Xanthobacteraceae > Nitrobacter > Nitrobacter winogradskyi_A. The sequence goes on from NZ_BJNF01000039.1 coordinate 7,636, forward strand.
GCAAGCGAGGAAATGGCGGCTTCCGTGAACGAGATCAGCCGGCAGGTGCAGGAAGCATCGAGGATCGCAAGCGACGCGGCGCAGAAGGCCCATCGCGCCGACCAGCGCATCAATTCGCTGTCGCAGGCGTCCACGAAGATCGGAGACGTGGTTGAACTGATCAATACGATCGCGAGCCAGACCAATCTCCTGGCCCTCAATGCAACCATCGAGGCCGCTCGCGCAGGTGAAGCCGGCCGTGGCTTTGCCGTCGTGGCGTCTGAAGTGAAGGCGCTGGCCGAGCAGACCGCGAAAGCCACCGCTGAAATCGGCCAGCAGATTACAAGCATTCAGTCGGCGACCAACGACTCCGTCGATAACATGAAGGAGATCGGCATCGTCATCGGCAGGATCGCCGAGATTTCCGCCACGATCGCTTCGGCCGTCGAAGAGCAGGCGTCCGCCACTCAGGAAATATCCCGCAACGTCCAGCAGGCCGCGGCCGGGACCTCGGAAGTGTCCTCCAATATTATCGAGGTGAGCAACGGAGCTTCCGTGACGGGGAGCTCCTCCACGCAAGCCCTCGCCGCGGCGAAGTCTTTGGCCGGAGACACCGACCGCCTCAAGCAGGAGGTCGAGAAATTTCTCGCAACGGTCAGAGCCGCCTGACACCTGGCGGCGCAGGGCCTTCGCGGTCCGTAGCATCTCGATGCTAACGTAAACCATGAGCGGATTGGCCGATCCGCTCATGAACGTTCTCTTCGCAATCTTTCCCGGATTGAAGGCGGAACGCCACCAGCATTTCCCTCGCTGGAACCCTTCAACGCGCCGCACGTTATGTCGCTGCAGGCTGACGTTAAGGAGAAAAACTCATGGGTTCCACGACCGACAAGATCAAGGGCACCGCCAACGAAGCAATCGGTAAGGCCAAGCAGGTTATCGGCGAAGCCACCGGTTCGGAGAAGCTTCAGGGCGAAGGCGCGATTCAGGAGCTCAAAGGCAAGGGCCAGAACGCGCTCGGCGACGCCAAGCAGGCGACCAAGGACGCTGCCGACAAGGCCGCCGCCACCATCAACAAGAATCTCTGATCACCAAAACATGTAATGACGTTCGGATGTGAACAGGCCGGCCCTTTGCGGGCCGGCTGTTCTGTGCGGCTCAGTAAAAGATAACAACTCCCGGTCCCTATAAACTGAACGGGTTTCGCGACGCGACGCAGGCTGCTAAAGACGCCTCATGCTCAAGGTCGCCGCTTTTTATCAGTTCACGCCGCTGCCGGATTTTCGCGCCTTGCGCGAGCCGCTGCGCGGGCTGTGCGCGGCACGCGCCATCAAGGGCTCGATCCTGCTCGCCGCCGAAGGCATCAACGGCACCGTCGCCGGAACGTTGGATGCGGTCGATACGCTGGTGTCGGAATTGCAGACCGGCGCACTGTTCTCCGGCCGACTGAATAATCTCGAGCTGAAATTCTCTCAGGCGTCGGCGATGCCGTTTGCCCGGCTCAAGGTCCGGCTGAAGAAGGAGATCGTGACGCTGGGCGATCCCGCGACCGATCCGACCCGCGCGGTCGGCATCTATGTCGATCCTCAGGACTGGAATCAACTGATCGCCGCGCCCGGCATGCTTCTCCTCGATGTCCGTAATGACTTCGAGGTTGTCATGGGCAGCTTCGAAGGCGCGGTTGATCCGCAACTCGCCTGTTTCGGACAATTCAAGGATTTCGCCGCGCAAGAACTCGATCATCGAAAGCACCGCCGGGTCGCAATGTATTGCACGGGCGGGATTCGTTGCGAGAAGGCAAGCTCCTATCTGCTGTCGCGCGGATTCAAGGAAGTCTATCATCTCAGGGGCGGCATCCTGAAGTATCTTGAAAAGATTCCTGAAAGTGAGAGCCGCTGGCGAGGCGAATGTTTCGTATTCGACGACAGAATCGCTCTCGGTCACGGACTGAAGGAATCCCGGCAGGCGAGCTCGGTAATGGACGGAGCGCCGCACGATGACTGACGAGACGTTCGCGGACCGCATCGACGCGCTGGAAATGCGCGCAACGTATCAGGAAGAGGCGATCGAGACGCTGAACCAGGTCGTCACCACGCAGTGGAAGCAGATCGACGCGCTGATGCGACAGATCGCTGAAATCGGCGAGCGCCTGCGGGAGGCTGAAGCCGCGCGGCCCGCCCCGGCCAATGAGCCGCCACCGCATTATTGAAGCGGACGCAACCCGTTTTCTCCCGCATCGCCGTTGATCGGCGGCCGTTCTGGGATTATCAGAAGGCGCAATACCACGCATCGCCGCCGCGGTCGTTTCTCACGCCGCCGTCAACAGTAAAAAGCGACGCACGCCGGAAAGGATCGCATGAGCGCGGAAGTCTCGATTGGGGACGCGGAGGCCGCCCGGCTTGCTCCGCACCCGCTCCGCAACGCGATCCTGGGCGAACTCCACGCGCGGCCTTTCACGGCGCTGACCGTTCCGGCTAGGATCCTGCATTTTGCGTTCGATACCGCCGGCGAGCGCGGGCACGCCGACCGCGTCAACCTCGCGAAATTCTGCGCGGCGCGCGGCCTTCCCGTGCCGACCTTCTCCGAACGACACTATCGCGTGGCCTTCGGCACCACCGCGCTACGGTGGGAGCAACATTCCGAGTTCACGACGTATACATGGGAGCTGCCGTCTCCCACCGACGGCATTCCGTTTCACCCACCCGCCGCAGCGCTGGCAACCCCAATGCAGCTCGTGCCGCAGCCCGGGCCCTTGCTCGTCGCCATCGACATGCATGTGCTCGCCGACGGGCCCGCCGTTCAACCGCCGGAGCGGCTGTTCGAGCGAACCAGCCTGGCGCTCGCCGAAAACAATGACGGCGCCGCGATCTACGCCACGGACTTCCAGCCCGATCCGTCCGGCTTCGTGCGAATCCTGGTGGTCGATCGTAAGCTCAATCCCGACCGCGCCGGCGCGCTGGCGCAGCGCGTGATCGAAATCGAGACCTATCGCACGCTCGCCTTGCTCGGCCTGCCCGAAGCGCAGCGGCTCTCGCCTTCGATCAGCGCGGTCGAGCAGCGCCTCGCCGAAGTGACCGACAAGATGCGCAATAGCGGCAATCTGGCGGACAACCGCCACCTGCTCGATGAACTCACGGCGCTGGCCGCCGAGGTCGAGGCCGGCGCCGCGGCCAGCGTCTTCCGCTTCGGCGCCAGCCGCGCCTATTATGAGATCGTGCAGCAGCGGCTGGCCACCGTCGGCGAACGGAAGGTGGCCGGACTGCCGACGTGGAGTTCGTTCCTGGCGCGGCGGATGGCGCCGGCGATGCGGACCTGCGTCACCACGGAGGCTCGTCAGGAGAGCCTCTCGCTCAAGCTCTCGCGCACCGCCAACCTGCTGCGCACACGCGTCGACGTCGAACTCGAGCAGCAGAACCAGGAACTCCTGAAATCGATGAACGCCCGCACCCGGATGCAGCTCCGGCTGCAGACCACGGTCGAGGGGCTGTCAGTCGCGGCGATCACCTATTATGTCGTCAGCCTGTTCGGCTATATCGCCAAGGCGCTGCACGAGTCCGGAACGCTCGCGATCAAGCCGGGCCATCTGACCGCGGCCTTCATTCCGGTGGCGGCGTTCACGATCTGGTCGATCGTGCGCCGCATTCGCCACAAGCACATCGGCCACGACGGCTGACTCCCCGCCGCATTTCGTTCCTATATCCGCGCTACGCCGCCCTGCCCTCAAGCAGGCCCGTCAGGCGCTGGCGGATGATGCGCTCCGCACCGTTCACGATGCGCTCGATCAGCTCCTTGCAGCTCGGCACATCATGGATCAAGCCCGCCGTCATGCCGCAGCTCCAGGCGCCGGCATCCACGTCGCCTTCGATCATGACCCGGGGATAGATGCCGGCGACCTGCTCGATAATATCGTCGATCCTGAGGCTCTCGCCTTTCTCGCGCTCGATCTCCATCAGTCTCTCGACCTTGCGGTTGTTCAGCACGCGCTCGGTATTGCGCAGCGAACGCATGATCAGCCGGGTATCGCGTTCGGAGGCCGCGACCAACGCCTGCTTCACATTATCATGCACCGGCGCCTCCTTCGTCGCGATGAAGCGTGTGCCCATGTTCATGCCGTCGGCGCCGAGCGCCAGGGCGGCGACCAGGCTGCGCGCATCCGCCATGCCGCCCGACGCCACGAAGGGAATCCTGAGTTCGTCGGCCGCGCGCGGCAGCAGGATCATGTTGGGGATGTCGTCCTCGCCGGGATGACCGCCGCACTCGAAGCCGTCGACGCTGACCGCATCACAGCCGATCTGTTCCGCTTTCAACGCGTGCCGCACCGAGGTGCATTTGTGGATCACCTTGACACCGGCGGTCTTGAGCGCAGCCATGTAGGCTTCCGGATTGCGGCCCGCCGTTTCAACGATCCTGACGCCGCTTTCCACGATCGCGTGGATATATTCAGGATAGGGCGGCGCGGTGAAGGCGGGCAGAAACGTCAGGTTCACGCCGAACGGCCTGCCTGTCATATCCCGGCAGCGCGCGATCTCCTTTGCCAGCAATTCCGGCGTCTTCTGGGTCAACCCGGTGATGATTCCGAGCCCGCCCGCGTTGGAGACGGCGGCGGCCAGCTCCGCGAAACCAACATAATGCATCCCGCCCTGGATGATCGGATGCTCGATGCCGAACAGTTCCGTAATGGCCGTTTTCACATAAAGCTCCCGATTCGATGGCCGACGCTTTCGGCATGCTCACACCCGGCAGTCTATCCGGCAAGCTGGATTCGGCGTGTCCGGATTGATGCCATGGCCGGCCTATCCCGCGGTCACTTGACAGGCCGCCACAGGTCGGTTTCACTTGCTCTCATATTGTTCCACGACCTGCCTGTCGCCGATGAGGCAGCGTCCATTGCTGATCGTGAGGCCGCTCTGAAGCAGCACCTGCGGCTGTCTCCGCGCCTGATGTAAAGGCCGCGGGCCGGAAAATGAGCGACAACGAAAACCGGACAGCGATCAAGATCAAGAACTCAGGACATGGCTGACGCAGAAGAGGAAACGATGGAGCAACGCCGTGCTCCCCACATTTCTGCCGGGTCCGGCCCCGACACGAATCCGATCGGGGTCGTGGCCTATGATGATGGCCTTGTCAGGGATGCTCTCATGGCCCAATGCGCGGCCGACCTGGCCACCTCAGGCTACAGGCTCGGAGGCATCGTCCAGTCAAATCCGCACCGTGAAGGCCGGCGACGATGCGACATGTATGTCAAGGATCTGCTGGGCGGCGATGAAGTCAAGATCTCGCAGGACCGCGGCAACGAGGCGAGGGGATGCCGGCTCGACCAGGATGCGTTCGCGCGCATCGATGCCTGGATCGAGCGGGCGGTGCTCGAACATGTCGATCTGCTGATCATCAACAAGTTCGGCAGGGAAGAAGCCCAGGGCCGGGGGCTGCGCGCGGTCATCGCCGAAGCCTTGATCGCCGATATTCCGGTCATCATCGGCGTTTCCTCGCAGAACCTTGCGGACTTCCTGGCGTTCGCCGGAGATTCCGCCACGCGTTTGAGCCCCGACACCGAGGCGATGACGGCCTGGTGCCGCAACGCGATCAAACGGCGCGCTCAGGATCAGTGCGAGCAGGGACTCCCGCCGGTGGGCGCATAACCGACCGGCAGAAAGGCGGCTGGCTGGATGAACTGGAAAAGGCTAGTCTTTCGTTCGGCGTCCGTTTGGTAGAGTACGAACGGCGTCATGCCGCCGCCAGCCTGCACCCATGGCTTCGAACGGCACCAGATTAATCAGCAACCACTTCATTCCCTGGCGCAAACAGATGAAACGACGCGATGGATGATAAGCAGATCCTCCAGAATGCCACTCGCAGTGCAGCCCAGGCGGGCATGATCACGCTTGTGTTCGAGAATTTCACCGCCCAACTGATCCGATATGTCCTCAGCGGATACCTTCTCGATGATACGTCTCTCATGACCCTCCGGGACAACTGCATCCGCGATCTCAAGAACTCCGCGATCACCGGATTGCCGTTGGATGACGAGGCGGAAATCTTCAGGCAGGCCGTCGAGAACGCGGAGAAGCTGCTCGACGCGGCGATCACCAGAGGACGGGACATCTAGAGCGGA
>NZ_BJNF01000040.1 GCF_006539545.1 Nitrobacter winogradskyi
GCTCTAGCATCCGCGGCCGTTGTCGACTTCCAACAAGATTCCAGCACGATGATGCGTCCCGCATGGTTCGAAAACGGCTCCTGGCCGGCCGGCTCGCGGCCCGCTGGGAGATCGCAGCAATCGCGCCCTCTTCCCCTCTCCGTTCTGATTTCCAGTCTGGCCGGGCACGTTGACGCCATGGTTTCAAGCCCGTACAGACGCTGGAGCGCCGCAGGTCCGGACTTGAACACCTGTCCTGCGGCTCCCGCGACCGCCGCCTTCGCACGATGCATGCTCCCGGCGATCGTTCGAATGCGGACCATGCGGAAAGCTTTTCACGAGGTGCCAACAAGACCTTCCGCGCCGGCGATGCGACGCTTCGGCGCGAATTCGGCGAACGTCTTGTGGCTGATGTCGCGGCTGGTCGGTTTTTTTCCAGTTCCACGACGATGATATAAACGAGTTGTTCAGTGAGGTTTCACGATGTCGGTATCCGTTAGCAGCACGATCGAGGAGATGCAGGCGGAGCGCAACGCGCTCCAGAGCTTTGCCGACGATCGCGCCCGCGACTTCGTCGGCAGGCAGTCGGTGCTTGCGCGCGTCACCGACCTCTGTCTCTCTCCCGCCAAGGAGCTTTCTCCCACGAAAGAAGGCCCGCCCTGGGGGATCTGCATCACCGGCGATCCGGGCTCGGGCAAGAGTGCCCTGTTCGGCGAGCTTCTGCGCCGCCTGAAAGAAACCGACGCCTTCATTCTTGCGCATGCCGCCGAAGCGACCCCGCAGGCCTCATCGATCGATGCCATGCTACGCCGCTGGATCGCCGAGCTCGGCAGCGCCCTCGGCGCCGGCGATGTCGACCTCGCCGCCAATATCGATCCGGAGATTGTCGAGCGGGCCTTCGCGTCGCTGCTAGTGCGGATGGCTTCGAAACGGCGCGTGGTTGTCCTGATCGACGCGATCGACCAGTTCAAGAAGACCTCGCGCGGGAAGTTTACGGCCTGGCTGCCGCGGCTCTGGCCGATCAACGCGCGCCTGGTCGCGACCGGCCTGGCCGGTGGCGCCTCCAAGGCGCTGTCCGAGCGCTCCGGCGTGGAAACGTTGGCTCTGCCGTCGCTGGAGTCGCCCGAGGCGGAGGGCATCATCGAAGCAACCTGCAAGCGCAACCAGCGCAAGCTGACTTCACCGGTGATCGACGCACTGCTCGCGAAGAAACATGCGGGCGGGCCGGCCTGGGGCAATCCGTTATGGCTGGTGCTGGCGCTCGAGGAACTCGAACTGCTCGACAGCAGTGATTTCGCCGACATGCAGCGTGAGTATGCCGGCTCTCCGGAGCAGCGCCTGCAGAGTGCGATGCTGGATGCGGTCGGCGCGATGCCGACCGACATTCCGCTCCTCTGCCGCGCGACATTCGATAGCGCTGCCCAACTGTTGAGCCCGGCGATCGCGGCGGCGTTCATCGGCCTTCTTTCGGCGGGCCGGACCGGATGGCGGGAGAGTGACTTCCGTCAATTGCTGCCGCAGGTCGGTGGCGAGGCATGGGACCAGAAACGCTTCGCTACGCTGCGCAACCTGTTCCGCGGCCAGATTCACCAGCACGGCGACCTTGCGCAACTGGATTTCAACCATTCCCAGGCGCGCGCCGCCGCCCGTTCGCGCCTTGCCGCGCTGCGCGTTACGAATCCCGAACTGCACCTGCTGATCGCGGATCACCTTCTGACGCTTGCGCCGGACGACCGGCTGCGGGTGACTGAAACCATGGTCCATCTGCTGGCAAGCAAGGATGAGGCGCGCGCGGCCCGGCACTATGGCGATCCATCGCTCGGAGAAAAGGAACTGCGTAGCGCCACATACGCGCTCGCCGATGCGATCGTCGCGCCGGCCACCGGCACTCCGGCGAGCGCCGCGCGCGAGATGTGCCGTTTGCTTGAGAACCCGGATCATTCCGTCCGCGCACGCGTGGCCGAGCGCCTGCTTTTCAGTTTTGACGATGCGGCGGGCAGGCACGTTGCTTCCGATGTTCGCCTGATCATTTTGAACGCGATCGAACAAACGTTCCGGCAGTTGCTGCGTGACGAACCCGGCAATGCCGGCTGGCAGCGCAATCTGTCGGTTGCCCACGATCGCGTCGGCGACGTGCTGGTGGCCCAGGGCAAGCTGCCTGAAGCGCTGACGTCGTTCCGTGAGGGACTTGCGATCCGGGAGAAATTGACGGGCGCGGATCCCGACAATGCCGGGCTCCAGCACGATCTGTCGATCTCGTACGAGAAGATCGGCGATCTGCTTGCGGTGCAAGGCAAGCTGGACGAGGCGCTGGACTCGATCCGCAAGCAGCTCGCCGTTGTCGAGCGGCTGGCGAACGGCGATCCCGACAACGCAGACCTGCACAGCGAGATCTCGCTGTGCCATGAGAAGATCGGCGAAACGCTGATGGCGCAAGGCAATCTTCCGGGCGCGCTGGGCGCGTTCCAGAGCCAGCTCGAAATCAGCGAGCGGCTGGCGCGCGGCGCCGATACCGACGACAACAAATGGCAACGCGAACGGACGCTCGCCTACGATCGCGTCGGCGACGTGCTGATGGCGCAGGGCAAGCTGCCGGAGGCTCTCGAATTCTTCCGCAACGGACTGACGATCAAGGAGCGGGTCGCAAAGGCCCACCCGGAAAACACGAGCTGGCAGCGCAGCCTGTCGATCTCCCATGATCGCATCGGCGACGCGCTGGTGACGCAGGGCAAACTGCCTGACGCGTTGACATCTTACCGCACCGGGCTTGAGATCGCCCAGAAACTGGCGCGCACCGAGCCCGAGAATGTCGGCTGGCAGCGCGACCTGTCGGTGTCGCACGCCAAGATCGGCGATGTGCTGGTGGCGCAGAGCAGTCTGCCCGACGCATTGAAAGCCTTCCATGAAGGGCTGACGATTAGGCAGCGCCTGGCGAACGCCGATCCCGACAATGTCGATTGGCAGCGCGGTCTGGCTGTTTCCTACGACCGCATCGGCGACGTGCTGATGGCGCAGGACAACATGGGCGATGCGCTGAGCGCCTTCCAGGATCAGTTCGCGATCGCCGAGAAGCTGGCGCGCATCGATCCGAACAACACCGGCTGGCAGCGCGATCTGTCCGTATCCTATGAGAAAGTCGGTGACGTGCAGATGGCGCAAGGCAATCTGCCCGACGCGCTGAAATCCTATCGCGCGGGGCTCGCGATCAGAGAGCGGCTGGCGCGCAACGATCCCGATAACATCAACTGGCAGCGCAGCCTGTCGGTGTCGCACGATTGCATCGGCGACGTGCTGGAAGCACAGGGCGAGGTGGACGAGGCGTTGAAAGCCTTCCACGAAGGGCTCGAGATCAGGAAACGGCTTGCGCAACGCGATCCATCCAACGTCGGATGGCAGCGCGACCTGACAGTATCTTACGATCGTCTCGGCGAGGTGCTGGAATCAAAGGGCGATCTGGAAGCGGCCGAAAAGTCCTTCCGCGAAGGGCTGGCGATCATGGAGCGGCTGTCGCTTGCCGACCCCGGCAACGTCGATCTGCAGCGCGGTGTGGCCGTGAGCCAGGGACATCTGGCCGAGATGTATCGCCGGTCCAACGATCCCAATAGCGCGCTGGCCGCATTGCGGCAGGGACAGGCCGCCATGGAACGCGTCGTCATGCGCGCACCTGAGAATGCCGGCTGGAAAAAAGATCTGGACTGGTTCACCGAACAGATCTCGACCTTGACGGATTAGAGCATTTTCCGGCGAAGCGGATGACCTGTTCGCCGCAAGACAATGCGACCGGCAATGATGTTCTTGAGCATGATCCGATTCATCTCGATCAGACCATGCTCAGGATTCGCCTTCCTCCAGGTAACGAATATCTGCAGCACGGCGCCTTGCAGTTGCGCTCGCGATCGGCTGCGCGCGACGAGCATGAGCGCCCGATGATTTTTTTCGCGCGCGTCAAGTTCGATTCGCGTGTGACACTTCGTCTCGACGTTGCACGATATTCAGATATCTGATATGCATTTGAGCGATAACGGCGCCGCCTGCTCGGCGGCGACCGGAAAAATCAAATGCAGGGGGGAACGCAATGGCCGATTATGCGAACGCCAGCGTTGTGATCGAAACGGTGCCGCCGTCCGATATGGGTGCGGCGATCGCGGCAGACGCCGCAAAAAAAGCCAAGTACGGCACCATTCACCTACTCATTCGCGGCTTCTTGTGCACGCCCTTTCTGGCTTATGGCGCAAGCGTCGTCTTCGCGATGGTCGCGGCAGGCATACCGCTCGCGGTAGCCGGGCTTGTCTTCCCGGCGGGCTACATCACGCTGAGCTTCCTCGGCCTGGAGATGGCGACCGGCAGCTTCGCCACGATGCCGATCGGCATGTACGCCGGGACGATCACTCCGTTTCAGCTCATTCGCAACTGGTTCTGGACCCTCGGCGGCAACCTGCTCGGAGGCATATTCTTCGGCTGGCTGCTGTGGTTCTCGCTCACCAAGGGTGGCGCCGTCGAGCCGGACAAGATGCTCCAGGTCATCGCACACACCGCCGAGCACAAGATCGAGTATATTCATTACGGTCTCATCGGCTGGTGCGCCGCGATCGGTAAGGGCGTCCTTTGTAACTGGCTGGTCAGCCTCGGGTCCGTGATGTCCAAAGCGACGCGCAGCACCGTGGGCCGGGTCGTGCTGATGTGGATACCGATCGGAATGTTCTTTGCGCTGGGCTTCGAGCACACCGTGGTCAACATGTGGCTCTTCCCCACCGCCATTCTCTCGGGCGCCAACGTGTCCATCTACGAGTGGTGGGTGTGGAATCAGATCCCGGTCACGATCGGCAATATTCTGGGAGCGATGGTCCTCAACGGCACGCTGTGGTACTTCACGCACACGCTGCAGAAAGACTAAGACATTCACCCAGGTCCTCGTATGCGGATCCTGAGTCACCCAAGACTCTCTAGCGTTTTGGAACAAGACATATCCTCGGGCTAGACCCGGGGATGGACATGAGGTCGCGCGAAAAACCAAATCGAGAGCTTCGCTTCTGGTTTCATCAGATGCGAAGCTCTCGAGCATGATGCGATCAAGTTAAATCTGACCATACCAGAAGTGATTGTCCGGTCGCATCTCTTGCCGGCGAACAGGTCATCCGCTTCACCGGGAAGTACTCCAGGCCGCGTCGACAATGAAAATGTCCGACAGCGCAAATACCCGATCGGGCATCGGCTGCGGTGCGGTGCCTTTCCGCTCTGCGGCGAGAGTAAAGCGAACCGACAGCCCAGTCCACGCAGCCATGTAGGGTTTGGTGCTCAGGCCGCCGCGCGAGCGCCCGAGTACTTGATCTCGCTATAGCGTTTTCGAGCGAAGTAGAAACGGTTCGCGTGAAGAAAACGCGTCAAAACAACAATCCAGAGCTTCGCTTCTGATTCAGTCAAAAGCGATAATGCTCTAATACAGGGGCAACGTCCGTGCCCATTACCCCATCGCTCAGGATCGGACGGTCCGCGATACCCCGTGGTTTGCCTGCTAAAAGCAACCTTGAATGACCTCGCGAAGCCAAAGAGCCCACATCACCTAAGCGAGCCGACCTATTTCGGGTCGAAGCGGGCTGACACTCCCTCTATTTCAGAAGCAGCGGTCCAAGGGACGCAATCAAGGGTCTCACCGACCGTTCAATCCGAAACGGTGATGACTGCCAGCCACCTTACGTTTGGCGCAGGCTACTTTCTCGGCATGGCTGCGCGGGCAAGGACATCCAGCAGTCCTTCCGTGGAATCTGCGTCGGCCTCCTTCTGCCGTTCCGCAACTCCAAGAGCCTGGCGCCAGCGGGTGACGCGTTCGCCGAGAGCCTTCAGCCGGTTGAGAACGGCATCGGCGCGTTCGCGATGCTGCTCAAGATAGGCGCGGCCTTCGTCAGTAATGCTGAAAAGCCGGGGAGGATCGGCAGAAGCTGTCAGACAACGCTCTTCCACGAGCTTGGCCAACATCGGATGGACGACATTGGGGCTGGGTAGAAACCAGTCAGCCGTCATTTTCTCGACCGTCTGGATAACGTCGTAGCCGTGACGGGGCGCCTCGGAAATGAGTGAGAGCGCAACGAGACGCAGATCGCCTTCGGCCACACCTTTTGATGATGGAGCCGTCATTTCTGTTCTCCGTGAAGATGTCTCTTTGCTGGAAAGAAACCCATATTATGCTGTAACGCAAGACATATTTCCTAGAGCATACGGCTTCTGACTGAATCGGAAGCAGAACTCCAGATTGTGGTTTTGACGCGTTTCCTCAACCGAACCGGGTGTCACCTCGCTCAACAACAATCTGCCGTCCTGACTGCGCGATGGCGGTTTCGTGCCGGTTCCAGCACTCGTCGGCCGTGCCGTCGCGAACCCATGCGAGCCTCCTAAGACGACGACAGGACGACGTCGAACGGGGAGAGAGATCGGCGTCGACGGCAATCCGGACAACCGATTGACCACAAGACCGTCGTGGAGCCGAAGCCCTCACTCCGGTCTCGGCGGAGATTTTTCATCCACCCGTTTGACGCGGAGGCCCGGCGGCAAAACCTGACCACCTTGCTCATCAGCGACGGGGATATCCGAAATGAGACCTGCCCGCAGCGCGTTCTCCCAGGCCCCCAGTTCCGTCGAGGCTGACTCGCCAATGCGTCTGTCGTGATCGAACAGTGCGTAGAGCATGGCGTCCCTCCTGATGATTTAGAGACTTTCAGTGTCTGATGTCCGCCAACCTCTGGAAGACAGGTCGGTTCCCTCGCCAATGAAGACGCGATACATTTCGTATCGAGCGATCTTCGGAGTGCAGCCCGAACGCGCCGATACGTTCTCACCGCCAGCAATGACCGCCAACTCAACAGCACCAACGTCCGCCGCGGGCCCGATATCTTGCCGCTCTGATAAAGGCCGGAACCGGCTGTGTTAATCAGGTCACAGACGAATCACCCAATATGAGGCATCCTGATTAGGTATGGCTGCAAACAAGGTAACGGCAGTACACAGGGCTGGATTGATCTCCATGGCTCGCCTCAAGCCATTCTTGAACAAGGCCATTCTTGAACAAGAATGGCTTTTTCTTTGCTTCCCTTGAAGCTCGTGAGCCTTGAACACATGAGGCCACCCTCGCATCATCGGGGCGAAGGCCGCTACAGCCGCCCGAGACACAGCCGCCCGAGACCAAGACCGGATGCCTGCAAGCACCTGCGCGCGATTCTCCACGTCAAAAGCACGTTGGCTTGACACCAAACGCGGACTTGACGTCGAACGCGGCGTACCAGCTTCACTTCGGCGTCTGCAATCCCGGCGAATTCGCCCAGCGGTCGATATGGGCCGCGATGTCCGACAGACGACGCTTCCTCAACGCTTCATCGTTGCGCGCTGTCGGAGAAGGTTCGCCGGCCACCTTGTTGACGCCTGCGGCAAATTCGGCCAACCGATCTTTCAAGGACTTCAACTCACGCAAACCGCGTTGCACCCTCATGGCGTTGCTCCCTGTTTGAAAAAGGGCCGGATCGCGAGCAGCGTTCTCCGGAGCCCTGTTTAGAAGCCACAACCCTCGTGGTGGTAAGTAAAGTATGCGCCTTCTGCCCTTGGAAAGCGAGTCCGATGTTCACCAATGAGATGGAACGATTAAAAACCCCGTTGGAGCATGATCCCGGGAGGTGGAAACCGGTTCTCGGAAAAGATCATGCGCAAACAAAAAGATGGGCGACGGGTCTGAGTCAACGCCGTTGAAACAGACGTGAAGAAAATGCGTCAGAACGACAATCGGAAGCGCCGCTTCCAATTCAATCAGAAGCGGGAATGCTAGTTCTTGACGACGACCGTCGTGCCCACCGACACGCGGCTATAAAGGTCCACCACGTCATCGTTGGTCATGCGAAAGCAGCCGGAGGACACGGCCTGACCGATCGTCTCCGGCTCGTTTGAGCCGTGAATCCGATAGAGCGTAGAGCCGAGATACATTGCGCGCGCGCCGAGCGGGTTTTCAACGCCGCCTCTCATGAAGCGCGGCAGATCCGGACGACGGCGCAGCATCTGCGCGGGCGGCGTCCAACTTGGCCATTCCTTCTTGGCGCTGATTCGGTGAACGCCACTCCAGCGGAAGCCGTCGCGGCCAACGCCGATCCCGTATCTCAGTGCTTGGCCCCCAGGGAGGACGAGATAGAGCCTCCGTTCGCCAGTCCTGATGACAACGGTGCCTGGCGCATACCGGCTCTGGAAATAAACAAGCTGCCGGGGGATCGGACTTGCGGATGTATAACCGGAGCCAAAATTCATGAAGTCGCCGGTATCAAGGAATTGGGCGAGAGCCGGCTTCGCACTGAAAACAAAGGCGGTGGCAATCAAAAGAGCCAAAACGCGCGTCATTATTTCCTCGCATCAATAGATTTGACTGTGAGTCAGGCCATAATTCGCCTGATTTCGCAAGTCGCCCTCATGCAGGGATGCTTCTTCCCTGTTGACGTTGCGAAAAAACATCAGCTTTCCCGCCCAGAGTCATGCGGAACGCCACGGTGGTCACCGGCAGGGCCGGTGAGGACGCGGCGGGAGCGATGTTGATCAGGGAACACCGAAAATTGAACAGCGGAGTACAAGATGAACGGCGCTGAAAGCCTGGTCCGAACGCTGATCAGAAGCGGCGTGGACACGTGCTTCGCCAATCCCGGCACATCGGAAATGCATTTTGTTGCGGCGCTGGACCGCTTGGAAGGCATGCGCTGCGTGCTCGGATTGTTCGAAGGCGTGGTGACCGGCGCGGCGGACGGTTATTTCCGCATGAAGGGTACGCCGGCCTGCACCCTGCTTCATCTCGGACCGGGCCTCGCCAACGGCCTTGCCAATCTTCACAACGCCAGGAAGGCCGGCTCAGGCGTCGTCAATATCGTTGGCCAGCATGCGATCCCCCACATCGAATGCAACGCGCCGCTAACCTCGGATATCGAAGCGTTGGCCCGGCCGATGTCGGCCTGGGTCCGAACGTCTTCGGATTCGAGATCGGTCGCTCGTGACGGCGCGGCCGCCGTCGCCGCGGCCAGGGGTTCGCCACCGCAGATCGCAACGCTGATATTGCCCGCCGACGCCGCATGGAGCGAAGCCGATGGCCTCGCCGAAGTCACCGGGGCGCCGCAACGCCCGGATTATTCACCGCAGGCGATCGACGGCGCGGCAAAGATCCTGCGCAGCAGCGGCGAGACATTGCTTCTGCTCGGCGGGCGCGCGCTGACCGAAAGGGGGCTGGCGCTGGCCGCCGGCATCGCCGGCAAGACGGGCTGCCAGGTGATGGCAGAGACCTATAACGCGCGCATGGCGCGCGGCCGCGGCCGCTTTTTCGTGGAGCGCATTCCCTATCCGATCGAGCAGGCGTTGCGCGCACTGAAGCCCTTCAGCAACATCATCTTGGTTGAAGCCAACGATCCCGTCGCTTTCTTCGCTTATCCGGACAAGCCGAGCCGCTTGAAGCCCGAGGGCTGCGAGGTGCATCGCATGACGGCGAAGGGCGAAGATACGATAGCAGCGCTGGAGGCATTGGCCGGCGCTGTCGGCGCCAGGGCGCAGGATCCGAAGCCGCAGCAGCCGATGGAACTGGCGTGGCCCAAGGGGGCACTCAATCCCGCCTCCATCGCGCAGGCGATCGCGATGTCCCTTCCCGAGAACGCCATCATCGTCGACGAGTCGATCTCGACCGGCCGTGGATTTTTTCCACCGACCGCCAGCGCCGCACCCCATGACTGGCTACAGAACATGGGCGGTTCGATCGGATTTTCGACGCCGGTGGCGATAGGCGCTGCGGTGGCTTGTCCCGACCGCAAGGTGATCTGCATGGTCGGCGACGGCAGCGCGATGTATACGTTGCAATCGCTATGGACGCAGGCCCGCGAAAGCCTCGACGTCGTTACGGTCGTTTTCTCGAATCGCCTCTATCAGATTTTGCGCGGCGAGTTCGACGGTGTCGGCGCAGGCGAGCCCGGCAGGAAAGCCATGGACATGCTCAGCCTCGACCGCCCCCCGCTCGACTGGGTCGCGCTGGGCAAAGGCATGGGCGTGCCGGGCCGCGCCGTGACCACGGCCGATGAGTTCAGCCGGGCGCTTGCGGAGGTCACGGCCGAGCAGGGGCCGCGCCTGATCGAAGTGCGGATGTGACGACGATGCGGGATGCCGTCGTGAACGACAGCCGATGCACGGAGCGCGACGGAAGCGCGCACCGGTGGCGGGAGTTTTGATGAGCCTGACCTATGTCATTCCCGATATTCACGGCCGTTTCGATCTGCTGAGCCAGGCCCTGCACGAGATTCATGCCCACGCCGCCGGCAATGGGGGCACCCTCGTCATGCTCGGCGATTACGTCGACAAGGGACCGGACAGCGACAAGGTCATCGCCCGCTTGCGGCGCGGAATGCCGGCGGGCTGGAGCTTCGTTCCGCTCAAAGGCAATCACGACGCGATGATGATTTCGGCGTGTCGCGATCCCGCGACGATGACGCGCTGGCTGAAGCGCGGGGGCGATGCGGTCGTGGATTCATATGGTGGTGATGCCTCCTGCATTCCCGAGGCGGACATCGCCTGGCTTGAGACATTGCCGCTCATGCATATCGATGCGCACCGAATCTATGTTCACGCCGGACTCGATCGCGGCATCGCGCGCGATGCGCAGTCCGAAACCACCTTGCTCTGGAAACGCTACCCCAAGGGAGATGCCTCTGGCTTTGACGGCCGTCACGTCGTGCATGGACACAACTCGGTCGCCCAGGGACCGGAACTGTACCTGGGCCGGACCAATCTTGACACCGGAGCATGGCGAACAGGCCGTCTCGTGACCGGCGTGTTCGATGACGCAACGCCGGGCGGGCCGGTCGATTTCATCGTCGTTCATGGCCCGGCTCTTGGGAGTTAGAGCAGAACCCCGAAAAGGGGAAACCGCAGCGCCGCGTTGGATCATCCGTGTGCTTTGGATAAGAAGCCGGCCGGGTTCTTTCGTGGGATAGCCCGATGGTTTATCTTGACGGCCGCGCGAGGCGCAGGTCTTCGTGTGGCAATGGACAAGGTCTCGGACTCGATCACGAAACTGCAGGCGACGTTCCGCATCACGGTGAACGGCGAGTCCATTGCTATCGCCACCGTGGGACAGGCCTATGACTTCATCACCCGCCTGAGCACCGCCGAGTGGGCGGAGTTTCGCACACTGCATGAGGACGCGTGCGCGGCGCTCGAGGCCGCCGCGGGTAACGCGATGCTGAGCCGCAAGGCGACCGATGCGTTGCGCGCATTGCTCGCGCGAACAAAGCTGCTTTGAATGATCGGGCGGAACATGAAGGCGCGCCGCACGGCGAGAGCCTTTATTTACCGCTTCACGGAAACGATGAGAAACTCTGTCTGTTTGATTTGATCCGTTTCTTCACGCGAACCGGCATCCGCGTCGTTCGAAAACGCTGTAAATCCAGAATGGTGGGCGCACAAGGGATCGAACCTTGGACCTCTCCCGTGTGAAGGGAACGCTCTCCCGCTGAGCTATGCGCCCGGGATCGTCATCCGCCGGGTGGAATTTCCAGACTTCGGGATCGAGCCCGACCCGGCGCGGCGACGAAGTCGCGATTTAGGGAATGCGGGGCAGGAGTGTCAAGCGGACTTCCACCGGCCGCTCGTGTCCAGGGACGCCGCACGACAGCTCAGTTGCCGCCGTCGCGCTTGCGCAACAGATCTTTGACCAGATCGCCGAGCGCGGGCCGTGGCAGCGCCGTGAACGGCATCGGCCGGGTGACGTCGATCGCCGCCAGCCCGAGACGGGCTGTCAGCAATCCGTTGAGCACCCCCTCGCCCAGACGCGTCGACAGTTTCGCGGCGATGCCCTGACCGACCATCTGCTGGATCAGCGTGTCACTGGCTGCGATGCCGCCGGTGATTGCGAGATGCGCGATGACGTGGCGCATCAGCCGGATCATCCCGAGCGTGCCCGGCCTTCCGCCATAGAGGCGCGCGAGCTGCCGCACCAGCCGCATCGCGGCGGCGAATACGAACAGCACGTCCACGATGGCGCGGGGGCTGATCGCGGTGACGATCGACACGCGCTGCGCCGCCACCGACACCAGCCGGCGGGCCTCCTGATCCAGCGGAGCCATCAGTTCGCGCTCCGCCAGCCGCACCAGATCGGCGCCGTCGATGATGTCGGTGCTGTGGCTCCGCAACGTGGCCCGCGCCCGCGCCAGATGCGGATCGTTGTGCGCGAGTTTCACCAGATCGCGCACCACCGCATCCGCCTCCTTGCGATCGTCAGCCGCGATCGCGGCCAGCGCGCGCCGATGCAGGTTCTCGATGGTGGCGAGACGGGCAAGGCCAATGATCTCGCGTGCCGCGATGACGATCGATGCCACGACAAACAGCGCCGCCAGCGTCAGCCCCAGGAAACCAAGCCCCTCGCTGCGCGCGAACAGATCTCCGATCAGGTTGATCGCACCCAGCACGGTGCCGAGCAGGATGAGGCCGGCCAGCGATGACCAGAACAGCACCCCCCAGCGAAATCCCTTCCGCGCCGGCACCGGAGGCGCGTCCAGCGATTCCGGCAGCAGCACGGGGTCGGGCTCGGGTTCCGCCTCCGGCGTGATGCTGATGCTGCCGCGCGCTGGCCGGATAGCGGCCTCGTCGCGTTCCAGGACCACGACGTGCGGATCGTCGAGCTTGAAGGTGACGGGACGGCGCTGGCCGGTACGCTCACTCATTGCAGTCGGTCTCCGATCAGGAACTGGAGCGCCCGGTCGAGGCGGATATGGGGCAGCGACGGCTCGCCGGTTCCTTCGTTCTGGAGGCGCGGGGGACGAAAGCGCAGAAAACGGAAGTCGGCCTGATCCATAGCGGATGTCGACAGCCCGCGAAATGCGCCGTTTCCGCTGAAAAGGCTCTTGACATCCTCGGGCAGGTCGCCCGGAAACGTCGCGACCTCGGTATTGCCGTCGAAGGTCTCGCCATTGGCGGCTTCACCGGCAAGGGGCGTGCCGAGAATGGACGGCAGTTTCTCGCGGCCGCATCGCACCTGGGCCTCGCGCGTGGCGCGAACCGCCGCCAGGGCGACGACATCGATGGTTGCGCCGGCGACTTCGGCCCGCGAGGCGGCGCGTTCCACGATGCGCCGGAGGATCGCTTCAAGCCGGTCATGACTGATATGATGCAAATGGTCTGCCTTGGTGGCGGCGAACAGAATGCGATCGATCCGCGGCCGGAACAGTGTGCTCAGTAACGTGCTGCGGCCGACACGATAGCAATCGAGAATTCCGGCAAGCGCCGCTTCGAGGTCATATAAGGCTTCCGGTCCCGCATTGAAGGCGGCGAGCGTGTCGACCAGCACGATCTGCCGGTCGAGCCGCGAAAAGTGATCGCGGAAGAACGGCCGCACCACGAGGTCCTTGTAGGCCTCATAGCGCCGCCGCATCATCGTCCAGAGCGATCCGTCAAGCGGGATTCCGCCGGCCGGCAGGTCGAGCGGCGCGAAGGTCAGCGCGGGCGAGCCCGCGAGGTTGCCCGGCATCAGGAAACGGCCCGGCGGCAGCAGGCTCATGGCGAAGCGTTCGTCCCGGCACCCGCGAAGATAGTCTGTGAACAGCCGGGCGGCGGTGAGCGTCGCCTGTTCATCCTCGCGCGCCGAGGGCCGCATGGTTGCGAGATGCGCGTGCCAGGCCTGGGCGAGGCGCGCGCGCGGCTGTTGCCGCGACAGCGCGAGGCTCTCGGCCGACCACTGTTCATAGCTCTTGTCGAGCAGCGGCAGGTCGAGCAGCCATTCGCCGGGGTAGTCAACGATATCCAGCGTCAGCGTCTGATCCGAGCCGTTCTGCCGCTGATAGCCGATCACGAGCCGCAACTCGCTGATGTCGACTGTCGAGCTCGGCCAGCGCCGTTCCGCGATCAGGGTGTTGACGTGATGTTCATAATTGAATCGCGGTATGGCGTCATCCGGCTGCGGGGCAAGCTGCGCGCGTGCGATTCGACCGCTGGCGAGAGATTCAAAAACCGGAAACCGGCCGCCGCGCGACAGGCCATGCACCAGCGCCGTGATGAACACGGTTTTGCCGGCGCGGGACAGGCCGGTCACGCCGAGCCTGATCGTCGGGTTGAAGAAGTTTTCGCCGTAGTCCAGCAACGCGCGTGCCGACAGGCGCGCTTCTTCAACGATATCGGAAAAGCTGGCGGCCATGTTGATGTGATGTCGGTGATGAAGCCTGCAATGGCGCACATAAGGTTCGTGGACAATCGGAAAGCGGCGATTGCCGGCCTGGGTTTCGTTGTTCAGTGAGTCGTACGTCAATTAGGTTGAGGTTTCGTTGACCCTCGGACGCTCTACTCGGCGTGATCTTTAGTAACCGCGGAGCCGGTCTTGTACGGCTGTATTCGGCCCTCGTCCGGGCTTATGCGGCTTAATGCGCGAGCGGAACAACGCAGACGACTCCTCGAGATGGTTGCGGTTCGCTCCCAGAAATCTTTGCCCCGGCTAACGGGTTAGCGCGCGTTTGCCGGCAATACGAGCGTAACATCGACGGTCTCGGCGGCTCTACATGAGTTTACCGCTTCGGCTGTCCGTTCCGTTTCCGCAAAATTCCTCCTCACTCTTGTTGGTAGTAAAAGAAGCTTAACTACTCGCGCAGATTGTATTTGCGGGCAGTTGGGGACGACAATCATGAGCTTTCTACTGGCATCTCGCGATGCGAACGCGAAACTCGACGCGCTGAACAGGTCTCAGGCCGTCATTGAGTTCAATCTCGACGGGACGATCATCACCGCGAACGCGAATTTTCTCAATGCGATGGGATATACGCTCGAGGAAATCAGCGGCAAGCATCACAGCATGTTCGTCGACAATGAACGTCGTGACAGTGCTGAATATCTCGAGTTTTGGGATTCGCTGCGTCGCGGCGAATATCAGGCGCGAGAATTCAAGCGAGTCGCCAAGGGCGGGCGAACTGTGTGGATCCAGGCTTCCTACAATCCTCTGATGAACGCGCGCGGCAAGCCTTACAAGGTGATCAAGTTTGCTACCGACATCACGACACAGAAGCTGCGCAATGCCGATTGTGAGGGTCAGCTTAAGGCGATTCACAAGTCACAGGCCGTGATCGAATTCAATCCCGACGGGACGATCATCACCGCGAACGACAATTTCCTCAAGACGGTTGGTTACCGTCTGGACGAGATCCAGGGCCATCATCACCGCATGTTCGTCGAGCCCGACGAGCGCGACAGCGCGGCTTATCAGACGTTTTGGGACATGCTCCGGCGCGGTGAATATCAGGCCGCGGAGTACAAGCGGATCGGAAAAGGCGGCCGGGCCGTCTGGATCCAAGCATCCTACAATCCAATCCAGGATGTGGAGGGGTCGCTCATGAAGGTGGTCAAGTTTGCGACCGACGTGACGGCTCAAGTCCAAGACCGTATGCGTCGTGCCGATCTGCAAAGATCCATCGATACGGACCTCGGTCAGATCACGGTGTCCGTTGCCGCGACGTCGGAGCGCGTTAACTCAGCCGCCGGTGCTTCGACGCAAGCGTCCGCCAACATGCAGGCGGTCGCAGCTGGCGCTGAGGAACTCGCGGCGTCGGTTGGCGAGATCAGTCGCCAGGCATCGGACGCGCTTGCCATTTCCCAACAGGCGGTCACGCAGGCGAATGAGACCGGCACCATCGTTGCCGGGCTTGCGACGGCCGCGCAGAAAATCGGCGACGTCGTCAAGCTTATTAACAGCATAGCCGAGCAGACCAATCTGCTGGCGCTTAACGCCACGATTGAGGCAGCCCGCGCAGGCGAGGCCGGTCGTGGTTTCGCGGTGGTTGCGTCGGAAGTGAAAAGCCTGGCATCACAAACCGCCAAGGCCACCGAGGAAATCAGCGGTCAGGTTGCCGAAGTTCAAGATACCACCGTAAACGCGGTCGGCGTTATCGAGGCCATCACCCAGACTATATCGCGCATCAACGAAATATCTGCGGCCATCGCTGCGTCGGTCGAGGAGCAGGCGTCTGTAACGCAAAGTATCTCATCCAATATGCAGGTCGCTGCCAAGAGTGTTGCCGATATCACCGCAAGCATGAGCGAGATCGCCGACGTCACGCAGTCCGTCGATGCCGCAACCCGCAAAGTCAAGGACGCATCGCGCGCGGTGGCGTAAGCGGTTGGCAGGCCGTCGTGCCACCACTTCTCTCCGTCCCCTCTCCATGGCATGGTTGGTTCGGGGACAAAACGCGATCGGTCTCCGGTCGCGCTTGCGGGAGACGTCGCGTGACCATTTCCAATAGTCTTGGTGTTTTCAATTTCGATCTCGGCGAGACCGCCGATGCGATCCGCGAGACGGTCCGCGATTTTTCCGCCAATGAAATCGCGCCGCGTGCCGCCGAGATCGACACGTCCAACCAGTTCCCGCGTGATCTGTGGCCGAGACTCGGCGCGCTCGGCCTTCACGGCATCACGGTCGAAGAGGACTACGGCGGCTCCGGTCTTGGCTATCTCGAGCACTGCATCGCGATGGAGGAAATCTCGCGCGGTTCGGCATCGGTCGGACTCTCTTATGGCGCGCACTCCAATCTCTGCATCAATCAATTGCGCCGCAACGGCAGCGAAGCGCAGAAGCGCAAATATCTGCCGAAGCTGATATCCGGCGAGGCTGTCGGCGCGCTGGCGATGTCCGAGCCGGGCGCCGGTTCAGATGTGATCTCGATGAGGACGCGTGCCGACAGGAAAGGCGACCGCTACGTTCTCAACGGCAGCAAGATGTGGATCACCAACGGCACGATCGCGGACACGCTGGTAGTCTATGCCAAGACCGATGCCGCCGCGGGCGCGCGCGGCATCACCGCTTTCATCATCGAGAAAGGCATCAATGGATTCTCAACCGCGCAGAAGCTCGACAAGCTCGGCATGCGCGGCTCCGACACCTGTGAGCTGGTGTTCGAGGATTGCGAGATCGCTGAGGACAACGTACTCGGGGAAGCCGGCCACGGCGTCAGCGTGCTGATGTCCGGCCTCGATTACGAGCGCGCCGTGCTCGCTGCCGGTCCGCTCGGCATCATGCAGGCCTGCATGGACGTCGTGATGCCGTATGTGCACGAGCGCAAGCAGTTCGGACAACCGATCGGCAGCTTCCAGCTCGTGCAGGCCAAGGTCGCCGACATGTATGTCACCATGAACGCATGCCGCGCTTATGTTTATGCGGTGGCGAAGGCGTGCGATCGCGGCGAGATCACGCGCGAAGACGCGGCGGGGGCGATCCTCTACTCCGCGGAGAAAGCGACGCAATGCGCGCTGGACGCGATCCAGTTGCTGGGCGGGAACGGCTACATCAACGACTATCCGGCCGGCCGGTTGCTGCGCGATGCCAAACTCTATGAGATCGGCGCGGGCACAAGCGAAATTCGTCGCATGCTGATCGGTCGCGAACTGTTCGAGAAGAGCGCCTAGAGTCTTTCACCGTTTCCATGAAGCAGTGAAAATCTCTGGACGGACAACCGCACCGCTTTCGGCCAGCTGTCGCCATCTGTAGAAGGGCGAGTCCCGCGGCGGCGATAGCTCGGGCGTCCAGCCGGTCAGCTTTTCCAGCACATAGCTATCCATGACCCGCCCGCGCCAGATCCGCTGAACCTGGCCGAGCGGTGTGAGCACCGCCGTGGTCGAGGCCAGAATCGAGGCGTCATCCGGCTTCCGGGCGACATAGAGCCCGGCATGCCCGGCAATCCTGTCGAGACCCGGATCCCGGAACCCCAGGAAGCGGCTGCGCTCGTTGATCTGGATCACCGGCACGCGATCCCTGAGATGCCAGCGCAGCATCGCGTAAACACGGTAATCGTTGGTCGCGATCCAGCTCGCCCCGGAGTTATGCATCTCGCTTTCAGCACGGCTCGCGACCTGCGCGAACCCCGCCTCGCCGCCGATCGGGTCGGTCTTGCCGATGAAATTCCACGGACTGACGGTGTAATAGAGGAAGATCACGACGACGAGACAGAGGCCCGACGCAATCGCGGCGTTGGCCCAGAACATTGACCATTTCACCATCCATGCCGGCCATTTTTCGCGCGGCCGTATCGCGATGTCGATCGCGGCCGCCGCGAAGCCGAGCGGCCAGATGAACATCGGCCAGGTGTCGCCGACCCGAAGAGTGAGCGATTTCCAGAGGAAGTACCCGAACGGGACCAGTACGGCGGTCGACAGCAGCACGGCGACGGGATCGCGATGCCGGTAGCCGCGCCATGCCGTGAGGCCTGTGGCGAACAACACCACCGGCAGCAGGATCGGTCCGACCTGGCCGAACTGAAGGCCGATGTAATCGCCGAGCGTGCGAATGTTGAAATCATGCGCCGCTGTCGCGCGAACAAACTGAAACCTGAACGAGGCCCAGTCGTGCATCCCGTTCCAGATCAGGACCGGCGAGAACACCGCGACGGCAATCACCGCTGCGAGCCATGGATACGGACTGCGCAGCCAGCGCAGGCGCCAGTCCGGCACAAGGATGAAAGCGGCGATGGCGGGGATCAGCAACAAGGCCGTCAGCTTCGACAGCAGCGAAAGCCCCCCGAAAAGGCCGGCCGCAAGCCACCAGCGCGCATCCCCGCTCTCAGTGAGCCTCACCAGCGACCAGACCATCGCCAGAAGAAAAGGAATCAGCGCGATATCGGGCGCGACCTTCGCCATCAGCAGGCCGTAATACAGCGCCGATTCCATCATCAGAACCGCCAGCAAGGCGGCGCGGATGTCATGCGTGACCCGGCGGACGATGTCGGCCAGCAGCAATTGCGATACCGGCATCGCCAGCAGCCCGGCGAACCTGACACCGAAATTCGTATCGCCGAAAATCGCGGTGCCGAAACGAATGAACCACGCGATCATCGGGGGATGATCGAGAAACGACAGTGCGCTTTCCTTCGACCAGGTCCAATAATAGGCCTCATCCGTGCGCAGTTCGAGGACACCGGCAAAAACACATCGCATCGCGGTCATGGCGGCAATCAACGCCGCGAACCAAAGCAACGACGAACGCGCCGGACGTTCATGATGCAGCGGGGGGTGATCAGGATCAGCGGTGATCATCTGGATGCCGAGGTTGCGTCCGTCGCGTATCCTCGCTCCGGCAGCTTCGAGCATTTTCGTTTCTGATTGAATCAGAGGCGAAGCTCTGGATTATTGTTTTGACGCGTTTTCTTCGCGCGAACAGGTCATCCATCCTTAGGGCTCAAGCCCGAGGACATTCTTCGGTCGAAAACGCTATAGGTCGCGCTTTCTTGACCACTCCGCCTCCGCTGTCAATCAAAGCGCTCCCGGGGAGTTCCGGAACAAGCGGCAGCAGCATAATTCCGCCCGAGCCGGAATCCCGAACAGAAATCTCCATAGACCATCCCCGCCGCCATCACGCGAAGGCATTGATTGACTTGCGGGCTGGCGGTGCGAGACTTGCCGGAGGAAATAGCCCGCGACCGCCTCGATGGAAGCCTTGTAAAAGGTAAGAAGCCTGGGAGAACACGCCATGCTCGACCGACGGGACATGCTGAAACGCCTCGGCGCGGGGCTGGCGCTCGGCGTCGGCCTGGCCCCATACAAAGCCCTGGCGCTCGAC
The DNA here is from genome assembly GCF_006539545.1 of Nitrobacter winogradskyi. Classification (GTDB taxonomy): domain Bacteria; phylum Pseudomonadota; class Alphaproteobacteria; order Rhizobiales; family Xanthobacteraceae; genus Nitrobacter; species Nitrobacter winogradskyi_A. Next base: position 19,550 of record NZ_BJNF01000040.1, read on the forward strand.
AGCGTGACGATGCCCTTCGGCAATGGCGAACGCCCGCTGGTCAAGTACCCCCAGAAGCGCCCGATGATCGGGATCACCAGCCGGCCGCCCCAACTCGAAACACCGTTCCCGGTTTTCAACGATGGCCCCATCACGCCGAACGACGCCTTCTTTGTCCGCTATCATCTTGCCGACATCCCGCTCGACATCGATCCCGCCACCTTCACGCTCGAGATCAAGGGCAAGGTCGATCGTCCGCTGAGGTTGTCGCTCGAGGACATCAAAGCGATGGCGCAGACAGAGATCATCGCGGTCAATCAGTGCTCCGGCAACAGCCGGGGGTTCGTCGATCCCCGGGTCGCAGGCGGCCAGCTCGGTCACGGCGCGATGGGCAACGCACGCTGGCGCGGCGTTTCGCTCAAGACCGTGCTCGATCGGGCCGGCGTGCAGCAGGGCGCGAAGCAGGTGGTTTTCGGAGGCATGGACGGCCCCGTCAGTGACAGGACGCCGGATTTCGCCAAGGCGCTCGATGTGGATCACGCGCGTGACGGCGAGGTCATGCTGGCCCATCTGATGAACGGACGAGACCTGCCGTTCCTGAACGGCTTTCCGCTTCGGCTCGTCGTTCCCGGATATTACGGCACCTACTGGGTCAAGCACCTCAATGAGATCACCGTCATCGACAGCACCTACGACAATTTCTGGATGAAGACGGCCTATCGGATTCCCGACAATGCCTGCGCCTGCGTCGAACCGGGCACGACGCCGACAGCGACGGTCCCCATCAGCAGGCTCAATGTCCGCTCCTTCATCACCAACGTCCCCGAAGGCGCGCAACTCTGGCGCGGCGGAAAGATTTTGAAGGGGATCGCGTTCGATGGCGGCACGGGTATCAGAAGTGTCGATGTTTCGGTCGACGGCGGCGAGACCTGGACGGACACGCGGCTCGGCCGGGATTATGGGCGGTACGCATTCCGTGAATGGAGGATGCTTGTCAGACTTGGCGCGGGAGCACATGAATTGAAGGTGCGCGCCACCAGCAACGGCGGCGAAGTGCAGCCGACTGAGGCCAGATGGAATCCCGCCGGCTACATGCGCAATGTCATTGAGACCGTCCGCGTGACCGTCTCTTGAGGGAGGTTCCCATGACGCGTTCCGTTGCTCTTGCCCTCGCGACCAGCATCGGGCTGGCCGCGAGCGTCTGCGCCTATGAGCCGAAGGAGGCCACCGCCAAGCCGCGTTCCTACGAACTGCCGCGTGAGACGATCGAATTTAAGCCGGGACCAAATCTCGACGTCGTGAAGAACAATTGCCTGGCCTGTCATTCGGCGGATTACATCGCGACCCAGCCTCGCGGCCCGAAGTTCGGGAAGGATTTCTGGCAGGCGGAAGTCAACAAGATGATCAGGGCGTACGGCGCGCAGATCGACGAGGCCGACATCGGCAAGATCGTGGATTATCTGGCTGCCACGTATTGACGGCGCAAGGCGCACATTCATCATCGGGGCGGGATGGATCGCGCCTCACACGCGCGCAGCCCCGGCGGGCGCGACTTCGTCCGCGCCTTGAACATTATCGCTTCTGTTCAATCAGAAGCGATAATACTTTAATGAATGCCGGCGCCGCTACGCGACCCCACCACATGCAGGGGCCATGATTTCGACGTCACCGCCGCAGCCGCAGCCGGACGATTGCTTGCGGTCTTTTCGTTGGACGCGCGCGCATCTTCCAGCGCTTCGGAAAAGTCCGTGAACCATTGCTGGGCGGTGCCGGCGCGCAGCTTCCGCATCATGGCCTCCCAGCGCGTCCTGCGCTCTGTCAAAGGCATCGCGAATGCGGCGGCGATGGCGCGGGCCATCCCGTCGATTTCGTGCGGGTTGACAAGGAGCGCCGTCTGCAACTCGTTCGCCGCGCCGGCGAATTTGGACAGGACCAGAACACCGGGATCGGCGGGATTCTGCGCGGCTACATATTCCTTCGCGACGAGATTCATCCCGTCATGCAGCGGCGTCACCACGCCCACGCGCGCCGTGCGATAGAGGCCGGCCAGCACGGTCTGGCTGTATCCCCGGTTGAGGTAGCGGATCGGCATCCAGTCGGTTTCGCCGTGACGGCCGTTGACCTCGGTCACCAGTCGGGCAAGTTCGCTCTTGAGATTGCTGTAGGCCTCGATCGTGCCGCGAGAGGGCGTCGCTATCTGCAGCAACGACACGGTGCGCTTCAGCGCGGGATTCAAGACCAGCATCCGATCGAATGCATTGATCCGGTTCACAAGGCCCTTCGAATAGTCGAGGCGATCGACACCGATCGCCAGTTGCTCTCCGTTCAGGCTGCGGCGCAATCGCGATACGTCCGGATGCGACGACGCCTTGGCGGCCTGCAACGCAAATTTCTCGACATCGATACCGATCGGGAATACCGCGCATCGCGACTTGCCGTAACGCGAGGTCACGACCCCGTCCTGAATCTTGAGGCCCAGTTCCGATTGAACGTAGCTGAGAAAATTCTCGCAGTCGTCGTCGGTCTGGAACCCGATCAGATCATAGGCCAGCATCGCCTCGATCAGCTCGCGATGATGCGGCACGGCGCCCATGATGGCGCGCGCCGGCCAAGGCGTGTGCAGGAAGAAGCCGATGGGATTGCGAACGCCGAGATCGCGCAATTCCGCGCCAAGCGAGAGGAAATGGTAATCCTGAATCCAGAACGCGGTGTCCGGCTTGCGAAAGCGCATCAAGGCTCTCGCCATGAAGGCATTGACCTCGCGATACGACTGATAGTCGTCGTGCGACACTCGAATGAGATCGGACCGGGAGTGCAGCGCAGGCCATAACGCCGAATTGGCGAAGCCTTCATAATAGCCGCCGTAGTGCGCGGCTGGCAGATCGAGCAATGCAAGCGCTCCCGCACCGAGCGCTTCAACTTCAGCAAAGGGTTCCTTATGCGACCCGTCGCGCACCCGACCGCTGGAACCTACCCAAATTGCGCCTGATTTTTCAATAACTGGTAACAAAGCCGCCGCGAGTCCGCCTGTCAGGGGCTCATTGGCCCGCGCACGCGCCACGCGATTAGAAACGACAACGAGGCTCACAAGGGTCCCCTCCTGGTTTTGCACCCGTTAGATAAACGCTCGTTCATCAATATGGTTCCTGCCTCCTTCCCACCAAATTGACGCCAAATTCAGGCAGTCTAGAACGAAACTCAAGTTCTTCGTCATTTGGAAATGAAACAGTTGCCACAATACTTTTAATGGGAAGTGTCTTCCATTGAATCAGCTGCGCCAGTAGCGATCTTCCCAGTTCCGCGACAGTTTCATGCCGGTGAGGATCAATCCGGCCATCGAGTAGGTCTGCGGGAAGTTTCCGAACAGCGCGCCGGTTTTGGGATCGACATCCTCTGACAGCAACCCGAAGCGATTGCGATGCGCCAGCGCATCCGTGAACGCCTCCCGCGCTTCCTCTCGCCGCCCGAGCGCCCACCAGGCATCGATCAGCCAGAACCGGCAGATCAGGAAGGCGGTCACGGGGAGACCGAAGTCATCTTCCGCCGCGTAACGCATCACATGCTTTTCACGCAGCAGCTCGCGCTCCATGGCGGCGACGGTTTTGACGAACCGGGGATCGTCGACCTCGCAGACCCCGAGTTCAGGCAGCAACAGCACGCTCGCATCGAGATCATCGGACCCGAACGCCGCCGTGAACGCCTCGCGCTTTGGATTCCAGGCGCGCTCGATCAGTTGAGCGTGCAGGGGGTCGGCAATGGCGTTCCAATGCGCCGCGCGGTCCGACAGTCCAAGCCGCTCCGCGATGGCCGCGAGCCGGTTGATCCCGGCCCAGCACATCGCTGCGGAATGGGTATGGATGCGCTGACGACCACGATATTCCCATATGCCGGCATCGCTCGTCATCGCGACCCGGGCCGCCTTGTCGCCCAGCGATTCAAGCAGCTTGAACAGGCTTTCGTCACCTGGTCGCGGCAATCGTCGATCGAAGAACATGGGCAGCGCGGCGAGGATGGCGCTTCCGTAAGTGTCGTGCTGCTTCTGATCGACCGCGGCATTGCCGACACGCACCGGTCCATCGCCATGATAGCCTTGAAGATCGGCGGCGACCCACTCGTTCAGCGGCAAATTCGGAACCACGCTGTAGACCGGCTTGAGATCCTCCTCGGCGTTGGATGCGAGCGAGAGCGTGAAGCCGATGAAGTCCTCCATCGTCCGCGTGGCGCCGACGCGATTGAGCGCCTTCACAACGAAATAGGCATCGCGCAGCCAGCAATAACGATAGTCCCAGGTGCGGCCCGAGCCGGGCGCCTCCGGAATCGAGGTGGTGTGCGCGGCGATGATGCCGCCGGTTTCCTCGAAGTTGGACAGCTTGAGCGTGATGGCCGCGCGGATAATGGCTTCCTGCCATTCATAGGAGATGTAGAGACGCCGCACCCAGCTAAGCCAGTAGGTTTTGGTTTCCTCGGCGAAGCGCTGGGCGGTCGATGCGAGATCGCCGGGAAACGCTTCGTCATTTCCGAACACGAGATACATCGGCCGCGTCAGAACGAACGGCGTTTCGTTTTCGATCAGGGCTAGCGGCGCATCGGTGGTCACGCGCAGCGCGGTGCCGTCTTCCTCGAAGTAGCGAATGTGGTTGCTACCCATCGAGTGCCGGACCAGTGGCTTGCCGTAGGCGTGCGTCGGCCGGATGCGGATGGTGATCCGGGGCAGGCCCGTGACGGGCTCGATGATGCGAAACAACTGCGGCGGCCGGAATGTGCGGCCGTACTGCCGGAAACGCGGCGCGAAGTCGGTGATGCGCACGGCGTTGCCGTGCGTATCGGTCAGGACGGTGGAGACGATCGCGGTGTTGCGGACATAGTCCGACTGGAAATCAGCCATGCCGTCCAGCACGACATCGCTGAAACCCTTTTCTTCGTTACCCGCGAGCAGGCGCGAGAATACCGGGTCCGAGTCGAAGCGCGGGAAGCACCACCATACGAGTCGCGCGGTCGGATCGACAAGGGCCGCCGTGCGGCAGTTGCCGATGACGGCAAGATCAAGCCCATGATCGGTCATTCAGCGATCGCTCGTTCGTCGTCCAGAAGACGGGCCAGCCAGGCCCTGACATTCCGAGGCGCCTGAAAGTGCCCGTCAACGCCTTGGGCGCGCCGTCCGACCGAGAACGACAGGCCGCGCATGTCCGGCATGATGGCGAAGACCGTTTCATCGGTCACGTCGTCGCCGATGAAGACCGGCCGCCGTCCCTTGAACGGTTCATGCGACATCAGTTCGGTCACCCCGGTTGCCTTGGTAAATCCGGAATGCTTGATCTCGCAGACGAACTTGCCCGGCAGCACCTCTATGGGCGCGTTCGGAAGTTCCGCGCGTATCGCCGATACCCGATCATAGATCGCGAGCTCGACGTCCGGCGCTTTTCTGAAGTGCAGCGCCAGCGAATATCCCTTGTTTTCGACAAGGATGCCGGGATGCAGCTCGGAGATGGCCGCGAAACGCCGCATCAAATCCGGATTCATCGGCGGCGCATGGGCAGCCACGGCCTCGCTTTCGACCGAGATCCTCATCTCCGCGCCGTGACCACCGACCGCGGGAAACAGCGACGGCGCGAAGATCCGGTCGATATCGCGGAGCGATCGGCCGCTGACCAGCGCCAGCGCGCCGCCCGTCCGCGACAACAGCCGCGGCAGCGACGAAGCGAGCTTTGGCGGCACGCGAACCTCGCTCGGCGACGGCGCGAGATCGAGCAGCGTGCCGTCGATATCGAGCAGCAGCGCAGACGTCCCGAGCGGCAGCGTGCGAGGCTCAACATCGTCGGGCACTGAAGCGGTTTTGTTCGGCACGGTTCCTGTTACACCCTGATTCATCGTGACTCCACAGCGGCGAGCGGCGACGCCACCGATTCCAGCGGTCGCCGCTCGGCGGCGATTCCGAATCGCCAGCCGATCAGCGCGGCCGCGACCATCAGCGCCGATCCGAAACAATATCCGATGAATACGCTGTCACGCGAGCCGCTGTCGATCAAGGCGCCGAACAGCGCGGGACCGGCAACGCCGCCGATTGCGGTCCCCACGCAATAGAACACCGCGATCGCCAGCGCCCGCACTTCAAGCGGAAAGGTCTCGCTCACGGTCAGGTAAGCCGCGCTGGCCGCCGGCGAGGCAAAGAAAAAGATCACCATCCATGCAATCATCTGGGTCTGCGCGGTGAGAACGCCGGCGGCGAAGAGATAGCCGGTTATGGCGAGCAGGATGCCGGAGATTCCGTAGGTGAACGCGATCATCGCGCGTCGTCCGACGGTATCGAACAGCCGGCCGAGCAGCAGCGGCCCGAGAAAATTGCTCGCCGCGAACGGCAGAAGGTACCAGCCGATCTGATCCGCCGGAATGTTGAAGAAGGTCGACAGCACCAGCGCATAGGTAAAGAAGATCGCGTTGTAGAAGAACGCCTGCGCGGTCATCAGCGCGAGGCCGACCAGCGAGCGTTTGCGATATACTTTGAACAACGTCCGGGCTACCTCGCGCAGCGGTGTGTGGCTGCGCATCCGAAGCTCAATCACCGGCCAGACCCCGCCGGCAGGCTGACCCGGATCGCGAACCGCCCTCCGTTCGATGCCGGCGACGATGCGCGCCGCTTCCTCCGGCCGGCCATGAACCATCAGCCAGCGGGGGCTTTCCGGAATCCAGAGCCGCATCACAAACACCACAAGTCCGAGAATCGCGCCAGTGAGAAATGCAAGCCGCCAGCCCAATTCGGGATCGATGACGTGTGGATCGAGCAGGACGATCGAACCCCCCGCGCCCAGGGCCGCGCCGATCCAGAAACTGCCATTAATGGTCAGATCGGTCCAGCCGCGATACCGCGCCGGCACCAGTTCCTGGATCGTCGAATTGATCGCGGTATATTCGCCCCCGATGCCCGCTCCCGTGAAAAACCGGAACAGCGCGAAGCTGGCGAGATCCCAGGACAGCGCCGTCGCCGCGGTCGCGACCAGATAGAGCGTCAATGTGGCGAAGAAAAGCTTCTTGCGTCCGATGCGATCCGTCAGCCAGCCGAAGCCCAGCGCGCCGAGCACGGCGCCCACAAGATAGGCGCTGCCGGCGACGCCGATATCGAGATTGCTGAACTGAAGGGTGGGACTGTCCTTGAGCGCGCCGGATAATGCGCCGGCCAGCGTCACCTCCAGCCCGTCCAGTATCCATGTGATCCCGAGAGCGGTTACAACCCGCGTATGGAACGGGCTCCAGCGGAGACTGTCGAGACGGGCGGGAATGTCTGTCTCGACGATCCGGTCATTCCGTTCCTGCAATGATCACCTTCAATCGTCAAAGACCGCGAATTGTCGGGCCGCTGCCGCTCCGGACCCTTTGCCGCAAACGCGCAACTCCGCTCCCCGGTTCCCAATCCACGGACGCCCACCGATTCACCCCCTGACATCATGGCTTTAGTGATTTGAACAAACTTCCACCGAGCGACGTCAAATCAGGACTGTCGGGCAGAATATTCAAACCCGCCTTTGTGATGCCGGTCACGGTAATGGTGTCGCAGGTCATGCATAGAGAATGCTAGGCTGACGGCCCATCGCGTGGCGGACTTATAGTGATAAAGGGAGATAATCATGTTGATTCAGAGGATTTCCGGGAAAAGCCTGGCAGCAGCCATCCTGGCGGCCGGCCTGATGGCGATCGCGGCGCCGCAGGGCGTCTCGGCTGAGGACCTTTCCGCCCAGCAGATCATCGACGGGCTAAAAGTCTCGAAAACGCGAAGCCTGAGCGCGTCACCACGGCCGACGCTTGATCCGAACGATCTCAACTTCGTCCAAAAGGTCCGCGGCAAGACGCGCTCGCTGTCCATGGGCGACCGCAGTCAACTGGCGGAGATTGCCGCCAAGCGCCCGAAGATCGATCTGGACATCAATTTCGATTTCGATTCCGCCGCCGTGACCTCGCGTACTGAACCGCAGTTGCACAGCCTTGGGAAGGCGCTGACCAGCGACGAACTGGCAGGCTCCGTCATCATGCTCGGCGGGCACACCGACGGCAAGGGATCCGACACCTACAATCAGATCCTCTCCGAACGCCGGGCTGAAGCCGTGAAACGCTTCCTTGTCGAGACGTACAAGATTCCAGCGGCGAATCTGGTCGCGGCCGGATACGGAAAAGAGGGATACAAAAACCCCGCGGACCCGCTCGCTGCTGAAAACCGTCGCGTCGAGGTCGTCAACATGGCCACCAAGGACCAGGCCGCGAATAGCCAGTGAATGAGCCGCAGACAGGCGCATCGGAGCTGTCCCATGCGCCTGCCATCGGGCGTTGACGCAGCCCGCGCGGTGGATCGCGGGTGGGCCGCTCTGGCGCCATTGACAGGCGCTGCGCCGCCTGTTTGAAAAGACGGATCGTGTAAGATAGGGTCGCCACGGCGCAGGCTGAACGGCATCCGCATTGGGACTGTTGCCTTGGGACTGTTGCCTTGGGACCGTTGCCTTGGAACTGTCGTCGCATGAACATTCGGGTCGCGGTGATGGCGGTGTTGACGCTGACCATGGTGCTCGCGATGGCGCCGGTCGCATCAGCCGCGACGGACGGCAGCGCGCGGGTCGCGCTCGTGATCGGCAACGCCGTCTATCCGGACAGTGAAGCGCCGCTCAAGGAGCCGATCAACGATGCCCGCGATGTCGCCGCCGAACTCAAGCGCAACGGGTTCGACGTCGAAACCGGAGAGAACCTGACCGGCGACGCCATGCGCCTCGCGCTCAAGCGCCTGTACACCCGCATCAAGCCCGGCAGCGTCGCGCTGATCTTCTTCAGCGGATACGGCATCCAGTCCGGACGCCAAAGCTATCTGATCCCGGTCGACGCACAACTGTGGACCGAAGCGGACGTGCGCCGCGACGGCTTCAGCCTCGAGACCATCCTGGGTGAGATCAATAATCGCGGCGCCGGAGTCAAGATCGCGCTGCTCGACGCCTCCCGCCGCAATCCGTTCGAGCGCCGCTTCCGCAGCTTTTCGGCCGGTCTGGCGCCAGTGATCGCACCGAGCGGATCGCTGGTGATGTATTCCGCCGCGCTGAGTTCGGTGGTGGGTGATGTGAGCGCCGATCACAGCCTGTTCGTAAGCGAATTGCTGAAGGAGATCCGGGTTCCCGGCCTGACAGCCGAGCAAACGCTGAATCGCACCCGCGTCGGCGTGACGCGCGCCTCGCGCGCCGAGCAGGTGCCGTGGATTTCATCGTCCCTGGCGGAGGATTTTTACTTTATTCCGGGTCAGGAAAGTCAGGCTGACGCCGCCGCGACGCTATCAATGCCGCCCCGTCCGCAAACCGAGGCTCCATCTGCGCCCGCTGCGCCGCCTGCGTCCGCATCTGCCCCGCCCGCATCGGCTTCGCCCGCACCCGCGCCGTCCACGACGCCCTCCGCATCGACGACGCCCGATCCGGCGCAGACGCCTGCTCCATCACAGACACCTGCCGTCGCGTCCGCGCCTCCGGAGCCCGTCCCCTCGCCGACCCAGGTTCCGGAACCTGCGGCGGAGCCTCGGCCGCAAGCCCGGGATAACGAAAAGACCGAGCTCGCCCTGGCGGAGGATCCAACGATCAAGTCGCTGACGGCCAGAATCGCCGCCAAGACAGATGACGCCAGCGCGCTGTATCGGCGTGGGCAGGTCTATGCCAGCAAAGGCGCCTACGCGCTCGCCATCAAGGACTTCGATGCGACGATCCGGCTGAATCCGAAAGACGTTGAGGCCTACAACAATCGCTGCTGGGTCCGGACCGTGACCGGCGAGTTGCAGGCTGCGCGGCGAGATTGCGACGAGGCCCTCAGGCTGAGGTCGAATTTCGTGGATGCGCTGGATAGCCGCGGCCTGCTCAATCTGAAAAGCGGCGCGAACAAAAAGGCGATCGCGGACTTCGACGCGGCGCTCAAGATCAACCCCAGGCTGACCTCCTCGCTCTACGGACGAGGACTTGCCAGGCAGCGCAGCGGCGCCGTCGCTGAGGGTAGCCTCGACATCGCCAACGCCAAGGCAATGGATCCCGACATCGCGAAGGAGTTTGCCGATTACGGCGTGCGTTGACGTCATGGACCACACTGCGTGATTTGCCACCGGTTTGTTTTGCGATTGCGGATGCACCTCATAAGTCTCCGCATCAGAGCGCGCGGCCCGTTTCAATGTGAGAATTGCAGAGTGAGGCGACTTTCGGATACTGGATTTGGGCCGAGGTGCACGCGTAAGCTCGCCTCCGGCCTGTTTTTTTGTGTGGCGGTGGCGACGCTAGGCATCATGAACCCTTCGCTCGCCGCCGATGACGCCGAGCCATCCGGGGGCGCCCTCGTGACGGTCGTCCGCGCCACCAATGCCTGCTTTTCCGAAATGGTTCGTGTGACCGGCTTCGTTGTCGCGCGCCAGGAAGCGGTGGCCGGCCCCGACTCGGAAGGATCGCTTGTCACCGACGTGCTCGTTCGCGAAGGCGACACCGTCGCGCTGAATCAGGAGCTCGCCCGGCTGACGCCCCCGCCAGGCGGCAAATCGGGATCGACCCTGCGCGCGCCCGCTGCTGGCCTCGTCACCCAGGTCCGTACCGTCGTCGGAGCGCCCGCCTCGCCACAGGCCGGACCGATGTTTCGGATCGCCGTCAACAATGAGGTCGAACTGGATGCCGAGGTGCCTTCGATCCATGTGCTCAAGCTCAACCCGGGCGCGAGCGCGCGCGTCAGTCGCGAGGACGGTTCCGATCTGGTGGGGCGCGTCCGGCTGGTCTCGCCCGAGATCGATCGCAAGACCCAGATGGGCCATGTCCGGCTGTCCCTGAGCGCGGATCCGGGCTTGAGGATCGGCATGTTCGCCCGCGCCAGCATCGACGCCAAGCGCAGTTGCGGCGTGGCGATTCCCCGCTCCGCGATCGACCACCTGACGATTCAGGTGGTGAATGGAGATATCGTGGAGAAGCGGCGCGTCCGCATCGGATTGACCTCCGACACCGCCGTCGAAATCCTCGAAGGACTGAAAGCCGGAGAAACCGTCGTGGCCGACGCCGGCACCTCGCTGCATGACGGCGACCGGGTCAAGGCCATATTCACAGATGACCTCGATCGATCGCGAGCACATTGATGGCCTCCAATATTTCCGCCTGGTCGATCCGGAATCCGCTTCCGTCCGTCCTCTTCTCGATCATTCTGCTGATTCTGGGCTGGGTCAGCTTCACCAACCTCGCGGTCACGCGGCTGCCGAGCGCGGATATCCCGGTGATCTCGGTGGCGGTCTCGCAGTTCGGCGCCGCGCCAGCCGAACTTGAAGCCCAGGTCACCAAGACCATCGAGGATGGCGTTTCGGGCGTCGAGGGCGTCAGGCATATCTCGTCCTCGATCACCGACGGGCTGTCGTTGACCACCATCCAGTTCGCGCTGGAGACCAATACCGATCGTGCGCTGAACGACGTCAAGGACGCCGTGACGCGGGTCCGCGCCAATCTCCCGCAGAACGTCAACGAACCGCTGATCCAGCGCGTCGACGTCATCGGATTGCCGATCGTCACCTATGCCGCGATATCGCCCGGCAAAACGCCTGAACAACTGTCCTATTTCGTCGACGACGTGGTCAAGCGGACATTGCAGGGCGTGCGCGGCGTCGCCCAGGTCGAGCGTATCGGCGGCGTCGAGCGCGAAATCCTGGTGTCGCTCGATCCGGACCGGTTGCAGGCTGTCGGGCTGACGGCGGTCGATGTCAGCCAGCGGCTGCGCGGCATCAACGTCGATGTCGCCGGCGGGCGGGCGGAGATCGGACAGAACGATCAGGCCATCCGGACCCTTGCCGGCGCCAAGACCCTTAACGAACTGGCGGGCACGATGATTTCCCTGCCGGGCGGCAGTGAAATCCGGCTCGACGATCTCGGAACGGTGACCGATACCATCGCCGACCGCCGGACCTTCGCCCGCTTCAACGGCGAACCGGTGGTCGCGCTTGGCATCAAACGCTCCAAGGGAGCGAGCGATGTCGTGGTGGCGGAGGCGGTGCAGGAGCGGATCAACGCTCTCAAAGAGCAGTATCCCGACGTCGACCTGAAGCTCATCGACACCTCCGTCGAGTTCACCAAAGGCAATTACGAGGCGGCGATCTCGACGCTTTTCGAAGGCGCGACCCTCGCCGTCATCATCGTTTTCCTGTTCCTGCGCGATATCCGCGCCACCATCATCGCCGCGATCTCGCTGCCGCTGTCGATTTTTCCCGCCTTCTGGGCGATGGACATTCTCGGCTTCTCGCTGAACCTGGTCAGCTTCCTGGCCATCACGCTCTCGACCGGCATCCTTGTCGACGACGCCATCGTCGAGATCGAGAACATCGTGCGCCACATGCGGATGGGCAAGTCACCCTACCGCGCCGCGCTGGAAGCCGCGGACGAGATCGGCCTTGCCGTGATCGCGATCAGTCTCACCATCATCGCGATCTTCGCGCCGGCAAGCTTCATGTCGGGCATCGCGGGGCAGTTCTTCAAGCAGTTCGGCATCACCGTATCGGTGCAGGTGTTCTTCTCGCTGCTGGCCGCGCGTTTGGTGACGCCCGTGCTTGCCGCTTACTTCATGAAGGATCATCCGCATGAGGCTCCGCCGCCGGGGCGCGTGCTGCGCGCCTATACCAGGCTCGTGACCTGGTCGGTGCGGCATTACATCATCACCGTTCTGATCGGATTCGCTGTCTTTGCCGCCTCGATCTGGAGCATCAAGCTGCTGCCGCAGGGCTTCCTGCCGGCGCAGGACACCGCGCGCTCGCTGCTGGCGATCGAGCTGCCGCCCGGATCACAGCTCGCCCATACCGAAAAGGTCACGGAAGGCATCGCGGCGCGATTGCGCAAACGGCCGGAGGTGACGAGCGTCTTCGTCGACGGCGGACGGGTGCCGCCCGGACTTCAGGAGGTGCGCCGCGCGTCCCTGATCATCAACTATACCCCCAAGCAGGACCGCGGCATCACCCAGCGCGAGCTTGAACTCTCGATCGGACAGGAGCTCGAAAGCGTTCCCGACGTTCGTTACTGGTTCCTCGACGAGAATGGCTTGCGCGCGGTTGCGCTGGTGGTGACCGGGCCCGACATCGGCATCGTCAGCAATGTCGCGAACGAACTGGCGACGCAGATGAAACGCATCCCGCTGATCGCCAACGTCACGCCGGAGACATCGCTCGACCGTCCCGAACTGCGCATCCGGCCGCGGGCTGATCTGGCCGCGCGCCTCGGCGTTTCGACCGAGCAGCTCTCGCAAACCATCCGCGTGGCGACGATCGGCGACGTCGGCCCCGCGCTGGCGAAGTTCGACGCCGGCGACCGCCAGGTTCCGATCCGCGTGCAACTCGAAGACGGCGCACGCGCCGACCTGAAGGTGCTGGAGCAGATGCGGGTGCCGATCGGCGGCGGCCGCGGCCATGTCCCGCTTTCCGTCGTTGCCGACATCAGATTGGATCAAGGCCCCACCAGCATCAACCGCTACGACCGCGAGCGGCAGGCGACCGTCGCGGCCGACCTCGTCGGAACGGCCGCGCTCGGCGATGCGACCGACATGATCAACGATCTGCCGGTGATGAAGAGCTTGCCGAAGGGCGTGCGGGTCAATCCGTCGGGCGACGCCGAAAGCCTGAACGAACTGTCCGCGGGATTCGCGACAGCGATCACCGCCGGACTGATGATGGTTTATGCGGTTCTGGTGCTGCTGTTCGGCACGTTCCTGCAACCGATCACCATCCTGTTCTCGCTGCCGCTCTCGATAGGCGGTGCGATCATGGCGCTGCTGCTCACCGGCAAGCAGCTCACGACTCCGGTCTGGATCGGCATCCTGATGCTGATGGGCATCGTCACCAAGAACGCCATCATGCTGGTCGAGTTCGCCATCGAATCGATCCGCGAAGGCCGCGCACGGGAAGAGGCGATGATCGACGCCGGCATGAAGCGCGCGCGCCCGATCGTCATGACCACCGTCGCGATGGTCGCAGGCATGATGCCGAGTGCGCTTGCATTCGGCGCCGGCGGTGAATTCCGCTCGCCGATGGCGCTCGCGGTGATCGGCGGGCTGTTGTTTTCGACGATACTGTCGCTGGTGTTCGTGCCGGCGATGTTCCTGCTGATGGATGATGTCGGCAAGTTCATCTGGCGTCACGGCAAACGGGTGTTGACCTCGGGCGCGGAGATCGCCCAGCCGGAAACGGCCGAACACAAAAAGCCAACGAGCGCCGTACCGCTTCCCGGCGCCGAATAAGCGCTGGAGACTGTCACCGCTTCATGGAAGCGATGAAATTCTCTATCTTTATATTTTAACACGTTTTCTTCATGCGAACCGGGTTCCATCCCAGAGCGGGATGAGGAAAAGCGTGTAGCGGTTTCCGCCCGCCTCACGCGTCTCAAAACACTGGGAATCGAAAGCCGAGGACATGCTTCGTTCGAAAACGCTGTAGCTAGAGCATCGGACCCGAAAGTGGGAACCGGTTTCGGATAAATCCGATGCTCAATCAATTAACTGGAACGGCGGCGGTGATTCCATTTGACCGGCCGCCGCTCTAAGGGTTGCGCGCCACGGCGTTCAGCCGGCCGATGTTCTTGAGCAGGATGCGGCCACGTTGAAGATCGAGAATACCGTCCTTGCGCCATTGCTGGAGCTGGCGATTGACGCTTTCACGCGCCGCGCCGACGTAAACGCCGAGCTGCTCCTGCGAAATATGAACCTCCGAGCCATAATCCTCGGCCAGCGCGCACAGCCGGCGCGCCATCCGAACCGGCAGCGGCTGCAGCACCGACTCCTCCATGCGCTCGCTGATCCAGCGGATGCGCTGGCATAACAGTTCGATCAGGCGGATGGCGATCCGCGGCTCCCGCTCAAGGAACGCCAGAAGATCGCCCCGACGCAGCACGAACAGCTCGGCCGGCTCACCCGCCACCGCGTCAGCAGTGCGGGACCGACCGTCCAGCACCGCGATTTCGCCGAACAGGTCTCCCGGACCCTGAAAGTTCAGGGTCAACCGGCCGCCGTCGGAATCGCCGGTCTCGATGCGGACCTGACCACGGCGGACGCCATAGAGCGCATCGCCGTCGTCACCCTTCTGAAACAGGACCTCGCCGGCATTGACCTGCACGGTGTGACAGAGCGCCGCCATGCGTTGCAGGTCATCGGGGTCAAGATCCGAAAACAACGGATTCATCTTGAGAATAACCGCGAATTCCGACTGCCTGCTCATCGCCTTCATCCTGAGACCAACAGCCGGACGAGGTCATCAGGCCTTGGTTGGCGCGCCTGACCGGGTCTCGCCGGCAGGTGCCGAACGCCACATTTTTCAATGCGCCCGATCGAAAATCGAGCAAAGTGTGTCATAGGCTCGTATTCCGCAGAAGTGGATACCGGTTTTGCGATAAGAATATGCGCAAGTTTTTGATTAAGAGCATTTTCTTCACGCGAACCGGATTCCACTTAGCCGGAGAATGCTCTGACGGTCGGCAACCCTAAGGACGCGCTATTCCAAGATGGCACGAGCATTGAAAATCGCAGGCGCCGTCGCAGCCAGCCTGGTCGCGATCGTCATCGTGCTTCTCGTCACCGGAGTTCCTTCCCGTTTCGTCACCTCGCTGGTGCAGGACCGGATCGAACGCGACACCGGATACCGGATCGCGATCAATGGCACGACCGGAATTGAGCTATGGCCCTCGCCCGGATTCACTCTGCATCATGTGACGTTTGATCGTCCGGCGAACGCCGCGACGGATGCTCAGCTCGCCGTGGGGGAAGTTCGCGCCACTCTCGCGCTTGCGAGCCTGCTGTCGGGGACCTTGAGGATCTCCGAATTGGCGATCGACCATCCGACGCTGCGGGCGCCGCTGCTTCGTGAACGCACTGGCGGCGGCGTGCCGTCCGGGCCGGACCGCTCCGAAGAGACAGCGGAAGACGATACGGCGTTCCCGATCGGAAGGGTAACGGTTTCCAACGGCGCGATCGTTTTCTTCGATCCGCAAACCGGGTGGGAGGACCGCATCGATGACGTGAACACCAGCGTGACGCTTGGCGCTGACCGGCGAATCAACATCACGGGCGACGCGCGCCCCGGCGGCCGCTCGCTGACATTCGCCATCGCAGCGATACCGCCCGCGGGTCCGCTCGGGCGCCGGAATATCCCGACCGAGCTGACGCTTGAGGTTTCCGGTGCGCCAACCCGTCAACTGACCGCCAGGGCCGAAGTCCGGATCAACAGGCAGACGCTTCTTATCAATGGCCTGTCCGGATCGCTCGACGACGGCAAGTTCAACGGCTGGGCATCTGTCGATCTTGCGAGCAAGCCGCTGGTGAAGGTCGATCTCGATTTTCAGAAGCTCGACCTGAGCGCAGCACCGGGCGAGCCTTCGGCACCACGCTCCGGCACGCAGTCATGGAGCAACACGCCGATCGATGTCGGCGGGCTCAACTATGTCGATGCGCAGGGGACGATTTCAGCCGCGGAACTGACGATCGGCCGGGCGCGCTTTGCGCCGGCCCAGATCGAGGCCGCCATCGCCAGAGGCGTGTTGAAGGCTTCCGTTCCGAACCTCGGCGTCTATGACGGGCGAGCCAATGGCAGCCTGTCGATCGATGCGTCCTCGAATAACCCGTCCTACGCGCTCAAGGCCGAGGTGACCGGCGTTCGCGCGCTGCCGCTGTTGTCGAGTCTCGCCGATTTCGACAATATCGATGGCAGGATGCGGGCGACAGCCGATGTCCGGGGCGCCGGCGCCAGCTTGCGGGCGATCATGTCGAGCCTTGCGGGGACGGCTTCGATCGACGTCCGCGACGGGGCGATCCGCAATCTCAACATTGCGAAAATGATCCGCGCGTTGACGTCCGGCACCCTGTCGGGATGGCAGGAGCGTCCCGACCAGACCACCGACCTGTCGCAACTCAGCGCCACCGCGACCATAGCGAAAGGGCAGGCGACCACGAACGACCTGTTTCTCACCGGCCCGCTTGTGAGGATGACCGGCGCGGGCTCCCTCGATCTCGGCGCGAAGATGCTGGCGCTCCGGGTCGAGCCGAAACTCGTCCTGAGCACCGAGGGCCAGGGAGGGCGCGCCGATCCGATCGGCCTCGGCATTCCGGTCGCCGTGCAGGGATCGTGGAGCCAGCCGCGCATCTATCCTGATGTCGCCGGCATTCTCGACGATCCCGGCGCGGCTTACGCAAAGCTCAGGGAATGGGGACAGGGATTGTTCGGCCGCAGCGGAATCGGCAACTCCGACTCGTCCGTTCCTCACATCGGAGAGACCCTTGACACCTTGATCCGGCAAGGTCTCGGCGCGGGGGCCAATCCCGCTCCTGCGGAACCACCTGCCACGGGCAAGCCTTCCGAAGGACCACCGCGCCGGGAGGCTCCTTCCCCGGACAAACCGCCACCCATCGATGGGATCATAAAGCAGCTGTTAGGGCGTTAGAGCGTTTTCAAGCGAAGTGGACACCGGTTCGCGTGAAGAAAACGCGTCAAATCAAAATCATAGAGCCTAGCTTCTGATTCCATCAGAAGCGGAAAGGCTCTAGAGCATGATCCGATCAAGCTGAAGCGGACCATACTCCAAAATGCTCTTCGCAACAGCGGGCCGGGCCCGCAAGAGCCTTACCACATCGTCTGCCGGGCTCGTTCGAGCCAGGCTTTGTCATATTCCTCGCCGCCGACCCGATCCTTGCTCATCTCGGCGAGAATTTCACCGGGTGTCGGCAAGCTCTTGAGGTCGACATGCCTGGAGGGATCCCAGAGATGGGATCGGATGATCGCCCGCGCGCACTGGAAGTAGATCTCCTGCACGGTCATCACGATGACCGAACGGGGCGTTTTGCCCTCGACCCCGAACGATGCCAGCAGTTCGGGGTCGGCCGACACCAGCGCGCGGCCGTTGACGCGCAGGGTGGTGCCGGATCCCGGAATCAGAAACAGCAGCGCGGCCCTTGGATCGCGGATGAGATTGCGCAGCGAATCGATGCGGTTATTGCCGCGCCGATCCGGTAGTATCAACGTGAGATCGTCCTGAACGCGAACGAAGCCGGGCAGATCGCCGCGCGGCGAGCAGTCGAGCCCTTCCTCGCCGCAGGTCGCCAGTATCGCGAACGGAGAGCTTTCGATCAGCGCGCGATAGGCCGGCGTGATCCGGTAGGCTACCTTGATCGTCGCCGCCTCGCCGGGCTGGCCATAAATAGCCTCGAGCTGCTCGATCGTCTCGATGGCGGTCACCACGATTTCATCTCCTTGCGTCGGCATCTTCCGCCGTTGATGGTCCCGGACGGGTTATCATCCTATACAGCTAGAGCGTTTTCGAGCGAAGTGGACACCGGTTCGCGTGAAGAAAACGCGTCAAATCAAAATCATAGAGCGCGCGTCTGTGGAAACTATGGGCCCCGGAGGCCCCGGCTCCAGGAGATTGAAGCAAACGTCCGGGGTCGCCCCGCTATTATACCGCCCGCTGCATCGCCTTGCGCGCCAGGGCCAGCCCCATCAGGACGAAGGCGGAGGTCACTTCCGGGCCGCCCACCACGATGCGGGTCGGCGTTTTCATCTTGTTCCATTCGTAAGCCCTGAAGGGACCGCGCCGCCCGCCTTCGCCGGCGTGAGCGACGATGCAGTTCAGCGCGGGCGTGAAAGCCGCCCTGTCCGCGCCGAGATGGCCGAGGGCGATGAGCGCCAGCGCCGCGTCGAACGCGTTCATCTCGGCGGCGATCAGCGTGTCCTGCACGTAGCCAAGGATGCGGCCGCGCATGTAGCCGAAACTGTCGTCGGGATCGATCGCCCGCCGCGTGGCGGAGGGCAGCATCGCAAATGCCGCGTAACAGCGTCCGAAATAGGCGCAATAAAGCTCGGGCAGATAGTAGATATGGGACCTTGGATCGGTGAACGCGCCGCTCTCGACCAGACGTCTCTGGAAGCGGATGATTCGCTGCACCGTTTGCAGGCGCTGCGGCGTCTGGAGGACGCGCCACCGCGAACAGTTGCGGAAGCTGACCTCGAGAACATCGAGGTTGAGGGTGGGATCGAGATCGTTGCCGTAAGGACGATCGCCCGCGAGATTGTCGATCCAGGTGACGATGCCGCCGTCGTAATCGATGTTGTCGTTCAGCGGCACGGTGACGAGCGGCTCGTTGGCGCCACCGCCGACCTGATAGCCAGCGTAGAAATCGAGCAGCGGTTGATCGAGGATCGGATCATTCGAGCCGGCTTGCGTCGCGGCCGAAAACGAACAGGCCGTGGTGTCGCAGTCCGGAACGTAAATGCCGAAGCCGAGATCCTGCTTGATATGCGTGAAAAACCGGTTGAACCGCGGATGGGGATTGGGCGCCAGCGCCGTGATCACGCTGACCCGGCTCCTGTCTCGCGAGAGCACATCCTCGCGGCTGGTTTTCAGGCAGAAATCGACCATCTCACTGCTCGCGAGACGGATCGCATCGGTTTCCGCCGGCGTGGCAAGGCCGGTTTCGGCAAAACCCAGCAGCGCTTCGATGAAGAATGCGTCGTAATAGGCGGAGCGATGACGGATCTGCACCGGCTCCCACATCGGTTCGGCGATGCCGCGCCATGGCGGGTTGATCACCTCGCGCGCCGGCGACCGCGCGATGAAGACCCGCGCCAGATTGAAGAGCAGCGTCGAATTCTTGTAGCCGCGGGCGTCGAGGCCGGTGAGTGCGGCGAGAAAATCCCGGCCGCGCAGATCGGGATCGCCGATCAGGTTGAACGCCGCGAAGGTGGGGATGAACCCGTTGTTTCGGAACGATTGAAGCAGATGCGCGCCGCAGGTCCGGATCACGCGCTCGATATCAGCAAGACTCGGCTCCGGCCCGGAGCAGGACGTTGCGACGGGCCGGGGATGGTGCAAAGTCACCGTATCCAGCAACGCCGCCACCGGCCGGCCGATCGCGGCCCAGTCCGGCGTCTCTTCATCCCGCGCCTGCCGCAGCGCATCCTGCAGCTCCTGAAAGCGGGTCTTATCCCGTAGTTCCGGCAGGCCGGCGCGCCGCAACAGCGGGCGCAGCGCCGGGTTCGCCAGCGCGGTCCTGTAGAATTTGGCCAGATGACCGTCGCCGCCCTGATGGCGCAACAGTACGGGATCGCACACCTCATAGAGTGTCGGGCCGTCCTTACGGTTCGTCAGCGCGCGGTAGACAGCGCCGGCTAGATGGCGAGCAGTCATGATTTCTTTCCGCGCCATCGCGCATGTTATTTCTTTTCGCCCGCGCCATCGCGCGTGTTCCGGCGTTTCACCCAACGCTTGGCCAGCCAAGCCGTTGAGACGTATACGATTATAGCGTTTTCAAGCGAAGTGGATACCGGTTCGCGTGAAGAAAACGTGTCGAAAACAGCAATCCGGAGCATCGCTTCTGATTGAATCAGAAGCGATGAAGGTTCCCCGGTAAAGACCAATGTGAATGTGAAAGTCACCGCGTCGACCTGAGCCGGCCACCGACTCAATGACACGACTCCCTTCTCCGTAATTTCGCACCTCTTTCAGAGACCGCGCCGGGTTCCCGTGCATACGCTTAACCAATTGTGTTTCCGATAAATAAAGGTTTCATGTTGCTCATTGGACCATCAGCGGTGCAAAATCGTCTTTATGCTGCGGTGCCGCAAAACCAGCGCATTTGACCGCGACAAGCGGGCGCTCTCTCAAACCAAACGGACGATGGCGCAACTCATGTTGCGCTCTCGGACCGGACCAGGAATCGATCAGGATGACGTTGGGTCAGTTTCGCGTTTCCCACCGGTCGGTCATGTTAGCCGCTGTCCTCGTCGGGATGGTCTCGCTGGCGATCGGGGCCCATGCGGCCCTCAACAAGCGCAGTCTGGAGGTCGCGAAGGCCCTGGACGCCGAGGACACGACCGGCAGCATCGCGGTCAAGCGTGCGCGGGTCGCGCTGGTCATCGGCAATGGGCACTATCCCGATGCAAACCGGCCGTTGAAGCAGTCCATCAACGATGCTCGGGCATTCGCAGCGGTTCTGCGGCGCGACGGCTTTGACGTCATCATGGTCGAGGACGCCGACAAGGAGGATATGCATCGCGCGGTCCGCCGGCTTCAATCAAAGATCGGTCCGGATACGACGGCGCTACTGTTCTTCAGCGGTTTCGGCATTCAGTCGGACCGCGAGAGCTACATGATCCCGGTCGACGCGCGGATCTGGAGGGAAGCCGACGTTCGGCGCGACGGACTCTCCATCGAAACCGTTCTCCGGGCGATGAAGGAGCGCGCCGCCAAGGTCAAGCTCGCCGTGATCGACGCCTCGCGGCGCAACCCGTATGAGCGGCGCTTTCGCTCCTACTCACACGGTCTTGCGCCGATCAACGTGCCGGATAACGCGCTGATCCTGTCATCGGCGACGCCGGGACGGGTCGTCGATGAGTCAGGCGGACAATACAGCCCGTTGATGGTTGAACTGCTCAAGAGTTTGGGTCAGCCGGACAGGAATGCCGAAACTGTTTTCAGCAGGACGCGCACCGCGGTTTCGCGTGCGAGCGAAGGGAAGCAGGTCCCGACCGTGTCGTCCTCGCTGGTTCAGGATGTGCCCTTCAAGCCTGATGCGGCGGTAGCCTCGCGCAAGGATGCGGCAGCTATCAATTAGAGCATGATCCCGACCCCAAGGGCCGCGCCAGCGCAAAGTGGAAACCGGTTTCCACTTCACTTGAAAATGCTCTAGAGCGGC
>NZ_BJNF01000041.1 GCF_006539545.1 Nitrobacter winogradskyi
GCTCTAACGGGCCGCGCTCGCTTCCACGGCGATCGGCCTGACCGGATCGCCCTCGCGCAGCAAGGCGCCGGCACGCGCGACCACAACGTCGCCTTCCGACAGCCCTTCCCGGATCTCAACCTGTCCTCCTGACAGCAATCCGACCTCGACGTGCCGCGTTTCAATCCGCTGGCGCCGGACCACCTGAACCACCGCGCCCGCGCTCCCATACAGGATCGCCGTCAGCGGCACCGCAATGCCGCAGCTTTCGCCGGTCTTGATGATGGCCCGGCCAAACGCATTGACCAACAGGTGCTTGCTGGGATCGACGGAGATGAAGACCTGCCCGAGCTGGCTGTTCGGTTCGACCGTCGGCGCGATCAACCGGACCTTGCCGTCCATTTCACTGGCCCGACGGCCATGACTTTAGCGGCCTGACCGACCGCGAGCTTCGCCAGGTCACCGCTCGGCACCTGCCCAACCAGATCAAATTCGTTGCCGGTGACGATATTGAACAGCGCCTCGCCCTTGCCCGACGCCACCGCTCCGATCTCGGCGGACGAACGGCTGACCAACCCGGCCACCGGGGACGAAACCTGGGTCGTTCCGCCTTCGGGGCGCGTCAGGCGGGCGAGCGCCTGCCCGGCGGTCACGCTCTGTCCCGGCTCCGCCAGGATCTCGGCGACCTTCAAGCCCGGCCGCTCCGGCCGTACCGCCGTCTCGTTCCTCGGGATCAGTATCCCCGTGACCTGGGCGCTCGCCGAGAAGCAGAACCTGGTGGCTTTCAGGACGCTGACCGCGGCGGCGTTCGGGATATCCTGTTCGTCCGCCGACACTCCCGCAGGAGCGGTGAGGGTTGTCACCCATACAGCGGCCAGCGCGAGACCCCGCGTTGCAATGTGGCGCCGTCCCAGCAATTTCGTGGACATTGACAAGACTCTTTATCCGGAAAGATCGCGGCGAGAACGCGATCCGCTTCGCTTGAGAACGCTATAGTCAAGCCAGGATCGCGTTTCAACAACCGGCACGATCGAAGGCCTCACAAGGATCAAAGCAAGGATGGTTCATGCCGTCCGGCCCGCGGCGGAGCGGACAGATCCGTCCTCGGCGGGGCGGACAGACCCGCCCGCGGCGTGATCGCGCCAGCGATGAATCTCGACCGCCACAATCGGATGGTGAAAGCCTTTCAGGACCATCGGCGCCAGTTCAGCCGCCTCGACGAGGTGTTCGACCATGCCATAGGCGCGCTGATTGACCACGATCTGGCCCGCCTTGGCTTCATCGCAAAGGCGCGAGGCGAGATTGGTCACGCTGCCGATCGCCGCATATTCAAGCCGGCGCTCGAATCCGACCTGGCCCAGCGTGGCGTAGCCGACGGCGATCCCGACGCTGAAGCCGAGACTGTGACCGCGACTTCGCCATTTCTGCGACAGCAAGTCGACGGCATCGCGCATTTCGACCGCCATCTTGATGGCGCGTGGGGTGTGATCCGGAACCGGGACCGGAGCGTTGAACAGAACCATCACGCCGTCGCCCGCGTAGCGGTCCAGCGTGCCTTCGTACTTGAAGATCAGTTCACCGAGCGCCGCGTGATATTCCCGAAGCACATTCATCGCCTCTTCGGGCTCGGAGCTTTCGGTGAAGGCCGTGAAACCGCGCAGATCGCAGAACACCACCGTCACTTCGCCGCGATGGCTGTCGAGCAGCGAATTCTGTCCGTCAGACGAAGCGACGATCTGCGCGACCTGCGGCGCGAGGAAGCGCTCCAGCCTCCGGATCCGCTCGATCTCGCCGAGTTGCGCCTCGACCCGCTCCTCCAGCGACCTGTTCCAGTTGAGCAGCCGATAGGTCTGCTCCTGGAGCTTGTCTGCCTGTTGCTGGACGACGCCGTGCGCAATGGCGAGCTCCTTACCCTTTCGATCGACCTCATGAAACAGCCTTGCATTACGCATCGCCAATGCCGCCTGATGGGCGAACGTCTGCATCAGCCCGACCAGGTTCGGCGAGAACGCCCCCGCACCCCGTCGCAGCATGACGAGCGAACCAAGGACGCCCTGCTGGTCCACGAGCGGGACCACCAGAACAGAACGGAAGCCGGCCGAGGCGGCGACATCATTGAGCGGATTCGCCTCGGCGGATGCAAGATCCTCAATCGCGATCGGCTGGCTGTTCGCCGCGGCCACGCCCAGCAAGCTGTCATCCGGGCCGATGACGAGGTGGTCGCCGGCCGTCGATTTTTCGATGCCGCTGGCCTCGACAAGATCGAAACGCCGGCTATCGGCATCGAAACCGTAGATCAGCACGGCGTCCGCTTTCGTGATCT
Organism: Nitrobacter winogradskyi; assembly: GCF_006539545.1. Taxonomy (GTDB): domain Bacteria; phylum Pseudomonadota; class Alphaproteobacteria; order Rhizobiales; family Xanthobacteraceae; genus Nitrobacter; species Nitrobacter winogradskyi_A. The sequence goes on from NZ_BJNF01000041.1 coordinate 2,303, forward strand.
CCAGGGCGCGGGCGGCGACGGTCGAAAGCACCGACTCGAGGTCCAGCGACGACACGACGGCGCGGCCGACTTCCTCGAGCACCTTGAGTTCATTCACGGACTGCGCCAGATCGCGCGTGCGTTCCCTGACCTTGAGCTCGAGGTCCGAATAGGTCTCCTGAAGCTGCCCGGCCATGCTGTTGAACCGCTCCGCGAGCTGCTCAAGCTCGTCGCCGGTCTTGATGTCGATGCGATGCCCGAAGTCGCCCGCGCCGAGGCGCCGCGCGCCGCTGCTGAGCGCCTGGATCGGGACCAGCATCCGGCGCGCCAGCAGCATGCCGGCGATGATCGCGACCACAAGACCGAACGCGACAAGAATTCCGATGCGTATCAGGAGATCGCGGATCGGCGCGAGCGCGAGACTTGCGGGTTGTTCAAGCACCACGAACCAGCGAAGCGTGGAGACCGGGCTCGATGCAGTCAGCACCGCCTGACCTTGATTGTTCGTTCCTGATGCCGACGACGCGTGTCCGGCATTCAGCAGGGACGCGAGTTGCGGCCGTGAAGAGAGATTCTCGCCGGGATGTATCATTTTGTCGGAAGAGGCGAGCAGGATGCCGTTCGCATCCACGACGTAGGCGGAGCCCGCCTTGCCGCCCTGCGCATCGTCGACATATCCGGACAAAAAGCGAAGATCGATTTCCGCCACCGATGCGCCCGCGTCCCGTCCCGCATGAGCGACGGCGATCGACATGAAGGGCTGTCGATCGCGGAAGAACACCGGCGCGTATGTCATGCCCTGCGCTATGGTCCGGGTGAACCTTACGTCGCGGGAGAAATCAGCCCCGCTGCCGACCAGGACGGAGCGACGAGACAGACGGAGTTGCTCGCGGCCCGATCCGTCGAGCTGAAAGATACGATCGACGGCCGGGACCTGGTTCAGCAACTCGGCGTAATCGGCGCGTCGTTGCTCGACCGTGACGACGCTGGCGCGCGTGACCCAGCTGACCTGACGCTCCAGATCCACCATCGCCTGCGAGATGCGGTGCGCCGCCGCATCGGCCTTTTCCGACATCGCCAGAACAAGCGCGGTTTTGGTCTGATTGTAGCTGATCCAGATCTCGAGCGCGCCGTTGACGGCAAGGACGAACACCACCAGGCCGACGAGCGACATGACGTACTTGACGAAAAGCCCCCTGCGAGGTGATCGGCTGTTGTTCTCCGCCTCGTTCATCCATGTCTCCGCTCGGCGGCCGCAGTCCATGGCCTCGCCGATGGCACCCCTTAGATCACGTTCTCGATCGAATCGGCTCCAAAAACATGATCGATTTCAAGATTTTGAGCCGCGGGATGCGGGCGAAAGCCGCTCCCATCTCTCCTCATTCCGCTCTATCCCGCTCTCCTGCGGTGTTGGAGCCGCCCCACCCCATTCCCAGCAACCGGTGATCTTTAGCACAGTTCAGCCGTGCCGCGGCGAGCCGGAATCTCGCTCGCGACGAGAGGTGGGAAAGCGCCCCGCAAATTCCGCGCGTGCGATCCGAAGGCCGTACATCCAATGAGCATGAGCCGGCGTTTCAAACCCCGACTCGAACTTCCTGCGAACAGCACCTGGAGCATTTCCGGCAAAGTGGATTCTGGCTCGCCGTAAGAACTGCGACCAGTCGCTAAAGAATGTTTGAGCATGATCTTTTCCGAAAGCCGGTTTCCACTTTGCGCTGGCGCGGCCCTTCGGGTCGGGATCATGCTCCAGCTTCCAGAGCTTGGTCCGATTCAACTTGGATCATGCTCAAAGAAAAAACCCCGCCGAAGCGGGGTTGTGATTCAGGCTATAGCGAGATCGAGCGAAGCATGTCCTCCGGGTTGATCCGGGATGGGCGCGGTTCGCGGAAAGAAAACGTCTCAGAACAACACTCAAGCTTCGCTTCTGATTCAATCAGAAGCGAACGCTCTCTAGAGTCTGTTTCAACTGCGTTGAATCAGACTCGTCGCTTATCTTTCTGTTTGAGCATGATCTTCTCCGAAAACCGGTTTTCCACTTTTCGGGATCATGCTCTAGTGCTTGGCACCGACGTGAGCTTCGGCCTTCAGCGCCTTCTCTTCGACGCCGAGCGTTTCACAGATCGCCTTCAGGCGTGAAGGATCCGGAAACCGGATTCCGCGCATATAGAGCGAAATATCGCAGCGGCGGAAATCATGGGGACCGCGAAACCGCTTCGATGCTTCGCGAGCAAACTCCACATCGGTCCAATGCTTACCGGCGACAAGTTTTGCAAGGCGATTCCCGAACTCTACCTTATCGGCATCTGTCATCATTTTCTTTTCTTCCTGACTTCCCTTCCCCATGCATCGATCATCCGAACGGACAACGATCCATGACGCAAGCCGCCAGCCTTCCAGCGAGTTTTCTTCCGTCAAAGGGAATGTATATCTTACTATACATCGCCTGATTGACTTCCCTCGCTCGCTTCGGGGCACCCCTGCGCATTGCGCATGCAAAGTGTCAACTCGTCGACTTATAGATCGGATGAATGATGAACTGGTCGCTAGCGCGAGCGCTTCAACGTAAAGCTCTTGACTTAACCGCTCTCCTCGCCGGCTCTCATCCGCCAGACTCGCGAGCTTTGAAAATGGTTCTTGAGACTGCTGTTCGGCTGTTCGTTGTCTCAGCCACGCACGAGAGACGCGATCGACGATCGTTGGCAAGCGCCGGCGCAATGTGACGATGACAATCGCATCGACATCGACATGCCCGAGGTCTCTCCGCTTCTGATCCCACCAGAAGCGAAAATGCTCTCAGGCCCCGTCGATCGGTTGTCCGTCGATGGAGCGTCGGATCACCTGACGGACCTTCGCGTTGGACAGGAACAGGTCGTGGTTGATAATGCCCCATCCCTGTGCCGAGGCGTCGATGACGCGCAGCCCAAGTTGCTCAAGTCTGGCTTTTTCGGCAGCGCCGACGCGCTTGACGCCGCCGGCCAGGAAGCCCGAGAGAGCCAATGCGCGATCGTTGGTCGCGGTGACGACCGTGATCTTCCTGGCGAGCGGACCGACGCGCTCGACCGAGGAGGTGAAGACATCGAGATCGATGTCGGGGGAGGCGAAAATGACCGCCCCGATGCGGTCGCCGGCCGCCGGCTGCCGCGCGCATATCTGACGCAGCGCCTCCATCGTCAGCATTGTGCCGACCGAATGCGCGACGATGTGAATGCGGCCGGTGATAGGACTCGCCATCAAACCGGTCACGACTTGATCAAGCGCGTCGCGCGACCACATCGCGCTCTCCCGGTCATAGCCGTAGTCGAGCAGGCTCGCCTTCGAGGGCCAGGAGAACACCATGGTCTCGCCGCGAAAGCGAATGCCTTCGGAAATCCGGGCGGCGTCGAGCGCCGCGCTTTCAAACGTCTGGTTGAAGCCGTGAACGTAGATCAGCACGTCACGGGTTCCGCCCGGCTCGGCATAGAGGTCGCCAATCTGGCTGGTCGGCTCGATCGCGTCCAGACGCCAATCGCCGAGCCCGACGGCGCTGAGCGAGAATCGTCCCTCGCCTGGCGGCGTGAGCCTGGCGCGGGCGATGTTCAGCCGCGCGGCGCGCTCGGACCCATACCAGGGCTTGGCGCGCGCGCCGTTCACGGGCTTGCGTGTGGTGGCGACCAGAAGCGTCGGATTGGCGGTGAGTTCTGCGGCATCGAAGGTCGCACCGCCGGACGAGAGAGCAGCGCTGGTGCAGCCGCCGACGGATGCGCCGAGAGTCAGTGTGCAGGCCGCGCCCGCGAGCGAGCGCAACACGGCGCGGCGGCAGGCGAGTGGCGGCTTGTGAATGTGATGCGGCAATGTGCAGGTGTCCCCACGATGGGAGCGTGGTGCACGGTAATCGCGGCGAGAATACGGACATGAGGGAACCGCGGCGAGCGGCCGCTGGTTCCCCGAGCGATTGTTGAGCACCTGCGCTGGAAGTTTCGTGGCAGCTTTGTCACCAGGCTTATCGTTTTCACGCGAAGCGGATGACCTGTTCACTCGAAAACGCTCCAAGAGCATGTTTGTTTTAGACGGAATCAGCAATCCGTAGCAGCCCGTCATGCCCGGCACTCGGGTCCGGCTTCGCCGGCCCGAGCACTGGCCCATTGTGCCGGGTATCCACGTCTTTGGAATTTCAGTGAAGAAAGACGTGGATGGCCGGGACAAGCCCGGCCATGACGACTCCCGCCAGTGTCACCCGCGGGCTTAAGCGCGAAGCGCCGTTTCCCGCGCCCGAGACCCGTGGGTCCATCTTTTGGAAGAAGGATGGATTGCCGGATCAAGCCCGGCAATGACGGCGAGCTACCAGCGATAGCTCACCCTGCCGAGCACGGTGCGCACGCGCCCGACGTTACATTGATTGACGTTAGCACACGCCGCGACATACTGCGTGTCGAACAGGTTGGTAGCGTTGACGGAGAAGCGCCAGTTGTCGATGTCGTAGCGGATCATCGCATCCACCACCGTATAGGCCGGTGCATAAAACGTGTTGAGACTGTCGCCGGCGCTGGCCGAGACATAACGTATGCCGCCGCCGAAGCCGAGGCCGTTCAGCGCGCCCTCGCGAATGGTGTAGTCGGCCCACAGCGAGGCGAGATGCGGCGGCGTTCGAAGCAGTCGTTTGCCGAGGTCGGCGCCGTTGCTCCTGGTGACTCGCGCATCGTTATAGGCATAGGCCGCGGTCAGGTTGAGATTGCTGGTCAGGCTGGCGACCGCCTCGAACTCGAAGCCGCGCGAGGTGACTTCGCCGATCTGGATGGACTTTCCAGGATGGTCCAGATCAGGCGTTGTGACATTCTGACGCCGCAGGTCGTAAACTGCGGCCGTCATCCGCAAGTTCGTGTCTTTCGGCTGGAACTTGACGCCGGCCTCATACTGTATGCCGGTTGTCGGCTTGTATGGTGTTCCGTCAAATGTCGTTCCGGATAGGGGCATGAAGGACTCGGAGTAGCTAACGTAGGGGACCACTCCGCTGTCGAATTCGTAGCCAAGACCGGCCCGCTTGGTGAAGGCCCGATCGTTCTGAGTGGTGGTCGGGGTCACTCCGCCAACACCGAGATTGAAAGTATCGACTGTCCTGGTATCCGCCCAGTCGTGGCGTCCGCCGAGAGTCAGGATCCATCTCTCGAGCTTGATCTGATCCTGAATGTAGACGCCGGTGAAATTCTGGGTTTGCCGATTTCCGAAATTGTCGGCCGGCAGGAAAACAGGCGAGCCGTAGACGGGGGCATAGACATCGATCGGACCGACGACACCGCTCCATGTGCCTTGCTCAGTACCTTTGCGCATTCGATAGTCAACTCCGAACAGCACGGTGTGGCGCAGTACGCCGGTGGTCGCTTTCAACTCGGCGTGATTGTCGACCGCGAACGTGTCCCAGCTATAGCGGTCTCTGGAGGCGGTACGATTGAGCGTACGCAAATCGGCCTGCAGGCTTCCCGGCGTGACGTTGCGATAGTCCCAGATCTCATGTGAGTACTGAAGGTTCTGCCTGAAGACGAGGTTGTCGGTGGCGCGATGTTGTAGATTGTACCCGATGACGGTCATCTCCGTGTTGTTATAATCAAAGGCCGGCTCGCCGATGAAGCGCGTAATCGGAATTCGTCCGTTCGGATTGGGGAGCGCCGTTCCCCGCGCGGGGAGGCCGTAGTTCCATTTGCTGTCGTCTCTTTGGTGCATGGCGAAAGCGTTGACTTCAGTCGCATCCGTTGGACGCCACGTCACGGCGCCGGACAGGAATGCGCGCCGGTCGTTTGAAAAGTCGATGCCGTTGCCGCCTTCGCGCATCAGGCCGGTGAAGCGATAGAGCACCGATCTGTCCTCCGTCACCGGGCCGCCGAAGTCGAAACCGCCGCCCCTCTGGCCGAAACTGCCGCCCTGAAGCCGGACTTCGTGAAAGGGCTGTTCGGTCGGACGCTTGGTAACGAGGCCGATCACGCCGCTCGGTTCGTTCTGTCCGTAGAGAACCGAAGCAGGCCCGCGCATCACCTCGACACGCTCCAGCGCATAGGGCTCGAGGTCGCTGTTGCTGATGGAGCGCAGCCGGTTCAGGAACATGGCCCCACCCCACGGGGTGGTATTGAAGCCGCGGATCTGGGCACCGACAGAATTGAACTGATTCCCGCTGCTTCCGGCAAAAACGCCCGGCGTATAATTCAGCGTTTCGTTTACCGACTGGACCTGCCGCGTTTGCATCTGGTCCTGCGTCACCACCGAAATCGACTGCGGCACCTCGATGATCGGCGTATCGGTCTTGGTGGCGGTGGCGCTGCGGCTGGCGACAAAGCCGTTCGCCGGACCCCACGCGGTCTCGCCCTGAATGTCGATGGTATCGAGCGCGATCGCCCCGGCGGGAGCCGCGCCGGTACCGCCATCCGCGTTCGGCCGCTGGATCGCGACGGTCGAGGCATTGGTAAAGCGATAGCTGAGACCCGTTCCCGCCAGAAGACGGGTCAGCGCCTGATGGGGCGTGAGATTGCCGGATACGCCGGGCGACCCGACGCCGCGCCCGATGCCGCCGTCGCCGACGACATCTATGCCAGTGACACGGGAGAAAGCCGAGATCGCACCGGCGAGCGGCTGGGGTGGGATGGAGAAGTTATAGCTTGCACCGGGCGCGGCCTGGGCCGTGACACGCGTGTTCGATCCCGGCATCTGGGCATTCGCGACGCCGACCATGCCTGTCGTCAGGACCGTCGATAGAAGCAGAAAAAACGCGCACCCGTTCGAGGCGTCAGCCCATGCTTCCGTGACCAGCCTTTTCTCCGCCCCGCTTCTCATACCCTTAAAGCCCCCATACACAAGCCCCGGCAGAGACGCCGGAGCGCGGTTACAGAGTCAGACAATCGGGGCTCCGGAATTTTGCGGCGTGATGCAAAAAAATCAGCCGGCCGGAAACAACAGCGTCAGGTATGGCGTGGCGGCCACAATTCGGATCGGCACCGCCTCGGCGAGTTGCGCCACGATCGTCTCGGTGCGATTGAGGTTGACGATGAGCGTGATGGGGCGCTGCGCGAGCGCGTCGCTCATGACGACAATGCGCCCCGAGCGCCAGCGGTTGAGCGCCTGCACGGCTTGTCCGAGAGGCGCCTGCGTGAAGACCAGCCGTCCCTCCCGCCACGCGAGTTCGGTGCCGGTTTCCGACTGCCGGAGTTCTCCGATATGGCGGCTGTCATAGGTGACCAGCGAGCCGGCGGAAACCCGGGCGGACTCCTCGCCAAGCGCGACATCGACGGTGCTGTCCGTCACGATCACGGTCGCGCTGTCATCCCGATAATCAACGCCGAACGCCGTGCCGAGCGCGGTCGTGCGCCCCTCACCGGCCTCGACGACGAACGGCCGCCCCGCGTCTTTCGCAACCGTGAAAAAGGCCTCGCCTTCATGGAGCGTAAGGCCCCGCCGCTCGCGCGTGAAAGCCACTGAAAGCTTGGTTTCGGCCGCAAGATCGACGGTCGACCCGTCGGCGAGATTCACGCTGCGCCGTTCGCCGGTTCCGGTCCGGTAGTCGGCAAACGGATGGCTCGCGAGGTATCGCCACGCACCGAGGCCTACAGCGCCGATGACGACCGCCTCGCCGAACCTGCGGCGCGTTATTGCCTTCCGCGCGGCGCGGTGGCGGTCCTTCATGCCCGGAAGCTCGATCGCGCCCGTCCACAGCCTGTCGATATCCGCATAGGCCCTGACGTGGCGCGGATCGGCCGCGAGCCACACCTTCAACGCCTTCCTGTCGTCACCGGAAGGCTTGCCGTCGTGCATCGTGGCGAACCAGACGGCCGCCTCCTCGACAATCCGGACATGATCGGGATCGTCGGTCATCTGACTATCTGCCCCTCGTTCCATGCGAACACATCTCCCGAACGGCGCAGACAGCCGGAGGCTATGCCTGCTCGTTCTCTTATATGACAATCGGGAGAGACGAATTTTCGCGGCAAATTAACGCCGCGCCTCGTCGAGCCGCAGTTTCATCCGGGCGAGGATGCGCACCATATGGCCAAACGCCGTCCTGGGCTGGATGTCGAGCATCCGGCCAATCTCGGCGAACGTCCTGCCGTCGATGCGTGACAGAATGAAAACCGCGCGATGGGCCGGCGGGAATTCCTTCAGCGTCGCGTAAACGATCATCAATTCCTGACGGGATAACAGAACCTGCTCGGCCGACGGAGTTTCGTCCGCGAGCGTCGCAAGCGCGGTGTCCGGGTCATCGACAAAAGACAGGATGCGCTGGCGGCGATTATGGTTGATCGCCAGATTGGTCGCCGTGCGAAACAGATAGGCATGACCATCGGCGATGGATGTGCGGGAGCGCGCCGCCCAGAGCGCGAGAAACGCCTCCTGGGTCAGATCCGCGGCCACGTCCGCGGACGGCACGCGCCGGCGCAGGAAACGGGTCAGTTCCTTGCTGTGCCGCCGGAAAAGATCATGGACATCGAACGTCACGGGCCGAGCCTTGTTCCCTCGATCGCGCGGGTTATGCGCGATCATGGCCCGGCTTTATCGAATGAACAATTCCCTCGCAATATCAGTTGTCTGGATTGGTTCTAAGCTGATGGGCCTCGACAGTATCGTGCCCGCCGCGACTCCGGTTGTTCATGACCGGGACGACTTCTGGCGGAACCGCGCGGGGGGGCGCGGATCGTTGCCGGTGACCGCCATGAACTCCTCGCGTGTGAGATCAAGCTTGTCGCCATTCGACAGTTGCATCAGCGCGTAGGTCGCGTCCTCTTGCTGCGGCAAGACCCGCACGCTGACGATCTGGTCCGGGTTGAGAAAAAAGCCGAGCCTCAACTCGATGAGCTTCACCGCGCTCGCTCCCCGCTTCGGAGCAGGCTTTGGAGCGGGCTTTCTGTCTTCATCACGCGTGGGTTTCCTGGCCATGGGCCCTCCCTCCACTTTATCGTTCCTGATTGAATCAGAAGCGAAGCTTACGATTGTCGTTCTGACGCGTTTTCCTCACGCGAACAGGTCATCCATCTCCGATTCTCAACACAGCACCGCACAGTCGCCGTCGCAGGCGGGCTGCCTCGGCAGGCATCGCTCGGGTGGACCAGCCTCGAACGAGCACACCAGATAGGCGCGGTAGACGACGCCGACATCCTGGGGAAACAGGAAATGGCCGATCGTGACCGGATCATCGTCGCGCAGGAACGGGAACGGATACTCGATCACGCCGTGGAACAGGCAGGGCCAGTCTTCGCTCGCCACGCAGGTGAAGAAGAAGCGGTCGCAGCACTTCTCCTTTTTGCCGTCCTGATGCTCCGGCACAAACTCGATCTCGTGATTTCGTATGCCTTCACATGGCCGCGTCTCGAACCAGAGCTCGACCCGTCTCATGCGAACCGGCCGCTGACCCGGCAAGTACGGAAACATGCCGCGGCTCATGCGCAATGCGAGCGCGCGCGAGCAACCCGGCTCCTCGATTACCGGTCCCAGCGCCTTGAACCGCTGCCACGCGTCCGAAAAGTCCTGTCGCCAGTCAAAGAAGCGCAGTCCCGCGCCCGGCAACATGCAGGATGCCGCCGCCCAGCTCGCTTCTTTCAGCGGCGATCCGCCTTCGCGCGCGGTGTAGCTCAACTGGAAGATCAGGTCGCTGAGCGTGTCGATGTCGAAAGCGTTGGTCTCGATCGGCAGTTCGATCCGCCACCTGCTCACCGCGCCCGCATACTCGAACGGCAGGTAGCGTTCGTCACGGAAGTTGAGTTCGAACAATCCGGAGTCGTTCTGACCCGTGGAGGTTGCGATCGCTTCAGTGGCGCCGTACCGCTTCACAATGCGAGGATCATCCTTGATGGCTTCATAGCGCTGATGCCCGCAACACCCACATGTACACTGGCCGGGGCAGCATTCCTCTACGTCGAGCAATGTCGGTTCGATGCGGGTTGCGCTGCTCAGCAGCGTCAGCTTGCAATGAACCCCCGTATACGGACCGGCAACGCAAGGGATCGTCAGACCGACCGCCTTGATCCGGCGCAGATAGTGCCCGGGATATTCGCGGTCGAGACGCCACTCCGGAATCTCGATTTCGCAAACGCCCGTCGTCTTGAGCTGGAGGAACGCAAGGGGGAAATCGAGGCGCAGCGACAGACGCGTGACCAGCTCCTGCTCGCGCCGGTTCTGATCGAAATACGCCTTCTCCATCGCGCGGAGCGCCGTGGACAGACGCTCGCCGGCCAAAAGGCCTTCATGCAACCCATCCCAGACGTTCAGCGGCAGGTAGTTCTGCGTCGTCAGCTCGCGCTCCAGCTGGAACGCCCGCTGCGCCTGCTGCGCCCAGCACCACGCAACATCGAACATCTGCCGATGCAGCGCCGCGACCTCCTGCTGAAGGAAGAGATAGAGCGCGTGATTGGTGAACTTGTCGCGCAGCAGGTCCTGACCCTCGGCGGCCTGCTGCTTCTGCTGCGCCAGGTTGTTCAACTGGCGCAACGCTGCATCGCGCTTGCGCTCGGCGGCCAGGATCTGCCGTTCGATCTGCTGGATTTCGATATCGAGCACGGTGACCTGAAACACCCAGTCGGCCTCACGACGGTCCCATCCCGACTCGGTCAGCGCCAGACCGCCCTGAGTGCCGGTGATGTCGGCGGCCGTGTAAAGGATGCGCGCCCCGGCTGCGAACGCATGGGCGAGCTTGGTGCCGATCGGCATCTTGAACACCGACACCGGCGTGGACGCGACGCCCGCGACGCCGGTCGTGTTGTCAGGAATGAGATTCATGACCTGACCCACGGCTTCGACACTGTTGCCGGCCGCGCGCGTGGTCATCGAAACGCCCGTCAGGTTCTGATAACCCTGCTCCTTCGGAATGAGACCATTCGCAATGAGATCGGCGTAGTATTGCCGCTTCGCCTGCGCGGACTGTTTCGACTTTTGCAGCGCCTGAACCTGCCAGTCCGCTTCGCGAAACTCCATGCGACGGATGTCTTCGGTCAGGTTCTGGAGCTGCCGCTCGTGTCTCGCCCGCATCGCCGCGAGAAACTCGGCGTCTCCCTTTTCGAACGCCGCAAGCAGTTCAGCGCCGAACATACGCACCTCTCCCGCCGTCTCCATCGCACGCTGAAGCAGGAACTGGAAGCGATAGGGGCTTGGCGGACAACAGCAACCGTCGTCCAGACAACTCGCGGCAGCGGTCTTCCATCCGCGTCTTCCGGGATCGTCACCCCCATACGCCGTGTCCAGATGCAGGACACCGTTCTTCAATCTGGCCTTGGCAAGGCATTGGTGGAGTGCGTCGAGTTGATCGGCGACGTTGTCGTAGATCTCCATGAGGCGAGGGTTGAGCGGCGGAAGTCGCGGCACGAAAGCCGACACTTTCACCGAACCCTGCCCGTCATCCCGGCCGAAGATCGTGCGCGGCCGCTCGCCGAGGAACCGCGACAGCGTCTCGAGGCGCAGCTTCGCCACCGCATAGCCCTCGGGCGAGTTCTTGCACATCGCGGATTGCGCGTGCTGAAGCAGCGTCTCGATATACGACAGCACGACGCTGCGCTGCCGGGCCGCGAGATCCGTCCTGACCACGGTATCGCAACACGGATCCTGTTCCGTTCGTACCGTACCGCGGACCGCGGACGCGGTGGATGCAACATTCCGGCCCGGACTGGCGCTCGGGCTTCCGTCGAGATCGGACTGATCCCGTCCTGAACCAGACGCTGCACCTGGAACTGCTGTACCGGTGCCCCTGTTTATGCCGCCCGTGGGATCGTTTCCTCCGTTGCGCGGCGGCCGGCGACATGCCGACCAGCTCAGATCCTTGTCGCCGGGGGCGAAGTAAAGCTCATACCACTTCAGCGCCGCCTCATAGCGGCAGTGAGTACGCAGCGTGGCCGCGATCGTCATCGCAGTCGAATAGATCGAGGGCTCGAGCGGCGCGCCCGCCGGGAAATAAACGAAGAACGGATACGCTGACAGCGAGGGCGGGAACGGGCCCGCGGGAGCCGGCGTCGCGATCACTTCGGGCAATACGACGGCGCTGTCGAGCGCGATATCGTATCGAAAACCCCAGGGCGACGGGTCCGTCACGCCGGGCGGAAGCCCATCGGCATGGGTAACCCGGAATCGCAGCGAGTCTCCTTCGCGACCGTCGAACTCAAGCTGCGGCTCGCCTGCGCCAAGGATCACATGCGCGCCGTCATCCGAGTAACGCGGCGTCTGGAATTCGCCGTTGTGCACGCGAACCCATGCGAGCTTCACCATCGGCTTGGTCGGCCAGGCGAGGAGCTTCGGCAATTGCGCGGGACGATGCCAATCCGACGTCATGTCGCCGGGCGCGACTCCCCAGTCGGCGTCCTGATATAGGGTCCTGTCGGCGGCGTTGAGGACGGCCGGATCGTAGTATTCAGAGTTCACCAGCCAAAAATAATACTCATCCATCACCGGTGGATGCGCGCGCCCGCAGTCGCAGCAGCACGGCGACGCCGAGGGGGCTGCCGGCATGAACATGGCCGTGGCCGGCGGCTCACCGGCGGCGGCGATCCGCAGGAAGCGGGTGCCCAGTCGCACCGCCGCCTGCAACCAGAGCGGCGGCTGCGGCGAAGCCGACCCGTTCGGGTCGATGGTCCCGTCCCCGTTTCCTTCCCTGTCGCCGTTCGCGGCGCCCGGCGCGCCGGCGACGATCCCGATGACGGGCCCGTCCGGATTGTCAGGGTTGGGCGTACCACCGTCCCTTCGAAACTGCGTCTGCGACGGCGCGAGCCAGCTCGGCCTTGCATGTCGTTCGGGCCGGCCCATCAATCCGAGATTCTCGGATTGCGTCACCTGCCTGAGATGGGACGGCTCCCGATGCTGCAAGGACGTGAGCGCCGGATCCGCGGGCCAGTACGGCGCCGGCCAGTACTCCATGCCGCCGGGCTGGGCCGCCGTGAGCGTTCCCCGCCTCAGTTCGGATTCGAGGAAACGGAATGCTTCCGTCCGGATCGCGTGCTCGCGCTCGCTCCACTCGATGCTATTCTCTCTGTATAATACGCGCCGACGGCACGCCTGCCAGATCCGGTAGGTCGCGAACATCCTGTCCCAGGCCGTAGCGAAGGTCGGCGTGACCGTGAACGTCGGTTCCTGCGACAGTCGCGCGCGTTCAACGAACGACTGCACGGCGGTGATCGCTTCCTCGATACGGCTCGCCTTCTCGCAGACTCCCGCCTCGACATCGAGCAGGAGCAGCGCGCCGATGTGGCGGGCCGAGGTCGCAAAGCCGCCGCCTGCGAACGGCAGGGACACGCGATTCATTCCCGTGAGCCAGGCCAGCAAGGCCGCCCGCGCCCGACCGCGCAGCAGATTGTTGAGACGCTCCAGATCAGCATAGCGCCTCGGAGCGCGCTCTATCATTCCGTCGCGATAGAACTTCGTCAGGTTGGCGTTGCCGGCCGCCATCGCGGCCGCGGTGCTCGCCGCCCAGACATGGGGCTGCGCGAACGACAGATCGCGAGGCACGAACGCCCGCAATAGATTCCGCACCCAGAGCGAGGCGCGCCAGCAGCGGATCGTCCAGCGATCGTCGCATAGGCTGGTCCAATCGACGGTGACGCCTTCATGGAAATTCAGGATCAGCGGCGCATTATTCATGTCGACGCCAAGATCCATCAACAACGGAATCGGATCGACCGGCTGCTGGTTCGACGCCTCGACGAAGCAAAGCCACGCCGATCGCTCGCTGCTCCTGCGAACGGCGTCCCGCATCTGCGCGTAGTCATACAACCGCTCGAACCAGTCGAACAATGCCTGCCTGCGGCGCACGGACGGTGTGGCGCGCTGGTCGAACGACACTGGAGGATCGCGTTCCGGGTCGCCGGCATAGACATCGCCGACCGGAAGGTAATTGAAGTCCAGCGATGCGCGATGGGATGTGAACGGCGCACCCGTCACATAAGCGAAGCCGGCGAACAGCGCCGGCGAGGACAGCATGTATTCGATCTCCGAAACGTTCGCGCGCGCGAGCAGACCTGCCGACAACCGCAACCGGTGACAGAACAGCAGCGCCTTGAACGCGCGCTCATAGGTGCGGCGAATGTCGCGCAGGCTGCTCGTGTACTGTTGCGCGAGATACTCCACCGACGACGGGACGACAGCGATTGTACTCGTCAAAGGGCCGGTCACGACATCACGGTACAGGCGCTCCACGGGAAGCGCGACGATGCAGTCCTGCGTATCGGGACCCTGGTATTTCACGGTGAAGCCGGTACGGGCACGCACCAGTTCGTTCTTCTCGTCGAGCTTCGGCGGCGTCTGCTCAAAATCAATGTCGATGAAGTAAGCGCCACGCTTCAGATGCAGCGGACCGGATATGCGGTCGGGAGCCTGTTCATCCGCCCACCGATAGTTGAGCAAACGGAACGTCTTCTGCCCGCGCCGCAGATTGACCCTCCACTTGTTGTGATTGCACTTCTCGAAATCAGGACGTTCACAATCCGGCGTCGGCGCCCCGGCAAGGAACGTGTAAGTACCTGACTTTTCGACGATGAGAACGCCGGACCAGCGCGCGGTAAATCCTTCCGCGCCGGCGAGCGGCAGTCCATCCGCTTCACGAATAGCGATTCCGTTCCGGATCAGCGCGAACTCATGCTCCGCCGCCGGTAATGCGAAATCAAGTTTCGGAATGATGGTCGGGATCGGCGCATTCCAGTGATTGCTGGCCGGCCCGAAAACGTCCATTGCGCCGGTCACCTGAGGCCACGCCTCGCCGCTCGCGTTTCGGACTTCGCCGAACAGCCCTGTGCCCGCGAGCCGGATCAGAGCGGCGAATGCACCGCCGGTCGGCTGCGCCCAGGTGAAGCCTGCCGGAAGCTCGCCGTCGTCACGCTCCCACGCGCCGAGCGCGAAATTTTCATCGCCCAGCAGGCGGCGCAGAATCAGCAGGGCGAGATCGACCTCGACCTGCCCCTCGTCCGAAGCATGGCCGACATGGCAAGCGAGGTGTTCGGCAACCACGCGCGCGCGGTGCGAGAACGTCGTGAACGCACGCCGGAAATACGTCCACCGCTTCCGTTCGTCCGGTTCCTCGATGAGCGCCGCCTCCGCCTCGACAAGACTCGGAAACAGAAACGAGAATCGCGCCAGCTCCGCACGCGGCGCGAAGCAGAGCTGCTGAACCGCGGCGCGCTCGTTGGCCGTCAACTGCTCGATCGCGTTAAGCTTGAAGAGTACATCCTCATTGCGCAGAGGCAGCTCCATGACGAGCTCTTCCGCGGGTGTGTCATACTGGAAAGGTCCGGGATGCGGGAAATTCCACATGCTCGCGACCGTGTCCGGAAGCGCCGTGCGGTATTGGCGCGCCTGCGGCCCGGCGGCGATACCCGATTGCGCCAGCGCCTCGGGAAAAAAGTGCTCGCCCAGCTTCTGCAATGGATCCGTGCCGACTGATGGGTCGTAGCCGAACTCCGTGCGCATCGCCGTGGAAAGCGCCGTCCAGGTCAGCGCCGCGCAATCCTCGTCCTTCGTCCGAACGCGCAGCAGCTTCTCGCGCAGCTTCCACAGATCGAAGGGATGTCCTTCTTCCGGAAAATCGAAGGGCTGGTCGAGAGCTTCATTCTCTTCCTGCTGAAAGAACGGGTCATCGCCGCCGAGATGCTGATCAACCGAGAAGATATACAGCAGTTCACCCGTCGTGAACGACGAGCCATAAATCTTCGCCAGAATCTCCGTGAAGCGCAGGGTGCTGGCCGGTTGCGCGTCCCATCGCGCTGTGGCCGGATCAAAGCCGCTCAGCACAGCCAGCGAGTCCAGATTCTGGCGCAGAATCTTCATGAACTCCGGCGGACGGCGGCGGCGATGGCTGCCCGGACGGCGGCCGGGAGCGTGCTCGCGCTCGGCGCGATCCTCGATGCGGCCGAGAAGATGTTCGACGGCCCAATCGAACGACGACGACGGCCCGGCGCTCCATAGGCCAAGCAGCCGTGTGCGTGTCGCGCCGGTCGCGTTCGGCGCGGACGGATCGGTGCCGAGATCGAGCTGCCAGTCGTCACGCAGGATCTGAAACGATGCGAGCTGCCGGATAAATTCGGGATTGACGTTGGCGCCCTGGAATAAACTCAGCACGAGACAGATATCGCGAAGATCAGCAAAACTATAGCCGGCGCCGCGCAGGCACTTGAGCGATCGCCAAAGGCGGATGAACACCATCAGCCGGCGAAGCGCGTCCTCGCTCGACTCGGGGTTCGTAAACCGGATGACAAGATCTTCAGGGCAGCATGGTTCGCACTTCGGAAAGCCCGAATCCTGCGGCGGCACACCGACCGGCGCGCCGGCCGCATTGAACTGATCGGGAATCCGGCGCTCGAACTCGACGAACTTCGACTCCCAAAGTTCGAGAAACTCGCAATACTGAAGTCCAGTCCGTTTCAGAAACTCCGGCACCCGCACGACGATCGATTGCCAGTCGACACGATCGATCATGTCGGTCGGGAATCCGTACATCTTGTGCAGTTCGGTCGCGCTGATCGGGTTCAGATAGAGCGTCTGGTGCTCAGCCGGCGAGAGGCCAAGATATTCGAGCGCCAGTTCGATGCGCACTGGATAGCGCCACAGATGCTTTTGAAAGTCGGCTGCTTCCTCATTGGCATCGATGGCGAATTCAGTGATCTGCTCGCGGAAGGTCCGCATCGTATCGAACCGTGACGTCCCCATCGCACAGAGATAGGAACGTGAAATATCGAGCGGCTGCGAGTACGGCAGCAACGGCGATGAGAAGTCGGCCTCAAGCGTCGCGTAGGCGCCCGGTCGTTTGACCGGCGTCGCGGGCGTGGCGTGTTCCGGCAGCGCGGCGAACAGCACGTTCGGTGCGTGACCGTCACTCCCGGTCTCCGTCTCATCGGGCGCTTTGAGCGTGTGCCCTCCAAGCGTGGCTCCGTTCGTGTCATACACGACACCCGCCGCACCACCGTCGACCAGCGCCTCGAGATTCTCGTTGACGATGTCGATCAAGGGCAGCGTGGTGCAGAGATTAGCGGCCGTGGCGTGAAGATCGCCAAGCGGCCCGCGACGCGACGCGATCAATGTGTCAAGTGTCTCGCCGGTCGCAGCCGGGCGGTCGCAGGTGGAGCCATGGCCGGCGGCCAACAGATCCTGCAGATATTTCACCGGACCCAGCGGAGACAGGTGCGAGGGCGGGATGCAGTTGACGAGCGATCCATCGGGATTGATCGGCGTGAAGGGACCGGGCGACGCAGGGGGAGCACCCGCGACCGAGCCGCCGGCGGCCGCCTGAATGGCGGCGGCGTACGGATAAGCCACCGTTCCCGTCAATGCGTATTCGAATTCCGCCGGCGACAGCGCCTGAATCGCCGCGCGTGAAGTAAACCCGCGCGCATAGAGCGCTTCGAGCAGCGAGAACTGCAGCGACGCCGGCCCGACGCCGCCGGTCGCGCGCAACAACTCGTCGATGGTCTGAAGTGCGTTGAGCAGCCAGGCCTGTGCATTTGCGTCACCGGGGAACACCGCCTGCAAGGCGTTCACGATAGGCGGCGCGCCCCAATCCGCAACGGGAAACGCAAAACCGGGAGCCGCCGCGAAAAAGGCTCCGAACGGTTCGTTGCCGGCGATCGGGATGGATAGCGCGTGCACCCCGGCGCCGGGCAAAGGCGACGGCGCGATGGACAGCACCTCGAAGTATTTGCGCACCTGCCGAACGAACGCCTGCACGCGCTCCTCGGGCGTGCCGGGATTGGTGAAGTCGGGCAGCAATCCCGCATTCGCGGGCAGGAAGAAGGCCATCCACTGCTGAACCGTGAGCGCTTTCAACTGCCCCGTATTGGCGACCGGAATGGACTCGATGGCCGCGATCAACGCCGTCGAGTTCACTGTTACGACGGTCTGCTGTGTGACCACGGCGAGCACGAGATCGAGATGACCCGGCGCGAGCGCGGCCGGGAACGGATTCTGCTGCCAGAATGGATCGATCGAGGGGGCGACCTCCGCAAGCCACGCGGTCACAAGCGCGTTGACGTCCGCGTTGAGCGGACACAGCGGAGGCCGCTGCACGCGTCCACGTCCGATCGCAACAAGACGCCGCGCCGCGTTCTCGGGCGGAATCGCGGCGACGGGGATAATGTTGGCATCGATCGCCGCCTTGATCCCCGCGACGATGCGCGGTTCGTCATCGTCGGTCGCCATGCGGTAGCGCTGATCGGCGGTGACGTTCGCCGCGAGCGTCGCCGAGAGTGCGTAGAAGTATTCAGCCGGCACCTGGAAACTGAGCGTCAGGCCGCCGCTGTCCTCGATGACGACATCGGCCTGCCTGAACGTCGAGCCCGGCACAGGCGAGGTTCCGGTTTCGACCGGGAAACGCAGGCTCACGCGTTGCGGCGCCGCGCTCTGCTGTTCGGCCCACACCGCCGCCGATAGCGCGAAGACGTATTGCGCGAGCCGATCCGAATTCGCGTTCTGAAGCGCGTAATAGCCCAGAAGGCTCGCCTCATACTGCATGCGATCCATATCCGCCCTGTTGCGATCGTCGTTGCTCCAGGACGTGTCCGTCTGCGGACGCGTGTACATGTCCTCCAGCCGCCGATCGTTCGGACGATCCGGCGGCGGGGCGATCTGGCGATTCCAGATGATCTCGCGCGCGACCTGCCGCGCCTGCGCGGCGGTGAGCGGGCTTCGGTTGGCAAGCGTGGCGCCGCCGGCGGGATCCTGCGCCAGCACCTTGTCGACCGCGGTACGAAGCGAAGCAAACCTCGGCGGCGTTCCGTCCGTGGGCAAGTCGACGAATGCCGCATTGGGATCAAGCGCGACCGACGGATCGGGCAATGACACCACCAGCGCGGGCGGATCGACGCCGATATGGGTTGCGGGATTGCTTGAGATCGGCACATTCGGTTCGGTCTTCACATTGAAGTCGATCCGTTCGTAGGCAACGATCTGCGTGCCTTGCCTGATCTCGAGGCGCAGGTCGCTGGTGTTGAACTCCGCCGCCGGCAAATTGAGCTCGATGATCGCGGTGGCGACCGCCTCAAGGCGCACGTCCGGCTCGGGCGGCGCGGGCAACGGCATTACCTGCACCGGGTACACGGAGAAGTGCTGCACGATCCTCTGCGTCGCCGGCGTGAACGCGGGACCGGATGCGTTGATGCCGGTGTTCGGCGCCCACGCGCCCTGCGCCTGCCCGATGAGCGTGCCGTCGACCGTATTGTCGAAGGACAGATCGAATGCGCGAATGGAGAGATTGGCCAGATAGCCGCTGAAATCGGCGCCGCTGGTCGGATTCAGCGGCACGAGGCGGACGAGAATAACTTGTGGCATGACCGGAATTCCTTTGCCTGCGTCTTTTTGTGCAATCAGTTCATGCCGATCGCCGCATGAACGCGATCCGGCCGCCGGAGTGAATAAGTGAATAAGAGTCTACCGTTTCATTCTGCCGGCGCGCTCCGCAGCCGATTGCGCTCGCGCCCGCGCAGTTCGGAAACGGCGCGGCCGATGTCGCCTGGAGTCTTTCCGCTTCTGATGGAACTAGAATCGGACTCTCTGATTTTGGTTTGACGCGTTTTCTTCACGCGAACCGGCGTCCGCTTCGTTTGAAAACGCTCTAGTCTCCCAGATATTTCCATTGCAGCCTCCTCTCGAAAGCCGCGCGACGAGCTCCTCCGGCATTCCAGTCATTGTTCGGATCCAGCGCTCCTCCCGGACCGTGACATTGGGCACAGAACGGGTTGACGTTCTCTCCGTTGCGGTATCGCTGCATGGCTCGCTCCTTCAAATCCGGATCAATGGCTATCCAGCCCCGAGGTCTCATTTCATAGAACATGATCGGAGCGGCAATGACTCCTCCGACCGCGGCTGCCGTGCCTCCGACCGCGACGAGACCCGCTCTGCCCAGCCAGGCGCCGCCGACCATCATTCCACCTCCAGCCAGGCTTGCGCCGCCGCTGGTCACCTTGCCTGCGGTGACGATGCCGGGATCGGTCTCGGTGTCGATGCTCGCCAGCATGAAGAAGCCCCCGGCAGCGTTGAACGCACCTCCACCTGCGGCGAGCCAGCGCGCGCCGCCCGTCATTCCCGGAGCCGCCACTTCGGGAAACGCCGGCATCGGACCGGAGGTCGTGCGGCCGTTGATCGTGGAAAGCGGCGATCCATGGACCGCGTACTTCGGATCCATGACGCCACCGCCGTACTTCAAATCGCCAAGCTGTGCGGCGAAACCACCGGAGATGTCATCGCCCACCGCGAGCGTCGTCCCCGGCCGGGTCACGAGGATGTCCAGATTATGCGCGCCTCTTGGTCCGCCCGGCACGCCGCCGATCTGCGTGACGACGCCATTCACGACGCGTACCTCCGAGTAGATATTTTCTGCGCCCAGAAAGCCGAGCTGTTTCATTTCATCGAGAACGCCCGTCGCTTGGGCATGAGCGGCCGTCCCGAACGGACTTGCGGAGCGGGAGTTGAACGTCGGCGGCCTCACCGCGCCGGTCTCGAATCCCGACTGCGCGTGCAGGAACGTCAGCAGGTCATCGACCGAATTCGCCGCTTGCACCGGCGCGGCGGCCGGGACCGGAGGCGTCGAACCGGCGACGCTCATGAAACTTCCGAGCAGCGAACTCGTCCCGCTCGCGGCCGTCGCGCTCAAGGAATCCGGCGCGTGGCACGTCATCGACTGCTCGTCGAGGGTCGCCAGGGTCGGATCGAGGCAGGATTGAGTGGCCGGATCACATTGCGTGCCGGTCGAGTCTGTGAAGCTCAGCGGGTTGTTGCGAACATAGGCGTAGGTGTTGGACCCATCGACGAGCCCTTTCGGGTCGGACGCCGTCCATCGTCCCAGCCAGTCAGCGTAGTACCGAGCTTCGCTGTAATACAGAGAGCTTTCGTTATCGCGCTCCTTGCCGCTGTACCGATATCGCTTCGGCGTATCGGTCCGGCTGCGCACCGCCTGATAGGTCGAGCTGCCATAAGGCGCGTATTCTTCGTAGGAAATAATCCGCGCCCGGTCGTCCAGTTCGAGGCAGGCGGAGCCGAGATGGTTGCCGAATTGATATCGGATCAACCGGCGCGGCATCGGATCATCCTGCGCGGTGTCGACGGTGCGCGTCTCCACCAGCGCGAT
Source organism: Nitrobacter winogradskyi (assembly GCF_006539545.1). Classification (GTDB taxonomy): domain Bacteria; phylum Pseudomonadota; class Alphaproteobacteria; order Rhizobiales; family Xanthobacteraceae; genus Nitrobacter; species Nitrobacter winogradskyi_A. Next base: position 23,313 of record NZ_BJNF01000041.1, read on the forward strand.
GCGCTGCTTGTCGTCCATCACGTGCAAGGTCTCGCGCTCCAGCGCCGCTGTCTGCGGGCCGATGCCGTCCGCGCCCGCGCCTTCGTGCCTGCGAAAGATTTCGAAACCTCCGAAGTCGATGCGTTCTTCCGTGAGACCCGCCGCCTTCTCCCAAACTTTTCGGATGCGCGCGCCCGATCCATCGTAGACGTAGAACGCCTTTCCGCCGCCGCCCAGATCGATCTGACGCAGTTGATCCTTGTAGTCCCAGTGCATGTTGGGACCGGGCGCGCCCCCACCGAGATGAGGCATGCGGACAAAATTGCCGTGGGCATCGTACAGATAGGACTCGGCCTGCGGGGAGCAGCTTCCCTGCTCAAGCGTGCTGCGGGTCAAACGGTTGCTCGTCTTGAGCCGCGCGCCGTCCACTCCATCTTCCGTCAGGCTCGATTCCTGGTAGTCATAGGATCGTGTCCAGCCTGGCTTCGCCTGATCGCTGCCACGATGCTGCATCTTCAGGAAGTTTCCGACAGCGTCGTACACATAACGCTCGATATACCGGCCCATCGCATTGCCATCGTCGGGAGCCAGGTGTCCGGCGGAGTCCGCCAGGCCGCGGCCCAGGCGAGCGGAATCGTCGGGGGCATACGCAACGGATGCGCCGCCCTGGCCAAGATGTTCCCGGCCGGTTCCCTGAATCAATCGATAAAGCGCGTCGTAGGTGTAATCGCTGCTCGGCTCGACGCATTTGTTTCTGAAGAAGACCGCCTGCTGCGCGTCGTCGCGAATGTGCGTGATGTTGCCTGTTGGATCGTAAGTGTAATGCAGGTTCTGCAACCGGTCAGCGGCCTCGCTCCGGGTCAGAAGTTCAGCGAGTCGGAACGTGAGCGGATCGTAGCGATAGGAGGTGCGCGCTCCGTTCTTGTAGTGAACGGACAAACGCTGGCCCTTGGCGTCATAGTCGATACCCGCCACCCCCGCCGGTGAAGGCGTCTCATCGCTCGGATCCAGCAACGCAGCGGGCTCATCCGCGCGCTCAAGCCAGACATCGATGCGCTCCAGCAAGTTCGCTTCGTTGAAAACCGGCTGGATGACGTTGAACGGCCTGGACCGCCCTCCCCGCACGAGGTTGCTGCGAGGCGCGATCGACTGGATCGGCCGATTGAGCGCGTCGTAGCGCGTGCTGCTTTCAAAGACCTCGCAATCCAGCCTCTGATTCAGGCTCCAGTCGACAATCGCCTTGTAATCCGCAACGAGGCGACGCGTGCTGTGAATCGGATTCCCCTTGAAATCGAAGGATTCAACAGGCGTCTCGTTCGCGTCGACCCTCGCGCTGATGACGATGCCGGCCGCATCGAACTGGCGGAAAACACGCGTTCGCAGATTGAGCGCTTCAGCATTCGCAACACCTTCGCCGTACTCGCTGCGCTCGATCAGGATATCGCGGTCGCACGTCCGGGGATCCGATTCGGCGCTTGTGCCGCGCACCCTTGTCTCCGTTGCGCGACGTAACGCGTCGTACGCGGTCGTGACGAGGTGTCCGCGGCTGTCCCACGCTCGAATTGAGCTGCCGAGCACATCCTGGATCGTCCAGCGCGCGCCCGCCTCCATGCCGGACTGGTGAATGCGATTGCCGGCCATGTCGTAGACGTAGCGCATGATGATCCGGCCGAGCGGATCGCCGTCTTGCTGTACCGCGTCGCGCACCACGCGTTGATTGCCTTCGATATCAAGCTCGACACGCGTGGCTAAATCCTCTTCCCGGCCGTCGAGATCGTGACCGGGACAGACCACATGATTCCGTGCCACCGTGAGGAACGGACGTCCGAGGACATCGAGATGCGCCGTGCTCGGGGTGTCCGCATGCGCCGCGGCGCGTTCAGCGGCGACCCGTTCTTCCTTTCCAAGCCCGCCGTCGACGCGTTGTTGGTACCAGGTCTTCCACGGCTGGTCCGACGAGGATTGCAGCGCCTTGAAGTACCCGGCGACGAATCCGCCGATATCCTCATCGGTACGTGGATCGCCCGTTTGCGAGTTGCGCGCCGCGCAGGTGTCGTTGGTATCGTATGTCGTTTGGCTCCAGGCATCGAACACCACCTTCTCAAAGGTATGATTCGGATGCAATGTGGCGATCACCCGCCCGGTCGGATCATAGAAAACCACGGGACTTACGCCGACGCACACGCCGAACTCGTATCGCTGCGTGGTGCTGAAGAACGGCTCGAACCGGCGAACCGGATTGCCTTTGTTGTTGAAGATCGTCCAGCCGGTGGCGACCCAGCGCCGATCGAGGAAAGGTGCGTGCGGATCGTTGACGTCGAGTGGTCCCGGCTCCGCCTGAACCTTCCGCTGAATCTCGCGGCCGAGACCGTCGGAGTAAGAGAAGGTGAGCTGAACCTTCAGGCCCTGTGGGGGCAACGGCGCGCTGACATGCGTCTCGCGAGAGAGCGTCGCGCTGCAGCTCGGCTGCCATCGCGCCGGATCGTCCGGACAGGCCGCCCGCGTGCGTCGGAAACGATCCACGTCATAGACGACGCGCGTGGTGGCTCCCGCGAGGAGCATCTTGGCGATCGCGTGTGGATCGCCGTCGCCGAACAGACCGTCGAGCTGCGCTTGATCGAGATCGGCGACGAATCCGGCCAGCGTGTCGCCTTCCGTCGGCGCGGGCTGCGGTTTGCCCATGACTGCGGTGCCCGCAACCATGCCGAGCGTGTCGAAGATGACTTCCGTCCGGTTGCGGTTGGCATCGCTGACGGCGGACGGCTGCATCACGTGGTAGTCATAGTTATCGACCGTTACGCGATTGCCTAGCGCATCGCGCGTCTCCGTGATCAGCAGATCGTAGGCATCGAAATCGACGAACGAGTCCGCGCCGAACGGACCGCGATAACGACGCGGCATGAAGAAGTGAGCAGCCGCTTCCGCAAGTTCCTCGGCGGCGGAGACATCCTGCACGTGAAAGAACGAGCGGCCGGAGGGCACCCACCAGTGGCCGTTCCCGTCGAGATCGACGTAGCCTCCGCTCGACGCATCCCGTCCGCCCAGCACGGCCGCGGGATCGGGCAGCAAAGCTTCAGGGCGCTGCCCCGCACGGCGGCGCTGGAACGTTTGATCAAGGAGACCCGGCGTGAATGCGAGCTTGTAACTTTCAGCGGGCAGACAGAGCGATTGAATTTCGCCGGGCGGCAGCAGCCCGTCCAGATCGTTGCGCCGATAAAGGGTTCGGCCCCATTCAACTGGCCGCCGCCGCTGATCTCCCGTGGCGGTCGCTTCATAAGCAACATCAGGGCCTGATCGCTTATGGCGCAGACGGCCTGTCTGCACCGGATCGGGCTCGATGAAATCCGCGGCCTGGAACCGGCGGTTCTTCGCCGTCGGCGCATAGCCGGTCAGCTCGAAGGTGATCGTCTCAAAGGGAAGCGGATTGCGCTGGGCATCGGGCAGCGTGACGGCGTTGGTGAAGCGTGTCTCGATATAGGTCAACAGCGGAGCCGTTTGCCGCGCGCGATCCCATGGCGTCGGCAGCGGAGAGGCCCGGCGGCCATAGGCAATCGCAACCTGCTTGAGCACATTTCCATAACCGTCCACTTCCAGCGTCAGCTTGTGCTGACAACGCGGATCGTTCGGATTGCGTTCGTAGTGATGAGTGATCGATTCACGCTCGTGCGTGAAGAATACCGCGTTGCGATTGCGGCCGCGATGCTGAAGCATCCGGACGCTGAAGTTCTGTTCCGTCACCGTGTAAGGCGTGCGCGCTCGCCGGATTCGCGCAGGCGTCGCCAGCGGCCCCTCGGCATCGTCCGCATAGACCTCCTGGCGCAACATTGCGCCTTTCAGCGATCGGCACGCCTCCCGCTCTTCTTCCGGCGTCAAGCCTGACGGCACGATGGTGTCATCGAGAAGCTCGGCGCGAGCCGCCGCGAGCGTCAATCCAGACTCGCGAAAATACTCGCGCTCGAACAGACGGGAGACGCGTGAAGCCCCGAGCTGGATACCGGTGTGGAACCAGCTCTTGGTGTGCACCGGGGGCACGTGCGAGCCGGCGGCGATGTTGTCGGTCGGCAAGCCGCCGCCGTCGAACGCCGCAAGCCGTTCGGTATCCCACTGCTCGACCATGCCGAAGCCGCGGAACTCGCGCTCCTCGCCATCATAGTGGCCATGATGGTATGCGAAGCGCGTCACGAATCGATTCCGGCTGACGTGGTCGATCGATTCGGTCCGTTCAAGGACGTGCACGGGAAACGGCAGGCGCGTGATCCAGGGCTGCCCCGCCTCTCGATCGGCAAGATAGAACTCGGTGGAGGACTTGTACGTCAGCCGGGTTTCCGCACCGAGCTGGTTGTCGTAGCGCGCCAGCAGATGCGGCTTGACGCCGCGCGCAAGATCGATGAACTCGACCGGACGCCATGCGATGCCCGCAAGCGCGGTCGACCACACAAGGCAAGCCGTCCCGTGGCCAAGAAGATCGAAGACGTCGAGCGACACACCCTCGGTCAGCACCATCTCTGAGATCGTGCGCGGCTCACTCAGTCCGTTGCCGCTTTCATTGAGGAAGATCTGGACGCCCTTGCGCCCGGCATAGATGATGTCGGTTGGCCCGGAGCCATCGACATCGGCGAAGCGAAGCCGGCGCGCATCGAAGATGCCGTCCTCGTCGAAGCAAGGCGCGCCCTCCATCGTGACCCTGGTCCCGAATCGGCCGTAGCCGAGATTGGGCCAGTAGCAGACCTCGCCGTTGCGAACACGAACGAGGTCGGCCAGCCCGTCACCCGACATGTCGGCGAGAAACACCGCCTGATCCGCATGCCCGAACAGCACGCGCGGACCGCGCTCCTCGTTCCACGGCACCCGCACGCGCACCGCTTCGCCGAAACCGGCATCGCCAAGGGAAGGATGCCAGGTGATCGCCTGATCATCCATGATCAGAATGTCCGCCAGCCCATCACCCGACAGATCGGTCAGACGAACGTTCGGACTGCTGAAATCGACGAGCGGAAAGGCGCGGAACGGCCGGAACGGCGTCCAGCCGCCCTCCTCGGTACGATCGAAGTATCCGCCGGTGCCCTGCGCGAGCGTCGCAAGCTCCAGGCGGCCGTCCGAATCGAGATCGATGAGTTGCGATCGGCCGCTCTCGCCGATAGGCCTGGAGCGAACCACCTGAACGGGGCCGAACCTGCCGTGCCCGCGATTGGGCTTGTAGTACCAGGCGCCCGCCTCCTCGGCGAGCACGCCCGCGATTCCCTCGCCATCAAGGTCCGTCCACTGATAGCCATGGCCAGCGACGCCCGCGGGAAGATTCTCGAGACTGTCGCGTGAAAGATGCTCGACCTTCCACTTTTGGGGTGCCGCATCGTCGAGCGGACTGGGCGTATAGTCCAGCAGCAGCGCGGGCAGGGATCGGCGCCGGTACAACCCTTCGTCAAGCAGCCGGTATCCGGATTGCGTGACGCGCGCCAGACGCGTGCCGAGCGATCTGGCATCGTAATCGAGATGAATGTCGCGCACGAGCGTTCGCGCGGTCCCGAGCCGCTCCGGCATGCGATGCGCCATCAGAATCCGCTGGCATAATCGATGCGTGCGGACCTCGAAACCGGCGCGCGTTCTTGAGAATGAATCGGGACGCAAATGCCTCGGCAGCGGCCGGGCTTCCGTCCAGCGAACGCGTCCAAATCCTTCGGCCTCGGGTTCATGCGCGAATGTTTCGTCGCCATAGTCGAGCACGACTTCGAACAGCCACCCGGTTTGCGGATCGATCTGCGGCTGCGGAAGATGATGGCGGCGCGCCGAGTCGCATGAAACATCGAGCAGAACCGGCCTGCGGTTTCCATACCGGATACGTTTCAGGTACCTGTTCGCGCTTCGGACCCGGAGCCGCTCGCTCGAACGGGTGATATCGACGCCGTCATCACCTTCCGCCACGTAGTCGTACGCGATGGCGTTTCCGCGATCGTCGTAGCTGCGGCAGATGAGCCACTCGAAAATCCGCTGTGTATCTTCCGGGTCCGCAACGCGTGACGCCAGCGTTTCGCCATATACGGTGAGGATGTTGCCCGCGGATATGGTGCGCCAGTGGGTGTCGCCGTCCGCGATGCGGGTCCAACTCTCGATCCGCGAGAACGTCCCTTCGATACGAGGCCGGAAGGCTCGCACGAAGTAACCGTTCACCTCCCGATAGGCCGCCCACGGCGCATCGTCCGCGGTGACCGGGACGAGATCTTCCGATCCGGACAACAGGAAGATATCCGCGGCCGCGTCGGCTGCCGCGACATTTTCGGCATGGCGCGCGAAAGGCACGTAGCGCGGAACACCCTTATCCGTCCGCCTGGAAATGGACGGAAGGCCGAGAGTCCAGCCGAGCCCGAAAGGGCCGTTGCCCGAGCCGGAACTGTAAGACAAAGCGAGCGCCGGTTGAAACCCGCCGCGACTACTGCTCAGAGGAATGGGAATGGTGAGGGCTGCCGTGCCGTTGACCGGATTGGTTTGAAACTTCTCGCCCAATCCCCGAATAGCCCCGCCGCCCTTTGGAACGCTCACCTGCGGGGCCGCAAATGGCGAAGGCGTCTCGGGCTGTTGCTCGGTTTGCGGCATGAGACCGATGTGTCCTTCGCCTTATTGAATGTCCTTTCGTGTTGTGTTGATACAACGAGGTTCAATCCCGAAGTGGAAATCGAGAACGAAAATCGCGGAAACGGATTCTGCTGATTTATCGAATGATACCAGTCAATCTCGCTATTTAGTATTTAGCCTTTTGCGAGAGTTCTATCATTTCGGCATCATCTCTTGGATTCAGATCTTGGCTTCAAGGCGGATGGGATCCGGCGCGATATCAGAACGATGAAGCGGAGACGAGCAGCGGTCTCCGGGACAGGAGCAGGATATGATCGAGGTTCAGCGGGTTGACGACGGCGACCCCCTCGGTTTCGAGGTCGTGGTGCGGGAGGGAAAGGGCGAAACCCGCCACCGCGTTACAATGTCTGAAGCCAACAGCCAGCAACTGACGGCCGGCAAGCACACGCCGGAGCGATGCATCGAGGCCGCCTTTCGCTTCCTGCTCGACCGGGAGCCGAAGGAGTCGATCCTCGCCCGCTTCGACATTTCCGTGATTTCCCGCTACTTCCCCGAATTCGAGCAGGAGCTGCCCGGCTACCTCTCGGCGGGTCGGAAAGATAGCCGGTCAGGAAAAATGGGGGCGTCATGAGCTTTCTGAAATTGGCTGCCCGGCAGACCGGATCCGCGGCTTGCCCTGCTTTCAACGTCACATGGTGATCGCACACCCCGCCGGCCGCCAGCGCATGATCGTGACGCTGGCGTTGTGTGCGGGTGTCGCGGCCTTGACGCTGGTGTCGCTGGGGATCGGACCCGTGGCGCTGTCACCGACAACGATCCTCCATGCCTTGTTTGGTGGCGGCGGCGACGTCCAGCGGATCATCGTGCTGGAGATCCGTTTGCCGCGAGCGATCCTCGCGATCGTCATCGGCGGAATTCTCGGTTTATCAGGCGCCGCCCTGCAGGGACTCGTGCGCAATCCCCTGGCGTCGCCGTCGCTGTTCGGCGCGCCGCAGGCGGCGGCGTTCGGCGCGGTGCTGCTGATCGCGCTGGGATGGGCCGACATTCATTCCTTCGCATTGCCGGTGGCGGCGATCCTGGCGGCATTTACTTCCGTGTTCGTGCTGCTCGTGATCGCGGGGCGTGATACCAGCCTCTTGATCCTGATCCTCGCCGGGCTGGCGATCTCCGCTCTTGCCGGCGCGGCGACGTCGCTGACCATGAACCTTTCAAGCAACCCTTTCGCTGCGCTGGAAATTGCATTCTGGCTGCTGGGGTCGCTGGAGGACCGCAGCTTTCGGCATGTGGCGCTGGCGCTGCCGTTCATCGCCGCGGGAGCCGCGACGCTGATGAGCCAGCGTCATGCGTTTCGCACGCTCAGTCTCGGTGAGGAGGCCGCGCTCAGCCTGGGAGTCAATGTCGGCCGGCTTCGGCTGTGGACGATCCTCGGCGTTGCGCTGGGGATTGGCGGCGCGGTCGCGGTGTCCGGCGCCATCGGCTTCATCGGGCTGGTGGCCCCGCATCTGATGCGCCCTCTGATCGGCTACGACCCGTCACGGCTGCTGGTGCCGAGCGCGCTGACCGGCGCTGTGCTCCTGCTCGCGGCCGATATCGCGGTGCGTGTCATTCCTTCGACCTCGGATATCAAGGTCGGCGTCCTGACCGCGTTGATCGGCGTACCATTCTTCCTCTATTTGATCGTGCGCGAGCGGCGGGCTCTGGGTGGAGGGGTGGCATGAGCGAGGACGCTGTTCTCGTCGCGTCGTCGCTGTCCGTGCATCTCGGAAAGAGGCTTGTCCTGAGCGACATTTCGCTGACGCTGCCGGGCAGGCGCCTTGTCGCGCTGGTCGGGCCGAACGGCGCCGGCAAGACCACGTTGCTCCGGGCGCTGGCGGGACTGCTGCCGTCCGAAGGCAGGATCGAGATCTGCGGCGATGCGCTGTCATCTCTCAGCCTTCGGGAACGCGCGCGCCGTTTCGCCTATCTTCCACAGGGGCACCAGGTGCATTGGCCGCTGCCGGCCAGGGATGTCGTGGCGCTCGGACGTTACCCGCATGGCGCATATGATCCCGGAAGGCTGTCCGGCCATGATGCCGACGCCGTGGCGCGGGCGATGCAGATGGCCGACGTGCTCAATCTGAGCGATCGCCGCGTGACGGAATTATCGGGCGGCGAACGCAGCCGGGTCGCGCTGGCGCGGGTGCTGGCGGTGGAAGCGCCGGTGCTTCTGGCCGACGAACCGACCGCATCGCTCGATCCGCGCTATCAGATCGAGGTTCTTATCAAGCTGCGGGCAACGGCCGACAACGGAACGCTGGTTATCGTGGTGACACATGATCTCGGACTCGCGGCACGTTTCGCCGATACCGTTCTGGTGATGTCAGAGGGACGTCTGGTGTCGCAGGGCCCACCCGCCGGCGCGCTGTCGGAAGCGGTCATGGCCGAGGTCTTTCGCATCAGAACCTATCGCGCCGACCATGAACACGAAATCGTTCTGGTGCCTTGGGCGGAGGCGTGATCGCGATGTCGCGGCTTTCGCGGCCGCATCTCTTTCGCAACGCGATCCGCGCGGATTTCGCCGCCCGAAGCATCGATCTTGCCGCTGCCGTCCTGGCCTTCGCCATCGGAATCGTCACGCTCGCGCACGCCGCCGATCCGCCGCGCGTTGCTTCGATCAATCTATGCACAGACCAGCTTCTGATGGCGCTCGCCGACCCCGCACAGATCGTCGGCCTCAGCCCTTACTCGCGCGATGCCGTGCGCTCCCACGCCGCGGACGAGGCGAAGAACTATCGGCGGCTCTCCGGCGAGGCCGAAGACGTGCTGATACTCGGACCCGACGTTGTCGTCGCCACTCCTTACACCAAGCATGCGACACGGGAGCTCCTGAAGCAGCAAGGGATGCGCGTGGCCGAGTTCGATGTCGCGAAATCGATCGATGACGTGAAGGACCAGATTCGCCGGATGGGCGATCTCGTCCGGCATCCGGATCGCGCGGAAATGCAGATCGCGCGACTCGACGCCGCGATCGCCCGCGCAAGGAAGGCAACGGCGCGCAAGCGCTATCAGGTGCTGGCGCTGTCGCGACGCGGCTGGGTGTCCGGCGCCGACAGCCTCGCCAGCACATTGCTCTCGGCCACCGGGCTCACGAACGCGGCATCCCGCCTCGGCATTCGGTACGGCGGATTCGCCAAGCTTGAAACCATCGTCGCCGCCCGGCCCGATCTCATCCTGATATCGGACGGCAGCAATATCGCTGAAGACCAGGGCAGCGCGCTGCTCCTGCACCCCGCGCTGGAAAAGATGTATCCGCCATCGCGGCGGATCATCGTTCCTGAAGACCTCACGGTGTGCGGCGGCCCGATGCTTGCCGATGCATTGGAGCGGCTGGTCGCGGAGCTTGAACGCATCGGTGGCCTGTAGAGCATGATCCCGACCCGAAGGGCCGCGCCAGCGCAAAGTGGAAACCGGTTTTCGGATAAGATCATGCTCAAACAAAAAGATAAGCGACAAGTCTGATTTAACGGGGTTGAATCGGATTCAACGGGGTTGAAGCCTTTCGAGCGCCATGGCTACGGGCTTGATCCGGGGACAGACTTCGGTTCGCGTGTAGAACGCCTGTCAGAACAACGATCCGCAGCTTTCGTCGTCCGCTCCGGGAAGATCCTGATGCAGCCGGCAGCGAGGCGGGAGCGCTCGTGGACGACCCGGTGACGGGATCGCCGCTTCCGCAGGATCTTCAGGAGCCAGCCGTCGCGAACAGCGCGCAACCCGGCTCTCGGTAACGCCATCCTCCCTCGTCGTACCCGTCCGCTCGCGGCCAGCCAGGTCTGGCATTTTCCGCAACCCTCAGTGTGACACCGCATCCCCGAGCGGCAGGACCGGAGCACACCCCCCGCGGAGTTCTCGCGATATCACATCTTTCGCTCTTGCGAGGCATTCGCAACTATAATAATAATAAATGCTATTGCGACCTATTCGCGATCTAAGGTGGTGAGCGTGAGATTTTCCCGGTGGTTTTTGCAGACGTGCGTGATGGCCTTTTCAAGCGCTGCCGTGGCGCAGACGATCGATCTTCCGGAAGTGGTCGTCACATCCCCGAACCCGATACAGACAGCGCCGAACAGCGACGAGACCGGCTACCCAGGGGCGACTTCTCAGTCCGTTGCCGCAGCATCGTCGTTTACGTCGGTATCCGTGATGACCTCCCAGCAGGGGCTGACCCGAGGCGCCGCCTCACTGGGCGACGCGCTGAGCACAACGCCGGGCGTCTCATCCACCACCTTTTCACCGGTTGCCAGCCGACCCGTCATTCGCGGACTGGGCGGCTTCCGCGTGAGAACACAGGAGAACGGGATCGGCTCTCATGACATGGGCAATCTTGGAGAAGATCACGCTGTGACCATCGACCCGCTTGTTGCCGGCAGCGTCGAAGTTATCCGAGGTCCGGGCACATTGCGGTATGGTTCACAGGCGATCGGCGGCGTGGTCAGCGCAAACAACGGACGCATTCCAACAGTGATTCCGCCGAACGGAGTTGCGTTCGAGGCGCGTGGTGGTTTGAACAGCGTCAGCGGCGGCAAGGATGGCGCGCTGCTTCTCGATGCCGGAGGCGGGGATTTCGCTCTCCATGTCGACACCTTCAAACGAACCGCCGGGGACTATCGCATTCCGGGCGGGATCCAGGAAAATTCAAGCTACGCGTCGCAAGGATATGGTATCGGCGGCTCCCATCTTTTCAAGGATGGCTTCATCGGCGTGTCCTACCAAAGCACGGCCACGACATACTTTATTCCGGGCATCGATTCTGCCCGCGAGAAAAATCATATCGATCTGCTCCAATCGAAATGGAGCAGCCGGGGCGAATGGCGGCTCGGCGAAAGCGGGATCGATACACTTCGTTACTGGCTCGGGTTTACCGACTACAAGCACGACGAGATCGACGGTCTGGGCGCGGCGACCAATATCGGCTCTACGTTCCGGAACAGAGAACTCGAATCACGCGTGGAGGTGTCGCATCTGCCGTTCAGTACGGCATTCGGAGAACTGACGGGCGCGGCGGGCTTGCAATGGGGACGCCGCCGACTCTCCGTTAAAGGTGCGCAAGAGGAATTACTGTCCCCGGCGCGCGCGGAGAACCTCGCGGCGTTCATCTTCGAGGAACTGCAGCTTATGCCCGCCTTGCGCATGCAAGGCGCCGTTCGAATGGAACGCATCGCCATCGCCGGCACCGGTGCAAGCTTTCCATCGTCGTATCTTCCACCCCCCGACCAGCCAAGCCTCTTCGCGGTCAATCGCAGCTTCCTGCCTGTCAGCGCAAGCGCCGGACTGCTGTACGACCTGCCGTATGGCATGGTTGCGCGCGTCACGGCGCAGCATGTCGAGCGAGCTCCGGACCCTGTCGAACTTTTCTACAAGGGCCCCCACGACACACCGCGAACATTCGAAATCGGCGACCCGACGATGACGCTGGAAAAGGCCGACACGCTGGAAATCGGATTGAAGCGCGGACGCGGCGATACGCGGTTCGAAATCTCCGCCTACTACACAAAATACCAAAACTTCATCTACAAGAATTTTACAGGGCTGATGTGCAACGACAGTTTTGCAACGTGTGGCGCGCCGGGCGCAAGCTTCGATCAGATCATCTATTCGCAGCGTGACGCCACCTTCATGGGAGGCGAATTCCAGCTCGAACATGACGTGGCGCGTCTGTGGGATGGAATATGGGGCGTGGAGGCGCAATACGATATCGTCCGCGCCACATTCGCGGATGGCAGCTACGTGCCCAAGATACCGCCCTATCGCCTCGGCGGCGGACTGTTCTACCGCGATCCGAGCTGGAGCGCGCGCATCAATCTCCTGCACGCGTTTGCCCAGAACAATCTGGGCGCATTCGAGACTCCCACCCCCGGATACAATCTGCTCAACGCGGAGGTGAGCTATATGGCGAAACTGCCTACTCCGACATTCCCGACGGAACTGACGATCGGCCTGAGGGGAGAGAACCTGCTGAACGACAGCATTCGTTTTCATCAATCTTACAAGAAGGACGAGGTTCTGCAGCCCGGACGCAACATTCGTTTATTTGCGTCCGTCAAATTCTAGAGACCACCGTGTTCGGGGTCCTTAGAGCGTCTTGCCGATGAATTACGGAAGGTTCGTTCAGTATTGAGCTCCCGAAATTAGAACGGCGACGTGGCACACCTCTTGGCCCTCAACTCCGTCGCATCGCACATCGGAATATACTTCGGGACACATCTAAAGAGCCATCGCAGAACAATTCCTGTCAATCGGCACCGAACTTTGACCCCGTATCGGCGTCCAACTTTTGACCCCTTCGCGCGGCGTGGTTTGAGGGTAGCGCTTGTCTCGTCGGAGCTGGCCGGGATTGCGGAGACGGGACGAGCGCGGCTGGCGTGATCGCCGTCGCGGCTTTTGAATCGCCAGCTGTCGTTGCCGGTTTCGACGATGTCGCAGTGATGGGTCAACCGATTGAGCAGCGCGGTGGTCATCTTGGCGTCGCCGAATACGCTGGGCCATTCTCCGAAAGCGAGATTGGTTGTGACGATGACGGAAGCGCGCTCATAGAGCCGACTGACGAGATGGAAACAGAAGTTGGCCGCCGGATTGGGCAAAGGGTAGATATCCGAGTTCGTCCAGCACGATGAAGTCCATCCGGGTCAGATGTTCGGCAAGCCGGCCCTGACGTCCGTTACGGGTCTCGATCTCGAGGCGATCGACGAGGTCGACCACGTTGTAAAAGCGACCGCGGGCACCGGATCGGATGCAGCTTCTGGCGATTGCGATGGCCAGGTAGGTTTTGCCTGTGCCGGTGCCGCCGAAGAGCACGACGTTGCGCTGCTGAGAGAGCGTTTTCGAGCGAATTGGATCCGGTTCCCGCGAAGAAAACGCGTCAAAACAAAATCATAGAGCCCCGCTTCTGATTCAATCAGAAGCGGAAAGGCTCTAGGATCAGGAAAGGCACCGCCTATGACCGCAGCACAGCTTTCCCGGCTGTCTCAGCCAGTTGCGCAAGCAGCGCGCGCAGCGATCAATTCGGGCTCGCGTCGAGAATGACGGACCTGCGGCCTGATGAAGAAGGACGAAAGTAGGTTTGAACCTTTGGCTGGGCTCGAGCAACTCATTATCGCTGGGAATTTCAGCGCCCAGTGCGTATCAGCCAGCGCCGCCGGCGAACATATTCCGCCGCGCGGCGTTGCGTGTTGAATGCACAACTTTATCGCGGCCTGCTGACAGCCCCGGCCGGTCGGCTCAAGTCGCCGCAGGCGAGGTTCGCATCATGGGATCAAGCCCGGCTGCTACAGACGCTGGTGGCGGGAAGTGGCGTAAATTCAGTGCCCCACTCAGGGACTGAAGTGGCGGAGAGAGTGGGATTCGAACCCACGGTACGGTTTCCCGCACACACGCTTTCCAAGCGTGCGCCTTAAGCCACTCGGCCATCTCTCCGGGCCCCTTCTCATAGGCGGCGCACCAGTTTTTGCAAGAGACAACCGAGGGGAGAGAGGAGGTGCGGCACCGGGATTTCCCTGGCAATATACCGTGCTCATCGCCAGTGAGAGCTGTCTCGCGGTGATTTACCGCAGGTTCAGCATCCTTTTGCGCGCCGAATGGGCATGCCGGCCAGATGGGACTTGCGCCGGGTGAGCGGCGAAAGGGCTGACAGCCCAGTCAGGGTTAACATGCATACCGATGAACGCGCGCTGGCTGGTCCATCACTCTGTGCCCTGGTCGATGGAGATCACGCGAATCCAACCGTAATTGAGCGCCCGTCAGAACCTGTATGTCATGCTGAGCAGCACGCTGCGCGGCGCGCCCCATGAGTAGCCATTGTACCAGCCATAGAACGTATAGTATTTGTTATCGAGCAGGTTCCTGATGTTGAGCGTGGCTGACAACTTATCGTTGAACTTGTAGCTCGCCATCGCATCCACGACCCAATAGCTCGGCGCGGTATGCCATATCGAGCCATCAATCGGGTGCGTGACTTTATCCGAGGTCGTATCCACCCAGCGCGTACCGCCGCCTACCATCAAACCATCGAGCGCGCCGTCGAGCTTGTAGGTGCTGTAGAACGTGAACTGGTTCGCCGGAGTGAACGCGGAAACCCTCTCATTATTCAGCATCGAGATGTTGTGGGTGAACCCGGCCTGAAGCTGCCACCGCGGCGAGAGTTGACCCGAAATTTCCAGTTCAAAACCCTTGGTGACCACGCCGTCCGCCGGACGGTAGGCCGGTGTTCCGTTTGGCGTGAGACCACCGGTCGGGACCGCGTAGTTGTCCTGCTTGACTTGAAAGTATGCGGCGCTGGCGTTGATGCGTCCGTCGAGAAAGGCGGCCTTGAGACCGACCTCCGTATTTATGCCTTCGATCGGCGGGAGCGTCGTGCCCTGCTCATTCAGTGCTGCCTGGGGCTGGAAAATTCCGGTGTAGCTGGCATAGGCGGAAAGAACATCGGTGATATCGAAGATGGCGCCGTAATACGGGATTACCTGACCCGACTTTTTCAGATGGGTGCTGACTCCAAAGACGCGTTGTCGCGCTTCATAGTTTGTGATGCGCGCGCCCAGTAACACCTTCAGCCTGTCATGTGCCTGAAGCCGCGTCATCGCGTAGAATGAGTTCTCTTCAAAAATCTCTTTGTTGGGATCGTCCGGCAGGAACGGTATCCACCCCGGCTTGGGAAAGTTGCCGGTCCAGTTATAATAGTCGGGCACATTGACGTTCGAGTCAGCCGCGTTGTGATTTACACGCACCCGGTTTTGTCTTGATGTGCTGCCGCCGAGAACAAGTTCGTGCTTGCGATCGAACAGCCAGAGCGGTCCGCTCGCATAAACATTGGCCGCTGTTGTTTCAGCCTTGCTGGTCCACACGTTCCGCCACATCGTCACGCCTGAGCCGTTCAGCGGGTCAGGAAAGCCGCCACAGGCGCAGCCGACCGTGGCGTCGTAACCGCCAATCTGATGGTTGAGTTGCAGCTTGACCCTCCATTCGTTGTCGAACCGGTGTTCGAGCTTGGCGAAGCTGTTGTAGGTGTACGCCTCCCAGGTGCTCCAGTTCGTCGCGGGATTGAACGACCGCGGCATTTCGTTGAATTCGCCGAGGCGGTTGAACATGAGGATCACGCCGTGGGCCGTTCCTCTCGGAAGACTGCGCTGATAGTCCGCGCCGACAGTGAACAACGTATCCGGCGTCAGATCGGCCTCGACGATCCCGTAAAACAGCGAGCTTTTACGGTGATAATGATCGAGGTACGATTCATTATCCTGATGTGCGGTGACGAAGCGGCCACGCACGGTCCCACTCTCGTTCAGCGCACCGCTAATGTCGAGTTCACCGCGATAGTCGTTCCAGGAACCAGCGTTGAGCGTCGTGTAGCCCTGAAACGCGCGGGTCGGTTTCTTGCGGATCATGTTGATCGTCGCGCCGGGGTCGCCGACGCCTGTCAAAAGGCCCGACGCTCCCTTCAGAACTTCCACCCGATCGTACATCGCCATGTCCGTTCGCTGCTCGGTGGTGGCGTTGGCGCCGGCAAAGTTCTGAAAAGAGATCGGCACCCCGTCATACCGGAAATTCCGAACCATGAAACCACGGGCATAGAACATGGTTCGTTCACCTCCGGCATTCACGGTGCTGAGGCCCGGCGTATGATCGATGACCTCGCTGACCGATCTCAGGTTGAAATCCTCGACGTGCTGACGCGTGATGACGCTGACCGACTGCGGCGTTTCGCGTGGGCTGAGTTGAAGCCCCGTGGCGGTCGCTGTCACGCTCGGCGTATAGACGCCCGTGCCCTCGGTCCGGCCGGGATCGCTCGACGATGCTCCCTCCACGTCGATGGTATCGAGCGAGATTGCGTCGGCCGGCACTCCGCCGACCGCCACGGGCGCGCCCGGCCGCTCGATCGTGACGTTCGAACCGCCCGAGAATCGAAACGTGAGTCCGGTGCCGCCGAGAAGTTGCGCCAGCGCCTGCTGCGACGTGTAGGTGCCGTTGAGTCCGCGGGTACGCAAGCCGCGTGTCGTTTCCCCGCTGTAAAGCAGCTGAAGCTGCGATATATCAGCAAAACGATTGAGCGCGTTAGCCAGCGGGCCGGCTGGAATCGCATAGCTTCGCGCGGATGAAGCCACGGCTGTCGCCTGGGACGCGGATTGCGCGTTCACTTGAATCGGCATCAGCAGTGTTGAGAGCGCTGTTGTTGCACTCAGGACCGCCGCCAACCTCTTCCAGCTCGTGCCTTGTCCATTATTATTGATCTTCGATCGCATCCCGCGCCCCCGATATACCCCTCAAGCTCCCGCGCCGCGCTCGCCGTTCGAGGCTTCCGCAGACAGGGTCTTCATTGGTGTGACGCCGGGCGGCGCCAAACGGGGATGTCGCGGACGAAAATAAAATCGCGTCACAGTCCGAATTCAGAAAAGGCTGACCTGGACTCTGACGTTATTCTTCATTCGAGCATGATCTTTCCCGAAAACCGGTACCCACTTTGCGCTGGCGCGGCCCTTCGGGTCGGGATCATGCTCTGGAAGTTATTGTCTGGTCGCGTTTTCTTTACGCGAACCGGTATCCACTTCGCTCGAAAACGCTCTAGCGGTGCAGGAGGATCAGGAGATTCGTCAGCCGCGTTGAATGCAGGCCGAGCGTTCCCTCGATGGCGTCGAGCACGCCGACGGGATTGCGCATGTCGAACACGCCGCTCACGGGATGACTGCTGATTGAGCTGTCAGTGATCTGAATACGACCGGAGTGATAGCGATTGAGTTCGGCGATCACCTCACCCAGCGGCTTATCGACGAAAATCAGCTTGCCGCGCTGCCACGCCGTTTCCGCGCCCGCATCGACCGATCGGACCGCCCCCACGCCAGCGCTCGAATAACGCACGGTCTCACCGGGCGACAGTTCGACCACGGGGGACCGTCCGGCAAGGTATGACACGCCGACGCGGCTCTCCAGCACGGTGACGGAAACACCCTCGTCCTCCCGCCGCACCGCAAAGGCCGTTCCCAGCGCCCGCGCCTCGCCAGCGTCGGCATCAACGAGAAACGGCCGCGACGCATCCTTGGCCACCGTGAACAACGCCTCGCCGCGAAGCAGGCGGATGCGCCTCACGCCGGGGGAATAATCGATCGCGATCGCGCTCGCTGTGTTGAGCACGGCGCTTGAGCCATCGGAAAGTGTAACCGTCCTGGTTTCTCCGGTCCCGGTATAGGCGTCGGCCTGCAAGCGCATCGGCAGGTCGAGGCTATATCCCGCGCCAAAAATCACAAGGACGGCGGCCGCCGCCGCCAGCGCCTGCTGACGGATGCCGCGCCATAGCGAGCGCCTCGATGATGATAGGTGCGCGGATGCGATGGCCGGGCGTGGAAGCACCGCCACCTCACGCCATGTCGCATCGATTTCCGCGTAGGCGGCCCGGTTCACGGGATCGCTGATCCATCGCTCGAATTCAGCCCGCTCAGTCGCCGACAGCATTCCACCGTCGCGCCTGATGTACCATTCGGCAGCTTCATCCAGGATCGATGTCTTGTCGCCGTGTTCCATGGCCGGGTTCAGCATCCTCGCGCGACTCGCAGGATGAGGGTTGCGGTCGAGCCGCACTCTTGCCTGTATGACGACGAAATTCAAAAGAACAGGAGGTCCGGATCGCAAAAAAATCAATCGCCTTCCCGCACGCGCCGGGCGCAATGAGCGATCGCCAGCCGAAGATGCTTGGAGACCATGTTGCGGCTGATGCCCATATGCCGAGCGATTTCATCGTAGTCGAGGCCGTCGAAGCGCCGGAGAACGAAGCATTCGCGGCAGCGCGGCGGAAGCTCGGCGATGGCTTTGGACAGCAATGCGAGCCGCTGTCTGGCGACCAGCTGACGTTCAGCGTCCGCCGACTCGTCAATGATCTCCACCTCATCGACAGACCATTCGGCAACCAGCTCGTGGCGCTGGGCCTTGCGTTGGTGGTCAATGACGAGATTGCTGACCACGCGGTAGAGGAAGGCGCGAGGGTTCGCGATCTCCTCGTTCCGCGCGCTCGCCACCCGCAGGCACGCTTCCTGAACCACGTCCTCCGCGAGCGTGGCGTTACGGAGCTTGCGGCGGGCGAACGACCGCAACTCGAAATAATGGCTTTCGATCAGTTGTCCAATGGGATGGATAATGGCTTCGGTCATGACATGACGCCGCTTGGGATACGCGTTAGGCGCGCTTTGGGTCTCATCGTCGCGGTGGTGAGGCACCTATAGTGAGACGGCAAAACGGTTGCAATCTCAATAATATAGATCGGTTCTAAACTTGGGACCGGCAGGTCTCGCCGGGGAGGCGATTTCGCGCCGGGCAAGCCTCACGCCCCGCAGTCCACAAGAGCACCCGGCGCCGCCGCTTTTGCGGCCAACGGTCGTCGCCTCAATCATCCCGCAAACGCAGGACAGCGGATGCGCCCAACTCTAGGCGCGCCGCGCCTGCAGCTTCCTCCACCAGACAATGACACCGGTGATACTCAGCACCAGAACCAAGACACCGGCGAGGCAAATAAGGACCCGCCCGGGAAGCCCGAGAATTTGGCCGGTATGCAGCGGAAACTGCCAGTCCATGAATTTGTCTCCGGCCTTTCCAGCCTCGTAGCTCCGCATGCGGCGAATATCGCCAGTATCTCCATCGACGAAGACCTGCGTGTGTTCGAGCCGAAGGAAGGCGTTCTCCCGCCCCGGAGGCTTCAACGCCACCCAATAGACGTTGCGATCTTTCACGTAGGACAGATACGCGACCGTGAGATCCCTGCTCTCCTCCGGCAACGCGCCAAGCGCGTGCGAGACCGCGGTTGCGTAAGTGATCCTTGGCGGCGCATCGGAACGCGGCGGCTGTGTCGTCGGCGGCAGCCACTCCGCATCGTCCATCTGCGCGAAGATCCGGACGACGGGCCTGACGATCTCCTCACCGAGGTTGAGGCTGACGCTCGTCATGGCCAGGATGAAGATCACGATCCAGAACCACAGTCCGCTCGCGCGATGAATGTCGAGATTGATGCGGGTGAAGCGTGCCTGATACTTGATCTGCCAGGCGGGCTTCCAGCGTTCCCACCAGTTCTTCTGCTTGCCTTTCGCGACCTTCGGAGCTGCCGCCTTCATCGGCAGCGTGAGATAGAAACCGACGAAGCAATCGAACATCCACATCAAGGCGATGATGCCCAGCAGAATGATGCCGACATTCTCCGGAATGTGCAGGGAATAGTGCAGCTTGTAGAGGAAAGGCATGATGTGAACGCGATCGAACCGGGCCGCGCCCCACATCCGATCACCGAGCACGCGCCCGTCATAGGGGTCCACGAAAGCATCGCTATAGTCGAGCCGATATTTACTTCCGGTCGCGGGATCGATGCGTGCGCGGACATAGACGCGAACGCTGTCATAAGCGTTCGGCCGGTAGTTCAGGCCGGTCACCTCGATTTCCGGACGTTGTTCGTGAATCCGATCGATCAGCTTGTTGGGTGACAGATGCGGATGGTCACGGACTATGACCAGATGCACCATTTTATCGCCGATGGCGTCTGGGACGCGGCGCCGTTGGAAGCGGAGTTGCTCGTTCAGGCCGATCGGCTGGTCGGCGGCAACGACGCAGTGCTGGTCATCGACGACACATCGCTGCCGAAGAAGGGTGATCGTTCGGTTGGCGTCGCTCCGCAGTATGCATCGACCCTTGGCAAGACGGCCAATTGTCAAACGTTGGTGTCGCTGACACTTGCCCGCGGCGAAGTGCCTGTCATGGTAGCGCTGCGGCTGTTTTTGCCCGAGAGTTGGACGAGCGATCCGGCGCGTTTGAAACGTGCCGGTGTTCCAATCGAGCATGGCGGGGCGCGGTCCAAGCCGGAGATCGCGCTGGCGGAGATTGATCGCGTGATCGCCTCCGCGAAATGCAACGGCACGAATAAATCTGCCAAAGTAGGGCTAGGGCGTAGCCGAGCCTAAAAAGGCTTGCAATGATAGCGATCTAGATTGTCTCTAAAGCGGCCAGACCGTCGACTGACGCCAGCTCGACCTGAAACGGTTTTCTCCGTGCAAGGTTGAATTAGCGCGAGGCTTATTCCCGCGACCACACGCCCTGTTGATCCCGGTGTCCGATGGTCTTCGAATGGAAGGATGCGCTTTGGGCCAGGTTCAGCATCCCAACGCCACCGGACGAAACGCCTGCAGCAAATGCTGATCGATCTTGCCGCCCATTTCCTCCATGGTCGCAAAGGATTTGGCGTGCGTTAAGGGAAGACGATAGGCTCGCTTCTCGACCAGCGCGGCATGAATGTCCACGATCGTGGTGAGGCGCACGATGTCACTGATCTGATCGCCACGCAGGCCATCCGGATAGCCCGAGCCATCGAGCATCTCATGATGGTGCAGAACAACGTCGAGCATCTCGGACGGAAAGCCGCCCTGCCTCACGAGGGCGTCGTAACCCAGTCGCGCATGCCGGCGAATTTCATCCTTCTCCTCGTCGTCGAGCCTGCCTGGTTTATCGAGGATGGCGACGGGAACGAAGGCCTTCCCCACATCATGAAGCAAGGCGGCGCGCGCAAGCCGGCGCTGGTCGTCCTCTCGCATTCCGAGATGCTGCGCGAAGGCGGCGGCGAAGCCGGTCACGAACAGGCAGTGACGATAGGTATGAGTATGGTGTCGCCCGACGGTGGCCAGCCAGTCACGCAACGAAGCGAGCTTGATCGCCGTCAGAATTTCCTGCTCCGCCTCCATGACATCGCTGAAGGAGAGCGGAACGCCGGCCGGAAGACTCTCGAATATCTTCACCAGTACGGCATGCGCCGCGGCAATACCCCGATTCAGAGCGTTGGCGTTCGCTGTGCTGCCGTCGTCGTCCGGAAATGCGGCGCGGACACGCTGCAGAACGGCTTGCGCGTCCAACGGGCGCAAGATGGTATCGGTGGCGTCGAGCGCCCCCGCCTGCATCGACGCGTGGTGAAACGTATCAGCAAGAACGAACAGCCGCGGCATCGATCGATAGGCTTCGGCGCACAGCTTGCTGCGCACCTGCATCACGCTTTCAAGCGAGCGCAGATTGATATCGACGACGATACCCGCAAATCGACCCGCCGGACTCTCCGGAATCCCGGAGAGTCCGGTGGTATCAACGTCGGCTACACATTGCAGAATAGCCCACAGATCTCTGCTGCGGTCGATCCGGTCGGACGCGAGAAGCAAACGGCGCCTTTTGCGCGATCCGGTTGTGGGCGTCATTGGTCCTCATGGGTGTCAGTTCGGCGCTTTGGGAACTTTAACGGATAAGTAGATTCGCGAAGATTAAGAGGTAGTGTTAACGCTTGCGTAAGCCGATCTCCGACAGTCAACGGCACAGGCTGCGTCGGCCAGGGATTCTCCGGGATCCGGCCCGCTGGCTACTCGGGGCGAGGGCCTATGGTCACCTGGCCACCCTCGCGGAGACGTGGAGGAACAGCGCGAATGTGTTAAATCCGCCCTCGGCGCTTCTCTCAAACAGACGCTTTTCGCAATCAAAGACGTTATTCTGGGTCGTCAGAAATTCCAGACGATCTTCATTCCGTCGTACCGGCCAGGCGGCATCATGAAACAGCGGATATCAGTCTCTTGGTTGACATGCCTTTGGTTGACATGCCTTGTTGCGTTTTTCGCGGCCTGGGTTCCCCCCGGACGCGCGCAGCCGGCATACTCGCCGCCTTTTACCGAAACGCTCTCAAACCACGTTCCGCTGGCTTTCGGCATGGATCCGATGACCGCCGCGAATGCGCTTGGCGAGCCCCTGAACTACATGGGAGGCTCACCCGGCAACGAGGTATTCCTGGCGCTGCTAAAGTACGGCGGCAGCAACCTCTTCAACCGCAAGGATCGCCTCTACCTGCAATTCCGCAGAGGACGCCTCGTGGGCTGGAAGGCTGACTGGGGTCGGAACTGGATGTGGCGATAGCGGCTATCGTCGCGAAGCGAGATCGCACGGTTCCGCAGCGGCTATGGTTAACAGAGGGTATCCACGCGGGGTCGATACTCAGGCTCCAGCCGCTCAATCCCGCGCGTAGCCGATCAGCGGCGGTCGCGGCCGGAACAGCAGCATCAAAAGAAGGCCCGCGACGCCGAGCACCGCGAAGGCTGGCTGATTCAAAACCAGCTTGACGAGGTCCCACATCCAGGGAGCCAAGGCTTCGATCTGGGTCCGGACCGCGTGCTGGCTCGACTGATGAACATCGTTCCAGAACTCGCCGAGTTTGGTCAGCCGCACGGCCTGATCAGCGATTGACCGGGCGCCGTCATAGATCAGAAAAATGAAACCGCCGGCCAGCAGCAGCAGCCCGATGAAACGAAGAATCGCACGGATCATGGCCTCACCCGCTCCTTATTTCCCGACGGTCGCAGATCGCCCCTTATCCCTCGAAGCCACGAAATTCAATCTCGCCAGCGTCTCTTTCGAGGGTTTCGAGAAGACCCTTTTTCGCCGCTTCCGCCCATGGGGAGACATTGACGCTCGAAAACAGGGGCTCTATAAGACCGCCAATGGCGGCGGGACGATCCCGCCGCCGCTGTTCTTTGAAAAAGACCCCTCGCGAGGCCGTGAACTCCGGGGACGGCATTTTCAGGAACACAGGAAAACACATTCAGGCCCATCCGCGCAATCGAACGACCAGCCACCGGCTGGTATCTCGTGGCGGGCACCGCCGAAGGATTCGTTGAGACCATGGCCAATACGACCTCCGCCAAGAAAGCGACACGCAAGATTGCCCGCCGGACCGCCGTCAACAGATCGCGGCGCACCCTGATGCGCGGCACGGTCCGGATCGTCGAGGAAGCGATCGCGAAGGGCGATCGTGACGCCGCGATCCAGGCGATGAAGCGCGCGGAGCCGGAATTGATGCGAGCCGGCCAGCAGAACATCATTCATAAGAATAATGCGAGCCGCAAGGTTTCCCGGCTGACGCACCGAATCGCCAAGCTCGCGAAATGAGCTGATCAGGACGCTTTGCGTCGGCATTTTCAGAAGGCCCGGCCGAACGCCGGGCCTTTATTTTTTGCGCGGCCAGACCCGAATCCGGCGCCCGCCAGATGGAGTACTTCGCGACGAAGGGGATGACCTGTTCGCCGCACGAAGAACCAACCAGACAATAGAGCATGGTCCGATCAACTTGATCGGATCATGCCCTGGAATGGTAACAGGACACTTCAGCAGCTCACGGCGCGCCGTCTGATGACAGCATCACGCCATCGATCGCCACGGCCGTTCGCTCCACGTTCAACAGCGCGACGACGCGATACGAAAACGGAACGCCCCCGATCCGATCGTTTGGACCTGAAGCAACAGCTATCCAGCTACGCGCGGCAGCCTTCTTCCTTTCCGAAGCGAGCCTATCGCTCTTTCTCCTTCGATATATATGTACGTATATATCCATAAATTTCGCGGGGACACTCCGGTGAGCGCGCAGCCGGCAAAGGCTACCCGCAAAAACAGCCAGAAAAAAATACGCCTAGCTAACCACTTATCTCCATAGCGTGAGGAAGCACTTTCAAAACGACCTCGCGTTTCGCCCTCGTTTATCCTTTCTTAAAGTATTTTAGACAGCGCGGCGAATTTGTAACACCGCACGAAAGACATCGAATCCACGCGCAGATTCAAACCGTTGCTGATTGGGCGCGCCGGAAGTCGAGCATGTCCCGTGCTCTCATTCGATTTGCGCGACGCAGCCGCGACGCGAAAGCCGTTGCGAGAATTGGAGCGTGGTGTATTTCTCTAGGGGCTCGCGGCACTCGCGGCTCTTCAGATAATTCTGATGAGATAATCTTGAGTGGACGTGCATATCGGCGGCGATATTCACGTTAGTGAAGCTTTCCATGTGATGGCGAATGACAACTCATAGCAACATGAGAACGGATGTTTCATGCCGAAATTTCTTGCCTGCAACGTTGACCTCAAACGTTGCCAGCAAGAGACACGCTTCGGCCATGCCCCATCTTCCCCGAAAAGAACGGGCAAGTTGACCTGGTGAGTTAGAGTGCGGGCGTAGCGATCCGGCGACTTCGGCGTCGGGTTTGCAGACTGAATTTGAAATTGATGTGAGAGGACATCTCGGCGCGGTTCGTCGCAGCGAGGAGGGGATTTATGTCGAATAAGAACACCACCAGATTTCATTCATGGAATTATCTCACCGACGTTTTCTCGAACACGACGACATTCTTGCGCGCTGTCATGCAATCCGCGGCCGGATCATCGAGCCGCCACTGACCCCGTCTTCGCTTTGTTTTCAGTCCTCCGAATCGCTTACGGTACTCAGCCGAACGATGGGTCATGACTGAACGGGCGCACGGAGGGATCACGGCGAACGCTTGATCTTCAACAGAGCAGTCGCATCGCAACAACCTTTAACCAGAAAAGTCGTCACAAGACATGTCAGACACGGAACAGGAGCGCTGGTCGCGGGTGAAGGGTCGATTGCGATCGACCGTGGGAGAGGACATCTATTCAAGCTGGTTTGCGAGAATGGATCTTGAAAGCGTGCATGGCGAGAGCGTTCGCCTGTCGGTCCCGACCCGCTTTCTGAAAAGCTGGATCCAGGCGCACTACGCAGAGCGCGTGCTGTCTTGCTGGCAGGCCGAACTGCCGGACGTGCACCGGATCGATCTCACCGTGCGCTCGGCCATGCGCTGCGCCGCGCCCGTCCGGGAAGCGCCCGCGACCGATGCGCGCCGCCCCGAACGCAGCGAGGGCCGGGACGGCGTTGAGTTGAAAACGGTTGCGACCGCTCCGGCGTCCGCCAACCATGACGCACTCGGCGGTTCGCCTCTCGACCCGAGGCTGACGTTTCAAAGTTTCGTCACCGGCCGCTCCAATACGCTGGCCCACGCGGCGGCGCGCCAGGTCGCCGAAGGCCGGCGCGGCGACAGCGTGATGTTCAACCCGCTCTACATTCACGCCGGCGTGGGCCTTGGCAAAACGCATCTGCTGCAAGCCGTCACATGGGCGGGGAATGCAGGCACGGAACGCAGGGTACTCTATCTGACGGCGGAGAAGTTCATGTATGGCTTCGTCGCCGCGCTGAAGACGCAGACGGCGCTCGCTTTCAAGGAAGCGCTCCGCGGCATCGACGTTCTGGTCATCGACGACCTGCAGTTCCTGCAAGGCAAATCGACCCAGGCTGAATTCTGCCACACCCTGAATGCGCTCATCGATGCCGGCCGCCAGGTCGTCATTGCCGCCGACCGGCCGCCGTCCGACCTGGAAAGCCTCGACGATCGCGTGCGGTCACGGCTCGCCGGCGGGCTCGTGGTCGAAATGGGATCGCTCGGCGAGGAGCTTCGGCTCGGGATCCTGCGGTCGCGGGTTGAAGCCGCCCGAGTCCATCACGCCAGTTTCGACGTGCCGGAGCCGGTCCTTGATTACCTCGCGAAAGCGATCACGCATAACGGGCGCGACCTCGAAGGCGCGATCAACCGGCTTCTGGCGCACAGCAAGCTCAACGCCCAGCCGGTCACGCTCGAAATGGCCGAGCGCGAGGTCCGTGACCTGGTCCGTCCGCAGGAACCCCGGCGCATCAAGATCGAGGACATCCAGCGAGTCGTTGCGCGGCAGTACAATGTAAGCCGCTCGGACCTTCTTTCCTCGCGCCGCACCGCCAACGTGGTGCGGCCGCGGCAGGTCGCGATGTATCTGGCTAAAACGCTGACGTTGCGTTCCCTGCCCGAGATCGGCCGCCGGTTCGGGGGCCGGGATCATACCACCGTGCTGCACGCCGTGCGCAAGATCGAGGCGCTGGTGTCGAAGGACGCGACGCTCTCCGACGAAGTCGAACTGCTGAAACGCCAGTTGCAGGAATAGACTCGGGAAGAATCCTTCCGGAAAAAGCCGGGCCGGGGCGAACCGCAGGGGCTTGCGCAGGAGGGACTTCCGCGTCACCTTACGGCCCCGCCGGATTTAAGCGAAATCAGCCTTGAGCTTCGAGGTCTCGCTTAAACTCCGAGGTCTTGGTGCCGCGAGTTCTCGCGGCATTTTCAGCACACGACCTGAACTTGGATCGGACGGATTTGCAATGAAGGTCACCGTCGAACGCGCGCAACTGCTGAAATCGCTCGGCCACGTCCATCGCGTTGTCGAACGGCGGAACACGATTCCGATCCTGGGAAACGTGCTGGTCCGCGCCGAGAACGCCAAACTGTCGCTGAAGGCGACCGATCTCGATCTGGAGGTGACGGAAACGCTGGCGGCGGAAACCGGCACGGTCGGCTCGACCACGGTTCCAGCGCACATGTTCTACGACATCATCCGCAAGCTGCCCGATGGCGCGCAGATCGTGCTGGAAGGCGACGGCGACCGCTCGGTTCTGACCATCCGCGCCGGACGCTCCCGCTTCACCCTGCAGACGCTGCCGGAGAATGATTTCCCTGACCTTGCGGCCGGCGAGATGACGCATGCTTTCACGTTGGCTGCGGCAGACCTGAAGCGGCTGATCGATCGCACCCAGTTCGCGATCTCGACCGAAGAGACCCGCTATTATCTCAACGGCATCTACCTGCACGGCGCGGGCACCGCAAATAACGCGACGCTGCGCGGCGTCGCGACCGACGGTCATCGCCTTGCGCAACTCGATCTCGCTTTGCCGAAGGGCGCTGAGGGAATGCCCGGAATCATCATTCCGCGCAAGACGGTCGGCGAGGTGCAGCGGTTGATCGAGGATAGCGAGGCGGAGATCGGAATCGAACTGTCGCAGGGCAAGATCCGCTTTACTCTCGGCAACATCGTGCTGACCTCCAAGCTGATCGACGGCACCTTCCCGGACTACGGCCGCGTGATCCCGCAGAACAACGACAAGGAACTGGTCGTCGACAAGAAGGATTTCGAGGCCGCGGTCGATCGCGTCTCGACGATTTCCAGCGAGCGTGGCCGCGCCGTGAAGCTGGCGCTGTCAGCGGGCAAGCTGGTTCTGTCCGTGACCAATCCCGATTCCGGCAGCGCCACCGAGGAACTTGAAGTCGAATACGCCTCCGACGCACTCGATATCGGATTCAACTCACGCTATCTCCTGGACATCGCCGCGCAGATCGAGGGCGAAGCCGCAGTGCTGAAGCTCGCCGATCCCGGATCGCCAACGCTGGTGCACGACAGAGATTCGAGGGGCGCGCTCTACGTCCTGATGCCGATGCGGGTGTGAGGAATTTCTCGGATCGCCAAGTCTCCGGTTTCGCTCTCTCCCCTGGCAGGAGAGGGAAATATTGCTCGGCGTCATGATCCCCTCCCGCATCCGCCGCCTGAGCCTCACCCACTTCCGCAACTACCGCGCCGCGACGTTCGAGACGCGCAGCAACATGATCGTGCTGGTCGGACCGAACGGCGCCGGCAAGACGAATTGCCTCGAAGCCATTTCGCTGCTGTCGCCGGGACGCGGACTGCGTCGCGCAACACGCGACGACATCGCGGACAACACGGGAGACGGCTCCTGGGCGGTGTCGGCCGAGATGCAAGGCGCGCTCGGCCTTGCGACGCTCGGCACCGGCATCGACGCGCCGGACAATGAAGCAGCTCCAAGCAGCCGGCGCTGCCGGATCGACCGCGAGCCCGTCGCATCGGCAGCCGCGTTCGGCGACCATCTGCGCATGGTCTGGCTGACGCCCTCGATGGACGGCCTGTTCACCGGGCCGGCGTCTGACAGGCGGCGTTTCCTCGACCGTCTGGTGCTCGCGATCGACAGTGACCACTCCGGCCGCGTCTCGGCGCTGGAGCGCAGCCTACGCTCGCGCAACCGCCTGCTGGAGATGCGTCACCACGACGACCTCTGGTGCGAGGCCGTTGAGCGTGAAACCGCCGAGCTTGCGGTCGCGGTCGCGGCGATGCGCGCGCAGACCGTGACGCGCCTTATGGCCGCGCTGGAGGCGCGCGGCGAGGCCTCCTCGTTTCCTGCGGCAAGCATCCATCTCGACGGCTGGATGGAGAACGCGCTGCTGACCGAGCCGGCCACGGTGGTGGAGGATCGCTACCGCGAAATCCTGCGCGCCAGCCGCCCTCGCGACGCCGCCGCCGGCCGCACGCTCGAAGGCCCGCATCTCACCGATCTCGAAGTGATCTATGCGCCGAAGAACATGCCGGCGAAGGAGGCCTCCACAGGCGAGCAGAAGGCGCTCCTGATCGGCCTCGTGCTGGCCCACGCCCGGCTCGTGGCCGAGATGACGGGCATCGTCCCGCTGCTGCTACTCGACGAAGTCGTGGCTCACCTCGATCCCGACCGCCGCGGCGCGTTGTTCCGGGAGCTTGCCGGTCTGGGCGCCCAGGTCTGGATGAGCGGCGCCGACCCGGCCGCCTTCGCCAACCTCAGTGCCGGCAGCGAAACCTTCAAGGTGGATTCGGGCCGGATCACCCGCGCGCCTCCTTCGTGAGGCGGGTCGAAACCCGGCGGGACACGAGCGGGAAAATCCCGCAGCTTTCGTCCCGAGGCGACGGCTCCGATGGTTGCGAATCGCGATATGGGACGCTTCGCGAATCGCCTGTTTTCGTCCTTGAAAAACTCCATAAAAATCCTATTTATTCAACACCTTACGTAGCACAACTTTGCGCTAGGCGTGGTGCCGCTTTCGTGGCAGAAATAGACATCTCAGCCGCATCGACCGCGGTTGTCCCGGGACACCCTCTGAAGGCCTTTCATGAACGAACCTGCCCGGCAGCAAATTGCCGATACCCCATCTGCCGCGGCCGTCGAATATGGCGCGGAATCGATCAGGGTTCTCAAAGGCCTCGACGCCGTGCGCAAGCGGCCCGGCATGTATATCGGCGACACCGATGACGGCTCCGGTCTCCACCACATGGTCTATGAAGTCGTCGACAACGCCATCGACGAGGCGCTGGCGGGACACGCCACCGCCGTCGAGGTCATCCTCAACGCCGACAATTCAGTCACGGTACGCGACGACGGCCGCGGCATTCCCGTCGACATCCACAAGGGCGAAGGCGTCTCGGCGGCTGAAGTCATCATGACGCAGCTGCACGCCGGCGGAAAGTTCGATCAGAATTCCTACAAGGTCTCCGGCGGACTGCACGGCGTCGGCGTCTCCGTCGTCAACGCGCTCTCCAGCAAGCTGACCCTGCGCATCTGGCGCAAGGACAAGGAGCACCTGATCGAATTCGCCAACGGCGACGCGGTGGCGCCGTTGAAAGTCGTCGGCGACGCCAACGGCAGGCGCGGCACCGAAGTCACCTTTCTCGCCTCGACCGAGACCTTCACCAACATCGAGTATGATTTCGCCACGCTGGAGCATCGGCTGCGCGAACTCGCATTCCTGAACTCCGGGGTCAACATTCTGCTCTCGGACATGCGTCACGCCGTCGAGCGGCGCGAGCAGATGATGTACGAAGGCGGCGTGGTCGAATTCGTCAAGTATCTCGACCGCAACAAAAAGGCGATGGTGGCGGATCCGATCATGGTCCGCGCCGAGATGAACGACATCAGCGTCGAGGCCGCGCTGTGGTGGAACGACAGCTACCACGAGAATGTCCTGTGCTTCACCAACAACATTCCGCAGCGCGACGGCGGCACCCATCTCGCCGGTTTTCGCGGCGCGTTGACCCGGCAGGTCAACGGCTATGCCGACGCCATGGCCAAGAAGGAGAGGATCGCGCTGACCGGCGACGACTGCCGCGAGGGATTGACCGCGGTGCTTTCGGTGAAAGTGCCGGATCCGAAATTCTCGTCGCAGACCAAGGACAAGCTGGTGTCGTCGGAAGTGCGCCCCGTGGTCGAGAACGTCATCAACGAGGCGCTCGCCGCCTGGTTCGAGGAGCATCCGACCGAGGCGAAACTCATCGTCGGCAAGGTGGTCGAGGCCGCGGCGGCGCGCGAGGCCGCGCGGAAGGCGCGCGAACTGACACGGCGCAAGGGCGCGCTCGATGTCGCCTCGCTCCCCGGCAAGCTCGCCGACTGCCAGGAACGCGATCCGGCAAAATCAGAACTGTTCATCGTCGAGGGAGACTCGGCCGGCGGAAGCGCCAAGCAGGGCCGCAACCGTGAATTCCAGGCCGTCCTGCCACTCCGCGGCAAGATCCTGAACGTCGAGCGCGCGCGCTTCGACAAGATGCTGTCGTCCGAGCAGATCGGCACGCTGATCACCGCGCTCGGCACCGGAATCGGCCGCGAGGATTTCGACCTCTCGAAGCTGCGCTATCACAAGATCATCGTGATGACGGACGCCGACGTCGACGGCGCGCATATCCGCACGTTGCTCCTGACCTTCTTCTTCCGCCAGATGCCGGCACTGATCGAGGCCGGCCATCTCTATATCGCTCAGCCGCCGCTCTACAAGGTGACCCGCGGCAAATCCGAGCGGTATCTGAAGGACGAGCGCGCCCTGGAAGATTACCTGATCGAGACCGGGCTCGACGACTGCGTGTACAAGCTCGCCACCGGCGAAGACCGCGGCGGCCGCGACCTGCTGGCGCTGGTGGATGACGCCCGCGTGATCCGGAACGTGCTGCAGAATCTGCATAGCCGCTACAACCGCGGCGTGATCGAGCAGGCGGCGATCGCCGGCGTGATGAATCCGAGGATCACCGAAAATCTGGCGACGGCAAGCGCCGCCGCCGATTACATCGCCAGGCGACTGGATGCGCTGGCCGACGAGGTCGAGCGCGGCTGGGCTGGACGCTTTGTCGAGGGCCAGGGCTTTTTCTTCGAGCGCACCGTACGCGGCGTCAAGGACGTCGCCATGATCGACGACGCGCTGCTCGGCTCGGCCGATGCGCGCAAGCTCGATGAATATGCTGGCAGGCTGCAGGAAGCCTATCCGCGCCCCGGCCTGCTGCGACGCAGGGATACCGAAACCGCGATCCATGGTCCGGTCAGTCTGTTCGAGGCGGTGACCGACGCCGGGCGCAAGGGCGTCGCGCTGCAACGCTACAAAGGCCTCGGCGAGATGAACCCGGGCCAGCTCTGGGAGACCACGCTCGACGTCAGCGAGCGTTCGCTGCTGCAAGTAAAGATCAAGGAGGTCGACGAGGCCGACGACATCTTCACCAAGCTGATGGGCGACGTGGTCGAGCCGCGCCGCGAGTTCATTCAGGACAACTCGCTCAGCGCCAATGTGGACGTGTGAGCCGGCGACGCCTCACCTTCATTCGAAAACGTGGTAGCGTTCGCGACAGCTATCGGACGACACCGGAGGTGAAGCCGGGTCTGCGATGCGGCGGCTTGATTTCCTTTTTCAGGAAACATCGCGCGGCTTTGCCGGCGTATCCCGACCGCACATAGGTCCAGGCCCGGCACTTGCTATCGGCATCGCAGGCATGCCTGCAAACCTGATCGGCGTCGGCTCTCTCGTCTTTCCTGATCTCGAAGTTGCGATAGTCGCCGCCTGAGCGATCGGTGGAGGTTTCCACCGGGCCGATCCGTCGCTCGATCACGCCCGCGCCGCGGACACCGGACACGCAGCACCGGTTTGCGATCCGCGGAGGCAACGCGTTCTTGAGCCAGCATACCGCGGTTTCCGACCGTTCATTCGGATAGCTGAAGCTCCAAGCGCGGCAGCGTCGGTCGCGTTCACATGCCAGGCCGCAATCGACGGGATCGCCCGACCGCAGCGGCACCCGCAGATAGTCGGCGCCGGGCCGGTCGAAATTGACCTGAGCACTGGCCGGACGCACCGCCGGAACGGAGCTCCACAACAGCACGGCCAACAGAACCAGGCTTACCTTCAGTGCATGAACTTTCATCACCTGCCGCAAAGCAGCGCATCCCCAACGAGGACGTGCGCGGATAGGAGTCATTAAATCGCGCCCTCAATGTACGTTGGATGAACAATCGCCGCGAAACAACCCGCTGACCCGATGATACCTCGATTCGGCGGAGCCGATCGCTTCGAACCCGCGAAGCAACGGATGCATCATCGTCAGCCGTTCCGCCGCGAAGCCGTGATGCGGATCTTCTCTGTAGCGCTCCTGAGCGAAACACGTCGTGGGGCTTGAACTCGGGACGGAGACCCGCCCGCATGAAGAAAGCGCCTCAGAATACCAATCTCGAGCCTCGCTTCTGATTCAGTCAGAAGCGGAAAGGCTCTGTAGCGTTTTCGAGCGAAGTGGAATCCGGTTCGCGTGAAGAAAACGCGTCAAAACATAAAGATAGAGTCTTTCACTGTTTCCATGAAGCGGTGAAAGACCCTAGAGCGGCGGCCGGTCAAATGGAATCAGCGCCGCCGCTCCAGTTAATTGATCGAGCATCGGATTTATCCCGAAACCGGCTCCCACTTTCGGGTCCGATGCTCTAGAAGGCATATTCGCTATACGCGGGTTCCACCGAACCACCCCACGCGCCGTTGAACTTCTCCAGCATCTCCTCGGCCGGACAGCGGCCTGAATCCAGGATTTGATCAAGCGGCTCCAGATGCCGCGACTCATCGCGGCCGTGGCGGTCGATACGGCCGCGCCGGCGCAATCCCCCATGCGCCAGCAGCAGGCATTCCTTGGCGATTTCAAACAGGTAGCGATTCTTGATCCGGGCCTTGAAGCCCAACCGCGAGACATCATCGCGCAACGCCTGACGTTCCTGCGCATTCCAGCGCTTCGCGATTTCCCACGCCCCGTCGAGGCTGGCGTCGTCATAGAGCAATCCGACCCAGAACGCCGAAAGCGCCGGCAGACGCCCCCAAGGCACGCCATCGGCGCCGCGCATCTCCAGATACCGCTTGAGCCGTACCTCGGGAAAAATTGTCGACAGATGATTGGCCCAGTCTGAAAGGGTCGGCCGCTCGCCGGGGATGGCCTTGTTCCTGCCGTCAAAAAAATCACGAAACGAGGAGCCGGATACGTCGATATAATTTTCGCCGCGCTTGACGAAATACATGGGAACGTCGAGCGCGTAATCGACCCAGCGTTCGAAACCCATGCCGTCCTCGAACGCCCAGGGAATCATTCCGGCGCGGGCGTTATCCGTGTCGCGCCAGATTTCCGAACGGTACGACAGGAAGCCGTTCGGCTGGCCTTCGGTGAAGGGAGAATTTGCGAACAGCGCCGTCGCAACCGGCTGCAACGCGACCGACACCCGCAGCTTCTTGACCATGTCGCTTTCGGACGAGAAATCCAGGTTAGTCTGCACGGTGCAGGTCCGAAACATCATGTCGAGGCCGTAGCGGCCGACCTTCGGCATGTAGTCGTTCATGATCCTGTAGCGGCCCTTCGGCATCATCGGGATCTGCGCGAGAGACCAGGAGGGGGTCATGCCGAGGCCGAGAAATCCGATCCCGAGCGGCGTCGCGACCTCCTTGACCTGCGCCAGATGCGCCGCAAGTTCGGATTGAGTCTGATGCACCGTCTCGACCGGCGCGCCCGACAGCTCGAACTGGCCTCCCGGCTCGAGCGAAATCGCGCCACCCCCGGTAACGTCATGGAGGCCGATGATGTTGCCCTGCTCCATGATCGGGTCCCAACCAAGAAGCAGTTGCATCCCTTCGAGCAAGGCGCCGATACCACGCGGTCCCTCGTAAGGTACGGGGTCGTGGCCCCCAAGCGTGAACGGCGTCTTCTCGTGCTCGGTGCCGATGCGGAACTCGGATGCGGGCTTTACACCGGCTTCCAGCCAGGTCACGAGCTCGTCGCGCGATTGCAGCAGCGTCATATCGATCTGGTC
The DNA here is from genome assembly GCF_006539545.1 of Nitrobacter winogradskyi. Classification (GTDB taxonomy): domain Bacteria; phylum Pseudomonadota; class Alphaproteobacteria; order Rhizobiales; family Xanthobacteraceae; genus Nitrobacter; species Nitrobacter winogradskyi_A. The sequence goes on from NZ_BJNF01000041.1 coordinate 57,463, forward strand.
ACGCGCCATGAATGATCCCGATGCGGGGCGTTGCGACCACGCGATGCCGGTTGGAAACGGATACTGAGCCGAATGGCTCTTAATCGCGAAAGATGAAAGAGACATCATCGCGCGGACGCTCCGTCTCTCACAGCAAGCGCGGGAGCCTCATTGCAGGAACAACCGGGCCGGTCAAGCAGCCCCGCGAAGCATCGCAGCCTCAAGTTGAAGAGTTTCGCGCCAACCCTGGCGGTCGGGGTCGCCACAATCAAAGATTGTATCATCATCGCAAATCACCCTCAGGATGTGATCGCGATCCGACAAAACTCCTGCGTTCCGTCTCAAAATGACACTTTTAGCGAGCAGCGGCCCCACTCCTTAACTGCTTGTTTACCGTAACACGAAAAGGTTGAGCCTCAGCGGCGGGACCCGCGCCAGTTTGGATTGTCCTATTCAGGATTGGCACGGGAAACGCGAGGGCGCATCGGGGTGCGCGGTCGACACTGGACGAAAGCATGAATTCGCGGGGATCGTCGAGCGACGACGGAATCGAACCATCCGATCGCGAGGGGGCGGACGCTGCCGCGCGGCGCGCCGGCACATCCCGTAACGACGGGCCGGGTTCCAGATCCGGCAGCACCCCGCCGGATCCGACGCAGCCGGCGGCATCTCCCCCGAACAGCCCGGAGATGGCGGACATTCATCAACGGCTGGATTCCATCACGCGCCAGATCGATCAGTTGGCAAGCCCGGCCGAGAACGGCGAACCCGCGGTTGCCCGCCAGCTCAACGACGCCATTTCGCGGCTCGATGCCCGGCTCGCCCGGGTCACAGCCCAGACGCCCGCAGCGAACCCGCAGCAACGGGCCGCGACCGGAAACCACGGTCGATCGACATCACCGGACCTCGTCACGCTCGAATCCGCGATCGCGGAGATCGCCGCGCGCCAGCATGAACTCGATGAGACGCCGCGCGCGCCATCCTCATACAGCTCAGCCCCCGCGGCGTCCACGATGAGAACGCCGCGACAGGCTGCGGATTTCTCCAGCCTCGAACGGCAACTCTTCAAGATCACGAGCCAGATCGAATCCCTGCAACGCCCCGACGGGATCGAGCAGTCGATCGCCGCATTCCGCATCGAACTTGCGGGAATCCGTCATGTGATCACCGAAGCGATGCCGCGCCGGGCGATCGAGTCGCTCGAAAACGAGATTCGCTCGCTTTCGCAGCGCATCGAAGAAGTCCGCCAGAACGGCAGCGATGGTCAGGCGCTGGCGAATATCGAACGCGCCCTCAAGGAAATTTACGACGCGCTGCGATCGCTGAAGCCGGCGGAACAGCTTTCGGGATTCGACGAGGCCATCCGCAATCTCGGCAACAAGATCGATTCGATCGTGCGCGGCAGCGGCGACAGCAGCATGATGCAGCAGCTTGAGAGCGCGATCGGCGCGCTTCGCGGCATCGTCTCGAACGTCGCCTCCAACGACGCGCTGGAACGCCTCGGCAACGATCTCAACATGCTGTCGTCTAAAGTCGACCAGCTCGGTCGGCCCGCGGGCGACGGGGATTTCTACGCCGCGCTCGAACAGCGCATGGCCGCATTGACGCAGACCCTGGAAAACCGCGAAAGCCCGGCCTCGGGCAGCAGTTTCGAACAACTTGAAGAGACGGTGCGGGCGCTATCCGAGCGTCTCGACCGCCTGCCCGCCGGTCACGATTCGTCCTCGGCGCTGGCGCACCTCGAACAGCGGGTCTCGATGCTGCTCGAACGCCTGGAGACCGCAGGCGAACCTTCAGGATCCCATCTCGGGCGCGTTGAAGAGGGTTTGCAGGATATTCTGCATTGCCTGGAACGGCAGCAGGCCGGACTCGCGGCGATGTCCGAAAGCGGTCCGCGAAGCGCCGTCCCGACCATGGATAGCGAGGTCGTGGAAGCGATCAAGCGCGAACTATCCGAGATGCGCTTCTGCCAGTCGGAAACCGACCGTCACACCCAGGACTCGCTCGAGGCCGTTCATAACACCCTGGAGCATGTGGTCGACCGGCTGGCGATGATCGAAAGCGACCTTCGCGCGGTTCACACCATGCCCGCCCGTGCCGAGCCGTCCCGCGGCGGAATAATGCCGGAACGGACGGCAAATCTGCCGCCCAAACCCGAATTGCCAAATCCGGTACTGTCGCAGACGGCCCCGCAGCCAACTCCGGCCCGCACCGCAACGGCGGCGCCGATCCCGCGCGCCATAGCCGATGCCCTGATCCCCAAAGAGACATTCGATCCGGATCGCGTCGCGCCATCCGCGACAGCGCCCTCGCCGCGCCCCGCGATCGACCCGAAGCTGCCGCCCGATCATCCGCTCGAGCCCGGCACCCGTCCGGCGGGACGCGCGGCAACGCCGTCGGAGCGCATCGCGGCCTCCGAGAGCGAGACCGGCGATGTCGCCGAAACCTCGCGCGAGAAGTCGGGCTCATCCTTCATCGCCGCCGCGCGCCGCGCGGCGAAGGCGGCCGCCGCCACCGCGCCGCCACCCGACAAGGCGGGTCGAACCAAGGTCGCCATCGAACCGGCGCGTCCCGCCACGGGCGGATCGGACATCAGCACCAAGATCCGTTCCCTGCTCGTTGCAGCGAGCGTGGTGGTGATCGTCCTCAGCAGTTTCAAGTTCGCGATGACGCTGCTCGACAGTTCTCCGCGCGCCACCCTCAGCGAAAGCGACCCGGCCGCTCCCGTGACCAAGCCGCCAGCCGACACCGAAGGCAACGCCGGCCCAGAGATACCGCAGCCACCCTCGATGATCGCGCCAACGCCGATCGACCGGCAATCGATGATCGCACCGCCCGCCGGTGACAGCGCGGCTCCGGCCGAAAACCCCTCGGATGCCGTGCCGGCGAGCCGGCCAGACACGCCGTCCCCCGACGTCACGGGTGCGATCCCGGGCGGACACACGACGGAACCGGCTGCAACGCCGCCTGCCGCATCGCTTCCCGACAGCATCGGCGGCACCCCGCTGCGTTCCGCCGCGCTCCAGGGCGACCCTGCCGCCTCGTTCGAGGTCGGCGTTCGCTACGCCGAGGGAAAAGGCGTCACGGTCAACTACGAAGAAGCCGCGAAGTGGTACGAACGGGCGGCTCATGCCGGCATCGTACCCGCCATGTTCAGGCTCGGCGCCCTGCATGAAAAGGGGCTCGGCACGAGCAAGGACGTCGATACGGCGCGGCGCTATTACGTGCAGGCAGCCAACGGGGGTAACGCCAAGGCGATGCATAACCTTGCCGTGCTCGACGCCGATGGTGGCGGCAAGGGCGCCGACTACACGAGCGCGGCGACATGGTTTCACAAGGCGGCAGAGCGTGGAATAGCCGACAGCCAGTACAATCTCGGCATTCTTTACGCCCGCGGCATCGGCGTCGAACAGAACCTCGCAAAATCCTACAAGTGGTTCAGTCTCGCCGCCGCCCAGGGCGACGTGGATTCCGGACGCAAACGCGACGAAGTCGCCAAGCGGCTCGATCCGCCGTCGCTTGCCGCCGCCAAGCTCGCGGTTCAAACCTTCGTGGTCACGCCGCAGCCCAGCGATGCGGTCGGCGTTCCCAGCCCCGCGGGCGGATGGGACAGCGCGGCTGCAAAGCCCCGCGCCAAACCGGCGCCGGGGAAATCCGCGAGGGCGCACGCAGCGATGGCGCGGCATACCGCGCCTTGATCCAGGCCCGCCCCTTCAGGTGTGACCGGTAGAGCCGAAATACCGGGCCGTCGCGAATTCTTTAACCCCTGTCACCGATGATTTCGGTTATGCAGAGGGCACGGCTTGCGGCCGTGCCGCGACTTAAAGTCCACGCTGCGAAGGCGCCGCCCGTCAGCAGCCAGATCCGAAAACGAACGCGCGTGCAGCTTTACCTCCCGATCGCTGATATCCCGGTCAACGTGTTGCTGATCCTGGCGATGGGAGCGGCGGTGGGCTTCGTGTCGGGGATGTTCGGCATCGGGGGTGGCTTCCTGATGACGCCCCTGCTGATCTTTGTCGGCATCGCCCCGGCGGTTGCGGTCGCAACGGTCACGAGCCACATCGCGGCGTCCTCGTTCTCCGGTGCGCTGTCCTACTGGCGCAAGCGAGCCGTCGACCCGATGCTCGCACTGGTTCTGCTAAGCGGCGGCATTATCGGAACCATATTCGGGGTCCTGACCTTCACGCAGCTGCGCTCGCTGGGACAGCTCGATCTTCTGATCGCGCTATCCTACCTCGTGCTGCTGTCAGGGGTCGGCGCGGCGATGTCATGGGAGGGGCTGCGCGCGATGCTTCGGGCGCGGCAGAGCCGGACCGTTCCGTTGCGGCGCTCGGGCGGCCATGGCTGGGTCCATGGCCTGCCGCTGAAAATCCGCTTCAAGCGCTCCAAGATCTACCTGTCGGCCATCCCGGTGATCGCCATCGGCCTGCTGATCGGCTTCATCGGCGCGGTCATGGGCATCGGCGGCGGCTTCATACTGGTGCCGCTGCTGATCTACCTGCTGCGGGTTCCGACCTCGACGGTGATCGGCACCTCCATGATGCTCACCCTCATCACCATGACGTTCGCCACCGTGCTACACGCCGCCACCAACCACCTCGTCGACGCCGTGCTGGCGTTGATCCTGATGACCGGTGGCGTGACCGGCGCGCAATTCGGCGCCCGCGCCGGCCAGCGCATCCGGGGCGAACATCTGCGCCTGCTGCTCGGGCTGCTGATTCTGGCCGTCGGAATCCGCTTTGCGATCGAGCTGGGCCTCCGCCCCGCCGATCTCTACACCGTCCGCGAAACCACGGGCGATACATGAGGACGCGCGCAACAGCGGCGATGATCCGGCTGGCGCTGCTGCTCGCCGCGATCCTCGTTGCCGGCCGCGCGCATGCCGAGCACCTCATCGTCTCGGTGTCGAACCATCGCGTCACCGTGACGCCGAACTATTCCGGCGAGGAGCTGGTGCTGTTCGGCTCGATCGAGCGCGAGGGCGATGCACCGCTTCCGCCCGCCGGCTACGATCTCGTCGTCACTGTCAGCGGGCCGCCGGTCGACATGATCACGCGCCGCAAGGAGCGATGGTTCGGCATCTGGGTGAACGCCGATTCCCGGCAATTCCTCCAGGTCCCGGCCTATCTTGCGGCTTTCGCCAACCGGCCGCTGGACAGGATCGCCGCGCCGGACATCCTGCGCCGGCAGCAACTCGGGCTGAACAACGTACTGCTGACGCAACGCGTCGGTTCCGACTACGCCGACGTGGTGCCGAGCGATCCGTTCCGCCGCGCTTTCATAAGGCTGCGAAGCGAACATGGGCTTTACCGGGAGAACACCTCGGCGGTGACCTTCCTGACCCCGACCCTGTTCCGCACCAGCATTCCGCTCCCGGCGGAGGTGCCGACCGGCACCTACACCATCGACATCAAGCTGCTTGCCGGCGGCGCGCTGATTGCAAAGACCGATACGGCGTTCGAAATCGTCAAGGTCGGCTTCGAGCAATTCGTGGCCACGGCCGCCAGGCAACATGGCATGGTTTATGGCGTGGCGACGGCGCTCATGGCCTTGACGGCCGGCTGGATGGCGTCGATCGTTTTTCGCAGGGACTGAGAGCCCTAGAGCGGCGGCCGGTCAAATGGAATCAGCGACGGCGC
>NZ_BJNF01000042.1 GCF_006539545.1 Nitrobacter winogradskyi
GCTCTTTCGCCTGCGCATGTTACTCAGATGCTTAAGCGTAAGCGGGTACGTCAGTTTGATTATAGGGAAGCCGCTTCAACCGCTCCTCGAATCGCATCGCCGGCCCGCTCGCGGTCAGTGAGGCCAAGAGCTACCCGCAAATCTCATCTTGCCGTCAGCGAATAAACTGATAGGCTACCTGCCGTACGGTAGGATTTTTCATGGCCAAGATCGAGCGCAACGAGATCGTCACTCGCGCCGCCGAACTGTTCCGGGTCGGTGGCTACGACGATACGTCGATGGCGCAGATCGCGGATGCCTGCGGAATCCGCAAGGCCAGCCTCTATCACCACTTCCCGGAGAAGGATGGCTTGGTGCTGGCGGCGATCGAGCGCATCCACGAGCATTTTCGGAAGCACCTCTTTATTAACGCCTACCGCGACAACGCCACCGCCAGACAAAGACTCCATACGCTCTGCGAAGCCACGTTCAACTACTTCGACGACCGGGAGGGCGGATGCCTCCTGGGAAACTTCGCGCTGGCGCTGACGGAACGCGCGCCGCGCTTCCAGGAGCCGTTACGCTCTTATTTTGACGATTGGGCCAAAGCCATCGCTCATCTGCTCACTCCCCAGCATGGAGAGAGCAAGGCTCGCGATCTGGCTTTCGATTCAGTTGCACACATCCAGGGGGCGATCATGATGATGCGCCTCTACCACGATCCCCAACATCTCCGCCGGGCGCTCGAGACGAGCATCAGGATGCTCCCCTAAATTTTTCACCAAAAAACTACCGGGTGGCCGGTAGCATATGGAAAGAACATGCAGAAAACGCAGCATTTCCACGGACCATGGATCGTCGCCATCGCCTTCGTGACGCTCATGGGGGCATTCGGCCTCAACCTGAGCGGTGGCCAGTTTTTCGCGCCGTTGGCGCAGGAGTTCGGATGGGGACTCTCCGCGTTGAGTTCAGCGGCAGCTCTCAACATGATTGTATGGGGGATCTTCCAGCCGCTCATGGGACGGCTGATCGACCGTTTCGGCGCCAAGCCCGTCATCGTGGCAAGCGCTGCCCTCATGGGAACAGCCTTTCTGTTGTCCTCGACGATTTCAACGGTTTGGGAGTTCTATCTTTACTATGGAGTGCTCGCCGCCATTGGCTTCGCCGGCTGCGGGTCCATGGCCAATTCGGTCCTCGTTGCGCGATGGTATGTCCGGGGACGAGCACGGATGCTGGCTCGAAGCGCAATGGGCATGAACATCGGCCAGCTTGTTTTCCTTCCGCTTACGGGATGGCTTATCGTCGTCTCTGGTTTTCGCGGGGCGTTTCTTGGGCTCGGCGTTTTGATGATCGTGGTGATTGTCCCGCTCGTTCTGTTCGTTGCACGCAGTTCGCCGGACGAGATCAACCAGGCGCCGGACGGCGATGAGCTTTCCACCTTTACGCCGCCGAAATCAGCCTCCCTTTCACAAGCCGTCAGAAGCCCGGATTTTTGGGCAGCGACCTTCGGCTTCGTGACCTGCGGATACTCGCTTTATCTCGTCGTGATCCATCTACCGCGTTTCGCCGTTGATCTCGGGGCAAACCTTGCCACGGGCGGACAGGTTCTCGGCCTTGCCGCTGGCGCAAGCGCGATTTCGATGTGGACGTGCGGCCAACTGGCCGGACGGGTCGGCAAGAAGAACCTGCTGATCGGCCTCTATCTGGTCCGCGCGCTCTCGCTTGCCTTCCTCGCCGTCTCGACGGAGGTTTGGCAACTCTATGCGTTCGCTCTTGCCTACGGCCTGTCGTCCATGCCCATCATTCCGTTGAAGACCGGACTGATCGGGGACCTCTTCGGCGCAAACGCCATGGGCAGCATACTCGGGACCGTATGGTTCCTGCATCAGATACTCGCAGCCATCGCCGTATATCTCGGCGGCTATTTGCGGGTCGAGACAGGAAGTTACGCGGCGGCCTTCTGGTCGGCCGCGATTCTGCTCCTGATCGGCGCGGCATCGACAAGTCTTGTCCGCAGCCCTGGCGGGCCGGTTCCGCTGAAGCCGAACCCAGCGCGCGGCTAGCGCACGGTTTGCAGCTTCGGATTCAAACTGTGCCGCGGAGGCCCTGAATTGTGGCAAAATTCTACCGATTCCCCGCAGAATTTCCCCCAGGTGTTGCAGCCTGTGTGTTTGATCTATCAAGCAGCCCCGAGACCGCGTATCGTGCGTGCGCCGTCGGACAAGCCGGTTTCCCGGGGACCGACGACTGTTTCAATCCTGCGGAGACTTGGGAATGGCTAAGGGTACTGTGAAGTGGTTCAACCCGACCAAAGGTTATGGTTTCATCCAGCCGGCCGGAGGTGGCAAGGATGTGTTCGTCCATATTTCAGCCGTCGAGAGAGCCGGTCTTTCAACGCTGAATGAGGGCCAGACCGTTGAATTCGAGGAAGTTGCCAACCGGGGCAAGACGTCGGCCGAAAACCTGAAGGTTTGACGCGACCACGATCCATCAGACCCGGATAGAAGCGCGCCAACGCAACGCGATGCATTCCGGTGCGAACGACATCGGCTCCGCCGACGCCATCAGGTCTCCGCTCACCGCGCAGACTGAACCCGCCGGCGATAATTACAGGGATCCCCACGGCAAGGTCGCGCAGGAAGCGACCGGGGATCTTCGCACACGCTCCTTCTCCAATCGGGAACAGATCACCTTCCTCAGCTTGTATCGGTTCAATCCAGAATCATCGTGATCCGGGGATCGCCGATGTCGCCCCAGCCTCCGCCACCGTTCTCGGTCCCCTACGCTCCGAATGACCGGACGATCGCGAAGCGGTTGCTCGCCGGGGCGCGGCTGACGCCTGAACAGGAAATGCGGATCGATCAGACGGCTCGACGCCTGATCGGCGCGATCAGGCAAAACGACGACCCGCTGGGCGGCGTCGAGGACATGCTGCGCGAATTTGCCCTCTCCACCAAAGAGGGGCTCGCACTGATGGTCCTCGCCGAGGCGCTGCTGCGGGTGCCCGATGCCGAGACAGCGGACAGATTCATCGAGGACCGGCTCGGGCAGGGTGACTTCATCCACCACGAGACCAGATCCAGCGCCTTCCTGGTCAACGCCTCCGCCTGGGCGCTTGGATTGTCGGCGCGGGTCATCCAGCCGGGCGAGACGCCGCAGGGAACCATCGGGCGGCTTGCCAAGCGGCTCGGCGTTCCGGCGATCCGCGCGGCGACCCGGCAGGCGATGCGGCTGATGGGCAGTCACTTCGTGCTGGGCGAGACCATCGAGGCTGCACTTGAACGGGCGCACGCGCATTCCGCGGGATGCGCCCGCTACTCCTTCGACATGCTCGGCGAGGGCGCGCGCACCACAGCGGATGCGGACCGCTATTTCGATTCCTACGCCGCCGCGATCGAGGCGATCGGCCGCGGCGCCGGCGACAATCCGCTGCCCGACCGCCCCGGCATTTCGGTCAAGCTGTCGGCGCTGCATCCGCGCTATGAGGCGGTCAGCCGGGGACGGGTGATGGCGGAGCTGGTGCCACGCGCCATCGACCTCGCCCGGCGCGCCAAGGCGCTCGATCTCGTCTTCACGGTCGATGCGGAGGAAGCCGATCGGCTGGAGCTTTCGCTCGACGTGGTGGCCGCCATTGCCGCCGACCGCTCGCTCGCCGGCTGGAGCGGCTTCGGCCTCGCCGTCCAGGCCTATCAGAAACGCGCCGGCGCGGTGATCGACTATATCGACGATCTCGCACGAGCGCTGAACCGGCGGATGATGGTTCGCCTGGTGAAAGGCGCATACTGGGACACCGAGATCAAGCGCGCGCAGGAGCGCGGGATCGAAGGCTATCCCGTGTTCACCCGCAAGGCGATGACGGACCTGAATTACCTCGCCTGCGCGCGCAAACTGCTGGCGCTACGCCCGCGCCTCTTTCCGCAATTCGCGACCCACAATGCCCTCACCGTCGCCACGCTTCTCGAACTGACGGATATGGATAGAGAGAGCGGCTTCGAATTCCAGCGCCTGCACGGCATGGGCGAAGCGCTCTACGCCGTGCTCTGCAAGGATCGCCCCGCAATCGCTTGCCGCATCTACGCACCGGTCGGCAGTCACCGTGACCTGCTCGCCTATCTGGTGCGTCGCCTGATCGAGAACGGAGCCAACTCCTCCTTCGTCGCAACAGCCTCCGATCCCGATGTACCGCTGGAGACGCTGCTGCGAAGGCCGGCCGATATCATAGGAAGCGCCGACAACGCCGGGCACGCCAGGATTCCATTGCCGCGCGATCTTTTCCAGCCGGAGCGCATCAACTCGCGCGGAATCGAATTCGGCGAGCGCGCCGCCGTCAACCGGCTGGTCGCCGAGGTTGCTGCTGAACGTGCCTCAGTCGCGCCGGTCAACGATAGGGAACCGATCGATGTGCACCGAGCCGCCGCCACCGCGCGCAGCGGGTTTTCATCGTGGAGCCGCACACCGGCGGCTGTGCGGGCGGCGGCTCTGGAGCGCGCGGCCGACTTGCTGGAGCAGCGATCGGCGCGTTTCATCGCCCTGCTGCAAAGAGAAGGCGGCAAGACGCTGGATGATTGCGTGTCCGAGGTTCGCGAAGCCGCCGACTTCTGCCGCTACTACGCCGCGGAAGGCCGCAGGCTTTTCGGCGAGGCGCAATCGCTGCCGGGGCCGACCGGCGAACGCAATACGCTACGGCTGCGCGGACGCGGCGTCTTTGCCGCGATCTCGCCGTGGAATTTTCCGCTGGCGATCTTCATGGGTCAGGTGACGGCGGCGCTGATGGCGGGGAATGCCGTTGTCGCAAAGCCGGCCGAGCAGACGCCGCGAATCGCAGCGGAGGCCGTGCGCCTGTTGCATGAAGCCGGGATCCCGGTGAAGGCGCTCCACCTGATTCAGGGCGACGGACACATCGGAGCCGCGCTCGTCGCGCATCGCGACATCGCGGGGGTGGTGTTCACCGGTTCGACGGAGGTGGCGCGATCCATCAATCGCGTGCTCGCCGGGAAGGACGGCCCCATCGTGCCGCTGATCGCCGAGACCGGCGGCATCAATGCCATGATCGCCGACGCCACCGCACTGCCCGAGCAGGTCGCCGACGATGTCGTGACGTCGGCATTCCGCTCCGCCGGGCAGCGTTGCTCCGCGCTGCGGCTTCTGTTCGTTCAAGAGGACGTGGCTGACCGCATGATCGAGATGATCGTTGGCGCGGCGCGCGAGCTGAAGATCGGCGATCCGTCGGATCCCGCCACGCATGTCGGCTGGGTGATCGACGGCGACGCCAAGAAACGGCTGGATTCCCATATCGCGCGCATGACGCGCGAGGCCCGCGTCCATTTCGCAGGGTCCGCACCGTCATCGGGCAACTTCGTCGCGCCGCATATTTTCGAACTGAACGACGCGCGGCGCCTGACCGAAGAGGTGTTCGGACCGATCCTTCACATCGTGCGCTACAGTTCCTCCGCTCTCGATGGCGTTCTGGAGACCATTGCCGATACCGGCTATGGCCTGACGCTCGGCATCCACTCGCGCATTGACGATACGGTGGAAGCGGTGATCGATCGCCTTCAGGTCGGCAACATCTATGTCAACCGCAACATGATCGGCGCCGTGGTCGGGGTGCAGCCATTCGGCGGCCATGGCCTGTCGGGAACCGGACCCAAGGCCGGCGGCCCGCACTATCTCACCCGGTTCGCCACCGAACAGACCGTGACGGTGAATACCGCAGCCGCCGGCGGCAACGCCGCATTGATGACGGGAGAGGGCTGAATGTGCTCCGGCTTGACCCAAGGATGGAATCCGGGTCGCGCAAGGAAAACGCGCCAGACCAACAATCTCAGGCTTCGCTTTTGATCCAACCAGAAGCGAAAACCTGAGCAGTTAAAGGCAACATGCCGTCCCGCGTTGCGGCCGCCAAACAAGTGTCTGGTCAGGCCGCCAGCGTCGCGAGACCCGCGCCTTTCAAAAGCGTCGCGAGTTGCTTGCGGGCATAGAACATACGGGTCTTCACGGTGCTCGGCGGGATACCGATGATCTCACCGGCTTCCTCGACCGTCTTCTCGTGATAATAGACGAGATGAATGATCTCGCGATGCGCCGGGGACAGCTTGGCGATGCAGGCGCGCAGAATGGCGCTGACATTGCTGCGATCGAGCGACGTCTCGGGCGTATCAGCGCCATCGGCGATCTCCCGGACATTTTCCTGGTCGATATCTTCATGGCGACGCTGGCGCATCGCTGTCAGCGTCTTGAACCGGGCGATCGACAGCAGCCACGTGGATACGCGTGAACGGCCCTCGAACTGGTCGGCAGTACGCCAGACGTCGAGAAATACCTGGCTGACAATATCTTCGGCCGCCGTTGCGTCGCGCAGGCTGCGCAGCACGAAACGATAGACCCGAACGTTATGCCGCAAATACAGCGTATGCATCGCCGAGCGGTCGCCGTCGGCAATCTGCTCAAGAAGCATCGCGTCTGTGGTTGTCTGAGCGGCGACAATACCCTGGCAAGCGACGGCGCTGATCGCGATGACGTTTTGCATGACGGCTCCCCTTTATTGTTGGGCAGATTGTTAGCCGTCCCGCGTTTCAGAACGTCTGCTCAGAAAGCGAAAAATGGTTTCGCGGAGGAGAAATTTGTTTCGTCCCTCGCCGGCGATGAAACAAATCAGTGGCGAAGCGCCTGAGCTTTTCGGCGTCTGATAGACCAGACCGGGCGGCGGGACATGACGGGAATCCCGCGAAAGCGAGCCCGCCAGGGCCGTCAGAATGCGCATAAGTTATTGATTATATTTTATTTTTGTGAGTCATCGGGCGGTTGTCGGCGATTCAGGTCTTGTCGCCGGAGGGCGAAAACAGATAACCGCCGCCACGGATGGTCCGGATCACCGCCGGTTTTGCGGGGTCGGGCTCGATCTTGCGGCGGATCCGCATGATCCGCAGATCAATCGCCCGATCGAAGGCTTCGCTGTCGCGTGCATTCGCCAACTCCAGCAGCCGCTCGCGCGACAGAACCCGCTTCGGATTGGCGGCGAAGACCTTCAACAGACCGAATTCCGATGCCGTGAGCGGGTGTTCATTGCCTTCGTCGTCACGCAAGGCCTGGGCTTCCGGATCGAGCCATTTGGTGCCGAAGCGCACAAGCTGACCCGCCGGCCTGGCGGCGACGCCATCAGGCGCGCCTTCCGCCTTCGGCGCGCTTCGCCGCAGCACCGAGCGGATGCGGGCCATCAGTTCACGCAATTCGCACGGTTTCGCCACGTAGTCGTCGGCGCCGAGTTCGAGACCGACGACGCGATCGATCGGGCTGGCCGTCGCCATCAGCATGATCACCGGGATGTTGGTACGGCTTTTGAGATCACGAATGATCGAGAGGCCGTCCTCCTCCGGCATGTTCAGGTCGAGCACCACGAGATCCGGGGCCGTCCTGCCGATCGCCTCCCGCAAGCTGCGGCCGCCATCGCACAGCGTGATCGCGAAGCCATGCATCTTGAGATAGTCGCCGACCATCTCGCGGGCAGGCGCCTCATCGTCAACCACAATGATATGCGGATTCCGGTTCATGTCAGGTCGCAGCAGGCAGGATGATGGTGAAGGCTGCCCCCTGTCCGGGGCCACCGCTATCGGCTCTGATCTGGCCATCATGCATGTCGACGATCCGTTTCACGATCGACAGGCCGAGACCGGTGGAGCTTTCCCCGGCGGTGGGTTTCGCGGATAATCGCTGGAAGCGGCCGAACAGTCGCCCCAGATCCTCCGGTGAAAGGCCGGCGCCCTCGTCCGTGATGCGAATGATGGTGTTGCCCGCGTCGTGGTCGACCAGCAGCGTGATCCTTCCTCCCACCGGGCTGTACTTGATCGCGTTGCTGACGAGATTGTCGATCGCCTCGCGCATCCGGTCCTGATCGCACATCGTGATCTGTCCGGCGGGCGCCGACACGGTGATGGTCTGCTGCTTGTTGAGCGCGGGAGGCTGGTTGGCCTCGGCGACCTCGGCGACCAGCGCCGCGACATCCACCGGCTCGTGCCTTATCGTGATATCGAAAGCGTCCGCCATGGCGTCCGAAATCAGGTCATCGACCATCGCGATCAGGCGCCGCGTGGCGTCACGAATATGATTGATCTGCACGGTGACGGTGTCTCCGGACGAGCCCGCGCCGATAAGCTCGGCAAGCATTTCGGCCCTTCCCAGAATGACCCCGAGCGGATTCTTCAAGTCGTGCGCCACGGTCCCCAAAATCTCGTTCTTGAACCCGTTGGCCCGCTGCAACCGCAGCCATTGCGCGGAAAGCCTGCGATTGGCCTGCATCAACGCGCGCGTGCGTTGCGCGACGCGGTCTTCGAGCTGCGCGTTGGCGTCCTGCAATTGCTGATAAAGGATCACGTTGTCGAAAGCGATCGACAGCCGGCTGCCGAAGATTTCGACCAGCGAGCGGTCGGTATCCGACAGATCGCACTCGGCCTGCAGCAGGATCACGACCTCGCGACCGCTGCCCGTGCGGATATAGAGAATGGAGCGGTGATCGACGAATTCATGCTTGCGACGCCGGAAGGCGTCTTCGACCGTCTGCTTGAGATCGTAATCGAGCGATGCCTGCCCCTCCGCGTCGCTGAAGCGCCTGTAGCAGCCGGATCCGGCAAGCACCGAAAAGTCGTCATCATCAGCGCCGCCGTCGCGCAACACCAGAATGCCCGCGCAGTCGACGTTCAAAAGTGACGCAAGCTGCGTCAGGACTCCCTCGGCGAGGCGCTGCATCGACTTGAAATCATAGAGCGTCGAGGCGGCATCGATGATGATTTCGAGGCCGCGGCGGGTCTGCACCATCCGCTCGAGCTGCTGATAGCTGCGCAGCGCCGCGGTCAGCGAGGTGAACAGCTTGTCCGCGGTGAGTTCCGTTTTGGCCTTGTAATCGTTGATGTCGTAGTCGACGATAACGCGGCGCTCCGGCGCCTGGCCCGGCTGCCCGGTGCGCAGGATGATGCGCACGGTTTCGTTCCGCAGGTCGTTGCGGATGAACTCGACGAGATCAAGCCCGGCTTCGTCGGTCTCCATGATCACATCGAGAAGCACCGCGGCGATGTCAGGATGCGCGCGCATCAACTCACGCCCCTCCGCCGCGGAATAGGCGGAAAGGATATTCAGCGTCTGTCCGTGGAGGCTGTAATCGCTTAGCGCAAAGCGCGTACCTTCATGCACGGCCCGATCGTCGTCGATCACGGCGACCTTCCATTTGCGCACCGTCGATGCGTCCGGACGATCAGCCCCTGAATCGTCGATCAGGTCGAGGACGTCATCCTGGTCGGCCATTGTACTGTCCCCGCCGTCTGTTCATCTTTGCCCGGTCGTGAATTGCAGCGGCCGCGAACTGGTCCTATCCGAAAATGGAAGCGTCGGACGGCGCTCTCAGCGTGGTCTGGTCGATTATGATCGCGGACTCGACGCCTACTCCTCCTTCTTCGGCTCTTTCGACATCCGCTCCAGGCGATCCTGCATCTCTTTCATCTGCCGGCGAAGATCTTCGATATTGTCACCGGGATCGGGAGTATCGGGCGTTTTCTCCGGCTCGGGCGCGGCGGTCCCGCCGCGGGGCGGCACGAACGGCTTGAACATCGAGAAGGTGCGCTCGAAAAGCTCCATGTTGCGGCGGACATGCTCTTCGAGCGGCGCGAACGGCGTGCCGCTGAAGCTGTTTGTCAATTGTTTGCGGAACTTCTCCTGCTCGCGGGTCAGCAGGTCGATCGATCGTTCGAGATATTTCGGCACCACCATCTGCATGCTGTCTCCGTAGAAACGGATCAATTGCCGAAGGAACGTGGTCGGGAGCAGGTTCTGCCCCGTCTTGTTCTCCTGTTCGAAAATGATCTGCGCCAGCACCGAGCGGGTGATATCGTCTCCGCTCTTTGCATCGAACACAAGGAAATCCTCGCCCTGCTTGACCATCGCCGCGAGATCCTCGAGCGTCACATAGGTGCTGGTGCCGGTGTTATAGAGCCGCCGGTTCGCATATTTCTTGATTGTGGTTGGTGTCTCTGATTTCGCCATCGGTCTACACATCCCTACCGAGGACCCCGCCGGCGTCCACGATGGGGTTTACACGTAACGCATTGCAGCAAAGTAAGCACTTTCAGCACGCTTCGGCTACCGTTTTATAGAAAACAGTTAATTCTCCAACATTGTAGGTGCTCACGATCACGTACGGGCGCAACTTCCGGCCACCGGCGCGATTGACACACTCTCGTGAGGCCAACAGGATACATCCAACGCGATCACGACCCGCCCGCGCGGGCGTGTCATCATCGAATATCAAGTCACTCAAGTTCCAGGAGATGTCCATGTCGGACGATGTCGTCATCGTCAGCGCCGCCCGCACTCCGGTGGGAAGTTTCAACGGCGCGCTTGCCACGACGCCAGCCCACGCGCTCGGCGCTGTCGCCATCAAGGCCGCGCTGGAGCGGGCGGGAATCGAGCCCGGACGGGTTTCCGAGGTCATCATGGGCCAGATTCTAACCGCGGCGCAGGGCCAGAATCCGGCGCGTCAGGCGTCGATCGGCGCTGGCATTCCGGTGGAAAGCCCGGCCTGGGGCGTCAATCAGCTTTGCGGTTCTGGCCTTCGCACCGTCGCGCTCGGTTATCAGGCCATCCTTAACGGGGATTCGGACATCGTCGTCGCCGGGGGACAGGAATCCATGAGCATGGCGCCGCACGCGCAGCACCTGCGCGGCGGCGTGAAGATGGGCAACCTCGAACTGATCGACACCATGATCAGGGACGGGCTGTGGGACGCGTTCAACGGCTACCACATGGGCAACACCGCCGAGAACGTCGCTCGCCAATACCAGATCACCCGCCAGCAGCAGGACGAGTTCGCCGCCGCTTCGCAGAACAAGGCGGAGGCGGCGCAGAAGGCAGGCCGCTTCAAGGACGAGATCGTCTCCGTCACCGTCAAAAACCGCAAAGGCGATATCGTGGTCGATACGGACGAATATCCGAAGGCCGGCGTGACGGCCGACTCCATCGGCAAGCTGCGACCCGCTTTTGAAAAGGATGGCACTGTAACCGCGGCGAACGCGTCGGGAATCAATGATGGCGCCGCTGCCGTGGTGCTGATGTCGGCCGCACAGGCGGCGAAAGAAGGCAAGACTCCCCTCGCCCGCATCGTTTCCTGGGCCCATGCCGGCGTCGACCCGAAGATCATGGGCACCGGCCCGATTCCGGCGTCCCGAGCCGCGCTGAAAAAAGCAGGCTGGGCGATCGGAGACCTCGACCTCATCGAGGCTAATGAGGCCTTCGCCGCGCAGGCCTGCGCCGTCAACAAGGATCTCGGCTGGGATACCTCCAGGGTCAACGTCAATGGCGGCGCGATCGCCCTCGGCCATCCGGTCGGCGCCTCCGGCGCGCGCGTGCTGGTGACCTTGCTTCACGAAATGCAGAAGAGAGACGCCAGGAAGGGCCTTGCCACGCTATGCATCGGCGGTGGCATGGGCATCGCGATGTGCGTCGAGCGCGGCTGAGCGGCAGCGGGCGTTTCAGATGACGGTGAAGTCACCGCAGCTCGTATTGAGGATGAAATGCCCGGTCACCCACCGGGCATTTCCAATCTCCAGGGTCTTTGGACGGTCATGACGATTTCGACTTGCTCTTCAGGAGGATGACGCGATGGCACGAGTGGCGCTGGTAACCGGAGGGACTCGCGGAATCGGCGGGGCGATCAGCAAAGCGCTGAAAGCGGCCGGATACAAAGTTGCGGCGAGCTACGCCGGCAACGACGCGGCGGCGGAAAAGTTCAAGGCGGAAACCGGCATTCCCGTCCACAAATGGGACGTCGCCTCGTTTGAGGCCTGCGCCGACGGCATCAAGCAGGTTGAAGCAGGCCTCGGTCCCGTCGAGGTGCTCGTGAATAATGCCGGCATCACCAAGGACACGGCCTTCCACAAGATGACGTCCGAGCAGTGGAGCGCGGTCATCAACACCAATCTCGGCTCGCTGTTCAACATGACCCGCCCGCTGATCGAGGGGATGCGCGCGCGCAAGTTCGGCCGCATCATCAACATCTCGTCGATCAATGGCCAGAAAGGCCAGTTCGGCCAGGTGAACTATTCGGCGGCGAAGGCCGGTGAGATCGGCTTCACCAAGGCCTTGGCACTGGAGAACGCCAAGACCGGAATCACCGTGAACGCAATCTGCCCGGGTTACATCAACACCGAGATGGTGCAGGCGGTGCCGAAGGATGTCATCGAGAAAAGCATCCTGCCGCAGATTCCGGTGACCCGCCTCGGCGAGCCGGAGGAGATCGCGCGCGCGGTGGTGTTCCTCGCCGCCGACGACGCCGGCTTCATCACCGGCTCGACGCTTTCCGTCAATGGCGGGCAATATCTGGCGTAGGAAGCGGTCGGCATCCGCCGCGGGCGCGATTGACTTGCTCCCAACAAAGGTTGTCATGGCCGGGCTTGACCCCGGCCTTGACGAGGGACAAGCAGCTTCAGCCCATGACCTCGCGCACCGCCACGCTCATCGGCCTCACGGCCATCCTGATGTGGTCGCTGCTCGCGGTCATGACGGTCGCGACCGGGCGCATCCCCGCGTTTCAACTCGCGGCGATGACTTTCGCGATCGGCGGCCTTGCCGGCTGCGTGAGCTGGCTGTTTCGCCCCGGCGGTTTCCGTGCTTTGCGACAGCCGGCGGCCGTATGGCTCGTGGGAGTCGGCGGGCTGTTCGGCTATCATGCGCTGTATTTCATCGCGCTGCGACAGGCGCCGCCCGCCGAAGCGGGTCTGCTGAATTATCTCTGGCCGCTGTTGATCGTGCTGTTCTCCGCGATGCTGCCGGGCGAGCGGCTGGCGCCGCATCATCTGATCGGCTCGATGCTGGGGCTTTCCGGAACGGTTCTGCTGTTTGCGGGCAACACCTCGATCGTCTTCGGACGCGCTGAGATGTCCGGTCTTGCGGCGGCGTTCATGGCCGCGTTCGTCTGGGCCGCGTATTCGGTGCTGTCGCGACGACTGGCCTCGGTTCCAACCGACGTCGTCGCGGGCTTTTGCCTGGCGACAGCCGCGCTGGCGGCGGTCGCGCATCTGCTCATAGAGCAGACGGTTTGGCCGGACGGCGCGGCACAGTGGCTCGCGATCGCCGCGCTCGGCATCGGTCCCGTGGGCCTTGCCTTCTATGTCTGGGACATCGGCATGAAGCGCGGCGACATTCGCGTGCTCGGCGCGGCCGCCTATGCGACGCCGCTGCTTTCGACATCGTTCCTGATACTGGCGGGATTCGCGAAGCCGACCGCGGCACTCGCGGCGGCCGCCGTGCTGATCGCGGGCGGCGGCTTGATCGCGGCGAAGGACATGATCGGGAAATGACCCCGCCGCGTTATCTTGGTCTGTTTACGGTTCAAGCCTGCAGCGCGGCAAAGTGACCGCGCCGCTGCAACCAGGCCAACAAAATCAGGCTCGGCAACGCCGCCAGCATGCAGATCATAAAGAACAGCGGCCACCCCGTGGCCTCGGCGACGAATCCGGCACTGGCGGACAGGTAGGTCCGGCCGACCGCGGCAAGCGCCGTCAGCAACGCATACTGGGTGGCGGTGTGCAGCGGATTGCGGCACAGCGCGGACAGATAGGCGACGAAGATCACCGTGCCGATGGCGCTGGTGAAATTCTCCGCCGTGATGGCGAGAGCCAGCGCCCACTGATCGACGCCAACCATCGCCAGCCATGAAAACGACAGGTTCGCCACCGCCTGCAAAATGCCGCCGATCCACAGGCTTGCCGCCAGCGGATAGCGCCGCGCCACGAAGCCGCCGGCAAAGCCGCCGATCAGCGTCGCGGCAAGACCGACCCCCTTCACGATGGCGGCGTAGTCGTTGCGGGTGAAACCGAGGTCAATGACGAACGGCGCGGTCATGCTGCCGGAAAACGCGTCGGTGAACTTGAACAGCACGATGAAAACCAGGACCGCGAGCGCATCCTTCCTGGCGATAAACTCGGAGAATGCGCCGACCGCGGCGTTCATGACGCGCGCGAAACCGCCCTTGGCACGTGTCGCCAGTTCGGCGCGCACGGATTGCTCGGGCTCGGTGGCGATGAGCGCCGTGATGGTGCCGATCAGAACCATCGCCGCCATGCCGACATAGCCCCACGCCCAGGCGGAGGCGCGGACCAGACCCGTCCCTTCGAGCGCGCTGACGAAGAAAAGAGCCCCGGCGGTCGAAACCAGCATGCCGATGCGGTAGGCGGCAACGTAGGCGGCCATGCCGGCGGCCTGCTCGCTTTCCGGCAGGCTCTCGACGCGGAAAGCATCGACCACGATGTCCTGCGTCGCCGATGTCGCCGCTACCAGCAGCGCGCCGAGCGCGACGAACCACGGCGCCTTCGCCGGGTCGGTTGAGGCCAGCAGCAGGATCGCCGCGATCAGAAGCAGTTGCGAGAAGACAAGCCAGCCGCGCCGGCGGCCGAACCGGCGCGTCAGCAGCGGGATGTGCAGGGCATCGACCAGCGGCGCCCACAGGAACTTCAGCGTATAGGGCGTGCCGACCAGGACGAACAGACCGATCGCGCGCAGGTCGATGCCGGATTCGGTCATCCATATCTGCAGCGTCGAGCCCGACAGCGCCAACGGCAGGCCGGACGAGAAGCCGAGCATCATCACGATGAGGACGCGCGGCTGCAGATAGACCGCCATGCTCTCGCGCCATGACGCGCGGGGCGCAACATCGGATACGATCGGGGCGGCGGCGTCCGGAGCGGTCATGCGATGGTGTTAGCAGATTCGCGGGGCGCGAGATTCCAAGATGACCCTCCCGGCCTGGAGTTGACGTAACAGTGGCGGCGAAACAGTTCCGAATCTCCTGACCTGAAAACCGCGGGGCAAACGCTGTACGCGAACTAAGCAAGAACATCTGAAGGTTAACGAAAGCTCAACGCGGCCTGCCCGTGATGGCCAAGTGATCGGAGCGGCTCGCGGATTGACCCCGGCAGGCCCGGGGATTACATCGCCCTGCATGGCTATTCGCGAAATAATCATCCTTCCGGACAAGCAGTTGCGCCTCGTATCCCGGCCGATCGAGACGGTGACGCCGGAGATCCGCAAGCTCGCCGACGACATGTTCGAGACCATGTACGACGCGCCCGGCATCGGACTGGCTGGCATCCAGATCGCGCAGCCGTTGCGCATCGTCACCATGGACCTCGCCAAACGCGACGAGGAAGGTGAACTGACGCCGCGACCGAGGGTTTTCATCAACCCGGAAATCCTGTCCGCGTCGGAGGAACTCTCGGTCTACGAAGAAGGCTGCCTGTCGATCCCCGAATATTACGAGGCGGTCGAGCGGCCGGCGCGGGTACGGGTTCGCTTCACCGATCTCGACGGCAAGGTGCAGGAAGAGGATGCCGAGGGTCTTTTCGCCACCTGCATCCAGCACGAGATCGACCATCTCAACGGCGTGCTGTTTGTCGACCACCTCTCGAAACTGAAACGCGACCGCGTGATGAAGAAGTTCACCAAGGCCGCCAAGCTCGCCGCGAGATAAAAGCGGCTTTTGCCGCGCAGATAATCAATGAGATGCCGCTTCGCCTGATCTTCATGGGCACGCCCGATTTCGCGGTGCCGACCCTGCAGCAACTCGTGGCCCACGGCCACGAGTTCGCGGCCGTCTACACCCGCGAGGCAAGACCCGCCGGCCGCGGCATGAAGTTGCAGCCGAGCCCCGTGGCGCGTGAAGCGCAGCGGCTCGGCCTTCCCGTGCTGACGCCGAGAACGCTGAAGACGCAGGAAACGCAGGACCAGTTTCGTTCGCACGGAGCGGATGCCGCGGTCGTCGTCGCCTACGGCCTGATCCTGCCGCAGGCGATCCTCGATGCCCCGCGATACGGTTGCTACAATCTGCACGCATCGCTGCTGCCGCGCTGGCGCGGCGCCGCGCCGATCAACCGCGCCGTCATGGCCGGCGACGCCGAAAGCGGCGTCATGGTCATGAAGATGGATGCCGGCCTCGACACCGGCGACGTCGCCATGACCGAGCGGATCCCTATCACCGATGCGATGACCGCTTCCGATCTGCATGACGCGCTCGCGCCGCTGGGGGCCGATCTGATGGCGCGGGCGATGAACGCTCTGGAGCGCGGCGAGTTGCGGCTGACGGCGCAAAGCGAACAAGGCCTCGCCTATGCCCTCACCTACGCCGCCAAGATCGACAAGGCCGAAGCGCGCATCGTTTGGAGCAACCCTGCGCGCGAGGTACTGCGCCACATTCATGGCCTGTCACCGTTTCCAGGCGCCTGGTGCGAGGTGCCGGTCGATGGGGAGCCCACGCGCGTGAAGATCCTGCGATGTGAGCTGGCGGAAGGCGCGGGATCACCGGGGGACCTTCTCGACGATCGCCTGACCATTGCGTGCAAGGATGGGGCGATCCGCGTTCTCGAATTGCAGCGCGCGGGAAAGCCACCGATGAAAGCCGCCGCCTTCCTGAACGGCACGCCGCTGACGCCGCCGCTGCGGCTCGACTGATGCCCCGCTACAAACTCACCATCGAGTATGACGGTGGTCCCTTCTGCGGCTGGCAGTACCAGACCAACGGGCCATCGGTGCAGGGCGCGCTGGAAGCGGCGGTCAAGGCGATTTGCGGTGATGATGTCCGCGTGCACGGCGCGGGCCGCACCGATGCAGGCGTTCATGCGCTGGCGCAGGTGGCGCACTGCGATATCGCCAGGCATTTCATGCCGGACCGGCTGCGCGACGGACTCAACGCTCATCTGCGGCCGCATCCGATCGGCGTGCTCGAAGCCGAGATCGTGCCCGACAGCTTCGAGGCGCGCTTCTCGGCACGCAAGCGACATTACATTTATCGCATCGCCAATCGCCGCGCCAATCTCGCCATCGACGTGGGCCGGGTCTGGCGCGTGCCCCGGCCGCTCGATACCGAGGCGATGCACGCTGCCGCGCAGCGGCTGCTCGGCAAGCACGATTTCACGACGTTTCGTGACACCGAATGTCAGGCGAAATCGCCGGAAAAAACGCTCGATCAGCTCGACGTGGTCAGAAACGGCGACAATGTCAGCATCATCACCTCGGCGCGCTCCTACCTGCACAGCCAGGTCCGCTCCATGGTGGGTTCGCTGGTGTGGGTCGGGCATGGCCGCTGGAATGCCGACGATCTGTCCGGCGCGCTGGCCGCGCGGCGGCGCGAAGCGTGCGGGCCGGTGGCGCCGCCCGACGGATTGTACCTCGCGCGGGTCGATTACGAGGGGAGTATCCCCCTCGGGCGGGATCGATGATCGCTGTCATGCGCGAACTTTGCGCGGGTCCGTCCTTCACCGAATCCGTTCCAGCGTATCCCAGAACAGGCCCTCGCCATCCTTCACATTAGCGGTCCAGTCCTGATGCGCGAGGTCGTTCGCGTCGTCGGTAATGAACTTGAACGCACGCCACGGCAGACCGTGACGCCGGCACACCTGCGCGACCGCGAACAACTCCATGTCAACGATGTCGACGTTGTTCTCGATCAGCCATGGATCTGAGCTTGTGACAAAGCTGTCGCCGGTGCCGCAGACGACGCCGGCCTGCCCTGACCTCAGAAGATCAAGCTCGGGAGCAAAAGGCGTGCGTCCGCGCGGCGCCAGCGGCATCGCCATCATGTCGCGCTGGACAACGGTTGATACTTCCACGAGGCCCCGGAGCGTCTCGTTGATCTTTCCCGCTGTCCCGTAGTTGATGACAAGATCTGGGTGCAGCGTCAGCAGCGCCAGCGTGGCGGCGCTGGCGGCATTGATCTTGCCGACGCCGGTGTAGATCACCCTGACGCCGTCAGGAAGCCGCGCCCTGCCGAGTTCATCTTCAATGGCCGTGAGAACGAGAATCCTGCTCATGCGAAGTAGCGGTCCAGCACGCCGCGATAGATCCGCGTCAGCTTTTCGAGATCGGCAATCGGAACGCGCTCGTCGATCTGGTGCATGGTCCGCCCGACCAGACCAAACTCGATCACCGGGCAATAATCCTTGATGAAACGCGCGTCCGACGTGCCGCCGCCCGTGCTCAACTCCGGCCTGCGGCCGGTGACATCCTCAACGGCCGCGGCCACGAGATCGGTGAACGGGCCGGGCTCGGTCAGGAACACGTCGGCATTCGAAGGCTCCCACACGATGCGGGTCCGCATGCGGTTGCCCGAGGCTCCCGCGACACGCGCCTCGACCAGCGCACGGAGCGATTGCTGATTGTGATGATCGTTGAAGCGGATGTTGAACCTCGCGCGCGCCTGTCCCGGGATCACATTGGCCGCCGGATTGCCGACATCGACCGAGGTGAATTCCAGGTTGGACGGCTGGAACTGGGCGCTGCCCTGATCCAGCGGCTCGCTCACAAGCGCGGTGATCAGCGCGGCGATATCCGGAATCGGATTCGAGGCGCGGTGCGGGTAAGCGACGTGACCCTGCGCGCCGTCAACATACAGCGTGCCGGACTGTGAGCCGCGGCGGCCGATCTTGATGCAGTCGCCGAGATCCTCGACATTGCTGGGCTCGCCTAGCACGCAGTGATCGAATTTCTCGCCGCGCGCCGCGGCCCATTTCAGCAGCTTGACGGTGCCGTTGACGGCGATGTCTTCCTCGTCGCCTGTGATCAGGAACGAGATCGAGCCGCTGCCGTCTTTCCCCGGCTGGCCGCCATGCGCCGCAAGATAGTCCAGCGCCGCCGCGACGCCGCAGGCGATCCCACCCTTCATGTCCACCGCGCCGCGCCCATAGAGCAGACCATCGACCACATCGCCCGAGAACGCGCCACGCGTCCACGCACCTTCATCGCCTGGGGGTACGACGTCGGTATGACCGGCGAACGCGATGTGAGGGCCGGTCGTCCCGATGCGGGCATAGAGATTGTCGATGTCGGAAGCGCCCAGCTCGCTGAAGGTGATCCGGTGAACATCAAAGCCGGCATTCTTGAGCAGCGGCTCGAGCACGCCGAGCGCACCGGCGTCCGCCGGCGTCACCGAAGGGCAGCGGATGAGATCGCGAGCGATGGAAAGCGCGTCGTTTCCCATCGTCGTAATCAGTCCCTCAGCAATTCGTTGATCCCGGTCTTGGAGCGCGTGCGTTCGTCGACGCGCTTGACGATGACCGCGCAGGCGGTGGACGGACCAGGCTGGCCGTTACTCAGCGGCTTGCCCGGCAGCGCGCCCGGCACCACCACCGCATATTCCGGCACTTCGCCCATGAAGATCTCGCCGGTCGTCCGATCGACGATCTTGGTCGAGGCGCCGAGGAAAACGCCCATCGACAGCACCGCGCCCTTGCGCACGATCACGCCTTCCGCCACTTCCGAGCGCGCGCCGATGAAGCAATCGTCCTCGATGATCACAGGCCCTGCCTGCAGCGGCTCCAATACGCCGCCGATGCCCGCGCCGCCGGAGATGTGGACCCGCTTGCCGATCTGGGCACAGGAGCCCACCGTGCACCAGGTGTCGACCATGGTGCTCTCGTCGACGTAGGCGCCAAGATTGACGAACGACGGCATCAACACGACGTTCCTTGCGATGAAGGCGGAGCGACGAACGATCGCACCCGGCACGGCGCGAAAGCCGGCGTCACGAAACCTGTTCTCGTCCCAGCCCTCAAACTTCGACGGCACCTTGTCCCACCACGCGGCGTTGCCGGGGCCGCCGGGAATGACGCTCATGTCGTTGAGGCGGAACGACAGCAGCACGGCCTTCTTGAGCCACTGGTTGACCGTCCACTTGCCGTCGGCCGCGCGCTCGGCGACGCGCGCCTCGCCCTTGTCGAGCAGGCCGAGCGCCTGATCGACGGCATCGCGCACTTCGCCCTTGGTCGCCGGGGTGATGGTCTCGCGCGCGTCGAACGCGCCGTTGATGGTGGTTTCGAGCGATGCGAGTGACATCGGATTCCCTGTGGCTCTGCTACGCATGCGTGGATTGGCTATGCTGCTTTGTCGGGACTTGCCGTCGGGGAGTCAAGGCACCTCTCTTCCCTCTCCCCTTGTGGGAGAGGGAAGAGAGGTATCGGAAGGTCAAGCCGGGAGCGCCGTCAGCCCCGCCAGAAAACCGGACAGGTCGTCGGTGACGTGGTCGACATGCGGCGCACCGCCGCGGCCTTCCATCTCCCAATCCTCGCGCACGACCTCGCGCGTCCCGTCCGGCACCACCAGCACGGTCGTCATCCCGAGTTCATGCGGAACGACGAGGTTGCGCGCCAGATCCTCGAACATCGCGCTTCTCGCGGCATCGACATCATGGCGTTCGAGAAAGCGACGATAGGTCCGCGGTGAAGGTTTCGGCTCCATCTCCGCGGCGATGATGTCGAACACCGCCTCGAAGTGATGACCGAAACCGAGCCGCTCCAGCACCTTTCCGGCATGGGCGGTCGAACCGTTGGTCAGGATCAGCTTGCGGCCCGGAAGCCTTCCGATCGCCGCGCCCATCGCCGGGTTGGGATCGAGCGGCGAGTGGTCGATCTGATGAACGTAAGCGAGATAGTCATCGGGGGAGACGCCATGCTCGGTCATCATGCCGCGCATGCTTGTGCCGAAGCGCTTATAGTAATCTTTCTGAATACGCCGGGCCTCGATGGGATCAACGTTGAGAAACTGGCCGATATATTCGCCGATCCGGGCGTCGACCTGCTGCCAGAGGTTGACGTGATGCGGATAGAGCGTGTTGTCGAGATCGAACACCCATGTGTCGATATGACTGAAACCGCGGTGAGGATGTCGCTGCGCGCAGGTCACTTGTGAATCAGCGTTCCCGTACCCTGATTGGTGAAGAGCTCCAGCAGAACCGCGTGAGGAGTCTTCCCGTCGATGATGACGACGCCGCCGACGCCCTGTTCGAGCGCGTAAATGCAGGTTTCGACCTTCGGGATCATGCCGCCCGAAATCGTCCCGTCGGCGATCAGCTTGCGCGCGTCGCTGATCGATAGCTCCGGAATGAGCTGCTTCGACTTGTCGAGCACGCCGGGAACGTCGGTGAGAAGCAGGAGCCGCTTGGCCTTCAACGCGCCGGCCACCGCCCCGGCGAAAATGTCGGCATTGACGTTGAACGTCTGGCCGCCTTTCGAGGTGGCCAGCGGCGCCAGAACCGGAATCAATTCGTGGCCGATCAACTGATTCAGAAGCGTCAGATCGACCTTTTCGGGCTCGCCGACAAAGCCGAGATCGACGACCTTCTCGATGTTGGAATCCGGGTCCGCCAGCATCCGCGTGGCCTTCGCGGCGGTGACCATGTTGCCGTCCTTGCCGCAAAGTCCGACGGCCTTGCCCCCGGCCTCGTTGATGTAGCCGACCAGTTGCTTGTTGATCGAGCCGGCAAGCACCATCTCGACGATTTCGATGGTCGCGGCGTCGGTAATGCGCAGGCCGGCCGCGAATTCGGATTTGATCCCGAGCCGTTGCAGCATGGCGGCGATCTGAGGGCCTCCGCCATGCACCACGACCGGATTGATCGCGGTCTGCTCGAGCAGCACGATGTCGCTGGCGAACTGGCGGGCGACGTTCTCCGAGCCCATGGCATGGCCGCCGTACTTGATGACGATGGTCTCCTCGTCATATCGCTGCATGTGCGGCAGCGCCTCTGACAGGATACGCGCCTGGTCGAGCGGGCTGATACGGCTGTCATCGGACATGAAGCTGATCTCTTGGCCGGGGGATAAGGCTGGTTCTGAGCAGAATCGCTTCTGATTGAATCAGAAGCGAGGCTCCATCTTTATGTTTGACGCGTTTTCATAACGCGAACCGGAATCCGCTTCGCTCGAAAACGCTATAACCGATCGGCGGCAGGGCCGCAAAGCCGCTTCGGATCAGGATCCGGACTGGTCGGAACGGGACGCCGCGCGAGGCAGGACCGCGGCGATCGTGAGCAAAAGCCAGCTCAGGATCATCAGCGTTCCTCCGGTCGGAGCGGCCCTCGGGAAAAGGTGATGTCCGAGGAACTGGCGCACCATCATGTCCGCGCCGAACAGGACCGCGCCTGCGACAAAACCGCCGGCCGCCAGGAGGCCGATGCGCGGACGAATGATCTGCCGGTCCGCCAGCAGCACCGCCAGCATCGCGGCCGGGGCGTGAAGCGACAGCATGGATGAAGCCGAGAGCGCAAGCCTGCCACCATCCGCGGTGTGAGCGGCGACCGCCCCCAGGATGACGCCGGCGGCGCCCATCAGCCCCGCCGCGATGACGATGATTCGAAACCAGCCGGGGTGCGTCATCGACGATGCTCTCCTATCAGGCGGGCCATGGCGGCACGCAGCTCCGGGATGCCGCCGCCCGTCCGTGACGAGGTCACCAGCACATCCGGGAACGCCGCGGGGTGGCTGGCAAGCTGCGTCCTGGTGGTATCGGTACGTTCCGCCATCTCAGCAGCCTTGACCTCATCAGCCTTGGTCAACACGACCTGGTAGCTCACGGCGGATCGGTCGAGGGTGCCCAGAACCGTCTTGTCGATGTCCTTGATGCCGTGGCGCGCATCGATCAGGACATAAACGCGCGCAAGCGTCGCCCGGCCGAGCAGGAAATCGTGAATCAACGACGTCCACGACGCGATCCTGGCCTTCGGGGCCGACGCAAAGCCATAGCCCGGCATGTCGACCAGCCGGACATCGGCGCCCTTCGGTCCCTCGAAGAAGATCAGTTCCTGGGTTCGCCCCGGGGTGCGTGAGGTGCGCGCCAGCGTGCTGCGGCCGGTCAGCGCGTTGATCAGGCTCGACTTGCCGACGTTGGAGCGTCCGGCGAATGCGACCTCGAGGCCAGCCATCGGCGGCAGCGTTTCGATCGACGGCGACGCCCAGATGAATTGCCATTCCCCGGCAAACAGCTTCCGGCCCTGCTCGATCAGCTCCGCATCAAGGCCGGTCGTCATGCGAAGATGCCTTCCTGACATGGCATTGCGCGTTCGCGACAAGACTGGCCGATCGTACGCGGAGCGGCCGGATTCGAGAACGTTCTCGCCGGGCATTGGATGGCTTCGTCCGTCACGCTCACCCGCAACGATCGCAAGGTGGAGCTCCGTCTATGTGGTCTTCGCCGGCTTGTCGGAGGATTTGCGGCGGAAGGTCGACTTCACGTTATCGAACAGCTCCACCTTCACGCCGTTGCGTCGCATGATGTAGCTCTGCTGAATCACCGACAACGTGTTGTTCCACGCCCAGTAGATCACAAGACCCGCCGGGAAAGCCGCAAGCATGAAGGTGAAGATCACCGGCATCCAGTCGAAGATGATCTTCTGGGTCGGATCCGGCGGTGTCGGGTTCAGCTTCATCTGGAACCACATCGTGATGCCCATGATGATCGGCCACGCGCCGATCGCGAGGTAGGGCCCGATCAGCGGCACCACGGAGGGGTCGTAGGGCAGCAGTCCGAACAGGTTGAAGATGTGGGTCGGATCTGGCGCCGACAGGTCCCTGATCCAGGCGAAGAAAGGCGCGTGACGCATTTCGATGGTCACGAACAGCACCTTGTAGAGCGAGAAGAACACGGGAATCTGCAGAAGGACCGGAAGACAGCCCGAGATCGGGTTGATCTTCTCCTTCTTGTAGATCTCCATCATCTCCTGCTGCAGCTTCATCCTGTCGTCGGGATAAAGCTCTCTCAGCGCGGTGATCTGCGGCTGGATCGCCTTCATCTTCGCCATCGACGCGTAGGATCTGTTGGCAAGCGGGAAGAACACCAGCTTGATCAGCACGGTCACGACCAGAATGGAAACGCCGAAGTTACCGAACATGTGAAAGAAGAAGTCCAGCGCAACGAACATCGGCTTGGTAATGAAATAGAACCAGCCCCAATCGATCAGCAGGTCGAAATGGTTCAGGCCAAGCTGCTTGTTGTAGCCGCCAAGCTCTACCAGCGGAAAATTGAGGCCGACAACGCTGGCTTCCTTGGCGCCTGCGAAAAGCCGCGCGCTGACGGCCCCCGTGCCACCAGCCGGGATTGTCCGCGCATCCTCGAGATAGTCTGTCTGGTAGGTCCTGACCGAACCCGCCTGATCGGACGAAAAGCGCGCCTGCAATCGCGCGCTGGTGTCGGGGAGCAACGCCGCGGCCCAGTATTTGTCGGTGATGCCAAGCCAGCCGTTGGTGACATTGAAGGTGACCGACCCGGCTTCGTTGATATTCTTGTAGGAGTATTCCTGCAAACCCTGATCACCGAGATAACCGATGAGGCCTTCGTGCAAGATATAGTAACCCGAGATTTCGGGCGTGCCATGGCGCGAAATCAGCGCGAACGGATAGAGCGTCACCGGCATGCTGCCGGTGTTTGAGACCTCGTCTTTTATGGTGAACAAATACTGATCATCCACCGAGACGATGCGACGGAACGTCAGCCCTTCGCCATTGTCGTATTTCAGCGTGACCGGGGTGGACGGGGTCAGCGCGCCCGCCCCCTCCTGTTGCCACAGGGTGCTCCGGTCCGGAACCCGGACGGTCGATCCGGAGCCCGGAACCCATCCGAACTCAGCGTAATAAGGAGAGGCCGTGCCGGACGGCGAGAACAGTTCGATCGCGGGAGAAGCGGGATCGACCGTCTCGCGGTACTTGGTCAGCAGAAGGTCATCAATGCGCGCGCCGGTCAGCGAGATGCTTCCGCTCAGGCGAGGGGTATTGATCTGGACGCGCGGCTTGGACGCGATGGCGGCATCACGGGCGACCACCGCGGATCCTGCGGCGGATTGACCGGGCGCTGCGGTATTCGGCGCAGCTTCGCCCTCTGACTTGCTCTGGGACTTGGCAAGCTCGCTTTGCGCCTGGTGGGCGGCGCGGTCCTTCTCCATCTGCGGGATGTTATAGAAGTACTGCCAGGCGATCAGCACGAGAGCCGACAGAACGATAGCGATGATGGTATTGCGGTTCTCAGACATCGTTCAGGGTCTCGCCACTCGGTTCGGGTTGCGGCTGGATGCACCGTTGATGCCGCCGATTTGACGCCGCATTCATTCAGGATGCCGGCGGTCGAGGCGCTGAAGCGCCGAACGCAAATCATCGAGCATCACTGCGAAACGGCGGTTCAGCGCGGCACGGCGGCCGATTATCACATAATCGCTGTGCGGTCGCATGGATACGGCATCCACGCGCTTCACCAATTCGCGAAGTCTGCGGCGGATGCGATTTCGTTCGGTCGCGGTGCCATTTTTCTTGGTCACCGTAAAGCCGACCCTGATCGGACCGCCATCGTGGCGGCAACGATTCTGCATCACGAAAGCAGGGGTGCTGACGCGCGGCCCATGGGCAGCGGCGAGGAAGTCCGCCCGCTGCCTCAACCGGTCCATGACGATTCCCGGGACGATCCGCTCAGGCGCTCAGGCGCTTGCGGCCCCGCGCGCGCCGCGCGGCGAGAACCTTCCGGCCGCCGGTCGTCGCGAGGCGGGCACGAAAGCCATGACGCCGCTTGCGTACCAATTTACTGGGTTGATAAGTCCGTTTCACGGGAGTCTCCGCTGACCGGGCGCGTCGCCTGATGTTGAGGTTAAGTCCGGCAATGCCGCCCGAGCCGAGCCGTTTTCGGCCCGGACAAGCCGCCCCGGCTGAAACCGGGCCGTCACGGACAATTGGCGCGGCTTATACGGGAGCGGCCTCTTTTCGTCAATCTTGCCCTGTATCGTTTCCGTATCCCGTCAAACTGGCCAAGCTGTCGCGCCGACCTATATTACACGGGTGTTCGGCAGTATTTCCTGAAACCCCGTCGTTCGTTTCAGGAGCGCAGATCACGGTCAGTTTGCCGCAGGGCCCTGCAGAGGAAAACCCGTGTCACAGGCGATCGAACAGCTCCGGATTCGAGCCGCGCGTCTGTCGTTGCGCGGCCGGCTCGGCCTGTCCGGCAAGCTCCTGCTGCTGACGATCCCGCTGGTCATGATCGCCGAAGTCCTGATCTACGTCCCGTCGATCGCCAACTTCCGGGTGAACCGGCTCAATGACCGGCTGGCGGCCGCGAACACAGCCGCACTGGTGCTCGATGCAGCTCCCTCGGGCATGGTGCCCGAGTCGCTTGCGCGGCAGATCCTCGGCAGCATCGGCGCGCGGGCAGTCGCCATCAAGATGGGGCAGCAACGCCGGCTGCTCGCGAGCGCAGACCTGCCGACGGCGATCGACCATGACATCGACATGCGTACGATGACGCCGTGGTCGGCCATTGTCGGCTCATTCGAAACCATGCTGGAAAGCGGCAACCAGGCGATCCGCATCATCGGACCCGGGCCACGTGGCGCGCAGTTCATCGAAGTCGTCACCGACGAGGAGCCGCTGCGCCAGTCGATGTACCGCTTTTCACGCAACCTGTTGCTAGTCTCGCTGGCGATAGCTGTTCTGACGGCAGCGCTGGTCTATCTGGCGCTGCACTATCTGTTCGTCCGCCCGATGCGGCGCCTGACCGCCAACCTCGTGGGCTTTCACCAGAATCCCGAGAATCCGGCGCGGATCATCGTTCCCTCGCAGCGCGGCGACGAAATTGGCGTTGCCGAGCGTGAACTCTCCGACATGCAGCGCGATCTCGTATCCATGCTGCATCAGAAGAACCGGCTGGCCGCGCTCGGCCTCGCCGTTTCCAAGATCAACCACGACCTTCGCAATCTGTTGGCGTCCTCCCAGTTGCTCTCCGACCAGTTGGCTAGCGTGCCCGATCCCCGCGTGCAGCGGTTCGCGCCAAAGCTGATGCGCTCACTGGAGCGCGCCATCGCGTTCTGCCAGTCAACGCTGTCTTATGGACGGGCGCAGGAAGCCGCCCCCGACCGGCGCCTGATGGCGATCGAGCCAGTCGTCAACGAGGTGCGGGAATCAGCGGGGCTGACGCCGGACGGCTCCATCACATGGATCAATGCGATCGAGCGCGGCCTTACGATCGATGCGGATCCCGATCAGCTGTTCCGCATTCTGCTTAATCTGGTGCGCAACGCCGCACAGGCTTTGGAGAGCCAGCCGCGAAACGACGCGGCGACCCGGCAAATCCGGGTCGCCGGGCGCCGCGAAGGCGCGGTGGCGATTATCGAGGTTTCCGACACCGGACCGGGCGTTCCGCAACAGGCGCGCAACCACCTGTTCGAGGCCTTTCAGAGTTCCGCACGCCCGGGCGGCAGCGGGCTCGGCCTTGCGATCGCGGCGGAACTGGTGCGTGCGCACGGCGGCGACATCCACCTGGTGGAAGGCACCATAGGCGCCACGTTCCGGATTACGATTCCGGACCGTCCGGTAGAACTGCAAATGATCCGCAACGAACGTGTCCGAGCCTGATCGATTTCAGGATCGCCGCTACTCCGTATCACCGGATTTCGGTGCCTGCCACAAGGTTGGCGAAAATGCGCGTACCGCGCCGTTCTCCCCCCGATCAGCCTATGCGATTTCCTGTCATCCGGCGCCGTTGGTAGCGCCGCGCCGCTTGCAAAGCTGACCCGGAGCCGTTAGCAAGGGCCCGCTTCGGGACGCCTGTTCCGAAATGCGGCGATTTTGATTTCCGCCTACAAACGCGCCCGTAGCTCAGCTGGATAGAGCACCAGACTACGAATCTGGGGGTCAGAGGTTCGAATCCTTTCGGGCGCGCCAATAAAATCAAACACTTAGGCAAATCTCACCGTTTCAAAAAGACGATCTGAAACGGTTTTTGAAACGGTTTTCGCTGCGGCGCGCGCCATGGCCGCACACTCTATTCTTTGTTGCGCCAGAGTTCGCGGCCTCGCCCCGGGCGAAACGAGCGTAAAACTCTGCACGTCGGGAGATGCCCCGAGTTCACGTTCAGTCACCTTGGGATTCTGGACGCGAGTTGGGAGACTGCGAAGCGGACAGTCGTGATTGTGCCGGATTAGCAATGGGCTCTTCCACTATTAGGACGGGCAGCAGCATCTTCTGTGCCTGCGATGCCCCCCCTGTGACTTCGCCCGATGATGTGGCCTCACTGCCACAACGACGCATAACGAGGTCAGGATCGGCCGCCCGGAAGAATTTCTGGAAAGCGTCCGAGATTGCTATCGCTCCGAAAAACCTCACGATTTCCGCAGAATCGGGTTCCGTAAAACACGTGCAAGCTGACCAGATTTCTAGAACAGGTCTAAATCATTGCGGTTGCACGTGAATTTTCCTCTGGTAGTGAAGTCGATGGACAATGGTCCAACCCTTGCACAGTCGCATGGAAAGTTCGGGGACCTTGGGAAGCGGTCTAACCAAAAGGAATGCTGACGCAGTCGTGTGCCTCGCCCTGTGGCAGGGTGCAGCTTCGCATCTTTGTCGGCTGACCGGGTCGGGTAATTCCATGAACGCTATCCCTCATGCCGACCAGAGGCGATCATGTCGGCAGCGTTGAACGCGATTTTCCAGTCGCACCGCCGCTCCCTCCTTTGGACCGTGATGAGGATCGTGCGCGATCCTCAAACGGCAGAGGACCTCGCGCAGGAAACCTACCTGAAGGCCCGAAAGGCACTTGAGACAAGACCGATCGAGCACGTTGAGGGCTTTCTGTTTCAGACCGCTCAGAATCTGGCGATCGACCACCAGCGGCGTAAGGCGGTTCGTAATCGGTATGAGGCGTCCGACGCAGCAAGGGAAGACATAGAGAATGTCGCCACCGTCGGACCCTCGATCGAAGACGATTTGATTCAGCGGCAGCGGTGGCGGGCGTTCGAGGGCGCACTGGCGGAACTCCCGGTGCGAGCAAGAACCGTATGGTCCATGATTCATCTGCAAGGGCGTACGTGCGCTGAGATCGCGGAACATCTCGGCGTTTCTCGCAATACTATTTATAACGACATCAAACTTGTCATGGGGCATTGCCAAGATGTGCTTGCACGGCTTGACGAGGATTGAAGCCGGTGACGGGCACAGACAAACTCTGGTAACATGCTCTGAGCGACCCGTCGGAATCGCTCAAGCTGCTCTCATTGGTATCGCAGGGGGAAATTTGTGACGGGTCTTCCTGTCAAACGTCTCACTCATATGAGCGTCCGAATAATCGAATTGCGGATCAGCTAGGTGGGACAGAAACCGACAGGGGATTACGGATCGGATGGAGAATACAAGCATCCGGATCCCGTAACGGATCAGGCGCTCGACTGGTTCATTCGACTCCAGGAAGAGCGCGACCCGGCGACGCTGGCGGAGTTTGAGGCGTGGCGGCGATCGGACATCCGCTGCGGCCAGGCATTTGCGCGTATCTCCGCGATGCACGACATGCCTTCCTTACGCAAGGCGACCGAAACCGACGCCCGCCGGCTCGGACTGGACGTGCCCCCATCCGTGGTTTCGGTGCGGGAACGGAAGGCGCGGCGAGACTGGATCCCGGCTGTTGCCGCCGCTGCCGCCGTCCTCCTGCTGCTGATAGGCTGGCAGCAGTTGCCGGGCGTCATGCTGCGGTGGCAATCTGACTATATGACAGCAACCGGCCAGCGCGAGACCATCACGCTGCCGGACGGGTCGACCGCGACGCTCAACACCTCAACCGCCATTGCCGTTGATTTTTCTGGCGGTCGCCGCCGGGTCACATTGCTCGACGGTGAAGCCTATTTCGACGTCCGGCATGATCCGTCACGGCCATTTGTCGTCGCAGGGCATTTCGCGGAGGTCGAGGTCAAGGGGACTGCCTTCAGCGTCAGGACTGAGAATGGTCAGGACACTGTCGTGCTCGAACGTGGCCGCGTTGAGGTGAGCGGCCAGGCCGATCACGAATTCCTCGCGCCGGGGCAGATGATTGTCGCCAGCGCATCCGGCCTGTCCGCGGTAGAGGCAGCGGACATCGATCAATCGCTTGCATGGCGCAACGGCCGGATCGTGTTTCGCGACCGGCCATTCCGCGCCGCATTGGGCGACCTCGAACGCTATTTTGACGGACGGGTCGTGGTCATAGGCAGCCTGGCGTCGGATCGCCTAGTGAGCGGACATTATCGTATCGATGATCCTGACGCAGCTATCAGGACGCTCGCGCGATCGGCCGGTGCCGACGTCACGCGACTTCCGGGCGGAATCCTGATCTTGCGTTAAAGCATTTTCCGGCGAAGTGGATACCGGTTCGCCGGAAGAAAATGCGACCAGACAATAATTTCTAGAGCATGGCCCGATTCAACTTGATCGGATCATACTCTAGCGACCAAACTTTTTTTGTGACGGATCGACCCCTCATCGTCCCTGTTATGAGGGCCGAGTTTTCACAAGGTGTGACAAGCAGCCCTCTGCATCTGGTTGAGGGCAGCGAGCGATGAACGATCGGGGGATCGCAAGTCAGAATAACATTTCGGCATCGAGCAAGGATGGACGGAGGAAACGTCTCGCAGTTGTTCTGCTCGGTTCGACCGTCCTCGCCTGTGGCGCCACGAATGCGCCCATCATCGTCCCCGCCCAGGCGCAGCAGACTGCCCGCACTGTTCAATTCTCGATCCCTGCCCAGCCGCTCTCCTCCGCGGTGGATGCATTCAGCCGCGTCACCGGCTGGCAGGTCGGATATTCATCCGATATCGCCCGCTCGACGACCACGCGCGCTGTCTCGGGCGTCATGACGCCTGCTCAGGCGTTGCGGACCATGGTGGCCGGAACCGGCGTCACCGTCAGCATTACCGGCCCGGCGAGCGCCGCGTTGGTTTCGGGTGCGGCCAATGCAGGGAGCGGCGGCGCGGTGCTGGCCGGCGCGATCTCGCTCGATACGATTGACGTGCAGGGCGCTGGAAATCCCAACTCCACGATGTCGCTGCCTCCGGCCTATGCCGGCGGACAGGTGGCGCGCGGTGGCCAGCTCGGGATGCTTGGCAATAGAGA
Organism: Nitrobacter winogradskyi; assembly: GCF_006539545.1. GTDB lineage: Bacteria > Pseudomonadota > Alphaproteobacteria > Rhizobiales > Xanthobacteraceae > Nitrobacter > Nitrobacter winogradskyi_A. The sequence goes on from NZ_BJNF01000042.1 coordinate 30,669, forward strand.
CATGATGGACACGCCATTCCATCAGACCAACTACACGCGCAAGCTTATCGAGAATCAGCAGGCTAGAAGCATTGCCGAAGTGCTCTCCAACGATCCATCGGTGGCCAAAATATACGACACAGGCGGTGGCTTCGGTAAAGAGCAATGGGCCATCCGAGGAGTCGGCGCCAACGCACATAACGTATCCTTCGGCGGCCTGTTCGGCATTACACAATCACTAGACAGTGCCACGGCGGTGGAAACGATCGAGCGGGTCGAGGTGCTGAAGGGAGCGAGCACTCTGCTCAACGGCCTGCCGCCGACCCAGGGTGCGCATCTTGGCACAGTAAACCTGGTGCCGAAACGCGCCGGCGACGAGCCGTTGATCGCTTTTACACCGAACTATGCGATGAACAGCCAGTTCGGCGGCCACCTCGATGCCGGTCAGCGCTTCGGCGACAACAAAGAATTCGGTGTCCGTTTCAATGGAGTGTACCGCAGCGGCGATACTCCCATCGACTATAACTCGCGCGAAACAAGAGTGGCCGCGCTCGGCCTCGACTATCGGGGCGAAACCGTCCGCTTGTCTGCCGACTTTGGCTATCAATACCTCAACACTCGTGGAAACCGAGCGCCAGTGACTGTCGCGTTGGATGCCCCGGTTCCGATGCCGCCTCACACTACTCATAACTGGGTACAGCCATGGGAATATCATAAAGTAGAGAGCAAGTACGCCACGACGCGCGGCGAGTGGGACATCACCGAGAACGTGACCGCCTATGCAGCATTCGGGCGCGGCAAATCGGGTGTGAGGGTCGCAGAATATTATCCGACTCTTGTGGACGCAGTGGGCACAATGGCCGCATCGTCCGCCTATCAATACATTTACTTCAGGCACGCGACCACTGCCGAGACAGGTCTGCGGGGGCATGTGGAGACCGGCCCGGTGAAACATGCGGTAGCCTTGGCGGCGGGATGGGGCCGCGAAAATTACGGGGACAATGACGGGGACGATTGGAATGGCTCCGCAGTCCTTCCGGCTACAAATCTGTACAATCCTGTCTATTTCCCTCAGCCGAATTTTCCCCGGCTCGGCGATCCCGCCAGTGCGCCGATATCAAGTCGCACCGAGAATCTGGGCTTTACGCTGGCCGATACCATGTCTGCCCTGGACGAGCGCATCCAATTGATGCTCGGCATCAGGCACCAGAGAGTGAAGCGAAGGTCCTTCAGCAGCGGTTCTCAATATGACGATGGTGCCCTGTCTCCGGCCGCAGCGCTGATCGTCAAGCCGTGGCAGAATGTCTCCTTGTACGCCAATTACATGGAGGCCCTGGAAGCCGGCCAGATTGCACCGACCAATGCGGTGAACGTCGGGGAAGTTTTTCCGCCCTTCAAGACAACGCAATCCGAGGTCGGCGCGAAGGTCGATTTCGGCCACATAGCGGCGACGCTCGCTGCCTTCACTGCTACGCGGCCGACTTACGGTCGAGATCCCGACACCTTGATCTTTGGCGAGGTCGGCAAGACTCGCTATCAGGGAATCGAGTTCACGACCTTTGGCCAAGCGACTGACAGTATCCGTTTCGTCGGCGGGTTTACGTTTCTCGATCCCAGGCTGATCGAAACCCCGGACGGAACTAACATCGGCAACCGGATCGTCGGTACTCCCAGATATCGTGCCACCCTCAGCCTGGATTGGGACACTCCGTTCATCGAGGGGCTCACCCTGGGTGGGATGGCGCAATGGCAGTCCTTCTCATTCCTTGATAACGCGAACATGCAAAAAGTCGATGGCTGGTATCGTTTCGATCTGAATGCAAGCTACACGATCAGACAACCGGGCTGGAAGCCGATCATCGTCCGTGCAAGCCTGCGCAACGTATTGGACAGGAGCTACTGGGCATCTTCCTATTGGCAACTGGGTCTGAGCGAGCCGCGCACGTTCCTGCTGTCGACGACGTTTCAGTTCTAGGGATGGCGAACGCGATCGTTCTTATCGGAGAGTCCGCCCGCGAGTCTGTACCTCGTCCCAACGACTAAACTCGCGAAGTAGCAGGTTCAATCAACAGGCTGGTCCGTCCACTCTATGAGAAAACTGCTATGCTGACATTGGTCAACGATACATCGGATCAACAATTTCTCTCACCGCCAAAGCGTCGATCAGATTCGCAACCGCGCCGAAGCGATTATAACCGCCGCCGTTTCCTCGCCTGGCTGCGCGACGAGATAACGATCCTCCGCGCGCTCGGCATGGATCATCGCCGCATTGCCGCGCAACTTGACATCGAGGAGCATGACGTGCGGGTGTTCTCTCCGAAACCGAAGGAGAAAATCCTGTGTCGTAATCTCCCCCGTCGGGCCATCGACGCGCTGCTGCACGGCCGCCATGCCTCGCTGGGCGGCAGGACTGTCGCCAAGCGCAGCCGGCATCTCGTCAAGATCGCCTCGGCCTACACCTGGGAAGAACTTATGGCCGAACCGGGCGTCGGCACCGTAACAGCCTCAGAAATAAGACTCTGGCTTGAAGAGCGTGGCGCCGCGCTGCGGCCTTCGCCCGATGGCGCGGCAAATTGGTATCGATCCACGCCTACACCGGACATCAGTTGAGCGGCGCAAGATGGGCAGGTGAGAGCCTCACCAGTCGAAACTCAAGGACGCAGATCGTAACCAGGTCGCTCACCGCGCTGAATGGGGCACAACGGCACGCAAACCAGCAGAGGCGAAACAAGAAGTGGCGAGGACAAAATGGGAAGCAAATCTCGTCGCGACGTGAAGTCGCGCCGCAACGAGCTGACCATTGAGCTTCGCCATCTGCGCTATTTCATAGCTGCCGCCGAGCATGGCAGTTTTCGCAAGGCCGGTGTGGCCCGCGGCGTACAGGAATCGGCGATCAGCCGTCGTGTTCGCGATCTCGAAGACGAGTTGGGAGCTTCTCTGTTCAACCGCTACAATGGCGGTGTCCGTCTGACTTTCGCAGGCGAGCGCTTTCTAAGCCGAGCGCGCCAGATCATCCGGAACGTCGGGCATGGCGCGGAAGACGTCGCATCGATCGGACGCTCGGAGGACGGCCGTGTCAGAGTCGGCATCTATTCGTCTATCGCCTCCGGATTCCTCGCCGAGCTGCTGCGCATGTATGAGGATAAACACCGCAGCGTCGATGTTGAGATGATCGAGGGTAATCCCTCCGAGCATGTCGCCGCAATTCGGGAATTCAAGCTTGACGTGGCATTTTTGAGGGGATCGCGTGCGTGGGCCGACTGCGAAACAGTATATCTTTGGTCAGAGCGCGCATTCGCAGTGTTGCCTGATAATCACGCCCTGGCAAAGCGCGAAGAAATCCAGTGGCAGGACCTAACGGGGCAGGCTTTCATCGTCAGTGACTCGGCGCCTGGACAGGAGATCTACGATTATCTGGTCTTGCGCATGGCGGACCTCGGCCGGCATCCGGATATCCGGGTTCAATATGTCGGTCGCGACAATCTGCTGCCTCTCGTGGCCCTTGGGCGAGGACTGACCGTCGTCAGCGAAGCGATGACGGCGGCGCTATTTCCCGGTCTCTGCTATCGCCCGATCGCCGGCGAGATTCTTCGCTTCAATGCGGTGTGGTCGCCAAAGAACGACAATCCCGCGTTTCGACGCTTTCTTAGCCTTGCGCGCTCGATAGCGGCGTCACGGAAACCGGACGGCATCAAGCTCCCGTCTTCGACGATTGTTGGGAGCGGCGGGCTTTCGCGAAAGCGCGATCGGTTGCCATAAAGCGTGCAAGCATCGGCGCGATCAGCTTGAGCGGGTCTGCCGATGGCTGCCCGTCATCGGTCAGCAAGCGTGCGTAGAGCTTCAAGTCCTGAAACACTGTCGCAGGCAGTTCATGCGACACTTTCACAGGCTTGTCGTCGGGAAGCGGGCCGAGTTTCAGCTTGGTCATGGTCATCCCCTGTAGGGCTCGAGGGCTAAATCTCTCGTGACGACGATCCTGACCGGAAAGCTCGGCCGGATGGTGAGCGTCGGCGGGACGTTGAGCTGGCGACGGACAATCTGTTGTCCCGCGTCGTTGATGGTGGTCTGACCGCCGTTGCGGATGGCGCGGAGCAAGCGGTCCTCGTCGTTGATGGCAAGCTCGGCGCCGACAGAGAGCAGCGTCGACAGACCGGCCGCCTTGGCCAGATCCCACCAGTGATAATCAACGCCATCCTCAAGGCCGGCATAGCCCGCAGCGTCTGCGCCGGGCTGGCGCTCCAGCACGATAGAGCGGCCATTCGGGAGAATGAGCCTGTTCCAGACGAGCAGCACGCGGCGCTGGCCGAACTGCACATTGTTGTCGTACTGGCCGATCACCCGTGTTCCTTGCGGCACAAGCAGGATGCGGCCGGTGGGGCTGTCGTAGATGTTCTCCGTCACCTGCGCCGTGATCTGGCCGGGCAGATCGGAACGGATGCCGGTGATCAGCGCGGCAGAGATCACGGCTCCGGCCTGAAGCACGAAGGGCGAGGCCGGCGGCATGACGCGATCCGGCGAGGTCGTGCGGCGATCGACGGAGGCGTTGAGAAAAGCAAGCTGCTTGTCCTGCGCGGTTGGCTGGCTGCGTTGGCCGGTCACATCAAACCCACCGAAATTCGGCATGGCCATGCCGGCCTGCGATGCGACCGCGCTCGCCGCACCCGGTGCGGTCTGGAAGAACACGCCGCTGGTGCGCGCGGCCTCGATCTCGGCCAGCCGGCGTTGTTCGGCCTCATCGACCCTGGGTGCCGCAATCGTCGGCGGCACGACAGGCTGGCCCCTGTTCTGCGCATCGACGATCGGACGCCCGAGATCACCGGGCAATGGCGGGCCGAGGATTGGTCCGGTGTAGTCGCGCGGCAAGCCCGCCAAGCCGTCTGCGGGTTGCCGGTTGGTGGTGGAGTAAAGCTCCTGGCCGCTCTTGTCGGCATCGCGCGTCTGGAGCGCATAGATCAGCGCCCCAACGACGCCGAGCGACACGACGACACTGACGCCAGCGAGCACCTTGCGCGAGAGACGGGTGACGCGCGGCGGCGGAGCGCCAAGCCGCATCGGGGCCGCGGTGCTGGTCTGGTTCTGGTTCTGACTCATAATGACGGCCTCCCGTCGGTGCGGACGATCCTGACGGTCTGCTGCCTGTCGCCACTGCTAAGGCGCAGTTCGGCCGCGCCGAACAGGCGATCGACGATCAGGATGTTGCGGTGGACGCGGCTGTTGACGATCTGTGCTTCGCCCTCCGGTCCGATGACGAAGATCGGCGGCATCTCGCCTTGCACGATGCCGCGCGGAAACTCGACATAGACGCGGCGGCCGTCGTCATAGACGGCAACCGGCTTCCACGGTGGATTGTCGCCGGTCAGCCCATAGCGATAGTTGCGCGCGGCGGCGACTGGGATGACCGGCGTTGCCGGAATGCTCGTGTGCTGTCCAGCTGGCGGCCGCGGATAGGCCCATGAGACAGACGGCATGTAGGGTTTTGAGCCTGAGTGCAGTTCGAGCAGGTAGGTGCGGCGGTCGGTGGTGACGACCAGGTTGGTGGTGATGTCGGCGCGCGATGGCTTCACCAGCACATGGACGCGGCGCCTTTCGCCGGAGCCGGATTCGGTGTCGCCAATAATCCAGCGTGCGGTGTCGCCGGCCGCGATCGGCCCCGCGCCGGTGAGACTCTCGCCCGGCTCCAGCGCGATGTCGGTGATCTGGCCGGGTGCGGCATAGACCTGATAGAGCGCGCCTTCCGACCACGGATAAATCTGGATGGCGTTGAAGTACCCCTCGCGGCGCGGCTGGACGCGGGCGGCTGCATTGGCGTTCTCGATGCGCGCGGCTGGCGCTCCGGCAGCAGCCCCACCCCGTGCCGGCTTCCACACAGGCGGGATATGCAACGGCTTCGGTCGATCGTCCGTCACCGATGCAGGTATGGCGGGCAGCGGTGGGACATCGGCGTCGTAGCTGATCTGCGGCGGCTTCTGCGGTGTGGCGCAGCCGGCGAGCATGGAGCCGGACAGCAGCAAAGCTGCCAATGCGGGTTTCCGGAAAGATGGCTTTCCGTATTCGCGGATCATCAGCCGACTCATTGGCTCATCTCCCGCGACCAGTTGATCGCATTGACATAGATTCCCAGCGGATTGGCCTTGAGCCGGTCGGCGTCGCGCGGCGGCTGGATGACGATGGTCAGGATCGCGGTCCAGCGTTCGGTGGCGGCGAGCTGGCCGTTGTCGTAGCGCCGCTCGGTCCAGGCGACGCGGAAGGAATCCGCCGACGCGCGGATGACGCTCGACACCTCGACCGCGACCTGTTGCTTTCCGACCTTTGTGAACGGGTCGTTCGATCGCGCGTAATCGTTGAGCGCGGCCGCACCGTGATCCGTCGTCCATTCATAGGCGCGAAGCCATTGTTGCCGGACAATGACGGGATCGGCGGGGATGCTCCTGACCTGCTCGATGAAGCGCGCCAGATGCCACGCGACTTGCGGATCGGTCGGCCGATAGTCGGCCACGGCCGGCGCGACCGCTTGCGCCTGGCCGAGACCGTCCACCTGCACAACCCATGGAACGACAGTGCCGCTTGTCGTCTGCCACACCAGCGCGGCGGCGAAGCCTGTGGAGAGGATCAACGATCCGAAGGCCATGAGCCGCCAGTTCTTCGCCTGTACGCGGGCGGAGCCGATGCGTTCGTCCCAGACCTGCGCGGCGCGCTGGTATGGTGTCTCGGGTTGTGGGGTCTTGCCATAGTGGACGGCGGATCGTTTGAAGATGCTCATGTGCGATTGCCCTCAGACAGGTTGACGGAAGAGCCGGCGCCATGACCGTCGCCGGAGCGCACGGCGTGAGCGGTCGTCTGAACGGCATGGCTGGAATGGCTGGATCGGCGCATACGCTGCGCCCAGGCCGGCGGTGTTTGCGCGGCCGGGCCTGCGGAGGCCGCGCCGCCGCTCGAGGTGCCGCCGACGGTGCCCATGGTCGAGGAGCCGCCTGTCGCCGCGAACGAGCCCCTTGCGCCACCGGTGTAGCTCGATTTGACGCTTTCAGCGGCACGCGCGGCGGCGCGCTTGAGCGGCGAAACCGCAGTGGAGCCTGCCGCGCGCGCGACGCCGCCGAGACCTGACGCCACGCCGGCCGCGCCGGAGTGCCCCATGGAGCCGAGCGTATAGGCGGCGGAGGTTGCGCCCGCGGCTGTCGCGCCGCCCCGGACCGCAGCCGCGCCACCGGACAGGGCAGCCGCTCCACCTTTTGCGGCCAGCACCGCGCCGCCGCCGGCGGCGAAGGCGGCGCCTCCTGCCGCAAGGCCGGTGCCGATCGCCGCGCCCGCGCCGAGTTGCGGACCACCGGAGATGAGGCCATTGGCGATGCCGGGGCCGAAGATGCCGAGACCCAACAGCGACAGCGCGGCCAGCACGATGGCCATGGCGTCGTCGATGGTCGGCGTGGCTCCATTAGAGCCTTGCGTGAACTGCGCAAACAAGGTGCTGCCGATGCCAATGACGACAGCCAGCACCAGCACCTTGATGCCGCTGGAAATGACGTTGCCAAGCACGCGCTCGGCCATGAAGGCGGTCTTGCCGAACAGACCGAAGGGAATCAGCACGAAGCCGGCGAGCGTGCTCAATTTGAACTCAACGAGCGTGACAAACATCTGGATCGCGAGGATGAAGAAGGCGAGGATAACGAGCGCCCAGGCGAACAGCAGGCAAACGATCTGGATCAGGTTCTCGAACACCGCGAGCCAGCCCATCAGCGGCGAGATCGCGTCGAGCAGCGGTCGCGCCGCATCGAGGCCGGTCTGCGCCACCTTGCCGGGCCGCATCAGATCCTGCGCGGAGAAGCCCGTGCCCGAGGCTTTCAGGCCAAGCCCGGCAAAACTCTCGAACACGATCTTCGCAAGGCTGTTCCAGTTGGAGATCAAATAAGCGAAGACGCCGACAAAGAGGGTTTTCTTCACCAGGCGCGCAATGATGTCGTCGTCCGCGCCCCAGCTCCAGAACAGCGCGGCGATCGTCACGTCGATGACGATCAGCGTCGTGGCGATGAAGGCGACCTCGCCGCTGAGAAGGCCGAAGCCTGAGTCGATGTAGCGGGTGAAGGTTCCGAGAAACGTGTCGATGACGCTACTGCCGCCCATGCGTCACCGCCCTTCGCCGGAACTTGAAGCGGGCGCGGCCGGCGTGCGCGTGCGGCCGAGAAAGCGCGCGCGGGTCTCGGCCCAGACGCGCAGGCATTGCGCGTCACTGGCCGCCTTTTGCCCAAGCTCCTGACATCGCAACTGCCCCTCGCGGAGCGGATCGTCCGTGGGCTGAATGGCACGCACGGACGGCGATGCCGGCGGGTCATCCTTGCGGGTCATCTCGATCGCGGTCGCCGTCAGGGCGATAGCGACGAACACGATTGCACTGAGGTGCACCAGCATCTTGCCGTCCATGGCCGCGCCCCTCAATTGTTGAACATCTGCGCGTTGCCCGGCGTGTAGCTGCCGCCCGGCGTCAGGAAGCGGCGGCGTTGCTCGCGGCCCTGTTCGGCCGCCGCCGCGCGCTCGGCCCCGGTCAGCGCGCTGGCGCGGCCGTTGGCCGAGATCACCGCGATCAGGTCGGAGAGCTGCTGCGACTGGAGAGCGAGGATCTGATTGCCGGCCTGGGTGGCTTGGAGTGCTCCGGCAGCATTCTGGCTCTGGCCGACCAGCGTCGACATCTGCGTGCGGTTGGAATCGATGTTGCCGACGACGCCGGCCTGCACGCGCATCGCGTCCTGCAATCCGCCGACCGTGTTCTGCCAGCGCAAGCGCGCATCGGCGACAAGCTGCTGGTCGGACGCCGACAGTGAGACGTTGCCATATTGCTGCTGGAACGCCTGGTCGATCTGTTGGACGTTGAAGGCGATGTTCTGCGCCTGGCCCAAGAGCTGCTGCGTGCGCTGGACGTTCTGCTGAATCTGCTGGAGCGCGGAATACGGCAGGCTTGCGAGGTTGCGGGCCTGATTGACGAGCATCTGCGCCTCGTTTTGGAGAGAGGCGATCTGGTGGGTGATCTGCTCCAGCGACCGCGCGGCGGTCAGCATGTTCTGCGCATAGTTCGAGGGATCGAACACGACCAGCGCGTGGGCCGGCGTCGCCAGCATCGGCGCCAGCGCGACGGGGGTGGTCAGCAGCGCGACGGCGAGCCGCGCGGCGCGTGATGAACGGCGCAAGGTCATGAGGATGTCCCCTTGTTGGTGAGGTTGGGAATGAGATCGACCGCCCAGCCGACATCGCGGGCGTTGAGCCAGGCGGCGAGAAAGTTTTCGCGGCCGTGCTCGGCGACGATCCGCGCGATCAGCGCCTGGTCGGATTTGGCGGATGCGGCGCACAGCGCGAGGCCGACTTCGGACAGGCCGAGTTCAAACAGGCGGTTGCCGCGGCGGGACTGGCAGTAATAATCCCGCTTGGGCGTCGCGCGTGCGAGGATTTCGATCTGCCTGTCGTTCAGGCCGAAGCGGCGATAGATTGCCGTGATCTGTGGCTCGACGGCACGCTCGTTCGGCAACAGGAGCCGCGTCTGGCAGCTTTCGATGATGGCCGCGGCGATAGTCGAATTGTCGATGTCGGACAGCGACTGCGTGGCGAAGATGACGGATGCGTTCTTCTTGCGCAGAGTCTTCAGCCATTCGCGCAATTGCCCGGCAAAACCTTCGTCATCCAGCGCAAGCCAGCCTTCGTCGATGATGAGCAGCGTCGGCCGCCCGTCGAGCCGGTCTCCGATGCGATGAAACAGATAAGCGAGGACGGCCGGCGCCGCGCCCGTGCAGACAAGTCCCTCGATCTCGAACGCCTGCACGTCGGCCGAGCCGAGGTATTCGGCCTCGGCGTCGAGCAGCCGGCCGTAAGCGCCGCCGACGCAATACGGCCGCAACGCCTGCTTCAGGTCGTTGGATTGCAGCAGCACGCTGAGGCCCGTAATGGTGCGTTCCTCGACCGGCGCGGTGCTGAGCGATGTCAGCGCCGTCCAGAGATGCTCCTTGGCTTCCGGTGTGATCGGGACGCCTTCGCGCATCAGGATCGCAACGATCCAGTCGGCGGCCCAGGCGCGCTCATAGGTGTCATGGATGCGCGCGAGGGGCTGAAGCGAAACCGAGGCGTCCGAGCCTTCCGTCAAACCGCCGCCGAGATCATGCCAGTCGCCGCCCATGGCGAGCGCGGCGGCGCGGATCGAGCCGCCGAAGTCGAAGGCGAACACCTGGGCGCCGGCGTAGCGCCGGAACTGCAACGCCATCAGCGCCAGCAGCACGGACTTGCCGCTGCCGGTCGGGCCGACGACGAGGGTGTGGCCGACATCGCCGACGTGAAGGGAAAACCTGAACGGGGTTGAGCCTTCGGTCCTGCCATAGAGCAATGCGGGTGCGCCGAAGTGCTCGTCCCGTTCAGGCCCCGCCCACACCGCGCTTAAGGGAATCAGGTGGGCGAGATTCAGGGTGCTGATCGGCGGCTGGCGGACGTTTGCGTAGGCGTGACCTGGCAGCGAGCCGAGCCAGGCGTCCACCGCGTTGACGGTCTCCAGCATCGCCGTGAAGTCGCGGCCCTGGATGACCTTCTCGACCAGCCGTAGTTTCTCGTCGGCGATGCGCGGATCGGCGTCCCAGACCGTGATGGTGGCGGTGACGTAGGCCATGCCGGCGACATCGGCGCCAAGCTCTTGAAGCGCCAGATCGGCGTCGGCGGCCTTGTTGGCGGCGTCGGTGTCCACGAGCACGGATTGCTCGTTCGTCATCACCTCTTTCAGGATCGCGGCGATGGACTTGCGCTTGGCGAACCACTGCCGCCTGATCCTGGTCAGCAGTCGCGTCGCCTCCGTCTTGTCGAGCAGAATCGCGCGCGTCGACCAGCGATACGGGAACGCCAGCCGGTTCAGCTCATCTAGGATGCCGGGCGTGGTCGCTGTCGGAAAACCTGTGATGGTGAGGATGCGCAGGTGCTGATCGCCAAGGCGCGGCTCCAGCCCGCCGGTCAGCGGCTGGTCCGCCAGCAGCGCGTCGAGATAGATCGGTGTCTCGGGGATGCGGACGCGATGGCGCCTGGTCGAGATGCAAGAATGCAGGTAAGTCAGCGTCTCGCTGTCATCAAGCCACGCGCATTCCGGCATGAAGCCGTGAAGCAGCGCCAGCACGCGGTCGGTGCGGTCCACAAAGGTGCGCAGAATCTCATGAGGATCGACGCCGGATTGCTCGCGGCCTTCATAAAGCCAGGTCTCCGCGCGGGCGGTGTCCTCGGCCGGCGGCAGCCAGGCGAAGGTCAGGGCGTAGTCGGACTCGAAGTGCGCACCGGCTTCCTCGAACCCGGCCTTGCGCTCGGCGTCGAGCAGCGCGGATGCCGGATCGGGAAAGATGCTGTTGGGGTAGCTGTTCGAGGGGTGGCGCTCCGCCTCGACGAAGATGGCCCAGCCAGAGCCGAGACGGCGGAAGGCGTTGTTGAGTCGTCGTGCGACACCGACCAGTTCGGCCGCGACAGCGGAATCGAGATCGGGACCGCGAAACCTGGCGCTGCGCTGGAAGCTGCCATCTTTATTGAGCACCACGCCGGGGCCGACCAGCGCGACCCAGGGCAGATAATCGGCAAGGCGCGAGGCGGTGCGGCGATATTCGGCGAAATTCATCACAGCGCGTCTCCTTCACACCGCGAGAAAAGCCGGGATGCGCAGATGCCTGCGCCCGACTTCCACGAACAGCGGATCGCGCTTTGCCGCCCACACCGCCACGAAATGGCCAATGGCCCAGATGGCGAGGCCGACCAGCCAGAGGCGCAGGCCGAGGCCGATCGCGCCGGCCAGCGTCCCGTTCAGAATCGCGATCGAACGTGGCGCGCCGCCGAGCATGATGTGCTCGGTCAGCGCGCGATGGACGGGGATCGAAAATCCCGACACGGCGTCAAGCTGTTCAAAGGAGGTCGCCATCAGACGAGCGCCCCGCCGCCGAACGAGAAGAACGACAGGAAGAAGCTCGACGCCGCGAATGCGATCGACAGGCCGAACACGATCTGGATCAGCCTGCGAAAACCTCCGCTGCTGTCGCCGAAAGCCAGCGTCAGGCCGGTGACGATAATGATGATGACGGCGATGATCTTGGAGACCGGCCCCTCAATCGACTGGAGAATCTTTTCCAGCGGCTGTTCCCAGGGCATGGATGAACCGGACGCATGTGCGGCTGGTGTCAACATGATGCTGATGGTGAGCGTCGTTGCGGCGGTCGCGAGGGCGCGAGTGCCGCGCGAGAGCGTGCGGATCATGCGATATCTCCTGTGGTTGGTTTGGCGGGGGTGATGCGGTAGTCGCCGTCCGGCCCCAGCCCGTCGACGCGGGCGAGTTCGGCGAGCCGGCGCGCGGAGCCGTGGCCAGACAGCACGGCGACAAGGTCGATCGTCTCCGCGATCAGCGCGCGCGGGACGGTGACGACGGCTTCCTGGATGAGTTGTTCGAGACGGCGCAGCGCACCTATGGCGCTGCCGGCGTGAATGGTGCCGATACCTCCGGGGTGGCCCGTGCCCCAGGCTTTCAGAAGGTCGAGGGCTTCGGCGCCGCGCACCTCGCCGATCGGAATGCGGTCGGGGCGCAGGCGCAAGCTGGAGCGCACCAGGTCGGACAGCGTCGCCACGCCGTCCTTGGTGCGCATCGAGACGAGGTTTGCCGCGCGGCATTGCAGTTCGCGGGTGTCCTCGATGATGACGACGCGATCCGCAGTCTTCGCCACTTCGGCGAGCAGTGCATTGGTGAGCGTCGTTTTTCCCGTGCTGGTGCCGCCCACCACAAGGATGTTGGCGCGGGACGCGACGGCCGCGCGCAGCGTATCGGCCTGGCTGGCGGTCATGATTCCGCTCGCCACATAGTCGTCGAGCGTGAACACCGCGACGGCGGGCTTGCGGATGGCAAAAGCCGGCGATGCGACGATGGGCGGCAGCAAGCCTTCAAACCGCTCGCCGGTCTCGGGCAACTCGGCCGAGACGCGGGGCGAGCGCGCATGCACCTCCGCGCCGACATGATGCGCGACGAGCCGCACGATGCGTTCGCCATCGGCGGGCGACATCCTCTCGCCCGTGTCGGACAGACCTTCGGACAGCCGATCGATCCACAACCGGCCGTCCGGGTTCAACATCACTTCGATGACGCCGGGGTCTTCGAGATAGCGCGCGATGGCGGGGCCGAGCGCCGTGCGCAACATGCGCGCGCCACGCGCGATCGCTTCCGGCTTGTTGTATGTGGCAGTCATCCCGGCCCCGCTTCATCACGGGGCGCTCACAGAAGTCCCCGGATGGGGATGACTAAAAGAGCCTCAAATCAGGCTCGTTCAACAAGTTTTGGTCGTAGTAGTGGCGTGGCGTGCAAATACAAGAGAACGGCGGTATTGCCTTAGCCTTGATCCGTAGAAAATCATCATCGGCGTGTTATTACACGCCCTGATTCGATATCGACGGAGAAACAAAGCGCTCGGCCACCGGGATCTCTGGACGCGATCATCTCTGATTTTGGGAGTCCGGTTTCAACCCTAATTGTTGCCATCGGTAGCGCTTGCGTTAGCGCCTGAAACTTGTCGTTCAGTTCGTCAGACGGCAGAGTCGGGGCCGTATCCGGACGGTCGGCTTCTGAGCAGCACAAGGCTGGAAGCAGCCGTCCTCGATTGCGGTATGGGATAAAATTTGTCTAGTCAGCTCAGACCCCATTGTCGCCGTTCGGGGCGCTTCCGTTGCCGCGCGAAACCTTCCGTTAGCTCGGGGCGCGACGGATGGCGGAGTTTGTGGCCAGGAGGAGACCAGCGGCCTTCGGACGGCTAAAAGCGACGAGTTGGCCTTTGTTTATCATTCGACGGCGCCGCTAAGACCCATACCCCGTCATCCTGGTGACGTCTGGTGGGTCCTAGAAGCGGAGACCGGTGCCGGCTTGGCGCGAAATTCGCCGAGCGGGTTGTCGATACGACGTGCCTGCCAGCGGATCAGTCGTATGGTCTCGGTTTGAGACAATGGCCGATCGAGAAGTCGATCTTCGTACCATCGCGTCTGATCACCCAAAAGCATCTCTTCGAAAAATTTGGAACGTCTTCCGGCGGGGTGTTGACCTCGAAACCCGCAATGCCGGTTCTGGCCTTTTCCTCGACCTGATCGTGGCGTTCGAGTAGCGCGGACAGATCGGTCGCGTCTTCGGCGCTGACGCGGTCACCGATGTTGTACCGGTTCAGCATAGCCGTGAAGAACGCCGTCGCGTCCCCAGCCTTGTCAAACGATCGCGTGGTGAGCGTAATCCGCCTTGCCTTTCCCATACCGATCTCCCCATGAGGAAACTAACATGCTGGTTGGCCGCGTCTACCGTGGCGGCGCGGGGTCGTGAAGCAATCTGAAGGCTGGTATCCAGATGACATACCCAATAGCTGTGCCATGCCTACAAAAGCTGAATTCTACGGCCCAGGGAGGCGGTAGTGTCCGACGGCGGGGACGCCTGTGGTCAGTCCGCCGTCTCCCCCGCGGCCGCTGGTGGCGGTGTCTCTCCGAGCAGCCTCTCGCGCAGCTCCCGCACGATGATGGAGGGAATTCCCGCGCTTTCCAGGGCGTTGCCGTTGGTACGCATCCAATTGCGGCACGCGTCTTGGTCGAGGTCGTCCATCGCGATCACCTCGTGCAGCGCGACGGCGCTCATCCTGGAGAGACCCATTTCCATCAGCGAGAGCAGCGTCTGCGTAGAGATGCCGAACTCGAGTGCCAGACCTATGTCGAAGCGGTCGCGAAGAAGATCGGCACGCCCGATGCCGTCCAGGTGCAGCCTCAGAACATCAACGTAGGCAGAAATGTACTTCGGTGCGGCGAACCGCGCGGTCTGCTCGACCATCTCCATCGTTTGGCGGCAGACCTTTGGGATGTTGACGGCCTTTCCGCTCCGTCGAAGATTCTCGATGCGTGTCTGTATCATGCGGGCGAGTGACCAACCTCGGAGCCAGCGCTGAACGGTCACGGCGTGACCGTAAATCAACTCATCCGGCTTGAAGGCCGGGTAGAGGTGGTCGTTGATCGTCTGCATCACAAACATCATGGAAGCCACTGCCTCGTCGTCCTCGGTGGCCGCAGGAACGAGATCCTCGGGTTCGCCGGGGTGCTGCCCAAAGAATTCGAGGAGGGATTGCATCGCGATGGCGCTCACGCCTGGATGCCGTGCGATCAGCGTCGGAGGCAGGCGATTGACCTTGCATAGCTCGGCGAGCGCCTTGTCCAACCCCGTGACGAAGCTCGGATCGTGCCGCTTCGCGAATGCGGCGTCGGCGACGGAGCCGGCTCGCAGGAATGTCGAGATCAGATAGGACGAGACCTGTTCGAGATTGGAGCCGCGGCTGACTTCGTCCATCGACATGTCCGCACGTTTGTTAAGAAAGCCGAGCAGTTCCTCGGGCTCCTCCATAACAAGGTCCGTTTCACGCTTGATCTCGTAACGCGCGCGCTTGGGCACGCCGTGCGGCCACGCTTCTTCGTCGTGAGGGTCGATGCAGACGATCTTGCCTTGAAACTCGTCACCCCATCGACCTGCCCGGCCGGCCAGGTTCCAGAAGTCGTGCGCCAACATGTGATTGCCGCTTCCCTTCCTTGGACCGCGGAGCACGATCATCCGGCACGAGAGGTTGACCCCCTCGATAAGAGTCGAAGTGCACACTAGGAAGCGGATCTTGCCAGACTTGAAGAGCCGCTCGATCTCCGATCGCAGTAGCGATGGCATATTACCGTAGTGAAACGCTACACCGCGCTCGACGAGCGGCGCGAGGAGATAGTCCGGATGGACCCCCTTCCGAGAGAGATCCGCAAGGGCCGCCAGTTCAGGATCAAGGGCCTCACGAACCGCCCCCTGGTTCAGCAGAAACGCGATTTTCTCTGCCTCGTCCGGACCATTGGCGTAAATCAAGGTGCCCGACCGGTGGCCCGTCAGGGCCTCGGCGATGAAGGCTATCCTCTTCCGCAGCCCGACAGGACGGCCCGTCAGGCTGAGAATGCCTACGCTCTCAGGTTCGTCGCCGCGTCGGATAGCGAGCTCGTACTTGGTGGTCTGCCGCTTGACCTGCTGCGCGAACAGCACGTTTTGGAGCACCGTCGGCGCATCGCTGTCGACCACTTGGCGGTTCGCTGAAGGCGGCGCGTCGTCCAGTAGTGTGTGGGGGTTCTGTGTCGCCGGGCTGATGAAGACCGCCCGAACCTTCGGACTAGCCCGCGTCACGCGCTCAATCGCATCCTGCAGGATCACGCCACGCTTTGCGTCGCCGATTTTGTGAGCCTCGTCAACGATCAGAAGGTCGATCTCCATCTCGTCCGAGAGCGCGTTGGCGAAAAGGTGCAGTCGCTCCTGCGTGAAGACCGCGACCAGCGGAGGTCCGCCGTTCCGCATCGCCAGGTATTCGTCCGTAAGTGGGAGCGAGCTAACTCGGATCTGATCGGCGCCGAGGCTTGCGCTTGACAGCAGGTCCCTAAGGTTCGTTTCGGTCTCGCTGACGAGCGCGCGGGTCGGAGCGAGATATACCACCATACGGGCGCGCTTCGCCCGCATTTGGTCCAGCAGCCACTGCAGCACCAGATACGTCTTCCCGCACGCGGTCGGAGCCGACGCGGACATCCAGCCGCGTTCGTCCTGCGAGCCCGTCCAGAAGGACCGCTGGAAGGCGTTTACCTCTAGGAGTCCCCCATCGGCCTCGAGCACCACGGAGTTCTTTAGGCGGTTCCGCGTCAGCTCTAGCCGCGCGCCGACGCCTAGACGGGCGTCGAGATCCACTCCGACCTCACCCCTCCGCTGCGCGAGCCCGACCGCCAACTTGTTGGAAAGCTGCTCAAACAGCAGCGCCGCAGCATCGCGTGTCGGGCCGCGTTTCGCCAACGTTATCGACGAAGTCGCGATCAAGAGAGCCGCCTCACGCGGCGGTCGAGCCTCAGAGCGCGCCAGGATGCTGCCGGCGAGGAGGAGGCGATTCCAGTCTACCGCGTTCAGGGCCTTTGTAACGGCTTCGACCGGCTCGACGTTCTCAAGTTCCTGTAGCGCGTTGACCCTGGACAACAGTGCGAGATCGCTCGCCACGCCTTCGGCGAGAAGCCATTCGATGAGCTCATCCTCGGTCACTTGGCCAGTCCCAGGGAGTCGAGCACAGCCAAGCGGAAAGCCTCGGCGTTAGGAAGCGGCAGGCAGAGAAACTCGATCTGGCAGTCGGTGAGTTTCTCGAGGATCAGTCGGTTCCCGACGTTCTCGGACCATTTCTTGAGCGCGTCCCTTGACGCATCGACGATGTCATTTGCGCCACACTTTGCGCCAGCGGTCGGATAGGCTTCGCTGTCGAAGCCCACGAGGGCGACCGCGCGTTATCGCTTCCTCTTCACGAGCGGATCCGTCTGGTCGAAGAACCGGCGTAGCGAGGCGTTGAGGTCCAGCTTTCCAAGATCGGCCCGCTCGCTCAACAACACGAGGTCCCGTTCGCGCTTGGCCGACTCTCCCTCTTCCTCGTCGAGAAACGGCTTCAATGAGCTAAGGCATTCTCGAATCGCCTTGGCTGGGTCGGCGTGGATCTTTGACTCCCCCCAGTAGAGGTTCAGCACTCCGTCTTCGTCCACGTCGGCGTATACGCCATCTGCCCCGTGGTAGTGCACCTGCGAACTTGTCTTAAGCGACATTTTGCAGAGGATCTGTGGCAGATTGAGGAAGCGTTCGGCGAGTAGGTAGAGGAGGAGTTCGCCGCCTTCGCCGGAGGTCTTGAGATCGGTGAACGTACCCAATGCGCGATGGTAGAGTTCGATCGTGGCGGCGGAACCGCCTTCCCTGTTGTCTCGCTCCTTGGCGCGCTGGCGCGCCTCGTGCGGGATCGCATAGTCGATTACCGCTGAGCGCATGAATTCGGCGAGCCGAATTGGACTCACGCGTCCATCTGCGTCCACTTTCAAGCAATGGCAGTGTATGTGGACCTTGCAGCCCTCAACTTTGATATCGCGCTCCACCAGATCAAGGTGGACTTCGAGAGTGTTGGGTTTGGAGGCGATCGCCTGCTCGAAGTCTGCTAGGGAAAGCGGCGCCAGCACATTCGTATCAACCAAGCCCTACTTCCTCATCTTCAAGGCCCGCATGATCTCTGTTACTTAACAGTGATTCTGAAAACTGGCCATCTTGACGCCTGACTTGTTACCGCCTGTATTGGGCCTGTTGGCCAATCTGTTGTTGAATCAGCCTTCTTTAAGGCGCCAGTTCCTCGTGCTACGTTGAATCGAGGCGCGATAGCTGCGGCAGAAGGCGCAGCGGGCATCGAAGCGTAGCTGGCATTCGACTTCTTGAACGAGTGTACACTTAGGCAGTTTGCGCACCCGAGAGCAGTCAGCCCGCTCTCCATCCACAGCGGGCACAAACCTCTATTTGGCCCAGATCACCGTGAACTCGGCGCCAAGCCCGTTGCAACTACGCCAGGCGCTGGCGAGCAGCGTGCTCAACTGATCGAGACGCAGCCGGTTTACGCCAGTCTTGGCGGCCTCGGCTTTAATCCGTGCGGCTTCCGTAACATGCGGCTGCACCACGACGACGCGCCGGGTATAGTCGTCGCCGAGGCCCTCAATCGCTTCCACGAGCGCATCTTTCACTACAGGTTCGCCGTCCTTCCACCAATAGTTCGTTGCGCGCACCGCTTGCGAGAGGCCCTTGGCGAGCGCCTGTTTGTCGAGCCACTGGAGGTTCTTTATCGCCTGACCGGTAACGACCTCGTAGGCCGCGACAGAAAGTCTACGGCCGGCCGTGTCGCTCTTTGCCCCTTTCACATGGATAAGCGACAGAATTGGTTTAGGGCCGCTGACATCGAGGTGGATGAAGTCCGCCTTTTCATTCGCACCATCGTCGCAGGCGAGCCATCCCTTGTGGGTGTTCTGGACCCAGCAGAACAGGCTTTTTTCCTTGCCGATCTTGCTGAGATCATGTGGTTTTTCCTGTTTTACGGCATAGCCGCTGAAGTCCTCTGCCTCGAAATGCGAGAAGGCAATCCGCGGCATTCTTAAGGCATAGATCTGCCTATCGGACACACTGTGCCCGCTGTCGTAGCGTATGTTTACACCGACGCCGCGCCCGAGCAGCGTTTTGATACGATTGAAGGCGTCATCGTCGACACCGGCCGGCTTCGGATCGGAGACCTTGAACTTCACCTTGCCATCGCGCGTGACGCTGACCTCGAGGCGCACCGTACCGATCGCGCTGCCGTTGATCTCGACGCTTACCGACAAATTTGAGCCATCGGCGGCTTCAACGACAAGACTGGAGGAGATCACCAGCGCAGCATCGGCATTGACCGTATCCGCATCCTCTTCACCGTCGTCGAGCATGTCGGGCGGCAGGATCGACAGGTCATATCCGTCTTTGACCTTTGCAGGGTCGAGCGCCTGCACCGGGGTTGCGAGAAATCGGAATGGCTCGGTGACTCCCTGCTTCGCGGCCGCGACAGCATTTATGAGTAGCGCCGCCGAAGCGGCGAATCCTTCGATCGAATTTGCCTTGCCGAGCCAAACTCGCGAGGCCTTGGGCGACACGCCCACAGTGACCTCCAGCGCGGCACTGCGCGAACGCGCGGCCGACCAGTAGAAGCTCTGGTCATCAAAGGGGTCGAGCGAATAGTCCAGATCCTGTCCGGCAAGGATCTTGGCATCGGCCTTCGTGGCACTTCTCCGGTGAACGCCCGACAGCCAAAGGGTCCGCGCCTGGCCATTCTCGAGAAATGCTGCGGCCATGGTTGAACGGGATATAGGCAAGAGCCAGGTCAGGGGTGCGTCCGCGTCACAGTCCCTAATCAGTGCTGCGCGCAGCAGCCCTTTTATTTTGGGATCGCTGATATGGAGCGCCAGATGGCCCTTGCGCACAAGCGCGATGACGAGATGGTGCTGGACATCGACGAACTCCGCGGCGCCGGTCCAGGCAGGCTTGAGCGTGCGCTTGTACCACATCGTCTGCAAGCGGACACCGGCGTGCTGAAGCTCGGGCAATCGCGTGAAATCCGATGTGGTCGGCTGCTCCTCGGCCGCGCAGATCGCCTCGATATCTGCGAGACAGCGTTCGAGCTGGTCGGCGACAGGAACTCCCGCTACCTTGGCGAGAGTTAGGGAAATGAATGGAGTGAGGGCAGCGTGAAAGCCTGCGGCACCGCCATCACCGTGCCCTCCATCAATTGCGTCAGCCATTTCCTGCTCCCCCGTCAGGTGTGAATGCGTATCCATCCAAGAGTGCTTCCACCGCGCGAGCGGAGGCGATCTTCTGCACGCCCTCGGCCCCCTTTATGCCCTGACGCCGTGCAGACCCCGGCCGATAGAGCGAACGCGCGGATCATGGCTCCACCTCATAGTCGGACGGAATATTCGGTGCCCATTGTCCTAACTGCTCCTTTCGCTCGGCGACCGAGCGATGGAGTCGAGCACCGTTCGGAAGACGCCGTCGCTCAAAGAGGGGGAGACTGATGCCGAATAGGGAGGGGCGCAACGAGCCTTTGGGCCTTCGGCGCGGCACAATTTCGAGGATCGACCAAGCGAAGCTCATGGTCTCGTGAGCGCTACCGAGCGCGTTCGGCGCGACATATTTGGCTCCCTCTTTTGCGCCCACCACGATCGCGTTGACGCTCTGCTGGCGGATACGCAGGTCGCAGAGTTTCGCGCGTCCGATCATCCACAGGAGCGGCACCTTGCACAGTGCGCTGTCGGCTTCCGGATAACCGCCGCCGACGTCGCCATGCCCGCCGGCGAACCAGACCTCGCTCACGTCCTGAGGTTGAGCCGCGGCGTTGTTGAATGGGTTGCCCCAATATTCCTGATCAGTTGGCCAGAGTTGCGGGCGGAACATAGTTCGTTTTTCGTCGATCGCGACAGCATGGGACACCGATTGGACGCTGGTGTGGCGGCTGGTGAACGCGTGCGACTTGAGCCGCAGGCCGTTTCGTCCGCTCTCGATTACCGATCCCACGGTGTCGAACAAGCCGAGCATCCGGATCGGCGGCCGGTCAGGTTTGAGAATGCGTTCGTACAGGCGGACCTCGGCAAATGCCTCCTGCTTCTCATCCTCCCCGATCGATTTATAGGCCCGATAGACGTAGTCGAGCAGGTTGAGATTGCGCGGCTCGATCAAGCCGACAGCATGGATGAACCCGGCCAGCACGCGCGCAGAGTACGCGCCGCGGCTGAACCCGAAGATGAAGATTTGGTCGCGTTCGACCGGATCTTCGCCCTTGCGCTTGCCGTTGTCGTAGTTCTCGACGAGGAAGCGATAGGCCTCCTTCACGTTCTGATCGAGCCCCCAACCAGTAGCGAGGCCCCAGACCTCATGTGCCTTGCGCCAGAATCGCGACCAAGCCCCTTCCGCGCCAAACGTTCCAACGCCTGGATCATAATAGACGAGTTGCTCGGCGTCCTTCGCCAGAACGCCATACAGACGCAGAATATTGGTGCGGTCGCGCTCTATCTCGTTCGATGTGCCATCCAGCAGGATGACGATGTTCTTCGGCATGCCCGTGCCCCTATTGCCGCTCTTGTCAGTGATAAATGGGCTGGCGAGCGCACGCGGCGTTCACCGGATCCCAAAATCAGATCTCGACCGGCCCACACCGCTACGCGCTCTTCGATAAGGCGCTGCTCTCCGTCCCCCTGCCAGTTGTCCACGCATCGCAGGCATGGCCAAAACCCGACCCGGCACCATTTATGTAAACAAGGCACACAACATGTCACTCGGCAAAAGCATTCAGGTCCAGATATTCACCTGTTCACAAACATCAGCCTGATTCGACTGCCCCACATGCTTTCTCTTGGCAATGAAAAAACGTTTTTGCCGCCGCGACAGTCGAAGAAGGCGCAGCGCTTGGCTGCCAGATCCTGTCAGAATGCGCCGAGCAGGCCGAGAGACCAGACCTCAAAGTCCGCATAACGTAACTTTGGCGGCGCGTGGGTGTGTAAGATAGCGATACTCAGTCCCAATCCGGGGAATGTCACTAAGCAATCCTGAAAATCGTCAAGATGATCGTGATGCAGTTCATCCTGCGCAACTGCGGTGTGGAAGAGGTGGCGCCGATCTTCATGAACGACCGTTCGCATCGACATTGTGGATATCTCGACACATTTTCCCAATCTCGTCTAGCTGCCATACCCGCCTACGGGGCAGCTTACCGGCGCCGAACTGCGGAATATGGATAGCCAAAAGGTTCGACAACACGGACATCCAAACTGCATTAGGGCGACGTCTGCTGATAGGCTCGTGGAGCAACTCGCCAAATGGCTGCTATGGGGACGCATAGCGGCCATTCAAAGCCCATACGCGATGCCTGCGATGGGTAAGAAAATCGACCAATCGACCGGAAGCGATTCGAACTTTTTCACCGCCAAACGCCGCCGTTTGTACGCTTTTTCGCGCAAGGGCCAGGGGAGCCCCGCGATTTAGCTGAGCTTACGGCCACCTCGATCGCGGCGACGATTGAAGCCGATGGGTTGTCTGCCGATCCTAGGATAGCGCTTGCAGCTACCATTCGTTTTCTCCTCTGGGTGTCACGGTCGGAATTTAAGTCGCTGATGAAGAAGCCGCTCGAAGATTGGGCCGTGGCGACTTGGAGCGTGATTATAGAGCAGTCTCGCTTTAGGCTTCGCAATCCGCAAAAGACGGTGCCGGTGATTGATGAGGCTTTGGCTGCAATATCGATCCACTCGTCCACGTCGCTCGTTTGGCACTAGCGGCCGAAGCCGCCGTGTCGCTAAGCATTCCAGAGAATGTTCGGCGCATGTTGAGCGATCTGGCACGAGAATGTACCTGAAAGCGAACTCCACTATATGGCACTTTAAGCGACGATCCCGCATATCGCGCTCGCCCTGCCGATCAACTGGCGGCGCCGCGCCGCGGGAAGGCTGATACGATGCTCTGCCAGCTCGCACATCACTTTCCGCCCTTCGTCGAAAGCTTCCTGGAGCGCTCCCGGCCGCTGCGGCGGCGGTTTCGCGAAGAGAGCGTTACCGACCTGCTGATGGGCAGCCTCATCACTGCGGGCGGACGGCGGATCATCGTCGAGTTTCCCGATGAGCCCGTCACCGGCGCGGACATGGAGTGGAACTTCGTCAACCCCGACGACGGTACGTTCTTCCGCATGCTGCTCCAAGCCAAGCAATGCTACGGCGGGGGCAGCGTATGGACGCGCCACGGCTACAAGGAGTTGCTGCACCAGTCCGGTAGCGGCCGGAAGCTTCAGGCATCAGTCCTGTGCGATACGGCGCGCGCGGCAACGGCGACCTATCCACTATACATCTTCTACAACCCCGCCAGCACCTGCGAGGCGGCGCGCGGGGCAGGCTTCACCGCCGTCACCGGCGCCAACCTTGCCGACGGCTACCTGATCGAAGGCCTGGTCAGGGGTGCAACCACCCGGGCGCTGCGGACCGGCAACAAGAGCCTTAAGGCAATTGCGCCGCTGTTGTTTCCACTGACAGACCTGTTCTGCCCGCAGGCAGTCTTGGCAACGGGGCCACAGGCCTTTGCGCCAGGCGCCCCGGCGTTTCCGCTCGCCGTGGGCATAGCGGGCGGGCGGTCCGTTTTGGGCGTGCCCGTCCCGCCGACGCCGGCGGCGATCCGCCAGCGCCTCGTCGCCGCGCGCGATGCGTTGGCGAAAACCGGCATAAAGGAAACGGCTGCGGCGCCGGGCGTGCCGGCCATCGCGGAACGGATACCGGACGATGTAAGCGCCGCGATCGAGCGGGCGCAGGCGCGTGCACGGTCACAGCCGGGGCTACGCCGCTGGCGCGTCACCTTTGTATCGGCGAACCCCGTTGATAGGTACTCCGGACCGGGCCTCATCAGGCGGAGGCCGCAGTGACTTTCAGGCGGCAACCTTCAGCATAAGCTTTGTGAGCTTCTCTTCGACCCCCGGCATCACGAAACCGATCACAGGCAGGGAATCAGGATCGGGCCTGAAATCAGGCTCGCCGCGCTCAAGAGAATCGCGAATGGCGCTCCGGCGGCGCTTCCACTTGCCGCTGCGGTCTTGGCGCTCCACGAGAGCGGCCTTCTCGAAATATAAGAGCGCATGGCCGAAGGCGGCCACATGCTGTGGGTAGGCGTCGGCGATCCGGTGGCCGACCTCTATCAAATGTTTGAAGTGCCAGCCGACCGGGCGGCCTTCCTTCGCGCTGGCAAGGCCATTCATCAGGGCGACGAATCCGCTGTCATCGTCAGGCGCTGAAGGCAAGGCTATGCCGCGCCCGGCAAAGCTGCTGCGCAACCCCGCCCAGGCGCGCCGCACCCCCTTGTCCGGCCTCGTGTCAGGTTCGCGCCCGATCCAGAATGCAAACAGTGCCGCGCGGAGTTCGCCTTCGATGGCCGCGCGCATCGCGGCCGCTTCACCGTCATAGTCGAGATGCCAGCACCGCTGTCCTTCGCGGTCTGCCGTCAATTCATCGAAAGGCACGATGTGGCTTTCCCAGGTATCTGCTATCCGGTCGCCGTCCCGCTCCGGCCGCCGGAAGTGACAGCGGACATGGAAACGGCGGGCCGCTTCGGACTGCGCCGCCGTCTCCTCGTCGACAATGAGAATGTTCGAGTTGTTCGTGAAAAGCAGGTCATCGGTGGTCAGCCGGCGATAGGCCGGATCGAACCCGCCCATGATCCAGACCAGCAGTCCGCCTTCCTGCCGATAGAAAGCCCGCCGTGCCACGACGACATGTAGGAAGGTGGTCGATAGCTGGACCTCGAAGGCAAGACGTCCGGCAGGGCCTGCCGCCTGCACATCGGGCCGCCGCCGGGCGGCCGGGTCGTGCGCCGAACGCCACTGGCGCTCGACTTGCACGGACGCATACTGGGGATCGGCCTCCAAGCTGCGCACGATCAGCGCCTTGATCCGCCGGTGCGGCGCGCTCTCGCGCAAGCCGTGATATTTGCGCGCGAGGATTTCTTCCGCCGACAAGGGATGCCGGGTCTGCGCCGGACAGGAGCCGTCCTCGACTTGGTGTTTGAAGTAGAACCGCTTATGCCGGTTCGACGCCAGATAGACCGCGACGCCGCAGAGCGGACACCGGAAACGCGGTGCCCCATCGAGCTTCTCCCTGATATCGACACGCTGCGCTATAAGCTGTTCGTACCGCCAGCCGCCTATCCAGTTCCTCACATCGAGATACGCACCGGTCTCGCACGCGAGGATCTCGCCAATCTCCGGATTATCGACCGGCACCGCCCGGGACAGCGGGTCCCTTGTGACGTTTCCGCTGCCGCCTTCCGGTGGCTGTGTATCTTGATCTTCCAATTGCCGCCCTCGCCACAAACGAAGGTAGCAGGATTCGCAGCCTCTCGCTGGATCGGTTCATCCTCACTACCTGAGCTTCGCGTTTTAACCTGCTTTCTGATCGGTGCTCTGACCGCCGCTATCGTCGCCGTAACAGTCTCGTCTGGTAGCCAGCCACCCGCTTTTCGTCAGTGTCACTCCCGCGATGACAACAGCGAACGACAACGGCATCCCGCCGCAGCCGCCTTGACACGCAAGAGGACTACAGCGGTGCAAAGCGCTGCACCCTTCTAGCGTACCGGCAGGGCTCCGGAAATTTCTGTCCAATTCTATCGGTGCGGAGGTGGTGAGCACGTCCGCTTTCGGCGAAGGTTTCACCATTCGAATCACCGGTTTGAAGGCGGTCAGCCGTCCTAAGTGATCGGGGCCGTCAGCGGTCCGTTCACGTTCAGTGGCCATACCAGGAAAGCAGAGTATCCCAACTCGGAGCATAACTTGCCGCGCTCTGGGAGAGATCGCATCAAACAATTTGCACCAAGCTAGGTGTGTTGTTTAGGTGGCACTGACAATTCGGTGGGATCGTTATTGGCTTTTGGGTAACGACGTTACAGGCCAATTGAGGTTGGTGCCGACCTTATCGCGCGAAAATCGACCGCGGGGGTCCTAAAATATATTTGCCGGCCCTAAGGAGGACCGCAGTGCATATCAAATTTGTCGAGATCGCGAACTTCCGCAAATTGCTGTCCGTACGGATTGATCTCGCCGAAAAGCAGACTCTGTTTGTGGGTGCCAACAATAGTGGCAAAAGCTCGGCCATGTTGGCGCTCCGACGCTTTCTCGTTCCCCGGCGCTGTCCGTTTGAGGTACATGACATTACCTTGTGTCATTGGCCGGCGATCGATCGGATCGGCCAAAGTTGGATCGACGCCAAGGCAGCCGACGAGGTTGTCGACCTCACACTCGAACCTTGGCTGAACCTCCTGCCAACGCTCGACCTGTGGCTGGATGTCGACGCGGGCGAGATGCACCATGTCCGCGACCTGATCCCAACGCTTGACTGGGAGGGCGGCCTGCTTGGGGTGAGGCTTCGGTATGAACCGACCAAGCTTAGCGACCTCTATAAGGATTTCCTTGTGGCGGTTGCCGATGCTGACGCGCTGCGGACTGCCGCGACCCAAGCCCATACTGAGAAAGTTGCGGTGGAGGGGCAGCCGAGTCCCGAGCCAAAGCTCACTTTATGGCCATCCACCTTAATCGATTATTTGAACCGCAGGCTGGCGAAGAGCTTCAGCATTCGCGCGTACACACTCGATCCCGCCCAACTGCAGACACCCGAAAAGGGGCAGGCACGGCCACAAGCGCTTCCGACTGTGACGCTCAGTCTCGAAGGTGAGCCGCTCAAGGGCCTTGTCCGCATCCATGACATACCGGCGCAGCGCGGTTTCGGGGAAGAAGCGCCGCAGAGCGACGATGAAGAGGTCCCAGCCGGTTCGCCAGGCAGCCGCTTGTCCGACCAGTTGCGCAGCTATTATTCAAAGCATCTCGATCCGACCAAGGGACCGGACGTCAAAGATCTAGGCGCGCTCCAGGCGATCGAAGCGGCCCAGGATGCTTTCGACCAAAAGCTCACCGAAAGTTTCGAGGCGGCGTTCAGCGAGGTCGAGGGGATGGGCTACCCCGGCGTCACCGACCCCAAGCCGAAAGTGTCGACCCGGCTGAAGGCTATTGACGGTCTCAATCACAGTTCGGCGGTCACCTTCATGGTGGACGTTACACCGGCAGCGGGTGAAGCGGCAGTGCCGGTGTTGCGCCTCCCGGAGAATAACAATGGGCTCGGCTATCAGAATCTCATATCCATGATTTTTCGGCTGATGAGCTTCCGCGACGCATGGATGCGCGTCGGCAAGGCGGCGAGCGCCAACCCGGCCGCGTCTGTCGAGCCGCTTCACCTCGTGCTAGTTGAAGAGCCCGAAGCGCATTTGCACGCACAAGTCCAGCAGGTCTTCATCAACAAAGCCTACGAGGTGCTACGCGCGCATCCGGACCTTGGACCGACGAAGCTTCGACGAACGCAACTCGTGGTCAGCACCCATTCGAGCCATGTCACGCATGAAGTCTCGTTCGCTTGCCTCCGCTACTTCCGCCGGCTGCCGGCAGGCATGGCGTCACGCATCCCGGTGTCGACGGTGATCAATCTGTCCGAAGTGTTCGGAGCAGAAGATGAGACCGCGCGCTTTGTCACTCGTTATTTGCGCGCTCAGCACGCCGACTTGTTCTTCGCCGATGCCGCCATTCTTGTCGAAGGTCCAGCCGAACGAATGATCGTCCCGAACTTCATCCAGAACAAGTTCGAAGCATTGAGCAAAAGCTATGTCACGCTGCTCGAGATCGGCGGTAGTCATGCACATCGCCTGCGCCCGTTGATAGATCATCTGGGCCTGCTGACCTTGATCATCACCGATCTCGATAGCGAGGTGGCGGGGACCAAAACGCAGCCCGCGCCTGGGGGCGGCCAAACCACGAATAATACGACTTTGCAGGATTGGGTGCCCGCACGCGCCGAGGTTGACGCGCTCTGGGCGGCGACACCAACCGAACGCACGCTGGAAACGCCGGACGATCAGCTCTTTGCGGTCCGCGCCGCCTACCAGCTTCCCGTGGAAGTGACGCCCCCAGGCGCGGTGGTTGCCGAGACCGCTTATCCCTATACCTTCGAAGATGCGCTGGCATTCGAGAACCTGGCTTTCTTCGCTGCGCTCCCGGGTACCGGACTTGCGGCCAAGTTCCGCAACGCCATCGCTGCCGGCGGGGGCGTGGCCGCCATCGGCGCGGCGATGTTCGAGGCGCTTAAGACGGGCAAGAAAGCGGAATTCGCGCTCGACATCCTCTACGCCGAGACATTCGAGACGCTTACGGTGCCAAGATATATCGCCGAAGGCCCGATCTGGCTTCAGGAGCGCCTTAAGAAGAAGCAGATCGAAGTGCTTCCACCGGCCGAGGAGGCCGCCACGTGACCGACGCGGTTGATGACGATCTGGTAGATGCCGCTGCCGACCAAATGATCGGCCAGTGTCTCGATCTGACCGCACCGCGCAGCTTCTTCCTCTATGCTGGTGCGGGGTCAGGCAAGACACGGTCGCTGGTAAGCGCGATCAGAGATCTCTGCGAACGGCAGGGCCGAGATTTATCGCTGACCGGCAGGAAAATCGCGATCATCACTTATACCAATGCCGCGTGCGACGAGATCGTCCAGCGACTGGAGTTCGATCCCCGCATCGACGTGTCGACAATACACGCGTTCGCTTGGTCGATGCTCCGCGGCTTCGATGCAGATATCCGCACCTGGCTCGACGCAAATCTACTTGCCGAGATCGCCGAGCTTGAGGAGAAGCAGGCAAAGGGTCGCGCCGGCAAAGCCGCAATCGAGCGCGCACAGTCGATCGAGAGCAAGACCCGCCGCCGCGAGAGCCTCGGAGAGATCGTTCGCTTCGTCTATAGTCCGACCGGCGACAACCGTACGCGCGATTCCCTGAACCACGCGGAAGTGATCGCCATGACCGCCGCTTTCCTCAAGGAGAAGCCGGGGCTGCGGCGTCTGCTGATCGCGCGCTATCCGATCTTGCTAATCGACGAGAGCCAGGATACGGCGCGGCGCCTGATGGACGCGCTGCTCGACGTTCAGGCGGCTTTCCCCGAAGAGTTCTGCCTCGGACTGTTTGGCGATACGATGCAGCGTATCTACGCGGATGGAAAGGTCGGGCTCGCCGAAGCTATCCCCGAAAACTGGGCTCGCCCGATCAAGGTCATGAACCACCGCTGTCCCCGGCGTGTAGTCACCCTCATCAACAAGATCCGCGCCGATGATGACGGGCAGGAGCAGAAATGGCGAAGTGATGCACCCGAAGGTATCGTCAGGTTGTTTGTTGCTTCAGAAGCGATCCCGAACAAGGCCGAGGTGGAAGCTGCCGCTGCGACACGAATGGTCGAACTGACAGGTGACGAGGGCTGGCAACCTGGTGAGGGGAAGATCAAGACGTTGGCGCTCGAACATATGATGTCAGCACGCCGGTTCGGGTTCGAGCAGTTCTTCGGATCACTCTATGGCTATGAAGCCATGCGAACCGGATTGCTGGACGGCACCGGGCGCGGGATCGGATTCTTCACGCGTGAGGTGCTTCGGCTTGCAACGGCGCTGGCCGCCGGAGATCGCTTCGCCATCGCGGCAGCCGTGCGCCAGACTTCGCCGCTGCTTGATCGTCAGCGGCTCGCCGATGCCGGCGAGTGGCAACACGAGGAGCTTGCCCGCGCTAAGGTGGCTTGTGATGGGCTGCAGGCCTTGCTGTTCACGGAAAACCCGCCGACCTTGCGTGCCGTCCTACGCTACGTGGCTGAAACCAATCTCTTCGAAATCCCCGAGGTTCTCCAGCCCTTTGTCCCAGAAGGGCCGGCGGACGGCGCGGTGGAACTTGAGGACGATGCGAACACGGAAACGGGAGCGTGGCGGAGGGCCCTCGACGCACCATTCCCCGAAACCGAGAAATACGATCGTTACGTGCGTGGCGTCTCGCAGTTCGACACGCATCAGGGGGTGAAAGGCCGGGAATTTCCTCGCGTGATGGTCGTGATCAGCGATGAGGAGGCGCGCGGCTTTCTCTTCAGCTACGACAAGCTGATCGGCACTAAGGCCAAATCCAAAACCGATCTCGAGAATGAAGCCGCGGGCAATGACACCAGCATCGCGCGCACGCGCCGGCTATTTTATGTGACGTGTAGCCGTGCCGAAGAGAGCTTGGCGATCGTTTACTATTCCGACAATCCGGACGCGGCACGCGCCGCTCTCGTCGAACGCGGCTGGTTCGGCGAAAACGAGATCGAAACCCTCTAATTTTTGATGTCGACGTGTTCGCACACGGTAAATCTGAATGGCCGCTTTTGGGAGAAACTTTACCTACCCTGAACGTCGACTATGGGGCGCATTGCTGCCGAAACCCGCTGATTATGTGAATGACAGCTGTCCCAGCGTTGTCGTCCAAACACTACCGGTCTGTTTACCACGAGTTGCTGATACACCGAACGTAACAAACGTGCCTCACGATCATCGCGAGAAGAAATGCCGCCGACTGAAATGTTATTGATCGAGGATTGTCGAATCCGGAACATCTTCGGAAATCTCCTGGCGCAATTTCGGACCCTTCGCCAGACGGCGGCCGAGCGCAGTGATGAAGGCTTCATAACGCTTGTTGGCCACGGCGCGCGCGGCCTGCGCCGCCGGCTCGGGGAGCGCAGGCGTGGTGGTGATCCAGAACCGGATGAACACCGCCAGGCTCTCGACCGCGATACCGACGTCCCGCTCGATGCGCGTCATGCGACGGTCGAGCTGGTCGAGGCGTTTGGCGACGATCGCCTCGCGGCGCTCGGCATCGTCCGGCGAGAGGAACGATGCGATGGCAGCCTCCGCGATCATGGACTTCGAGCGGCGACGGCGCGCGGCGGCATCGACCAGCATCTCGCCGACGTCGTGGTCGAGGTAGGCCGTAAACTTCACTTTCTTCTTTGTGCGGGCCATGGATTTTACAATTCCATGTTGTCGCCAGGATCGAGCGAGACCTGTTGCGCGATGTCCTGCATCTGACGGACCATTTGCCGATTGCGTACCGCGTCGTCCTCGTCGGTGTCGTCGGGTGGCTCGAATTCGTTCTCGATCGGCTTTTTCTTTTCCACCGGCTTTACGCGATGGAGTTCGTGTTGCAGCCGGCGTTCGGACTGCGTCGGGTCGCCGTCGTCGGATCGGTTGCCCGGTTGCGATTCATCCGGCTCCGGTCGCGCGGGAACAGGCAGGCTGCTCCAGTCATCGGACCGTGGTTGCTCAGGAGTGGACAAGGCCGGCGGCGGCAGCACGCGCTCCTTGAAACGGACGTCCTCATAGTAGCGCGCCTTCTTCGCGCGGATCGGAGGGACGCCTGCCACCATGACGATCTCATCGCCGGGTGGGAGTTGCATGATTTCTCCGGGCGTCAACAACTGGCGAGCGGTTTCGGAGCGCGACACCATGAGGTGTCCAAGCCAGGGCGACAAGCGGTGGCCGGCATAGTTTTTCATCGCCCTCATTTCGGTGGCGGTGCCGAGCGCGTCGCTGACTCTCTTGGCCGTCCTTTCGTCGTTCGTCGAGAACGCAACCCTTATATGGCAGTTATCGAGGATGCTGTTGTTCGGCCCATAGGCTTTCTCGATCTGGTTCAGGCTCTGCGCGATCAGGATGCTCTTCAATCCGTAGCCCGCCATGAAGGCCAATGCGGTCTCAAAGAAGTCGAGTCTCCCCAGCGCGGGAAATTCATCCAGCATCAGCAGCAGGCGATGCCGGCCGGCATTCGCCTGCAAGTCCTCGGTCAAGCGACGGCCGACCTGATTGAGCAGCAAGCGCATCAGCGGCTTGGTGCGATTGATGTCTGATGGTGGGACAACGAGATAGAGAGTGGCAGGCTTTTCGTTGCCGACGATGTCCTTGATCCGCCAGTCGCAGCGTCGCGTCACCTGCGCGACGACTGGATCGCGGTATAATCCAAGGAACGACATGGCGGTGGAGAGCACGCCGGATCGCTCGTTGTCGGATTTGTTTCGCAACTCGCGCGCGGCGCTGGCGACGACGGGATGCGGTCCTGCCGCGCCAAGATGCGCGGTCTTCATCATGGCGCGCAAGGTCGACTCGATCGGACGTTTCGGATCGGAGAGAAAGTTCGCGACCCCGGCCAGGGTCTTGTCGCTCTCGGCATAAAGCACATGCAGGATTGCGCCGACCAGGAGCGAGTGACTCGTTTTCTCCCAATGGTTCCGCTTGTCGAGAGACCCTTCGGGATCGACGAGGATGTCCGCGATGTTCTGGACGTCCCGCACCTCCCATTCGCCGCGGCGGACTTCGAGCAGCGGGTTGTAGGCGGAGGAGTTCGGATTGGTCGGATCGAACAGCAACACCCGGCCATGCTGCGACCGGAATCCGGCCGTGAGCTGCCAGTTCTCGCCCTTGATGTCGTGAACGATGGCCGAACCCGGCCAGGTCAGGAGCGAGGGCACCACAAGGCCGACGCCCTTGCCGGATCGCGTCGGTGCGAAGCATAGGACGTGCTCCGGTCCATCATGGCGTAGATAGTCACGCTCATAGCGGCCGAGCACCACGCCGTCCGGATCGAGGAGTCCAGCGGCCTCCACCTCCTTCTTCTCGGCCCAGCGTGCCGAGCCATAGGTGGCGACGTTCCTGGTCTCTCTCGCGCGCGAGACCGACATTCCTATCGCGACGACGATGGCGATGATCCCGCCCGATGCCGCGATGATCCCGCCCGTGGCGAAGACCTCGGGCGCATAGGCATCGTAGAAATACCACCACCACATGATCGCGGCGGGAAAGTAGATCGGCAGGCCAAAGAGTGTGAACCACGGATGGCCAAGCTGCGCCTGATAGCCAAGGCTCCAGGCGACGTATTGCGTGGCGCTCCAGGTGGTGACGAGGATGATGAGGAAGACGACCGTGATCGATCCCCAAAGGATTTTGGTTCCTGACATGATGAGGACTCCTTTCTAGAGGCCGAGCCCCCGCTTGCGGCCGAAATCCCATTCGACGCCACCGTCGTCGCGGGCGACGCCGGAGACATGGCGGCCGAGTTGCTTTTCGAGGGATGGCGACCAGGGCACGAGCTGGAAGCCGAGGCCGTCGTCGATCATGCCAAAGCGACCGGAGGCGAGCGTGAATCGCTGGCGATAAGCGCCTGCGATATATTTGCCGCTGCCGGCCCGGTTGAACGACAGGCCGGTCTCAGTCGCGAGCTTCTTGCCGAGCGCGCCTATCTCGCGGTCTCGCAGCGTGTTGAGCAGCCGGCGCGCGAAAACGGCGCGGCCGTTCTGCCGCTCCGCCAAGCCTTCGCCGATCAGACGTTCGACGCGCTGCTCCATCGCCTGACGCACCTCGGCGCCGAAGCCACCTTGCGAAAGCGCGATGGGTTCACGAACGACGGCCTGGCGATCGAGCCACGTCGCGCCAGTCGCAGTCACCTGCGCCTGCACATCGAGATCGGAGCGGACGGCGAGTGCGACACGACGCTCGCCACGCGCGTTCTCATAGGTGCGCAGTTCGACGATCGAGCCGGGCCGGCTATCGCCGGCCGCGTCGAGATGCGGGAGCTTGATGTGATGAGTGCGGCCGTCCACGCCATCGACCACGGCATAGGCCGTGCCTCTCAGTTCGTCGTCGAGGCCGCGTTCGATCAGACGACCGATGACGGGAACGTCGAGGCTCTCGCCTGCGAGGACGTAATTCGCCGAGCCGCGCTCGATGCCGCGTTCAGTCAGCGCGCGGTGCATCCGCTTGATGATGTCGCCGCGCTCGCCGAGTTCGCGCAGCACGGTCTCGGCTTCCGGCCTGATGAACCATTGCGAGTGGTTGATCTGTCCCGCGACGCCGAGGACTTCGAGGGTCCGCAGCCGGCCGATCTTCAATGTGTGGAATTCGTCAGGCTGCTGGCCGGCGAGCGGGGCGAGGTCGATGATTCCGGATTTGCCGGCATCACGGACGAACTGCCGGTCAAGCTGCGTCCAGCGCTCGGCCTCGATCTGACTTTCCAGGGTGCGGTGGATGTCGAAATCGGAGCGAAGCCCGAGTTCCTGCGTGATGAGATCGCGCGCACGGTCGCGCATGCCTTCCTTGATATAGTCGCGCGAGATCACGAGGTCCTGGCCGTCGTCGCGAACGCCGCGCACGATCAGATGGACATGCGGATGCTCGGTGTTCCAGTGATCCACCGCCACCCAGTCGAGCCTGGTGCCGAGATCCATTTCCATCTGGCTGACGAGATCGCGGGTGAATTGCTTGAGGTCTGTCATCTCGGGTGCGTCGTCGGGCGAGATGATGAACCGGAAATGGTGCCGGTCGTCTTTGCATCGGTCGGCGAATACGCGGGCATCGGCGTTCTCCGTCTCCGGTCCGAACAGCCGCGCCTTTTCTCCGTCGCGGGTCACGCCATCACGGCGCAGATAATCGAGATGTCTGCCGAGCGGCGCGGACCGTGCCGTGTGCCGCACGACGCGGGCTTTCACGACAGCGCCGCGCGTGCGGGAGGTGATGAGGCGGTTGGCCTGGATGCTGGCGCGCTGGCCACGCCCGAAGCGGGATCGATTGCCGGACACGATACGGCCGGACCGCGAGACACCCCCGCCTGCCTTCTTTGCGGCGGCGAGCGCCTGCGCGATGAAGGGCCGGGCTTGCTGGGCGCGGGTCGATCGGATGCGTCCCGGTCGAACGCGAAACTCGCGATCATCGGCCATGACGCGACACCGCACGGTGCAAAACAGATTGAAAATTCAAAGACGTGAGCGCGCAGCGCACGGTGCGCGTAAGCGCAGCACGGTGCGACGCGCACCAAAAAAATGAAGAGCAACAACCGCCCGACCGAAGCGCACCGTGCGCTCTTTTATCCTGCCCTGATCCGGTTGTTGGGCCTGCCTCCACCCTTGGTGCTCTCCATGATACGCCAGCGCGCGCTACAAAGCGATTCACAGCTGCTGTCATCTATGTGTGCCCCGCTTGTTCGAGACTACGGGAATGGCGGCAAGACGTTGCGGTGATGCGCTTGTAGGATGCCGCGTTTGCTGCTGATCGGACGGAAGAGAGAACTTGAGACGCCAGGTGCGCCACGCATCAGTGACCGCTCCGCTGCCGGGAAACAGGTCGTCGAGCATGTCGTCGGGACGCGCGGCGACCACCTCGAACGCCCAATGGCAAACCGCTTCGGGCTTCGCACCAGTAAGGCCGCGCCGCAGCGTAATGCTCTCCAGAATCCAGTCCCGCATCACCAGCCGCTTGCTGACGACGGGCTTTCGCGCGGCCTTCACGATGACCGGCTCCCACGCCCACGCGACCGGGATATTGCGCTTGAACGCGGCGAAACCTTTCACCCAGGCCATCCACCGCGCGCCGGTCTGCTCGACCAGCGGCGCGAGCGTCGCGATCGAGCGCGGCGTTGCCGCGGCGTGCAATATCCAGCCGTCGTAGTCCCGCTCCAGCCGTTCGATCAGGCGCACATGATCGACCTCGCCCGCATAGTCGGGATGGTCGCGGTAGAGATGCGCGCAGCCGATATAAGGCGGGTCGGCATAGGCAATTTTCATCGCCGGTCCCGCTCCGAAACGGCGGCGAACAGACCGCCGGGTTGCGGGTCGAATGACGGCGAGGCGGTCGCCCGGCTGTCGTTTGGACGCACGATAAAGAGCGGCGCACCGCGCCAGTCACGCAGCCGCAATGGGCGCCGGGCTGGCGCATCGGATGTGGCCTCACCGTCAAGGAGCGGCGCGAGCGAAGCCACATAGGCGCGTGTCTCGGCCGGTAGCGGACGGCCGGTCGCGCGATGCTCATCGTAGCGTGCCGGCCCTGCGTTGTGGGCGGCGAGCATGGCGGTGATGTCGCGATAGCGATCCCACATTTCGCGCAGATACGCAGCACCGGCGAGAATATTGTCGTGCGGATCATAAGGGTCGCGTCCGAGGCCATATCGTGAGCGAAGATCAGCCCAGGTGTCGGGCATGACCTGCATCAATCCCATCGCGCCGGCCGTTGAGATCGCACACACATCGCCCGCGCTTTCCGCGCGCAGCACAGCGCGAATCCAGCGTTCGGGAATGCCGAACCGCTGCGAGGCTTCGGCAATGTGAGCGGCATAGGGATCGCGCGGCGACAGTCTCGCGATCGGCTTGCCCTGCGCCATCGTGACCGCCGGCATG
Organism: Nitrobacter winogradskyi; assembly: GCF_006539545.1. Lineage (GTDB taxonomy): Bacteria > Pseudomonadota > Alphaproteobacteria > Rhizobiales > Xanthobacteraceae > Nitrobacter > Nitrobacter winogradskyi_A. The sequence continues at coordinate 66,623 of NZ_BJNF01000042.1, forward strand.
ACGCCGGCGAAGGAAAGGCCGGAAAGGAAAAGGAGAGCCATGCGCCGGGCGGCGCAGCGCAGCCCGGACGCACTCGAATGGCCCGTCGATTGGCGGCGAGCAGGCATTGCTTAAACCTTCTCGCCGCGATCGCGCGGACGCGACCAGTGCAGCGACCAGGCGTTGCCTGTGTCATCATCGCGGAACAGGTTGGCCCGGATCGGCTGCGGCATTATCGGATCGTCGATCAGCAGCGCGACATATTCGCCCGCCTTCTCTCCGGTGCGTTTCCAGCCCGCGCCGATCTCCGGACCTGTGTTGTTGCTCATACCGTCAAAGAGGTGAACGCGATAATCTGGTGTGTTCTCCGCGTCGGACGGTTCCGTCGCGATGATGATGATGTCCTGATTCAGTAAAAGCGTCCCGAAGTGTCCGATAAAGCCGGCCTCGTCGCGCGCGAATTGACCGATCTGCGGCATGACAGTCTCCCTGGCGGTGGTGTTGAGAAAGCCATCGGCGGCACCGCTTCCGCCAATGGGGAAGCGATCAGCGTGTCGGCGCCCGCCATTGAAAGCGGCCGCCGCCTTCCTCGTCGGTCCACAGCGGAACCGCTCGCCCGATGATCTGGTCGGTGGAGATCAGCCCGAAATACCTCCCGTCGAGACTGTCGCGGTGCTGCCAGTTCATCAGGAAGATTTCGCCGGTGTGGATGTGCTGGCAGCCCTGCCAGACCGGCAGATCGCGGCCGACCCGGTCGCGGTCGAGCGCGACACCGGCAATCATGCCGTCGACGGTGATGACGTGACCGATCCTGCAAACGGTCTGACCGGAGACGGCGCGCACGCGCTTGAGAAGCGGCACGCCCTTCGGCAAATAGTCGCGATCAGCGAGAAAAGTCGCGAGCGGTTCGGGTGCATCGACGGCAACGAGATCAGTCACCTCGAACGGGCCGTCGAAGTCGATCGTATAGAAGCCGATCGGCACGCTGGCCGATGCATTCCAGATCAGTTTGATCGGCATCGGTGTGAGGCCGGGATAGCCCACTCCGAACGTCGCCGCCGCCGTACAGACGAGGAGACCGAAGCGTGTCATCACGTGACCCGTCGGCGCATCAGCCAGGCTTCATGGCGCGCTGGCGTGTAGGTGGAGGGCTGGTCGCCGGCGCGCAGGCGGTGATGGACATGCCGCCAATGATCGGGATCGACCTCTGCGGGATCGATGCCGATCGCTTCGATCGCGTCGATGTGCTGGAGCACGCGCTCGACTGTCGGCCAGTTCTCCGCCTTGACCAGAATCTCGCCGCCGGGACGCACGAATGGCAACGTCTGGAAGGGCTCGCCGCGGCAGACGGCGCGCGCAATGTCGATGCGTGAAAGGATCGTGCCGTAGTCGTTCGAGGCCCAACGGACGAACGCGAACACGCTGTTCGGCGCGAAGCCGACGACGCTGCGATGCCGATCGAGAATCTGTTCGTGTATCTTATGACCGAACCTAATCCAGTGCTCGATCGCCTTCTGACGCCACGTCAGATGGACAAGCGTGGTGAATGGCGCTGGGCTGCCCGGAGACGGACGCCAGCGCGCGCGGTGTGCCGCGTTGCTGGTCATGAGGACCCTCCTGACTTTTCTGGGAATTTGCAGGCAAGCTGCTCGCGCAGGATGCGGCGCCGGTGACGCGGCGGCTGAATGCGGCCTCCTTGATGCGGCCGCGCATTGCGGGCGTGACGGCTGCGCGGCCGCCGGCTGGCGGCGCGTCACCAGCCCTGATCCAGCCGCCTGGATCGCCCGGCCGCGACGCAAAACGGCGCTTTGCTATGCCTGCCGTCATAAGGCGCCTGCGTCGTGAACCGGCAACACGGTGGCGATGCGCGCGGGCACGTTCGGCCATGGCGGTGTCGATCTCGTGCACGGTCGGACTGTCATCGCAGATGTCGGAAGCAACAAGTATCGCGACGATCATGACGCGCCTCCCGGCCTGCGGCTTCGGGGCGGCGTCCGCGTGTATGAAGTATCGTCGGCGGCAAGAGTGGATTTGCCGAGCGTCGTCTGCCGCGCAGTCGCTTGATCGTCAGATCGCTCAGGCGCGATCAGTCGTTCGGTTTCGATGTTATCAACATCGCGCGCGCGCCTCTTAAGGTTAGAGTCTGAGTTAGAGTCTAAGTTAAGGGCGCGATTTCTTCTGCGGACGCTTTGAGTTAGACGCGGTTTCGGTTCCTGTTGGCACGAGGGGCCAGTTCCGGATAGCACGTCTCGGCGGGTTCCTGATGGCACGAAGGAATCCACAGCCGGTCCACAGGGCGCAGACGGCTCGAAGGCGAGCAGCGTTCGGCCGCCGATCTCCACCTCGATGAACAGCGTGTAGCCGGGCAACGGCTGTCGACGGATGATGTCGCGCAACTCGAATGCGAAGCGCTTGAACTGGGACAGGCTGCCCGACTTCGCATGGAGATGGCGGAAGTCGAAGCGCCATCCATTGCGCTGGCGACCGCCGTGCTTGCGCACGATGCGGTAGAGCCAGCGTTCGAGGCCACCCGTCAGATCGAAGTAGGCGCGGTCGATGGTGAGGACGAGCACGTCGTCGAGCACCGCCTTGTAAAACCAGTCGGGCACGATCATCTCGATGCCGTCGCGATCGGTGCGTTCCTTCCACTCATTGATCCACGAGAAGCGATGCCGTCGTCCTTCCGCCGGCTGGCGGATGGTGGTGCTGACGGTGGTGGACTGGAGGCGGTCCAGCGCGGCCTTGAGACGCTGGTAATCGCGCAGCGAGGTGCCGCGCCCGATGAATTTCAGAATCTCATAGGGAGTGGCGGCCATCAGCCGGGAGGTGCGCAGGCCGGCGTCGCGCGCCTCGACGATCTGGCTCGCCGCCCATATGAGAATATCAGCATCCCAGATGGTCGCCATGCCATGATCGGGCACGGCTTCGACGCGGATCGATACTTCGCCAGCGACGAAATCGATCGGCGCGATGCGGTGCGTCTTGGCGAGAGAGAAGAAGGGATAGGCCATGAGATCCTGCGCGTCTCGTGGCGCGAAGTCGCCGGGGAGTGCTCTGAACAGGTTGAGCTGTTCGCGCTCCGACAGGGGTCGACGCCGCACCGTCATGAAGGAGGCCGGCTGCGGTCAGCGTGCGGAGCGACCAGCCTGCGGGCCGGATGGAAAGGTGTGGCGCTTGGCGGGCAGCACGGTGCTGCGCGGGTCGGAGGTGGACGTCACCGCGCCGCGATCGGCCCAGGTTTCGAGATCGTCGATGGCGTAGACGACACGGCCGCCGAGCTTGCGATAGGCGGGACCCGTTCCGTAGGTGCGATGTTTTTCGAGAGTTCGGGCCGAGAGGCTGAGAAACTCGGCGGCTTCCTTGGTGCGCAGGTAGCGTGGCGGCAGAACGACGGGTTCGTGTGGCATGGATCGGGCCTCCGTGGTGTTGCGTCGGAGCGCTGGAGATCAGCGGCGGACGGCGACCACGGTGGCGGAGGAAACGTATCAGGGAGGATGGGAAACTTGAGGTGGCTAAAATCCCCACCCCTCCAGCTTGCGACGGACCGGCTATGATCGACGGCGATGGCGAAGGAGATCGAGATAGCCGCCACCGACCAGAGCGGAGCCGCCCTCAACAAGTCCGATCACGGAATCGCGCAGCGGCGATGTCTTCCATGGATCGCTTGCGACGCGCTCCGCGCCGTAGATCGCGATGGCGATCTCGCGGTAGCTGGCGCCATTCGTGCGACCATCGACCGCCTGGAGCATCAGCCGAAGACGGCGGCGCTGCTGGCGCGTCAGCCGCTTGTCGGGAAGTGGTCTGCGGCCATAGACGGCCCGCCAGAAGCGCGTGAGCACATCGGCCCAGGTGAGTGTTTCTGCGTCGATCGGGATCAGCGCGACGAGCGGCGCCCGCGTTTCCCCCGTCGGATAGAAAACGAGCTGAACAGGCGTATCGGCGCTGTAGATGACGTATCGTCCCTCCGGACCGTCACGCGCTGCCTCAAACTTTGCGAGAGGTGGTTGTGAGGTGGTGGAAAGGTGGTCGGGCGCCGGCATGAGCGTCAACACCAACGGGACGACCGCGGGAGACCAGAACACGGTTTGCGCGGATGCGGAGAGGCTTGGCCGAGCGGGGAAAGCGCAGCCCCCAACGGCGTTGGTCTCCGAGCGATAATGGAGAGTTGTCCGCGTGGTCGGCGACGAGCGCCCGATACCGACGTTGATACTGCTCCTGGCGGCGGAGGCATTCCCACGCCAAGCCTTCGTTCGTGAGATCATCGAAGAAATCGTAACTGTGGCGCTCTCTCCATTGCGAAGTATCGGGTTTCATGGGCTATCCCCCGCATGTATCGCGTAAGCCGGGCAGATATTGATTCCCACACGCGGGGGTGTGCGGGAGTCTTGGCGCCGGCATTGCGCGATGCTGTCGGGGCATCACCGAGCCGCACGATATACCGAATTACAGGCGTTTGCCGGGACTGTGCAGGAGCTGCTGGTATCCGGTCTGCGTCATCCAGCGCGCGCGTTGGAGGTGATTGTCGTGGACTTGCCGCGCGCGCTCCGGCTCGCGTGCGGGATCGATCCCGAACACGACTTCGACCGCTTCCCGCCAATCAGCGCCATCGGCGTCAGCATCGAGAAGGCGCATATAGAGCTTGATGTGCGACCTGTCGTATTCGGTCAATTGCGGGCAGGAAGGTGGCGTATCCTCGAACGGGTCAACCATGGCGCCGCCCTGGTGCATCGGCCGCTGCCGTATCGGCATCGGCGCACATCGCCGCATCAGCCTTTCCGTTTGCCGCGACCCTCAACGAGCAACACTCCCTGTCCTTTGTCGACGGACAGAAGAACGATCCCTGCTGCTTCCAGCGCCCTGCGAACCTGATCGCGCGTTGTCTCGTACACGCCCAATCCGCTTTCGGATTCAAGGCGCTTGAGGGAGGTCAGCGATATGCGGGCCTTGTCAGCGAGCGTCTCCTGCGTCCAACCCAGCAACGCGCGCGCAGCCCGTGATTGTCGGGAGGTGATCATGCATGACCACCTCCCACTCGGACCTGCGCGCACGCTAGAACTACGACTATTTTAGTCGGACTCGGCCGCGAATGCGACCGAAAACCGCCGGCCAGCCCCCTTGCGACCGGCACGGCGGGCGACTGATTCGGTCGCCCTCCGGTCGGGGAAAACCCGGCGGCTTGCGCCGCCGGGCCTCTGACGCCCCGGTCAGAACGGGATGTCGTCATCGAGATCGCGCTGTCCGGTGGCGCTTTCGGTCTGCTTCGCCCGGCTCAGGAAGTCGACCGTTTCGGCGATGATCTCGCAGCCGTAGCGGTCGTTGCCCTGCTGATCGGTCCACTTGGTGTAGTGGATGCGGCCGCGCACCAGAACCTTCATGCCCTTCTGGCAATGATCCTGGACCGTCTTGCCGAGGCCGTTGAAGCAGGTGATCCGGTGCCATTCGGTGTCCTGGACCCGGTAGCCATTGTCGTCCCGAACAGCCTTGCCTTCCGAGTAGCGGGGCCGCGAAGTGGCCAGCGTGAAGTGGGTGATACGGGTCCCGCCCTGAGTGTTGCGGGATTCGGGGTCCTGGCCGATGTTGCCGGCGAGAATGACGATGTTCTGCATTTTAAGTCTCCGTTGCTCCTCGGAGGGACCATTCCCTCCGACGAGACCCGGCCAAGGACGTCGGGAGCCCCCTGCAACTGCCTGCCTGCTGGCAGCTCGCCCCTAAGGCCCGGAGTGGTGCGGGCAGGCGCTTTAGCGCCAACACGGTCCGGAGCCGCGGGGGTTGCGGGCGGAAACCGAACGGACTTAGGGGATCAGTCAGTCGGAGGGATTGGCGCCCCTGAGAGCCCGATTACGGAGGCGCCCAGCAGGAACATTGTTCTCGCCAACAGCCACATCGCTCTTAAGACCCACGCCACACCATCTTGCGGCCGCGCTCACCACCCCTTCACGGCCACCGTTTGCGCCGCCGATGGAAGGTTGTTCGGGGAAAGGCGAAAAGGCTACCGGACCCGTTGCGGATGGCGGCGGTCGCCGCTCAATCGGCGGAGGCGCGGTCCACCAGCATTGCGACAAGTGGCAATGAAGTTGCTGCGGCCGACGTTCACGACATCATGACGATCAATGCAGCGCGGGCGCTGTTTGCGGCCGTGCAAGATCAACGCGCCATGACCGACTTCCTGCGCCGTGCGATGCCGCTCGAAACAGCGGCGGCCAGGACAGTCTCGACCTAACTGTCATGTTCAGAGCGCAAGCGACAGGGTTCGGCGGCGCAAGCCGCCGGGTTTTCCCGCAAGCGGGGGATCGCGAGTGCTTCAGCGCGACAAGACGCTTTCGCCCAATGCGTTGAGACTGACAATTGCTGCGCCGCCGATGAACAGGCCGGCGCTGCCGCATAGCAGATTGAGCGCAATCGTTGAATCGATGGCGTGCTTTGCGACACCATGCACGACGGCATAGCCGGCGACCACGGCGGGCACAGCAAAGACGGCGAGCGCGATCAGGCGCACAATCGGATTCTTTGCGAAGCCGAGAACGGCAATGACCACGGCGAGCGACAGCAACGCAGCAGCGATAGCGGCGAAGCCCGACATCACGATGCCGGCCCCCGCGGCCCAAGTATATTGGGCTGCTGTCAGTCCGACCGAGAACGGAAGCGCATAGATCGCGAGACCGTAGGCGAGAGCACAGAAGGCGATCGTCAAGACGATGGCGGGCAGGATCAGCGTCATGGAAACCTCCACATGAACGATTAAGAGTTCACGACAGGCTGCCTGTGGATGCGCTCCGCCTGCGACTATGCTGCTGTGCCGGTTCTGCGTGGATGGGGCATTTTTTCTTAAGTGGGCCGGTCTCGTCAAGTCACGTTGAGATCGGCGGACTGCATGGCGGTGCGTTGTCGAGTGCCGAAGCGGGAAACGTGAAAGCGGACAAGCCGGAAAGCACATCAGGCCCGGAAGAGCGACAAGTCGCAATCCGGAGAGGCGCAGATATGCACCTTCCATCAATCGAGGCGGTTGATACGCAGTCCGGAGGCCCTCGCTTTGGCAAAGGCGGCCGCGATCTTCATCATGAAAGCCTTGCTGAAGCGGCCAAGCACCTCGCCGTGCGGCTCGATATACCATGACCGCTCGGCGACATCGTAATTGTATTCGTCGACGACAATCCAGCATTGCTTGAGATCGCTGAGGCCGGCTCGTCGGCATTCGATGTCGGAGACCTCGATTGCAACACGGTCGGCCTGTGGCGGCTGGGTGGTGATCGCCAGAAGCGCGAGATGGGTAAGTCCGTCGTTCGTGCTCCGGACGGCCACGACAACACAGGTCGGCCGGAGCTTCCGGCCTTCGGTCTCGCCGCGCTCATGCTGCCATGCCCAGAGATAGGGATAATCGATGACCTGGCCGGGCAGGAACTCACGGCTCATCGTCGTAGCCCGCGCCGCGCGCCAGCCGGTCGATCTCCGTGAGGAAAAGATCGTTGTGCTCCTTCGGCATCTCGGAAACGCGGTAGGCGCGGCGAGGGTCGCTGCCGCTGCGCATCCGCTCGTAGTGCTCGTAGCTCATCAGCACGAAACGGGGTTTGCGGTGTTTGGTGAGGATCACGGGCTCGCGGGCGGCGGCGTCGGTGACGTCGCCCACTTGTTTGTTGAGATCGCCTGTCGTGAAATGCCTCATGGCCTTGCTCCCATATCAATATCCATAATATCCATACTTTCCAGATTTTCAAGAGGGGGAAGGCGGCGCTTACGCGCCGCCGTCGAACTTCATGACCGGGATGCCGAGCTTGCGGGCCTTGTCCGCGAGGTTCTCCTGAATCCCGGTGCCAGAGAAGACGAGGACGCCGACCGGAAGGACATCCAGCATGGCATCGTTGCGCTTGAACGGCGCGGCGTTGCCGCGCTTCACCCAGTCGGGCCGGAAGGCGATTTGCGGCACCTTGCGATTGTCCGCCCAGCGGGAGGCGATCAGTTCGGCGCCCTTCGGCGTGCCACCGTGCATCAGCACCATATCGGGGTGCTTCGCATGGACCTGATCGAGCTTCGCCCAGATCAGGCGATGGTCATTGAAGTCAGCGCCGCCGGAGACGGCGACTTTGGGACCGGCGGGCACCATCACCTCGGCCTCAGCCCGGCGCTTCGCGGCAAGAAAGTCGCGGCTGTCGATCATCGCGGCGGTCAGGTTGCGATGGTTGACCTTCGAGCCGGTGCGCGGCCGCCAGACGGTGCCGGTATGGTGCTCGAACGCTTCGGCGGCGATGTCGCGGAAGAGTTCCATGCTGTTGCGCCGCTCGATCATGGTTTGCCCCTCGGCCGTGAGGCGCTCCAGCTCGACCGACTTCACCTCGCTGCCATCCTGTTCGTTCTGAAGGCGGCGCTGCGCCTGCTCGTTGTCGTCAAGCTCGCGCTCCACCCGGCAGGTGGCGCGGTGGAAGAGATTGACGGTCCCCCAGAGCAATTCTTCGAGGTCGGGTTCGAGGCGGGTGTCGCCAAGCGTGGCGACGAGAGCATCGAAGATGTCTGCGACAGCCGCGGCGACGACATTGCCCTCGGGAAGCGGCCTTGGATCGGGTTCGTCCTGAAACGGGCGCCAGCCATAGAGCTGGAGTTCGGTGAGGAGATGATCGGTGGGAGACGAAGTGTGGATCGGTGTGATGCCGGTGTTATCGTCGTCGTTCGTCATCGGGAGCGTCCTGCGTCTGGAGACCGCGCCCATCGCGGCCTTCGCAGGCGTCGAAGCCCACGGGCGGGACGGACTGGCAGCCCTCGCACTTCCGCGAGGGTCTTGATGGCCAAGCCCGGCTATTTTGTTTCGCGCTGCAAAAGCGGCGCAGCCGCCGGCGGAAAATAGCTGGAGCGCCGCCATTGCCTGGCCGGCCCGTTTGTGGGCCGATCGCCCTCTCAGAAGGCCGTGGGCGCCTCTCTCCGACACCAGAAAGCTGCTCGCGGGGACGAGCGGTGACGACAGGCAGGCTCCGTCCGCGTCTCGTCTTCCGCCGATTTCCTCACGCCGTCATGAACCAGCTGACGTCTTCGGGACGAAGCTGCTCCTTCAAGGCCGCCCGAAGGGCATCGACGCCGCGCCAACGCAGATCGTCGTTGAAGTCGCCGCGCACCGGCGACACTGAAATCGCCTCGATCCCGACGCTCATTGCTCTGGCGACCAGGCTATCTCTCGCGCCGTCACCGGCAGGATCGCGATCCCGAAGGACATAGAGCCTGTGCAGTTCCGGCGGAAACAGGATGGCAGCGAGGTGTGCGGCCGACAGCGCCGCCAGCATCGGCATGTGGGGCAGAACCATGCGCGGCGACAGCACGGTCTCGATGCCTTCGCCGGCTGCGAGCACCTCACCGGCGACGCCGAAGCGGACGCCGTGCCCGAGAAGGTCGCCCATCGCCCGACGCGGTGTCTCGATAGGCGCCTTGCCCGAACCGTCCGGGGCGAGCCATGTGCGGTGCGCGCCGGTCTGCCGTCCGGCGAGATCGGTGACGGCAGCGACCATCGCCGGCCAGATCTCGGTGGGCGAATGCTTGTCAGGCTTGTAGTAGCACCTCGGATGGTAACGCAGCGCGGTGACGCCGATGAGGGATGTGATCGCCCTCCCGTTGAGGTAGATCGCCGCAAGCGTGCCGCCGATCGGCTGCGCCATCGCAAAGAGCCGCCGCGACGCTTCAGACGAACCCGATGGCGCTGGGCTTGCGGCTCTGTCCGTCGGCGTGTTCTCCGGCTCGGGATGCGGGAGCGAGAGGAAGCGGCGCGCTTCCTCAGCCACGTCCTCGAAGTCGACAAGGCCAAGCGACGCGCGGATGACGTCGAGAAGATCGCCATACTCACCCGTTGCTCCGTCGGTCCATTTGCCCGCAGCACCCTTGCCCGATGCCGGCCCTGTGAGGCGCACGTACATCGAGCGGCCGGGCGCATTCTTTGCATCGCCGACGATCCAATATCGTCCGGCTCGATGGCCGGACGATAGATATTGTTTGCAGACCGCCTCGGCGTGTCGGCCGAGGCGGATCGCGAGTTCGGAGGCGCTGTGACGGGGCATCATGCCGCCTCCCGCTCGCCGACGCGCGCGACCGGCCAGCGCTCGAGCACCTTGCCGAGCACGATCGGGCCGTTGGCGTCGGTCGGCACGAACATGCGCAGCTTCCACGAGATGATCTCGTGGAACAGGCCATAGGCGGTGAGGCGTTCGCGCATGGTGTCGTCAAAGCCTGACAACTCGATGCGGTTCGCGCCCATAACGCGGGCGCGTCGAAGCTGAAGGCCCTCCGCAAGTTCGAGGATCGTGCGGCCGTCCATCAGTGCGGCGAAGGCGTCGTCCGGTGTGACGGTCGCGATGTCGGTCGTGGTCGCATTTGCGGCCCAGGCCGGCGAGACCTTGCGACCGATGATCCGTTCGCCTGCATCGGTCTGGAGCCGATAGACGCGGGTCGATTCATTCGGCAGTCGCTTCCAGATCGGCAGGAGCAGTCCCGTGACCATGTGCAGCGTGGCGTCAGAGAATTCTGGCACCTCCGCCATCTCGGACTTCCAGGCTGTCGCGAAAGTCGCGCGATCCGCGTCGACCCAATGGGTTTCGCCCATCATCCTGATCGCGAGGTTATGCGCCTCCGTCGGCCGGATCAGGCGGACGCGGCGCTCGACCTCGCCGTCGTCGAGCATGATGCTGCTCGCCGGGACCTGCACGGCGGCACGGCCCGAGCGCTCGTTGACGAGGAGCTGCGCGCGCGGATCGTCAAGATGACTCAACGCTTCGTCGAGCGCGACCGGCCGATTGCGCCTACGTTCGGTGATCGTCAGCAGGTTGGTTTCGGCTCCGGTGCGTGGATGCATGTAGATCGTCTGGCGATCGTCAACGACGAAGCTTTCGGCGCGCAGCGTCTCAAGCCCGGCGTCATAGGTCCCCGACGCGATCGCGCCCTCGATGCGGGTGGCCAGAAGCTGCTCGAAGGCCGCGAAGAGGATGTTCTGAAGCTCGATCGTCAACGCCAGCAGACGATTGAGGAACGTCGTGATCGCCGGCAGTTCGTCCTTGATGCCGTTCGAATCCGTCAGCTTCAGCCCGGTCGCGGACTCGAAGCGTTCGAGGCTGCACCCCTCTATCTTGCCGAGCACCAGCAGGTGATAGAGTTGGCGCAGCGCGGCGCGGGCATAGTGCGACTCCAGATTGTCCTCGGGCCTGAACAGGCCCTGACCGCCGGTCTGGCGCTGGCCGCGCGTGATCGCGCCCAGCGTATCGAGGCGGCGCGCGATCGTGCTCAAGAACCGTTTTTCGGCTTTCACATTGGTCGAGATCGGCCGGAAGAGCGGCGGTTGTTTCTGATTGGTCCGGTGCGTGCGGCCAAGACCCTGAATGGCGGTGTCGGCTTTCCAGCCGGCTTCGAGCAGGTAATGAACGCGCAGCCGCGTGTTCTTCGCGGACTTTTCCGCGTGATAGCTGCGGCCGGTGCCGCCGGCGTCGGAGAAAACGAGTCCGCGCTTTAGATCGTCCATGAAGGCTTGCGTCTCCGCGAGATTGGCGGAAGCTGCGCGGTTCTCGACAACGAGCCTGTCGATCGTCGTGCCACGCTTGCGCACGATACGACGCGCGCGACCTGTCACCTCGGCGACAACATCGGTGCCGAAGTGCTGGATGATCTGATCGAGCGCGCCGGGGACCGGCGGCAGGCTCGCGAGTTTCGCGATCAACTCATCGCGGCGCGCGATGGCTTCGCGGCTCTCGACAGGCTGGCCGTTACGATAGACCGGACGTGACGACACGCTTCCCGAACTATCGGTGAAACGTTCGTAGAGCTGCACTGGGAAGGAATGGGCGAGATAGTCGAGGACATATTCACGAGGCGTAATGTCCACGCGCACATCATTCCATTCCTCGGTCGGCAGTTCCGCCAGCCGGCGCTCCATCAGCGCCTCACCGGTGGAGACGATCTGGATCACAGCCGAATGGCCTTCTTCGAGATCGCGCGTGATCGAGCGGATCAGCGTCGGCGTTTTCATGCTGGTGAGCAGATGGCCGAAGAAGCGCTGCTTGGCGGACTCGAAAGCCGAACGGGCGGCGGACTTCGCCTGCCTGTTCAGCGTGCCCGTCCCGCCTTCGCCGCTGCCGGTGATGTTGGCAGCCCGCATCGCGGCATCCAGATTGTTATGGATGATGGCAAACGCGCCCGCATACGTATCGTAGATGCGGATTTGTTCGGGCGTCAGTTTGTGCTCGACAAGCTCGTACTCGACGCCGGCAAACGAGAGCGAGCGAGCGGTGTAGAGGCCGAGCGCACGAAGATCGCGGGCCAGCACCTCCATCGCCGCGACACCGCCCGCCTCAATCGCTTCGACGAACTCGGCGCGCGTCCCGAACGGGAAATCCTCGCCGCCCCAGAGGCCGAGCCGCTGAGCATAGGCGAGATTGTGGACCGCGGTCGCGCCGGTCGCGGAGACATAGGCGACGCGAGCATTCGGCAGTGCGTGTTGGAGCCGCAATCCGGCGCGGCCCTGCTGCGAGGCCGCGACATCGCCGCGCTCTCCCGTACCGCCAGCGGCATTCTGCATGGCATGGCTCTCGTCGAAGATGATGACGCCATCAAACCCGGAGCCCAACCATTCGACGATTTGCCTGACGCGCGAAACCTTTTCGCCGCGGTCATCGGACCTGAGCGTAGCGTAGGTTAGAAATAGGATGCCCTCAGTGAGGGTGATGCGCGCGCCTTGAGGGAATCGCGACAACGGCGTGACCAGCAACCGCTCCATGCCAAGCGCCGACCAATCGCGCTGCGCATCCTCCAGGAGCTTGTCGGATTTGCTGATCCAGACCGCCTTGCGGCGGCCTTGCATCCAGTTGTCGAGAAGGATCGCCGCGGATTCGCGACCCTTGCCGACGCCGGTGCCGTCTCCGATCATGAAGCCCTGACGGAAGAGGACGGCGTTTTTGGCATTCTCGGACGCGGCAGTCAGAGTGTCGAGCGTGTCGTTCACCGTCCACGCGCCGCCAAGGAAATTCGAATGCGCCTCGCCGGCATAGATCACGGTCTCGAGTTGCGCGTCGGACAGCAGATCGAGGATGTTCTGCGGCAGGCGCGGCAGATAGCTGGGCTTCGGCGGGGCGATGCTCGCCATGGCGGCCGACTGCACGAGCTGGGTCGGGTGCGCCTGAGAGCCGGCAATACGGATCGTCTGCAATCCGTAATCCTCGTAGATGGAATCGGAGAGGCGACCGCTCTCGGTGGGCTTCCAGTCGACGGTCTCGTAGTCGAGTGGAACGCCATCGGGCTCGCCGCGTGATATGGCGGGAGCGAGTTTTGCCGCCCGGTTCAGATAGCCGCGCACGGTACGGGCCGCGGCCGGCGCAGTGATCGGCACGGCGACGGATGGATCGACGGGAAGTCTCGCGGGCAGTTGCTCAGTCACCCAGCCAAGCAGTGTGGCGACGTCTGGCGCGACGCCGGGCGCGTTCGGGAAGACGGAGGGATCGTCGGCGGGCAGCTTGTCAATGACTGTGAGCCGCGTTGCGAAGGTGGTGCCGTGCTTGGCATAGACCGAGCCGTAGACAGCGGCGGAGAACACGACGCGGCCGCGCTCTTGCAGGCGCGCGAACGCCGGCGCCCAGATCGGATTGTCTGGAGCGAAGTTTGCGCCGGTGATCGTGACAAGGCGACCGCCGTGTGCAAGGCGCGCGAGCGCAGAAGCGACATGGCGGAAGGTGGCGTCCGCCACGCGGCCCTCGACGTGCGCCATGACGGAGAACGGCGGGTTCATCAGCACGATGGTGGGAATGACGGCCGCACTAAGATGATCGTCGATCTGCGACGCATCAAAGCGAGTGACGGAAATGGCCGGAAAGAGGGAAGAGAGCAGCGTGGCGCGCATCTCGGCGAACTCGTTGAGAACGAGTGCGCCGCCGGCGACTTCGGCGAGGATGGCGAGAAGTCCGGTTCCAGCGGACGGTTCCAGAACGCGGTCGGCCGGGGTGATCGCGGCCGCCGTTGCGGCGACTAGGCCGAGCGGAATCGGCGTCGAGAACTGCTGGAAAGCCTGGCTCTCTTCGGAGCGGCGCGTATGTGTCGGGAGGCGGTCGGAGATTTTGGCCAGGAGCGGCACGGCGAGCGCCGGAGAGCCGGCTTTGCGCAAAATCGTCTTTCCGTATTTGCGCAGGAAAAGGACGGTTGCCACCTCGCACGCTTCATAGGCGTACTTCCAGTCCCAGGCGCCGGTGGCGTCGGACGCACCGAAAGCGGATTCCATCGCAGCGCGCAACGTCGCGGCGTTGACGCGCTGGCCGCGTTCGAGATGGGGCAGCAGCAGGCTGGCAGCCGCGAAGATGGCGGCAGCAGCATCGGGCTCAGGGACGAGCGGAAGCGGCGCGGCGGCAGACGCCGCTGCGGCTGCGGAGATCAGGGTCATGCTGGTGGCCTCGGGAGAGCGGGATGAGGACGAGCCGCGCAGCGCTCTCTCTCGACCGCACCGGCTCAAATCCGTCCCGGCCTTCCTCTCCCTCTACGCCGCTCGGCAACCCATGAGAGGTGACCATGGCCAACATGAAAAAAACGCCCCACCAGGTGGTGGAGCGCCTGTGAATTCAATCGATGGCCTGGAAGATCTCTGATGCCTCGGGATGGCAGTCGCACCAGGCATGAAGACGATGATAGCCTTCCACGAGAAGGTCGGACTCGAATCGGAAGGAGAGATGGGAGAAAGTGAAGAGTGTGGCGATGATGCCTGCGGCCTCGGCCGACACCTCGCCACGAAATTGTGTGATCTCGCTCTCGATCCGGAAGCGCGACGTTGATTGCGGTGCCATGAACAGCGGCGTGCCGTCGCATTCGTAGAAGTTCCAGAAGCCGCCGCCATAGTCTTTCGGGCTGAGCCGGTCCATGAATGTGTAGACGGTGTTTTCGGCGACGATCAGGTGGCGAACGCCGAACAATGCCGGCAAGAACATCTCGCGGCGGTTGTCAGGAACAAGAGTCGCGACGTGAGGCGTGGTGACTTGCGTTGTCATGGCACTGAATCTCCAGAGAGCGAAAAAGGACGGGTCCGGACAGCGCGCTCTCTTCGCCCGTCCGGATCCATCCCGCCCGATCAGCTCTCTCCCTCTCGATCCGACCAACGGCCGAGCGCGATTTCGCGTCCGACCATGGCCCGCGCCTTCATCATGACGTCGTCGCCTCGCGTTTCGGGATGGTCGATGAACCGCGCGGCAGGGCCGTTCTCGATCCAGTCGGCGTAGGAACACCAGCTCCGTTCGGTCAGCCGGAAGACGGTCATGTCGGACGCCCAATGCGGTTTCGGCTCCACGACGACGGTGACGCCGCCGCATGTCTCCTCCCAGGGAAGCGAGCGCTTCGCGGGAGGATTGCAGCGATCGTCGGCAAAAATGTCATCGACGGTCATCATGTTGCGCCTCGGTCCCAGGACGTCTCGATGAAGCCGGTCGGATCATCGGGGTGCGGCGGCAGGTAGGCGTCATAGGGGTTGCCTTCCGCGAGATGGCCGAACGGCGTGAACATATAATCACCTCCGTCGCGTCCGACAGCGCAAAGAACGTAGCGTGGCTGGCGCGTGGTCGCGTCGAGGCACTCCATGAGCGCAAGGTTGCCGTCGCCAGCGGCGCGCAGCATGGTGTTGAAGTTCGTGCGGGCGTAATCGGGAATAGCCACAGGGTTCTCCTGAATCAAAAATGGCCCGGCGGATTGCCGGGCCATGGGATCGAAGGAAGGACATGCGGGGCGACTGGAGCCGCCCCGCCGGTGCGTGTCACTCAGCGGCGACGAGAGTCGTTGGAGCGTCGGGGGCCGCAGTCGCCGCACCGTCGCCGTCAGCGAGGAACTCGGGCAGTGCGACGTCGTCGCCGTTTTGCCCGGCCGATGTTTCGGCGGCCGGCTCCTCAGCGAGGAGGCGCAGGGGCTCCGGCAGCCAGCCGGTATCGACCAGGAGTCGTTCGGCCTCGCGCGCCATGTCGTCCTTCTTCAGATGCTCGATCAGGCGCGCTTTCTCTTCCCCAAGGGCCTCATGGACCGCTTCGAGAATGCGAGGCTTGGTGACGCGGCCCAGGTAGTTCGCGACGGTGGGCCGGAAACCGGCATCCGCCATGTCGAGGCCGGTGATGCGGGCCAGGCGGTCGGCTTCCGCCATGCGGGTGCGCAGGCCGTGCTCGGAAGTGCCGGTTGCGCTCATCGGATTCGGGCGCTCATAGAGCGCGTTGATTCCGAAGGACACGCAGTGCGCGAGAAGCGCCATGCGGCTGGCATCATCGAGCCGGTCGAGCCAGTCCCACAGCGCATCGTCGTCTGCCGGAAGATCGGCCTTCCAGCCTGCATGTCGTTCGCCGATCGACTTCGCGTAGGGGCTGTCCTTGAGGTCGATTCCCTGCTCGCGGAAATACACCTCGCGCACCGACACCTGGACAGCCGAACCGCTGGTGGAGCGCTTGAAGGTGTCGCGGACCAGCTTGTGCAACAGCGCCGTCATGGCGATGTGCGGGTGGGACCCTACGGCATCGCTCAGCGCAACGGTGCGGTGCGCCGTCAGTTCGGCAACCAGGCGCTCGGGAAGAGGCTTGATCGTTTCTTCCTCCTCCTCGGGCTCCGCCGGCTGTCCGCCGATGGTGATGACGGTGCGCTTGCCATCCGGCGCGACCGCGCCATCGGCATCGTCGCAATCATGCGATGCTCCGTCGGCGGTCTCCGCCCGCTCGTCTTCGGGACGGACCCAGCCACGATCGACTACAAATGCACCGTCCTCATCGACGGTGACGAAGACGCCAGCGATGGCGATGTCTGCGGGATCATAGACAGCGGGACGGCGCTCGAAGGCGTCAAGCTGCTTTTCGATTTCGCCCAGGCGCTGGTCGATTTCGTCCGGTAGTTCGTCGTAGCTGGCGTATTCAGCCTCAAGACGCTCCTGTTCGTCACGCAGCTTCTCGCGCTGGCGCTGCTCCTTCTTGGTCAACTCCGCGAAGGTGCCGGTGATAGCCCGCAGCCCGTGGTCGTGGCCATAGGGCAGTTCGAGGTCGACCGCGACCCACTTCCAACCTTCGGCGGCCACTTCGTCGGCGGCAGCTTTCAGCTTCTCGGCAACCAGACGATCGAGAAGCGAGACGTCCTTCAGCCAACCGTCTTCGTCATCGTCGAAGAGGTAGCGCGGGAGCAACTGGCCGCCGGCCGCCATGTAAGCGTCGATGCCGACGAAAAGCGCGCGTTTGTCGGACGCGGCAACGGTGGTTTCGGTCAGCATGTTACGGATGCGCCAGGGCTCGCGGTAGTGGGACTGTTTGAGGGCATCCCACACCTGCTCCTGACGAGCATGATCCGGATGTGCGGTGAACGCCTCCAGCATCGCCAAGGTCATGCCCTCCTGGGCATAGACCTCGTGCAGCTTGGGCGAGACCTTGGCAAGCGCGAGGCGCTGATCGACATAACGCTGGCTGGTGAAGTAGGCGCTGGCGACCTCCCCGGTGCTCATCCCGCCGTCGACCATGCGCTTGAACGCCTGGAACTGGTCGAGCGGATGCAGCGCCAGTCGGAAAGTGTTCTCGGCGAGCGAGTCATCGATTGCCGACGTCTTGGCATCTGCCTTCTTGACGACGCAGGGGACGAGGCCGTCGGCCGGGAAGCGGCCTGCTTCGACGAGGCGAGCGATAGCCCTGTAGCGACGGCCGCCCGCCGGAGTCTCGAAATCGCCGGTTTCGTTTTCGTCATCATCGAGAATGGCGCGGACATTGAGGCCCTGCACGAGATCTTCGCGACGTTCGATGTCGTGGGTGAGTTCGTCCAGACCGTCCTCGGCGTTGGTCTCGCGAACATTGTTAGCGGACAGTCTGATGCGATTGAACGGGATGTCGCGTGCCCGCGAGAAGATGATGATTGCGGGTGCGCGCTTCTTCTTGGCAGCTCTTGCCATGATGGATTACTCCGCGACGGGCGCCGAGAGCCTCTCTCTCCGCTATCAACCCGTCACGAAATCCCCAACCCCTCTCTCACTCTTGAACGCCGCCGCCTGCACCGCGTCATCAGCAGGGCAGAGATTGCGGCGGCTCGTTCACCCCGTATTTTCGGCGCAGCGCCGCGACCGCGGCTTCCTGCCGGCCGATCCTGCGCCGCAGCCGGTCGAGATCGGGGCCGGCGATCGCCAGCAGCCCGTCGAGAACGCGGCGGTACTCCGCCTCGTCGGCGCCGGTCCATCCGCTCATGCGGCGGTGATAGCGCCGCGCTCTCGGCGAAAGCGAGATTGTGCCGGCTGTCGGCGAGGCGCGATTCCATGCGCGCTAAGGCGGCGCGCAGCGCCTCCCGCGTCATCATGGGCTTCTCCATGTCGACGCGGCTAGCACCGCGCGGAAGACCTCCGGCAGGATGACGTTTGCTGGTGCGCCGGCGAACCTCGGGGCGATCTGGTCCGGGCGATAGCCCGCCAGACCGCACCCGATTGGCGTGACCTCGAAGCGCAGCTCCGCCCGGCGGCACGCGTAGCCGAGGAAGTCGTCGACATGGCCGCGGATGACGGCCAGCGGTAGCACGCGCAGCCCGCGATCCTTGGTGGGGATCGCGTAGGCGGCTCCCTGCGGCCCCGATGCCTTGGCCATAGATCGCGCCACGGTGCCGACGCGCCCAATGGGCCGCGCCCTTGCCGTGGCGACCGGCAAGGTTCGATCCGAAGACGAACACAGGAGTGCTCATGCAGCCCTCCTGTGCTCGGCGGTGTCAGCGTGCTGCTCGTTCTCGGGCAGGAAGGACAAGATCCAGTCGGCTGCTTTGCTGGCCTGTGATGCCGCGCGCACGATGGCGCGCGAATCCTCGCGCATAATTTCCAACCAGTTGCCGATGTAGTCCGCGTGGCGCACTGTCGGGATGATACCGAGCGACGCGCAACAAAACGCGGAGATTTGCTCGGCGATCAGTTCTTCGAAGCAATACTTCTTCGAACCGAACGAACCAGACAGATCGCGATTCAGGCGGCTGTGATGACCGCTGGCGTGACCGATCTCGTGCAGCGCCGTGCGGTGCCAGTTGATCGGCTCAAAATAGGCTTGCGGCGGTGGTACGACGACATGGTCGTGGCTCGGGACGTAGAACGCCTTATCGCCGCCGATGCGAAAGTCGATGCCGGTCGCGGCGATCAGCGTTTCGACCCTCGGCTCGATCAAGCCAGGCGGCGGGAGCGGCGCCGCAATCGTGATGTCCTCGGGCAGCCCCTCGCATTGTGCGGTGTTGAAGACGGTGAAACGCTTCAAGAAGGGAATGGCCTGTGCTTCTTCGCCGGTCTCGCGCGCCCGTTGCTTCTCGTCCTCGGGAATATAGCGATCGGCATAGACGACGGTGGTGCCCCGCTCGCCCTTGCGGACATTGCCGCCGAGCGAGAGCGCTTGCCGGAAGGTGAGCCAGCCCTGGCTTGGAAAGCCGTACTGGACCACGGCGCCCCAGAGGATCAGGATATTGATGCCACTGTAGCGCCGGCCGGTGCTGGCATTCCTGGGCAGGCCGAGCGGAGCTTTGGTGTTGGATTTGCCCCAAGGCTGAACCCATGGAAAACGCCCGGCCACAAGTTCGGCGATAATCTTGTTGGTGATTTCATCATAGAGGTTCGTCCGGTCCTGGCCGGTGCGGTGATGTCTGGACATCGCGGTTCTCCGCGACGGGCGCCGGAAGCCTCTCCTCCAGCCTTCAACCCGTCACGGCAAACCCGGTCTTCCCTCTCACTCTGAATACGGCCGGGCCCGCTCAGTGGCAGTTCGGCCTTGCTCCGAACTCCGCAGCGAGCGTGAGGGATGAAGGCCCGGAGGGTGGAGAACCGGCGCACGACGGGACTCAGCGAAGCCGACAGCCCGGCCCCGCAGGGACACGCCAAAACTCCCTCGTCAACAACCTGAATCCCGGCAACACTTGTGGGCTGATGAAAGCGTCCGGAACCGCTCTGCTGGCGGTGCGTTTTATTTGTGTCGGTTAATTCCCGCTCGCGATTTCAGGATTGGAGGCGTCGATGCGAGTGATCCTTGCGCTTGCCTGTCTCCCAATGCTGGGAGCGCCGGTACTTGCTCAACAGCCGCTCGACCTTCAAACGGTCGCCGTCGGTCCATGGACGATCGCGACAACCTATAAAGCCGACAAGTTTGAGAATTGCACCATGACGCGATCCGCGGACGGGCTGGGCGTCGTGTTCGTGCGCAATCAGGACGGACTTCTGCTGTCTCTCGATTCGCCGAAGTGGAAACTCGAACGCGGCAAGGCGTATCCCGTGCGCCTGTCCACAGGCCCACGCTCGCTTGAGGCGAAAGCACTGTCGGAATCGAAATCCGTCACCATCGCGTTAGCCGACGCCACCTTCAACGAACGGCTGCGGACCGCCAACACGCTGGATGTTCGAGGTGAAGGCACAACGCTGCGCGTGCCGCTCGACGGGAGCGCGGCGGGGCTTGAGCGTCTGGACTTGTGTTTCGATAAAAACCTCCGACAGAGTCCTGAGTCCAATCCGTTCGTTGCACCTGCCAGACGGCCGTAGCTCGGGTCGAACCGCGAGGCATGTTGTTTCATCGACAGAACCAGAGTGATGGCTGTTAACCACGGCCAGAACACAGCAACGACTCAGCATCTATCAGACACACGATCCTGCATGAGTGCGGCTCAAGGAACGGGTGGTGTTGAGGCGCGTCGGCTTTATTCTCGATCAACGCCTTGTTTCCAACACCGTCAGCGTCTATGTTGCGAAGTATCGATGTTGCCTGTCGAACGTTGTTTTCCGGCGCTACCTGCGCTGTTGGCGATCTTCCTCCTCAAAATCGATTTGGACCGTTTGCCTTGCGCACTGCACGGCAAGCAATTCCTATGATCGATTGAAAGGAAATCGTCATGAACACCGGAACCGTGAAGTTTTCAACGCAACCAAGGGCTTTGGCTTTATCGAGCAGGGCAATGGCCAGCCCGACGTCTTCGTCCCCATCTCGGTGGTCGAGCGCGCCGGCATGAATTCCCTCCGGGAGGGTCAAAAGCTCGGCTTCGATATCGTCAAGGACAACCGCAACGGCAAAAGCGCCGCTGAGAACCTGATGGCTGCGTAAGCATCTTGCGATTCTGGCCTGTGACCACGGATGTACTGGCACTGACCACCGAAGCGCATCGAGAAGGCCGGGTTCGCCCGGCCTTTTTTGTTTTTTGCAACTGAAGGACATGGACACATGGGTATAACCATCACCAAGGATAATCTATTCCGGCCGATGCGATCGAGAATGGAAACCCGCGCCGATATCACGGACCAGGCCGCGCGTGATTTCATCCGTGCTGAATCGGAACAGCGCGATGCCAATACTGCGAGGCTGCGGCAAGCTCGGCTGGAGAATGAAGCGAAGTGTGCTGCCGCGCGGCCGACTGTAAGCCCACGCCACGCGAAGGTGGCGGCACATCGGGGTGCCCGATCCGTGATATAATGGGGCAACGGAGTCCCGAGACTACCTGATGAGCAACGTTGTCACGCTGCACGCTGAGAAGCGTTGGAAAGCCGTCATCGACTATCGAAGCGATGAAGGCGTCACCAGCGTCGAGCACTATTTCGAGGAAATATCGGACCTGCATCTCATCATCGAGCATGGTCCCGACTGGAATCTCCTGATCCGTTGCATCGTCACCCTCAACCGTCCTGACGACGGGGAGGATCAGAACAGCGTCGAGAAGGCGCGGCG
The DNA here is from genome assembly GCF_006539545.1 of Nitrobacter winogradskyi. Lineage (GTDB taxonomy): Bacteria > Pseudomonadota > Alphaproteobacteria > Rhizobiales > Xanthobacteraceae > Nitrobacter > Nitrobacter winogradskyi_A. The sequence goes on from NZ_BJNF01000042.1 coordinate 88,246, forward strand.
GGATGAACGCTTGGCCTGATGTAGGCGGGGTGGCGAGCGCCCTGATCCCCGTTTAGCATCGGCCGCTCTCTCCGCAACACGCGACGCAGGGCTGTGCCTGCGCCCTTAGTCGGCCAAGACCAAACGGTGTTTGGACAATCGCGCAAGCCCAGGACGCGAAATCGGTCGACTTAAATTCTCGTTCATGATTTGTACCATAAACTCAGGATTCGGGGCAAGGAATGGTGCAAGTCAGGGCGAGCCGCCAACAAGATGCGAGCAGTGTGGACTATTTGGTCGAACTGAACGCCGAGCAGCGGCGCGCCGTGGAACATGGCTGCGCTGACTTGAACGATGCAGCGCCCCTTTTGATCATTGCCGGTGCCGGCTCCGGCAAAACCAACACGCTCGCGCACCGCGTCGCGCACCTGGTCGTGTCGGGCGCCGATCCTCGGCGGATCATGCTGCTGACGTTTTCGCGGCGCGCCGTGGTCGAGATGCAGCGCCGGGTCGAGCGGATCATGACGAAAGCACTTGGGCCGAACGCCGGAGCGATGGCCGATGCGTTGGCCTGGTCGGGAACGTTCCACGCGATGGGCGCGCGCCTCCTGCGCGAATACGCGCCCGATATCGGACTGGAGCCGGCCTTCACGATCCATGATCGGCAGGACTCCGCCGACCTGATGAACCTCGTGCGGCACGACCTCGACTTCTCCAAGATGGAGAAGCGGTTTCCGATGAAAGATACATGTCTGGCGATCTATTCGCGCGCGGTGAATGCTGAGACCCCACTCGGGGAAGTGCTCGGCGGCGTTTTTCCGTGGTGCGCCGAATGGGAAATCGAGTTGCAACGGTTATTCGGTGCCTATGTCGAGGCCAAGCAGAATCAGAATGTGCTCGATTATGATGATCTGCTGCTCTACTGGGCGCAAATGATGCTGGTTCCGGCACTGGCCGACGATCTCTCCGACCGTTTCGATCACGTCCTGATTGACGAATATCAGGATACGAACCGACTTCAGGCGTCGATCCTGCTCAACTTCAAGCCAACCGGGCGCGGCCTCACTGTCGTCGGCGACGATGCGCAATCGATCTATTCGTTCCGCGCGGCGACCGTGCGCAATATCCTCGACTTTCCCGGACACTTCACGCCGAAAGCCGAGTTGATCACACTTGAGCAGAACTATCGCTCGACGCAGCCGATCCTTGCTGCTGCCAATGCCGTGATCGACCTCGCTTCGGAGCGCTTCACCAAGAACCTATGGTCCGGCCGCGCGTCGTCCGATCTGCCCGCGCTCGTCAATGTCGCCGACGACAACGCGCAGGCCGGCTATATCGTCGAGAACATCCTGGCCAATCGCGAAGCCGGGCAGCGTTTGAAATCGCAGGCGGTCTTGTTTCGGACATCAAGCCACAGTGCGACGCTCGAAGTCGAGTTGACCCGTCGCAACATTCCGTTCGTCAAATTCGGCGGTCTTAAATTCCTGGAGGCTGCGCATATCAAGGATGTGCTCGCCGTGCTGCGCTGGGCGCACAATCTGCGCGATCGCGTCGCCGGGTTTCGGGTGGCGCAGCTCCTGCCCGGCATAGGTCCGGGCACGGCTGCGAAACTGCTCGACGGCATCACCGAGAGCGGTAGCGCGGCGGCCGGCTTGCACGGTTTTCGCCCTCCCGCAGCGGCGGCCGCGCACTGGCAGGATTTCGTCGAAACGATGAGCACACTGCATCTGGGCGCAGCGGGATGGCCGTCCGAACTCGATCTCGCCTGCCGCTGGTATCTGCCGTTCATGGAGCAACGCTTCGAGGACGCACTTCAGCGGCAAACGGATCTCACGCAGCTTGCGCAGATCGCGGCGAGCTATCCGACCCGTGAGCGCTTTCTGACCGAACTGACGCTCGATCCGCCGGACGCCACCAGCGATCAGGCCGGCCCGCCGCTACTCGATGAGGACTATCTGATCCTGTCCACTATTCATTCCGCCAAGGGGCAGGAGTGGTCGTCGGTGTTTGTTTTGAACGTCGTTGACGGCTGTATTCCGTCCGACCTCGGCGTCGGCTCGACACCGGAGATCGAGGAAGAACGGAGGTTGCTCTACGTCGCAATGACGCGCGCCAAGGATCAGCTTCATCTGATGGTGCCGCAAAGGTTCTTCACACACGGCCAGCGCAGCCTTGGCGATCGTCACGTCTACGCGCAGCGCACGCGGTTCATCCCGAACGCAATGACGACGCATTTCCAAAGCCGGTATTGGCCGCGTGCTCAATCGGCTTCTGCTGCCGCGCGCTCGATTCGCGCGCCGATCGACATGAAAGCGCGGATGCGGGGCATGTGGGGAAGCTCGTAGCAGCGAGATGGCCTACCAGAGCGGGATTTGGCTTCCGTAGAGCGGATGCTGTTTCGGAGCGCCGACACGGCGGATGGCCTTGATCGCCTGGTCGCGCTCCTGAAAGCTACCGCGGCACTCATTATAGGTCCCGGTCGGTGGATACGCGCCGACCACGAGGAACGTCGCGCGGGCCTTCAGGCATTCATGGCCGACGCCGGCCGGAACGATAATGACATCGCCAGAGCCGACCTTCACAGTCTTCCCCTTATTGCCGCCGAGCCGCAGCGTCGCTGACCCTCGCGCTATTCCCAGCACCTCGTGGATCATCGAGTGATAATGGACGTAGTCGTAAATCCCGTTGCGCCAGGCTTCGCCCCAGCCGTTGACGTTGAACACCTTCTCCAGGACAGCGGCGGGATTGTGCTTGCGACCGACCCGGAGGACTTTTCGGTAGTGAAGCAGCGGAAACTTGGGATTGTTCGGGATATAGCCGTCGTCGCGGAATGTCATGCGTGAGGGACGGAGGTCCTGGACGCAGGCGAGCGCTTCATCCCGGGTCGGGATGCCGATGCCGATCGCTTTCTCGGCCAGCCGCTTGACAGGTTCAATGACGTCCATACTGTCCGCTCAACGCGCAGCCTGGCCAGAAGTTGCGCAGTCGGATGCCAACACCACCCGTTGGGGACAACCCGACGCGGTTTCGAGCGTTGGATCTGAAGGGGCTGGAGAGCGACGCGGGTTGAGAGGGTCCAATGATCTTTGGTCAAATCGCGCTGGTTCTGGCGGCGTTTTTTGCAGGTGCGGCCTTTTACATCAGTTTCGCAGAGCAGCCCGCACGGCTCCACCTCGATGATCGCGCCGGGCTCCGGGAATAGAAGCCGAGCTATGACGCGGGATACGTCATGCAGGCGAACCTGGCCGCCGCGTCTGGGGTATTCGGCGTCATCGCTGCTTGGCTGACGAGCGATTGGCGGTGGATCTTTGGCGCTGCGCTGATTCTGGCGAACTGGCCCTATACGCTCTTCGGCATGATGCCGACCAATCGGAAGCTGAAGGACACAACGGAAGCCGATGCGGGAGCGACATCACGTGGCTTGCTCCAAACGTGGGGCCGCCTTCATGCGGTCCGTACTGTCTTCGGAGTCGCGGCCACGACGGCTTATATTTGGGCGCTGAACTAAGCACCTTCGGGCTAAACCCTCAGCCGCGCGCTGACCTACGCGAGTGAGCGTGTATCGCGCGCTGTCGAGATCAGGCCGCCAGCCGACCCGCGGTTCGCAGCAGCGAGTCATTGCATTCGATGCCGGTCTCGCTGTTCTTGGCGACGTAGAGCGCCTGGTCGGCAAGGCCGAGAAGTTCGTCGAGGTCGGCCGAGGCCCGGCGGCACATCGCATAGAGACTGCGGACAAGCTCTACATAGACTCCGTTACGCACAGTTTCCGTCCGAAATGGCATTCGCGCTCCGCCGCACCGGTCTTGCTTCCGAGCACAATACTACGGTTCGGGTGTTTAACATCGAAGCGAGCCGTGCTTTCGCGCGAAACAGCGGCTAACGCGAACCTAACGACTTGCCTCAAATTGCCGGTAAGAACACACTGCACGCTCGGGATGAGTCCACGCGGCGTGTGTCAGCTCTTGATGAAGGCCAACAGGTCCGCGTTGATCTCGTCGGTGTTCGTCGTGTGCATGCCATGCGGGAAGCCGGGATAGATTTTGAGTGTGCTGTTCGCGAGCAGCTTGTCCTGAAGCAGTGCAGCATTCTTGTAGGGGACAACCTGGTCGTCATCACCCTGCATAACGAGCGTCGGCACCGTGATCGCCTTCAGATCTTCAATCTGGTCGGTTTCGGAGAACGCCTTGATGCCTTCGTAGTGCGCCTTGGCGCTGCCCATCATGCCCTGGCGCCACCAATTCTGGATGATGGCATCCGACGATTTCGCGAGCAGACGATTGAAGCCGTAGAACGGGCCGGACGGCACGTCGAGATAGAACTGTGCGCGGTTGGCGGCGAGCTGCGCCCGGAAATCATCGAACACCTCGATCGGCGTGCCATCCGGATTGCTCTCGGTCTTCACCATCAACGGCGGGACCGCGCTGACCAGCACCGCCTTTGCCACACGGCCCTGCGACTGGCCGTATTTCGCAACATAACGCGCGACCTGGCCGCCGCCGGTCGAGTGGCCGATATGAACAGCGTTCTTCAGGTCGAGATGTTCGACGACGGCCGAGGCATCGGCGGCGTAGTGATCCATGTCGTGGCCATCGCTGACCTGGCTCCCTGCCCGGCCCCGATCCCACGTCGCCCGGTATCTCAGCAACGTTTGACGGGCTCGGCGCGGTCGGTTCTTTCGCCACCCTCAGCGCCGGATATGACTATCAGGTCACACCGGCACTGGTGGTCGGAGCGTTCGGAGATTACGATTTCCATCAGGTTAAATCGTCGATCAACGTCGACATCGCGGCCATTCCTGTCACTGCCCGCGGCGAAATCAGCGCTGATCGGCAATGGTCGGTCGGCGGCCGGTTCGGATATCTCACCTCACCGAGCACGCTGGTATTTCTGTCCGGCGGATATCCGCCGCATAGCGTCGCCAATCCGGGCAGAGCTTCGAAAGGTGACTGATCCTGAGACGCTTTTAGCGATACGAACAAACGGTAATCTGCTCAGTGGCGGCGGAGACTACCGTCTGCGTTTCGACGTTACCAAAGCCGCCCGACCTCGGCGCGGTCGTCGGCGGTGGCAGGCGTGACGTGCAACCATCTCGTCGACAGGATTGTTGAGATGCAAGCCACCGTCGTCATTCCGCAAAAGCGAAACCGAAAAGATCAGCGTCCTTACGACGCCGATCTCTACAAAGAGCGCAACATCATCGAGCGCTTCTTCAACAAGCTCAAGCAGTTCAGGCGCGTCGCAACCCGACACGACAAACGGCTCGTCAACTTCATGGGATTCGTCAAACTCACCGCTATCGCCATCTGGCTAAGATAGTTAAATTGTCGCTACCACCTAGCGCGGCGAGAGGCAATGCCGCATGCAACGACCGCAACACAAAGTCCACCTGCGCATGACCCGGCGGATGCGACAAGGGCACGAACGTCTCGCGACCCCTGGCACGGGCAATCCAGACATAGTCCTTCACCACCGTGTAGCCGCCGCCATAGCCGTGCTCGTCACGCTTACCGCCGCCGTGCAAGACGTCACCGGGGAGAGCGTCGAACTCGCCTTCGTGGACCAATGCTACACCGGCGAAAAGCCCGCTGCCGCGGCAAAGGTCCACGGCATCACCCTGGAGGTGGTCCGGCTGCCGCAGGCAAACGCGGCTTCGTCCTGTTGCCAAGACGCTGGGTGGTCGAGCGAACCTTCGCATGGGCCACGTGCTGCCGCAGACTCGTCAAGGACTACGAACGTCTGCACACAACTCTCGAAGGCATGCACATCGTGGCTCTCACTTGCCTTATGCTCAAACAACTGGTCGAAATCGCTCAGATCCATAACAGATTCTAGAGCCTTTCCACTTCTGATGGAATCAGAAGCGTGGCTCTATAATTTTTGATTTGACGCGTTTTCTTCCGGCGAATCGGCAATCCACTTCGCGTGAAAACGCTCTATTATACTTTCGAGCAATTTCTTGGGCTTCGGTGGCGCAGAGGCATTGTTTGGATTTATCGCCGTTTCGATTCGTAAGCTGGGCGATGATCAGATTGTGTCCACCGTCAGCAACCTATCAACGTCACTGACGGTGGATAGCTCTCGATTCAGTAATGTGCCGCCAGCACCGGCTCGATCGGGAAGCGATAGTTCAGGCCAACGGTCGAGATGAAGCCGTGATTGCGGACATCGATCTGGATCGGGGGAATGCCGCCGCCCTGGGCCAGACTGTGGCGCTCGGTGCCGAGGTCGAAGTAGTTGGATTCCGCGCGCACCGTCCAGTTGCGAGACAGCGCGAACTCGGCGCCGTAACCGATGGTCCAGCCCACGGCAGTCCTGCTGCTGCCGGAGCCGCAGCCCGGCTGCGTGATCAAGGCAGGAATGCTGTAGTCGATATACTGACCATTCGGCCCCGTATTACAGGTCGAAACAATCCGGGTGTTGCCAAAGGCAGCGCCGCCACGCAGATACACCAACGATCGGCTCCACAGCGCGTATCCAAGTTTGGCTGTGGCCGTGCCAAGCCAGTCGATCTCATTCTTGCAGGTGTAGAATAATGCGTTGGGGCACGAACGCGCGCCGTTGGCGTTGCTCGCGTTAAACGCACCCTCGATACCGATCACCCACGGCCCGGTCTGCCAGTCATAGCCGATCTGGCCACCGCCGGCGAAGCCAGCAAAACGCGGATTAGTGCCGGTGCCGAGGCCCGGGAAGCTCCAATCGGTCCTTCCATTGAGAACGCCTGTGCTGGCGCCGATGTAGAAGCCGGTCCAGTTATAGGGAGCCACCCCCATGGCCGGGGCCTTGGCGAACAACGGCGCGCTGGCGACCTGATCGGGGCTGAATTGATAACGCAGGCCACCGTTCAGGCTATAGCCCTCAATGTTTGAACCGGTGCGGTAGTCGGCACGCAGGTAACCCAGCCAGCCGGTATTCAACACTTGCGCCGCGACGCCAAGGCCGAACTGACCGTAAGTACCGATCGAACTGGTACGAACGTTGCCGGCGACATCAAAGCCTGGAATCGGGAAATAACCCGTGAACGAGGCGTTCGCTCCACCCTGGAATTCATGAAAGACGCTGGCGGTACCGAAGGGTTGCCACGCGATATTGCCGGAGACGATATTGGTACCGGCGCGCAGGCTCCAGCGGCCGAGTGTGCTGTACATATCGTCGACGCGCAGCGTACCCGGCAAGGAAATGCCCCCGGCCGTCGGCAGAACAAGAGTACCGGTGATGTTGAGCGGATCGACCTGAACCCGCGAGACGACGATGCCCGCCGACGGCTCGATAAACCAGTTGTTGGGGAGTTGGTGGTGGTAGCCAAAATTACCGGCGAACGACAGGCCGCGCGCATCCAACTTCTGGTTAAAGACGCCACTGACGTTGGGATCGCTCAGGGTATTTTGGTAGTAATCGAGACGAATCTGACCATCGACGAAGAAGCCGCCATGGGTCGCGGCGGCATACATGCCGACAAACGGCACCTGTAGAGAATTCTGAAAGGTGCCGCCGAACGGATTCTCGGATCCGGCAGAAGAGGTATCCCTGGACCTGGCGCCGAGATAACCCACGGTGGTCCCGAGATGGACGTTCCAGCCGTTCCAGTTAAGTTGCGCGATATCGGTGCCGAGCTGCACCCCGGAAAAGCTCAGGCGCGAAGAGTTGTTGCAGTCGATCTGGCCGGGACTGGCGACACCGCCGACCGAAACGTTGGAAGTCGTCGTGGTATTCCGGGTGGTCAACTCGCCGCCGATGCCGCGCACCCAAATGCCGCCCCCCTCCTGATTGGGCGCCGCATTGGCGGGCGCGCTGACAAAAGCGGTGGACTGGGTAAGGAAGACGGTATTGGTCGCGTTGATAGCTGAAACCAGCGAGTTTACGGCCGCCCCACCCGCCGTAAACGGCAGCACGTCAGCGCCAAGACCGACGAGAGTCCCCGAGCCGGTGCAAGCCGCGATCGCTCCGGATGATGCCGATAGCGCAAAGGCGAACGCGCCACCCGCCACGACGCGGCGACGTAGAGCGCCATTTCCAGATACGGATGCGCGGATAACAACGTTCATTGATAACACCCCCGGGGCAGCCGGCTTTTTGCTGGCCTGTATTAGGAAATAGATAGATACGCGGTAATCGCGGCAATAACGGATAATGGATGCGCGAAACATAACGTGGAGTCGGGATCGTCGAAAGCGTATGCAGGAGTCCTGCTGCGATGAAGCCACACTTTCCTCGCGGCTGTGGTCGAGAGGCCACATTGTTGTCCCCACGTCGCAAGTGCGGCGGTATTATAATCCCTCCTACATAGGACGCCTATCGCGCGCTGAACGTCTGCTGCGGATATCTTCCGCTTACCCCAGGCAGGTTCTGTGACTCACCGCACGTCGGCGGGCAGGAGTTCGAGGTACAATGCCGGCGACGATCCGGCAGAACCTCACCGCGGGGCCCTTGAGCAGATTAAAGATCCATCAACTCGCTGACGTAACAGCATCTTGTGACCGGTCCTCTGATTGATCGGCCGCGCCAAAGCCGATAAATTCCAGAAGTCGGGCGAAATATGTTTCACCCCAAGCGGACGAGGCAACGGGGCCAGCAAGGAGACGATGGCCGCGTCGCACCGACCTGATAGCGATCGAAACAGTTCGATCGCGCCAAAACTCGAAACCGGAGAAACGGCGCACGTCCGGCGTGCGCCGCACAACAATGTTCAAGCGTCTCGGCCTCATCGCGGCAATGATCGGAGGAGCCATCATCATGGCGCTGTCCTCCGGCGTTGCATGGGCCGACAAACGCATCGCGCTGGTGGTCGGCAACTCCAGCTATCAAACCGTGCCGCAGCTTCCCAACCCGGCGCGCGACGCCAAGGCCGTCGGCCAGATGTTTAAGGATGCTGGCTTCGATTCGGTGGAGGTGCTGCTCGACCTCGGCAATCTCGAGTTCAAGCGCGCCATCCGCAAGTTCGAGGCCGACGCCGATCAGGCCGACATCGCGGTGGTCTACTATGCCGGCCATGGCATCGAGGTGAACGGCAACAATTTCCTGATCCCGGTCGATGCGCGGCTCTCCAGCGACCGCGACGCCGAGGACGAAGCGATCCGGCTGGAGCGCATGGTACTGTCGGCCGACGGTGCGAAGAAACTGCGTGTCATTATTCTAGATGCCTGCCGCGACAATCCGTTCACGGTGAAGATGCGCCGCGAGCGTCGCGCCGCCCTGCGCGCGATTTCGTCCGGCCTCGGCAAGGTCGAGCCGACCTCGACCGATACCCTCATCGCCTATGCCGCGAAGGCAGGATCGACAGCCGATGACGGCGAGGGCAAGCACAGCCCGTTCACCACGGCGCTGCTCAAGAACCTTACCGTGCCCGGCCTCGATATCCGCCTTGCCTTCGGCCGGGTGCGCGATGAGGTGATGAAACTGACGGGCGCCCGGCAAGAGCCGTTTGTCTATGGTTCGCTCGGCGGCGGCAACATCTCGCTGGTTCCGCCGCCGGTGGTCGAGAAGGAGCCGGAGGCGGCCGACGTCAAGGGCGACTTCGAACTGGTCGCCAAGATCAATTCGGCGCGCGCCTGGGAGGTGTTCATCAGCACCTACAAGACCGGATTCTATGCCGATCTGGCGCGAGCGCAGCTCGCCAGCCTGACCAGCAAGACCGCGAGCGACGTCGCCCGGGATGTCGGCAACGTCACCGTGGCGGCGCTTCCGCAGGATACGCCCGCGCCGGTGAACGAACCATCGTCCCGCGAGCGACTCGAATTCGACCGGCTGAAGGATTCAACTGACCAGGCCGCACTGAAGCGGTTCATCAAGCGCTATCCGGATTCGCCGCTGGCGTTGCAGGTGCAGCATCGCCTTGAGGTGTTGCAGAGCGCCGCCGCCGAGCGCGAGGAGAAGCAGCGCGCCGAGCGCGAAGCGGCGCGGCTCGCCGCCGAGCAGGCGCGCATCGAAGCCGAGCGCAAGAAAGCGGAACTGGCTGCCGCGAGGAAGCGCGAAGAAGACGAACGCCGCGCCAAGGCAGAGGAGGCGGCGCAGCAGGCCCGCGCAGCGGATGCCGAGCGCAAAGCGGCCGAAGCCAAACGCAAGGCGGAGGAAGCCCAGCGGAAAGCTGAAGAACTCGCCGCCGCCAAGACGGCGGCTGAAGCCGCGCGCCAGAAGGCCGAGAGCGAGCGCGCCGCGCGTCAAGCCGAGCTGGAACGACGGAAAGCGGAGGAAGAGCGCCGCAAGGCCGAGCTTGCGAAACAGAAGGAAGAGACCTGCAAGGCAGAGGAAACCCGCTTCAAGGAACTCATCGCCAGGGGCAGCGAGGGCAAAGAGCTCGACAACGTCAAGACCTTCGCCCGGGAGGCGACCTGCGAGCGCCTGAAGCCAGAGGTCGCAAACACGCTCAAATCCTTCGAGAACGAGACCTCCAGGCGCCTGGTCACGGCGGCGCAAGTCGCGCTCAGCCGCATTGGCTGCTTCTCCGGTGATGCCGACGGGAACCTGGGCTCCGCCACCAGGGCGGCCCTCGGTCGCTACCACGACGCCAAAAAATCGCCCGGCAAGGGTCAATCGGATAAGGGCCGCAGCAACGGCGACCTCGCCATCACCGATGACATGGTCAAGGAGCTCGGCCAGCAGAGCGGCCGGGTCTGCCCGCTCAAATGCAAGGCCGGCGAGGCGGTGAAGGACGACACCTGCGTCGCCGAGACCAAGCCGCAGCCGCCGGCCGCCGCGCAACACAAGCGCGACGATAAGGCCACGGCAAGCAAACCCGCCCGCCGTCCAGAGCGCACACAGACCAGCCGCCAGCGTGAACCCGCGCCCCGCGCCCGGCAGGAAGCATCTCGCCCAGCCCCATCATATCGGGCGGCTCCCGCCATGATCGGCGTTGGCTTCTGACACGCCGCCCGCTAGAGCGTTTTCGAGCGAAGTGGATGACCTGTTCGCGTGAAGAAAACGCGTCAAAACAAAATCATCGAGCCCCGCTTCTGATTCAATCAGAAGCGGAAAGGCTCTAGGATCAGGAAAGGCACCGCCTATGACCGCAGCACAGCTTTCCCGGCTCCACATCGCGGCCGCGTTTGGCGCAGCAGTGTTGCTTGCGGGCCCCGCCTCGGGCAGCGAAGGCCTGGTCGCAAGCTCCGCTCCGACGGTGCAAACGACCGCGGCCACAACCTCGACGCAGATACCGCGCCTTGCCCCATCGCCAAAGATATCGACCCGGACAGCCCGCACCCACGCCGTCCGCAGGATCGCGCCGTTCGCCGCTCCCCCGCGCCGCTACGCCTATGAGCGACCGGCCGCGTGCGCAGACTTCTGGTGCAGCCCGTTGGCCGTGCTGATGCTCGGTATCGGCTTCTAATCATACCGCCTCAGCCAGTTTCCGCCAAACTTCACGGCCTCGAGCAAAGCCTCCCATGCGGAGGACTCTGCAACGCTTCGGGCAGATTCTCGGTCCGGAGTTGCTCGCCTTCATTATCCGCCAGCAGCGGATCGCCTGTTCTAGCGTTAAAGTAGAATAACGGCATCCTGAACCTCCTCTCTCTCGCAACTTTTCAATTCCGAAGAGCTGTCAGTGTTCCAGACTTCGTTTGTGAAACTCACCTTCGCGGCGAGGACAACATCGCAAAGTCGTGCTGCAAGGAAGGTATCGCCGAGAGCCCTACACCTTGTCCGCTCTGGAAGCCGGCTAGGGACGGCTAGCGGTCGCTGCGATCCGAATGATGGTTGAGACGTACGAGGAACGCGCAAAGCAGGACGGATCGTTTTCGGGGGAAAGGACTTAAGATAGTGCCGCCTTTGCAGCTACCCGAACTTGATGCGTAGATTCGTGGAGCTATGTCGTGTGGCGCGGCTGATGTGAACCGATCGATTGAAGGAGCGAGGATGAGTAAGCGTGACGTAGGCATCGGCAAAGGTGGCGAAACCCACCAAGTGGCGAGTGGCGGCTCCGATATGATGACGACCAACCACGGTGTGCCAGTCAGCGACAACCAGAACAGCCTCAAGAGCGGCGCGCGCGGGCCCACGCTACTTGAGGATTTCGTGCTCCGAGAAAAGATCTTCCACTTTGACCACGAGCGCATTCCAGAGCGAATCGTCCACGCCCGCGGCTCCGGCGCGCATGGCATGTTCGAGGCGACGGATGACATCTCCGACCTGTCCAAAGCAGCGGTGTTTATGAAGGGGGAGAAGACCGAGGTGTTCGTGCGCTTCTCCACCGTCGCTGGCGGGGCAGGCTCGGTCGATACACCACGTGACGTGCGCGGCTTTGCGGTGAAGTTCTACACCCGCGAGGGAAACTGGGACCTCGTCGGCAACAACATCCCGGTCTTCTTCATCCAGGACGCCATCAAGTTCCCCGACCTCGTCCACGCTGTGAAAATGGAGGCCGACCGCGCCTATCCGCAGGCGGGCAGCGCGCACGACACTTTTTGGGACTGGGCATCGCTTATGCCGGAGACCACCCACATGTTGATGTGGGCGATGTCTGATCGGACGCTGCCGCGCTCGTTCCGGATGATGGAAGGGTTCGGCGTCCACACATTTAAGCTGGTCAACGCTTCCGGCAAGGCGAACTTCGTCAAGTTCCATTGGAAACCGCGGCTTGGGCTGCAATCGACGATCTGGGACGAGGCACTGAAGCTTCAAGCCGCCGACAATGACTATCAGCGCCGCGACCTATTCGAGGCGATCGACGCTGGCGCATTTCCGCAGTGGGACCTTGGCATCCAGGTCTTCGACCAGGCCTTCGCGGATGCGCAGCCCTATGATGTGCTCGACGCGACCAAGTTGATCCCTGAGGAGGACGTGCCGGTTCGGCTGATCGGCACGCTGACCCTGAATCGTAACGTCGATAACTTTTTCGCCGAGACTGAGCAGGTGGCGTTTCTGCCGAGTAACATCCCACCTGGGATCGATTTCTCGAACGACCCGCTGCTACAGGGCCGGCTGTTCAGCTACATGGACACCCAGAACTCGCGGTTGGGTACGACCAACTTCCACCAAATCCCGATCAATGCGCCGCGCTGCCCGTTCGCCAACATGCAGCGCGACGGGAAGATGCAGACGCTGGTGCCTAAGGGCCGCGCGAACTATGAGCCTAACAGCCTTGCCGAGCATGGCGAGGACGGTGGTCCCCGAGAGGCGCCGAACGGCTTTGCGACAACCAACCTCACCTCCGGCCCGGATGAGACCGGCGACAAGCAGCGCGTGCGCTCGGAGAGCTTCGCAGACCACTATAGCCAGGCGCGGCTCTTCTACCGCTCGCAGGACGAGCACGAGCAGGCACACATCGCTTCGTCGTTTGTTTTCGAGTTATCGAAGGTCGGCTTGCTAGACGTGCCACGGCGCATGGTCGCGAACCTGCGCAACGTCGACGAGGACCTCGCTCGGCGCGTTGCGGACGGGCTCGGGATCGAGCTGCCGACGAAGGCCAAGGCGGCGCGGGAGCCGGTTGACATGGCATTGTCCGATGCGCTCTCAATCCACAAGAACATGAAGGATACGCTTGAGGGACGCGCGGTGGGTATCCTGATCGCTGACGGCACCGACGCGGGTCAACTCGACGCTGTTGTCGCGGCCGTAACAAGGGCGAAGGGCAAGGCCGTGATAATCGCGCCCAAGATTGGTGGAGCGACGCTGTCGGATGGCAAGGTCCGCAAGGCCGATGGCCAGCTCGCCGGCTCGCCGAGCCAAATCTTCGACGCGGTCGCGATCATCCTGTCGAACGAGGGCTGTCAGGCGTTGCTCAAGGAGGGCGCGTCGGTCGAGTTCGCGATGAACGCCTTCGCGCACCTGAAGGCGATCGGCGCAAGCGACGGCGCGCAGCCCCTGCTCGACAAGGCTGGCGTCGGGACGGACGAAGGGGTTACCGGATTGGACAGTGCCTTCGTCAAAGCGGCGGCGCGACGCTTCTACGATCGCGAGCCGACGCTTCGGACGTTGGCTTGAGCCGCCCGACAACGGCATCACCAGCGCTTGGGACGAGACGGTGCGGACCGTCGCGTTTGTCGGCGCCGGGCCCACGACGATCTATACGCTCTGCGCGTTTGTCGATGAGACGACCGCACCGGCAAAGGTGACGGTCTTTGAGGCGCAGCCGCGTGCTGGATTGGGGACACCGTATCGTCCGGGCTGGAACGATCCCGCAATGCTGTCGAATATCGCCAGCATCGAGATCCCGCCAATCGGGGAGACGCTGATTGACTGGCTGCGGCGCCAACCGCGGGCTCGCTTGGTGCGCCTCGGTATCGATCCCGAGATGATAGACGGCCGAACTTTTTATCCGCGGCTAGCGTTAGGCGAATACTTTCTCGACCAGTTCGACGCGCTGATCGCCCGCGCTGTCGAGCGCGGCATAAAAATCGAGGTTCGCACCAACTGTCCCGTCACCGACGTTGCAGCTGAACATGATGGGATAAAGCTAAGCGTCTCGCCCAGGTCGGGTGAACCGTTCGAGCGCCTGTTTGACCATGTGGTGCTCGCAACGGGGCACTGCTGGCCGGAGGAGCCCGAGGCGAGGCCAGGTTACTTCCTCAGTCCATGGCCGGCAACTGCGCTGCAGCGCATCCCCGCTACGACAGTCGGCATCCGTGGCAGCTCGCTGACGGCGATCGACGCTGCTGTCGCGATCGCCGTTGCGCACGGCAGCTTCGTCGAGACCGATGACGGAGGCGTCATATATCGGACTAATGCGGGTTCGGAGCCGCTGCGGATGGTGATGATGTCGCGCAAGGGGCTACTGCCGGAAGCCGATTTTTACCATCCCGTCCCCTATGAACCGCTTGCTATCTGCACACCGAAAGCGATTGAGGCGCTGATTGAACAAGCGTACGACACGCTGCTCGACGGGGCCTATGCGTTGTTCAAGCGCGAACTTGCGCACGCCGATTCCAAATACGCCGCGCGGGTTAACCTAGACGAACTCGACCTAGAGGACTTCACCGATCGCTATTTCGCCGACCGTGCCGACGCCGATCCGTTCGAATGGGCGACGGCTAATTTGGCCGAGGCGCGCGCGAACTACGCCGACCACGTCACCGTGCCGTGGCGCTACGCGATTCTCCGAATGCACGAAGTGCTCGCCCTGATCGTCCCGCACCTCGGCGAGGACTCGCTGCAGCGGTTCAACCGCTACCTGAAGCCAGTGTTCGTCGACGAGTATGCGACCGTTCCCCACCTCTCGATTGAGCGGATGCTTGCACTACACAGCGCCGGCCGCCTGGACGTGATCGCGCTGGGGCGGGACCACCGCGTCGACAGCCATGGTCCCGAACCGGGCGCCACGGTCGTGATCGACGGAGAGCGTCACCACTTTCCGGCCTTCGTTGACGCAACCGGCCAGCGACCGCTGGCGGTCGAGGCGTTCCCGTTCGCGACGCTCATCGAGCAAGGCGTCGTCCAGGACGCTGCCGACGGCGCGCCGGACATCGCCAAGGGCGTGGCCGTGGACGAGCAGTTTCATCCGTTGTCAGACCATCCGGCCGCCGACCGCATCTTCTGCCTGAGCATCCCGTTCATTCTCAGTCGCCATCCGTTTATTCAGGGAATCACCAGCTCGCACGAGATGGGTGTCGTCGTCGGCGCGGCGCTGGCTGGTCGCGCCAAGCGGTCCGGCGCGGATGCCGAGCTGAAGGAGGCGACTTAACGACAATAATGAAGGGCCGTCGATGGTGGAGACCATGTGAGAGTTGAGGCCGGACGCCGCAGACGTTCCTGTGTTCCAAACATAACTCAGGAACCATTGCGCACGGTCGCTGTTTCCAAAGTCCCACGATGGAGGCTACCTTGAAAACATTCACCGCTGCCCTCGCATTGCTCATGATTTCGACGGCGTCGTTCGCCCAGACACCGGCACATACACCTTCGCAAGCCGAAGCTCCTATTGCTGCCGCCGGCGATTGGAGTGCATCGAAATTGTCAGGTGTGAACGTCTACAATGAAGCTAACGACAAGATCGGTGAGATCTCTGATCTAATCGTCTCTGCACAAGGCGAACTTAGGGGCGTCGTGATCGAAGCCGGCGGCTTCCTTGGAATGGGAAAGCACCATGTGCTGGTCGCCATGAACAGCTTGAAGTTCTCCAATAAGGCCGGCAAGACGACCACCGGAAAGACGTCTGAGACCAAGAGAGAATGGTATCCAGACCGCGCTGTCCTGAATGTCACGAAGGATGAGCTCAAAGCAATGCCTGAGTTCAAATACTAAGTTCACGCAAGGGCTCCAAAGCATTCGCTTTGGAGCCCTTCTACCAGGCAAAATAATAGCCAGCCGACCGCATGCGCCCTCCGTTTGAGGTGTCTTAAGAAGATTGATATCTTTAACTATCTCCAACATCCCAAGAGCTGTTCCGACAAACCTAACGCAACGTTCACCGATGATGGACGTTCACCTCAAGGGAGAATGCCATGAATGAAATCAAAGAGCATATGAAAGTTGTCGGCAAGGATGGTGGCCACGTCGGGACTGTTGACGGTGTCGCGGGCAATCGCATCAAGTTGACCAAGGACTCCGATGGTCAGCATCAGGCACAGCGGGCCGAATTCAGGTTCGGGCATCATGTGTGAACACGGGTCCGTTCCGGTCTATTCAATGCGCGACGCAGCGAAGTGTTCCTAGAAAAGCCCGTCGCGATGATGTGCTGCGGCAGCCAGGCGGCACGGCCAAAGCCTGCCGGTACGCAGAACAAGGAAAACAAGAAAATGGAGAACCTAGTCCCGTCGCTGTTACCTGGCGCGGAACTGGCTGCGGTTCCCGAGCGTTGTTGAAGCGTTAAGAGTAATCAACGATCGACTTAGCTCTACGACGGCCGTGCCGGCGTACATTCACCCCAAGTCGTCAATTGCTAGGGTAAGATCGTCCACCTGCACGGAGCGAGGTTCGCGCTGAAATGAAACGGCATCGTCTCTTTCTCGCAGTCGCTGTCTCGGCTGGTTTCGGGTTGGCCTGTCTGATTGGTGAAAAGGCCCATGCCGATGTATCCGCTGCGGCCATCAAAGAATGGCTTCGTGTACACATACCCACCTGCACTGACGTGCGAACTGTGGTCGCTGCGGTCGGCGAGGCAAAGGCCGAAGCTGTCGCAAAAGCGGCGGGAGTTTCGGACGTGAAGATCGCGAAGGCAAAGCGCTGCCTGAAGTGAGTTTTTTGGGGAAACGCGGGTGCCCCTCAATTGTCGTCAGACTTGCAGTCTCTTCCATTGTCTTGATGGCGGCCTCGGCGTCGGTCCGCGTTTTGAAGATGCCGTTGTCGACGATGCTCGTCGCCACGGCCGGCCTATGCTCCACGATGGTGCACTTCTTGGAATCGGGATCGCGCAGAACGTAGTATTCGTCGACCGTCACCGCTTGCGCCGGCAAGGGCAATCAGCGCGCTAAAGGCGACTATCTTCATAAATAAGTTCTTGGTTGAACAGCCCACCAACGCTGCGGCGCTGCCGTTTGTTCCTTTTGGACTAGACGTCGAATTTCTGAGCACTGGACGAAATAAAGACAAAGCCAGTACCTGACCTTTCGATGCCACCCACCGCTCGTCCTTAGAAGACTGATCATGGACCAGTACCTTGATTGCCGCCTAAACGTGAAGGGAACGGAACAGGGGGAGGCGTAAGTTGTCAGCGCCTGCTCTTTCGAGGGGGCTCGGTATTGATCTGCATTCTTAGCACGTCTTGCAGTCGCCTATCCACCTCCGGCTGCATTCTCGGGTTGGCTGCCGTGGCTATCACTCGCCCGTGCTCGTCTCCGCACACATTGGCCGCGCAGCCATAAGCCCGTAGAAGCTGTTCGACCGCTACAATACTGATTACTGGCTGAGGCTGCTGCGGGGGCAGCGCCGGCACTTGCATCCGCGATCCTTCAGTCCGCATATCTTCCATTCTTGGTCCTACGTCCCCTTCTCCCGGCCTGCTTTTTGTTCGGGTCCTACCGCTTGTTCTTGTCCTGTTATTGGTCGTTTGGGTCGGCCTGGGGGCTCTATTTTTCGTCGACATGTTAAAGTCCTCTTCTCGCTCAGACTTCGCTCTTGAGGCGCCTAACGGGGGATGTGGGCGGATTGGGCGACTTGGCTTAACGCCCCAAAACGGCCGCGGTTTCCCGGGAGGAAACCAATCAGTGGTTGATCGTTAACGCCGCGGGTGCCTTTCGAAGCTCGAAGCACTTTTTCCACGACCGTAAGATCGGAAACTTAATGCGTTTACGGTTGATCAACACCGCCCTTCGCTATCTTCTCGGTCCAGCTCTTTCCGCTTCTTCCATTGTCCTACCCGTCTTTTTCTTCGCTTCGCAGTCGAGCTCCGCCCAAGATGCCGCCGACATCAGTTGCGTCTGACATGCCTGTTCTCCCATTTTGTTGTCCGCATACGCTAACATAGGCTCGAAGCGAGTCCCGCGGGCTCCAGTTCTTCGGCTTAAGCGGTAATCCTTCGCTATAGGCCGGCGAGGTTATTATTTCGCAGAGCGCGCGGGCGCCCGGGCGGCTGCCCAAGCATCTATCTCTTTCACTGCCTCAGCTTTTTTTGGCTCACTCAAAATATCGATTTGCTCGGCGTCAGGACGCAACGGCGACGGCGGGAGGGGATCAGAGGTTTTCCGAGGCAACCCTCTTTCAGGATCAGCTTCTCCAGCGTCAGGTCCGACCCAGCCTTGCGCAGCCGGCCGTTCTCTTTCTCAAGATCCTTGAGGCGTTTCATCGACCTCATTGTTTTAGCAATCAACCGGTTCGGCGTATCTGTCATAACAGTCGTCCCACGATACGAAACTGGCTTTCTGCACCGCGGCTAAGCTGGCATCGCCGTCGTGATCGTCATGTTAGGCCGCAAGCCTGGCCGCGCGCCAGCAGAGACGGATCATGCAGCCCGGTGGCAGGGCGTTTGATCTAATCCGAATTGGCGTCCTTCGTCATGGTCGGAACGAGTCTGCCTCGATTGGCGCGCAGCCCCCTCCAAAACTCTTCCAAATAGGGAAGCAATTCGAATGGCAGGACCATGCTCAGAATGGTGGTGACATAAAGGATCGGTAGCGGTCGGGCTTCCAGCTTACGTCAGTACGCAACGTTTCCGATCCCGCGCCGAACACCGCCAGGAACTGTTGCCAGTGTAGCGACACTACGCTGACGATCGCCATCAAGGGTATTATCTCGAGAAAGCTATGGATATGCTGTTCGATAGGCGTGACCGTACGAAATGTCGTCGCATAACTCACATCCCACAGTGCCGTTGCCTCGTGAACGAAGAACATCACAATCATAAAGGCGATAATCAGACCGTTGATGTCCAAGAACATGGCGGCAAGCAGCGGGAACCCAACTTCCGCGAACATCAGAAGATGGAGCATTGACTCTTTTGCACCGCTTGTCGTTTCGATGTGACTCGCGCGGTGACAGAGCCAGTCAGCAAAGCCTGCCACCAGCCAAAGCGGCAAGATAAAATACATCAGAATGATCACCGTCAGATCGTTTAGCAACACATTCTACACCGAGGTCCTTTCCGATACGGTCCTGACAACCAAGTCCGAAATCGAGCATACGTTCCTGGCCGATCGGACGGAAGGAAGGCCGACAGGCGGAAGTAGGGCGTTAAAGCCCGGTGATTGCTGAGCGAGACGATCTCCCGCACCCCAGAGGTGACTAAGCCATGAGAAATTTGATCGCCCGAAGTATTCTTCAACGTTAGAACTCCACTGGTGTTCAAACGGTGGAGGTGCGGCAATGGCCGAGCGTCATGGTTTGAAGCAACTTACTTTTCTGGCTCGCCTTGCAGCCTGGGCCGACCAGGTTCGGGAGCAGGCAGAGGCGATGGCGCCAGGGCCTGAGTGAGATGCACTCTTCAAGAAGATCGCACAGGCCGATGAAGCTACTGAAATTTACAACTGGATCAACTCGCCGGAGCTTCAACCGCCGAAATGATTCAGGACCGCTGCTTCGCGCTATCGCCGATACCTTTACGCACGATCGATAGGCAACTTCTCGGATTGAGATCGCCGGGCCGCTGCTGCGCACAGCGCATCCGGCAATGTCTAGTGCGGCTGTAAGCGTCAGCCCTGTAACGCGCTTGGCAGTGCGCGCGGCAAGGATACCTATCGGTACGGCACCGCCGCAGCAGATGGGCCAACCCACAAAACGCTCCGTTTGCGGTACAATCGATAATCATGGCGTCGGCGCTAACCGGGAAAAGGTCCCCGTAGTCTCACGTGCGTCGAATGCGACCCGTTTCGATATGAGAAAGTAATGGGTTGGCTGGCCGGCGATTTGCGTCGAGATCTGCCGAAGACATGGATCTTTGGAGTGCGTACCACCGGCTGCTAACAGACGCCTCAGTCGTGCGGAAAACCTTAGCGATCACGGAGACAGGCTTTCCGCATTTCTTCATATGGGAGAGCTTCCGGTCATCATCGGTCGTCCATTGTCTTGCCATGGCTGAGACGCCTACCGTTTAAAACTAGGACGCCCGATATCTCAGGAGCGTCGCACGCGTTACCTAGGGCTGGAGGGGCTGGACGAACCTGTTCCCGCTTGGCCCGGTGAACGTGTGGATCCCGATCCCTGTTCAACCAGCGGCTGACCGAGTCGTCCAGGTGCGCTGTCGGTCGAAGTGCCAGGAGTATTGGTGCTTCCCATACCACCGGTGCTCATACCGCCGGCGCCTGCGCCGCCAGTGCCGGCGCCACCAGTCATGCCGCCTGTACCGGCCGATCCTCCACCCGTGCCAGTATTCCCGCCGGCACCGCTACCACCAGCACCGCCTGCTCCAGCACTTCCGCTGCCGGCGCCACCTGCCCCACCGCCACCTCCGCCGGCCTGCGCAAACGAAACTTGAGCGGTACCAAGAGCCAGCGTGCATGCCAGCGCCGTCATTACGGTTATCTTTTTCATGGTTCTCTCCCTGACTGCGATTTCGCGCGAGTCAAAATCCTGCGGCCGGCTCCGTTCCAAAATTCCTTGTCATCAGTTGCAGTCCGTCGACTGTCCGATCTGGCTATTGGGTGCGCCCTCGATCACCAAGTTGGCGGCAATCTTGCAAAGTCATCATCAAGGCCCGGGTGGACCGGCGATTTGTATCAAACCAATGCAGCTAGGAGTACTCCAATGGCACAACGCTTTGTTTCTGGAACGGATGGTGTGGTCGATGCGGCGCAGGTAGAGTCGTTGATCGGCGATCTTGATAGGACACTTCGACAGTTGGATTTGGAGATACGGGCGGAGGAAGAACGAAGCAAGTCGTTCGATCCAAACAGCATTGCTTACCCGCCGCTGGCGCGATCGCTACGTATTCGGCGCGACAATCTCACAGCAACCATTGCCACGCTCGAACTGAAAGCTGGTTCACCCGCTCTCCAGACCGCCGCGTGATGATTGGAGGATGCTTTCTCGGTTCCATTTAAGATTCGTAAATATCAATGTTTTCTAAATGTATCGATTCAAATCATCGGCTGTTGTCATGGCCTCGCCCGCGTACAACCAAAAGAAAATGGGGATCGGCACGATGCAGCAATATTCGATTCACAAGACGGAAAGCCTGGGCGGCTTCGACATGCGAAATCGGCGGAGATTGCCGCTGAGTTTCGCCTCGCAGCAATGCCGATGTGCTCGCAAAGGTGCTTCTGGATTCAAGCTCATGTTGGACATTGATAGGGTACTGGGCGAGAAGCTCGATCTCCAAATACCTCGAAAACGGCGACCGGTTCATGATCAGATATTGAAGATAATCGATGAGGCTGGCGCTGTCGGAGCCGCCGAGCGAATACCGTGGGGCTTTCGTCTCAGAGTCGTGGAGTAACGTCACGCCTCGATGCGATCTTCCGTCGAAGTCGGCACTGCTTTATAGCAGCGGCTTTCCGCCCGTGACCGGATAGATTCCCCCATTCATGTAGCTGCCCTCATCGGACGCGAGCAGGACAAAGATGCCGGCGAGCTCACTGGGCTGGCCGACACGGCCAAGAGGCGTGTCCTCGCCGAAGTTCTTCACTTTCTCAGGCGGCATGGTCGAGGGAATCAAGGGCGTCCAGATCGGACCGGGCGCTACCGCGTTGACCCTGATACCCTTGTTACCCAACATCTGAGCCAGGCCCGCTGTAAAGTTGGAGACTGCGCCCTTGGTCGCGGCATAGGCCAGCAGTATCGGGTTGGGCTTGTCTGACTGAATCGAGGTCGTGTTGATGATCGATGACCCCAGCCCCATGTGAGGCACCGCAGCTTTTGCCAGGTGGAACATTGCCGCGATGTTAGTCCTGAAGGTGCGATCCCACTCCTCTTCGGAGATCTCATCCAACGACTCGTAGGTGCGCTGGAACGCCGCGTTATTGACGAGAATGTCGATGCGTCCGAACTCGGCCACCGCCCGATCGATGATGGCCCTGCAGTGGGCTGCCTCGCTGATGTCGCCGGACACCAGCACGCAGCGGCGCCCCGCAGCTTCGACATGGCGCGCCGTCTCCCTGGCATCTGCGTCCTCTTGCTCGTTGAGGTAGCTGATAAGGATGTCCGCGCCCTCCCTCGCATATGCGATAGCCACGGCCCGGCCGATGCCGCTGTCGCCTCCTGTGATTACAGCCACCCGCCCGGTGAGCTTGTCGCAGCCGCAATAGCTCTCCTCGCCGTGATCGGCCTGGGGGGTCATTTCGGCCTCAGTACCCGGCGGCGCTATTTGATCTTGATCAGCTTGGCTCATTCGACGCTCCTCTACGGAACGCAACAAGCGCGGCCCTCGCCGGAGGTTCCAATTTCTCGGCAGATCGCGATAGAGCGCAGCGCCTTCCAACGGACCGGACAGTGCATGAAGGCTCAACACAAGGCGGCGGCCGAAGTTGCCCCCCTGCTGATCAGGCTACGATTTAACGAGGTCACGGACGACGGCTCCGATCATCAGCTGTTCGGTGTCACCTGAATCTTCATCGCCCGAAATCTCTTCGACAATGAGCGCGCACCTGCAGGCTGCGAGCGTCGTAGCTGACGCGGCAGCGATCCGCTTTTTGCATTGCGATTCAGAAAATCCCTCCGAAGCATTCTTAAAAGTGTAATCTACCCCCGTGTACACAGACGTCCCTCACCGATGAAGCGAGCACATGAAAGACACTAGGGAATGGGCAGAAAAGCTGCGGACAGAAGCTGAGGAATGCAGGCTCATCAGCAAACTCGCCACGAATTTGGAGAAGCGCGAAACGTTTGCTCGCCTTGCTGAAACGATTGATCGTCAAGCCGCCGAACTGGAAGGACTTATCGCTTCAGGTAATCTGCCCGAGCCAAAGTAGAATTTTTACACTCAATCTGTGGCTCGGTCGGCGGCCTGACCGGCCTTCTTGCCGGTCAATTGGACGGCCTTTTCGCTGACTTTTCAACCTTGGCCAGACGCTCGCACCTGCTTCGAATATCGTCGAGCTCCTCGTCGGTCAGATGCTCAATCCCGACGAATGAGTTGCGCGCGGTGCTCACGCGGATCAGCTCATCCAATTTGGCCTGTATGGCGGCGCCATCTCGGTTCTGAGAGTTTTGGATCAAAAACACCATCAAGGGTGAGGCTTGAGAGGCCACGCCATGAAGTCCTCCTCGATCTTGCTCATTCTGAAAACTCGCTATGCGCCTCAGATGGAACGGCGGAATGAGGCGCCGGAGGATGACAACGGCGCAAGTCCTCGGACGCTTCAATGCATCCGGTCGAGGAACGTTCCATTACCGACTACTTCGAACGATTGGTTGATCCAATCGGCTTCCCTCTTCCGCGTTGAGGCCGATGCTCCGGGACAAAGGCCTTGACCGGAACTAATTTATGCGATGGCGAATTGGCGGTTATTCGTTGACACGACGGATCGCCATGATGGCTCTATTTCGCGTGAAACCCGCCTCGATCGACGAGGGTCTTGCGAACGAGATCGCTTCAGGGGCGAGTCCGGTACCGGAAGAAGTTGCAGGCGGGTTGAGTTGGGGTGCTGACGAACATCTATTGCTGGGTTGCGCGGCGGCGGCATGGATCGCCCTGACAATCAGCCGCTCGCCACTTCGTCCTGCAAGCAGCCACTTGCTCCTGGTCGCGGCGGCGAGTGCGGCACTCCCGCACGGATTGAAGCTCGTTTTCGATCAGGTTCGTCCTGATCGAAAGACGTTGAGAGGTCATCTTCATGGCATCCCGTTGTCCGGGGATAGGCTTGATGCATTTCCGTCGGGTCATGCGGTTCACATGGGCGCGCTTGCTTCCGTCGCCTCAGTGCTCCCCCCACGATATAAGCTACCGATCTGGGGCGTCGCCGTCGGGCTGTCCGCGACGAGGGTCGCGATTCTTGCTCATTGGCTCTCTGACGTTGTCGTCGGTTTCACGATCGGCGCCGTTCTGGAGCGCGCGGCTCGTCGCTTCACCGGCTACCCGGATGCATACTTCCGTCGTGTTCTTTCGCGGGGGCGGAAGCGATGACCGAGTATATGGTGCGCTTTATCGTTGGCGGCCTCTTAATCTCGCTGTTCGCCATCATCGGAGACGTTGTTCGGCCCAAGAGCTTTGCGGGACTGTTCGGCGCCGCTCCATCCGTCGCGCTTGCCACGCTTGGCATCGCCTGGGCTCAATACGGCTCCCTGTATGCCGGCGTTCAGGCAAGCTCAATGGTTCTCGGAGGCATCGCCTTGCTCTGCTACAGCATCGCTGTTTGCCAGATCTTAATGCGTACCCGCGCCGGTGCCCTGACAGCGACACTGGCCTCGCTTCCGGTTTGGCTGGTCGTCGCCCTCGGATTGCATGCGGTCATTCGGGGATAGTGATGCAGATTCAGCTCTCGACATCATCGCTTTCCGATGGACGTTGGTACGAGTATCTCATCCGCTTCGCGCTGGGCGGAGCCGCCACTGTGCTCACCGGACTTATCAGCTCCGCGTTTGGCGCCTCAATTGGAGGCCTCTTCCTAGCACTTCCGGTGATTTTCTGCGCCAGCGCCACGCTGATCGAGCGGCATGAAATTCGTCGCAAGCGGAACGCGGGAGGCCGCGGAGAGTGCCGGGGCCGGAAAGCTGCTGCACTGGATGCCGCAGGCGCTGCGCTCGGCAGTGTGGCGATGGTGACTTTTGCCGTGGTTTTCCTAGCCGTCTCGCCTTATGGCGCGGTGCCCGCGTTTCTATGTTCGGCGATTGTGTGGATCCTGACCGCGGTCAGCTTATGGTACGCGAGATGGGGATTGAAATCTTTGGTGCGACGGCTCGGTTCATGATCCGGGGTGAGCTATGGGATGATGACGGCCATCAGCCGAAGGTCGATCTTTTGGTTGAGCTGTTCGAAGGTACATTGACGCGGCTTCTTGTCGGGCCGCCACCTCAAGATCGATGCACCGTGCCGAAAGCGTCCGCCGGTGAAGTGATCATAGAGATTTCAACCACATATTTCGGCTTAGGGGCTGCCATTCCGACGAACGCATTGTTGACCATCGGATCGGGCCGCCTGGGGCATTTCCCGTAAAGCTCCGATCAGTTGCGACGGCCTCGAGCTTATCGGTAAGGGCAGGCTTATCCTTTGCTTTAATAACGGACGAATATGCACAGCGCACGCGCTTCATCCCGAATGCGATGACGAATCATTTCCAGAGCCGTCATTGGCCGCGACCGCAAGCAGCTTCTGACGCAGCGCGATCGACGCGTGCGCCGATCGACATGAGGCGCGAATGCGGGGCAGGTGGGGAAGCAACTAGAGACGAAGCCGCCTACCAGAGTGGCTGGTAGCTTCCATAAAGTGGATGCTGTTTGGGCACGCCTACCCGGCCGATGGCCTTGATCGCCTGGTCTCGCTCCTGAAAGCTACCGCGGCATTCATCGTAAGTGCCCGTCGGCGGATAGGCGCCGACCACCAGGAACGTTGCACTTGCCTTCAAACATTCATGGCCGACGCCGGCGGGAACCACGATAACATCGCCGGCGCCAACCTTCACCGTCTTGCCCTTGTTGCCACCAAGCTGCAGCGTGCCGGAGCCGCGAGCGATCCCAAGCACCTCGTGGATCATCGAGTGATAGTGGACGTAATCATAAATCCCGTTGCGCCAGGCCTCGCCCCAGCCGTTGACGTCGAACACATTCTCCAGGACAGCGGCCGGATCGTGCTTGCGACCGAACTGAAGGGCTTTCCGGTAGTGAAGCAGCGGAAACTTGGGGTTGTTCGGGATATAGCCATCGTCGCGGAACTTCATCTGAGAGGGACGGACTTTCCGCACGCAGGCGAGCGCTTCCTCCCGGCTCGGAAGGCCAATGCCGGTCGCCTTCTTGGCCAACCGCTTGACAGGTTCGATAATGTTCATGCCGTTGCTCAACGCGCAAAACGACGCAGAGTTGCGCGTGCAGAAGATGACCATTTATTCTTGAGACGACACGACTTCCTGGAAAAACTGGCGACAGCCGCTGACATCTGAGCTTTGCCCAGTGCGACATTTAGCTTTGCTGCTCCGCTTATCGTCGTCTTTCCGAGGTAATGGCCCACACCGTCGTTTATGCTTCGATCGATGGATATCGGACACTCGATCAACTGCTTTTACCAAGTTGACGACCCCACTGCTCAAGACTAATCTCGCACTTGCTCACACATGAATCGCCGGACCGAGCTGGGCGATTCTTGGCTACGCAGGAATAGCGTCGGTAGAGCAGCGAGGTTGGCCATTCATGGAATAATGGCCTTAGCTGAATAGCTGGACAGGCTCTGGGAGCCATTCTCTCTGAAATTCTTAACGGCCCGGTTGGACAACAAAGAGCGTGGGGCCATCTGAGATCACCGAGGCGACCGATTGGCAGCCGCACTCGGTGCGCGGCTTTCTGTCCGGCGTTGTCAAGAAGAAGCTCAAACTCAGGATCGAGTCACGGAAGGACGGCCGTAATCGGACCTATCGCATCAAGGCTCAGACCTCGTCATGATCCGGCCGGTACGCCCTGTCGGTAGCGATCGGATTGTCGAAGCCGAACTGGCAAAACTTCCATTGATGCCGATTGTGAACTTAAGACTACGATATCGCGAGCTATTCCGGTCCGATCCGCCCAAGGCGTTCGGCCCTGACTTACTCCGACGAAGCATCGCGCAACGGATTCAGGAGCGCGCCTATGGCGGGCTCTCCAAGGACAGCAGCCGGTTGTTGAGGCAATTGGTCAAGGCAGTGAGAGGCAAACCGAACGGCAAACTGGAGTTGCCCCGCAGGATCAAGGCCGGTTCAGAACTGGTGCGGACCTGGCGGGGCACGACCTTTCGGGTGAAAGTCGTGGCGGATGGTTTTGCGTTTGAAGGCCAGACCTACGCCAGCCTGTCCGAGATCGCCACGAAGATTGCGGGCACCAGATGGAATGGTCCCCGTTTCTTTGGATTGCGGTCGTCGACGGCGCCATCGGGTTCGGAGGATATGTCGGATGGCCAGTGACCGCCGTGGCGTCCTGCGCTGCG
>NZ_BJNF01000043.1 GCF_006539545.1 Nitrobacter winogradskyi
AACCCCCAAAGGACCCACCAATGCCCAGCCTCGATTCCGGGGGCGCTGGCGTGTGGCCTGACGGGGCATTGACCATTCACCGCGGCGCGTAGGCACGCCCGCATTTCACTCAAACATGAGCCCAACCAACCTCTTTTCCGGGGACGAGAACCTATGACCAAATGGCCGAAGGACAATCAAGCTGCGCGGAACGCCTTCTATGGCGATCCGGGCAGGGGGCAGATTGGTCCGCAGATGGTGCCCGTCGTGCCGCCGTTTGCGATGTATTACGAGGGCAAGCGGGTCAAGGCGATCCAGTTTCACCGCAAGGCGGCTCCCGCTCTGCTCGCGGCGCTGAACGAAATCTGGGACTACTGCCAGCACGACCAGGCCAGGATCGATGCCGCCGGCGTCTCCCGCTACGCCGGCGCCTACAATCACCGCAAGGTGCGCGGTTCAAAGACGAAGTGGTCGAACCATGCCTATGCCGCCGCGATCGACCTGAACGCGGGCGATAACGCGCTTGGCGTGAAGAAAGGCACCATGCCGCAATTCGTGGTGGATGCCTTCTGCCGGCAAGGGGCGATGTGGGGCGGCTGGTACCGAGGTCGCCCGGACTGGATGCATTTCGAGTTCGTCGACAACGGCGGCCACCAGCCACAGTCGCCGCCTCCGCCAGCGTGGCGTGAGCCGGTGAAGTTTTTTGACGAGACCGAGCCGGATGCGCCGGCCGACGAGCTCGAGGACAGCCCGCTCAGGCCCGTGCCGGCGGCCGCGTCGATCAACATCGAGACGGTGCAGCGCAAGCTGGACAGGCTCGGCTATCACGAGGTGGGTGGCATCGACGGTATCTGGGGCAGCAAGACGGCCGCCGCCATCGCTGCCTACAAGAACGACAAGGTGCTGTCCGGCGCGCCTGTCGTTGACGCGGCTTTGATTGCGTCGATCGACCAGAGCATCGCCGATGGATGGTATCGGCCGGTCGATGTCGATCGCATCAAAATTACCGCGAACGACATTGCGCCCGCGGTGCCGGCCGTCAAGCAGACGCTGTGGCAACGCTTCTGGGCGAAGGTCGTCGGCTTTGGAGCCATGATCGCAGCGCTCTTTCAAGGGCTGGCCGATCAATTCCACGCCGCCCGCGAATACGTGCAGCCGTTCACGACCTGGTTTCGTGACGTGCCCGGCTGGCTCTGGTTCGTCGGCATCGCAGGCGTCGCTCTGCTGATCTATCTCAGCGCCAACAAGGCGACCGAAAGCATCGTCGACGCCAAGCGAACGGGGAGGCTGAACTGATGGCAGCCATCCTTGCATTCTTTGCCTCGACCATGGGCCGATACCTGATCATCGGCGGCCTGGTGCTGGCCGCTGTCGTCGGCATCCGACAGTCCGGCATCAATTCCGAGCGCCGCAAGTGCGAGGCGGCCGCCCATCAACGCGCCGTCGAAATCATGCAGCGCGACATCGCGATCGGCCAGCTTCAGCAGAAGCTCGACAATGCCATTTCAGCAGAACAGTCCGAACAGGAAAGGGTAGACCGTGAAGTTCAAGAAAAACTCGAAGCCGAACTCGCGAGGCGTCCTATTGCTGATCAGTGCCTTCTCAGCGAGCCTGATGCTCGGCGGTTGCGCTAGTCGTGGCATCGAGCCGCTGGCGCGCAATCTCCCTGCGACGCCTGCTTTTGCAAAGACGGTCAGCGTCCCGGATCCGAAAGCAGGCGAAAGCGCGATCGCCGTTGCTGCTCGAGAACGCGCCGGCCGAAAGCGCGCCAACACCACGATCCTGAATTTCAGGAAGTGGTACGGCGGGGTGCGCGAAGCTTACGGGAATCAGCGATGACGTGCTCCCTCCGCGGCATCTTGATCCATTTCAACAACCGCATTTCCGAGGTCGCGGCGGCGTGCGTCATGCTCGGCATCGGCGTGCAGATTATCGCCGCGCCGGTCCCGACCGATTACCACGCGCTGGACATGCTGCTGGTCTACATTTCCGGCGACATGGTTGCGGCCGGTTTCATTCTGGGTGGCGCCATCCGGATGGCCGCGTTGATCGCAAACGGGCACTGGCCGAAATATGGGCCATGGATCCGGTCAATCGGTGCTCTCGCCGGGGCGCTTCTGTGGTCGCAGATGTTCCTGAGCCTGATCGTTCTTCCTGCCGAAAAGCTCACGTCGCTCAACGCGCCGTTCTGCCTGGTCTTCACCTGCGTTGAATTGTTGTCGGTCTACCGGGCCTTGGCGATGAGGGACCATTATGGAAGGGGCGTCTGAAAAGGCGTTCGGAGCGCTCGGGCAATTCCCGATCATCCAGGCCGCCGTCGCCATCCTGATCCTGCTCGGCGGCGTCTACATGATCTTCAAGGCCTACATGGACAAGAGCAAAGGACCTGATCCAATGCCGCAATGGCTGATGATGGGGCCGCTCCACGACATGATGGAGGCGGTGCACGACATCGCCGAGGAAAGCCGAAAGTCCAACGATCTGCTCAAGGAATGCCGGGACGCGCTGCTGGCGTGCAAGTCGGCGCTCGAGCTGATCCGGAATGAATCGCGGCTGCGGTGATGCGTGATCGGGACTGCCAGCAGGGGCTGGGGGCCTACAACACCGGCAGTCCCTAGTCGAAGGCAACGCCGCCGACCTTCTGACCATATCCTGAAATCTATGGAGACACCATGATCCTGCGACTTCTCGCGGGCGCGCTTCTGTGCGCCATGACAATTCACGCCGCCGATGCGAGGCCGAGGCATCATCGGCACCATATTGATATATCTCAACAATCCCGCTTATTACGGGAAAATCCCGTAATTAAACCGATCCCTCCCGGCCTTCACCGCGTCATGGCGACCGGTGCTGGGCGCATCGTCGGCGGGCGTCCACGAGGCTGTCCGCGCCGGTACTGCGGCTGCGGGGCCTCGCTTCACATCTTCGGCCGGATTATCCCGAGGCTGAACCTCGCGGCGAACTGGCTGCGCTTCCCAAGAGCCGCCCCAGCGCCCGGCATGGTCGCGGCAAGGCGAGGTCATGTGTTCGTTTTGAAGCGGCACCTGCACGGCAAGGTGTGGCTGGTCCACGACAGCAATTCCGGCCGGGGCAAGACCCGCGTTCATCCGAGATCGATTGCGGGCTTCACGATCGTGGATCCGAGAGGGTGATGGCACTCGCTGCTAGATTCGAACTGGCGTCTGCGGAATCAAAATCCGCCGTCTTAACCGCTGGACCAAGCGAGTATGGTCTAGCGTCGTTGCTCGAATGTGGTGCCGACGGGCTGGAATCGAACCGCCGTCTGAACTTTACAAGAGAACCGTTCTGCCACTGAACTACGTCGGCGCATGGCTATGCTCCGGTCGTTCGTGTTGTCGTGGTGGCAAAGGTCTTCATGCGGAACACCCTAACACGTCGCGCACAGGAACGGAATCCCTGATGCAATCTATCCTCGCCCTCATCGGCACCCTGTCATTCAGCCTCGGGGCTGTGCTGGGCTTCCTGGCCGGCTGGATGCGCCTTTGCGACAGCGGGAGCGATCTGGCGGGCAGGGTGCTCGGCGTAGGCGTCACGCTGCTGCTGCTCGGGTGGCTGATGATGGAGGTGGCCTAAAGATAAAGACGTTCGAGCGACTGATTTTTGAACCCCTTGTTGAAAAAATTATTTTGCTTGGCTCCGCTCATGCCGCCTCTCCGTGCGAGGGGTGCGGGGGACGCTCAAAATTCCTTTTACGCATCAATGGACAGGAAGTGCCAATGTGCGGGCGTTCTGCATTGATATTACTTGCGTAGTTCACATCTTTCGAGCGCACCACCTGACAAGACGGATCGAGAAACATCCACGTTTTCTTGTCAAAACCGCCTGTGTGCGGTTGATCAAGTTGCGGCGGAGCCTGAGTGGCCGATCGGTATGTGCCCCGACTCGGAAAACCGTCTTCCTTCTTCGGTCAGGGCCCAGGCGATATGATTGGAAAAACCCGCGATGATCGACCGGGACCTGATCAAACCCAGAGCTTCCAGTTTATCCCGAATGATGATGGTGCTCTTGTCGCTAAGTTCGCAGGGGTCAGAAATATGAAGTTTCTGCCGGAACCAGAATCCAATAAGCTCTCGAATGTATGCTTCTGATGGGCTCTTGAGAAGATGGCCATAGAGCCCGGCAAAAAGGTCGCCCAATAAAATTGGGCGCGATATTTTGTCCGGCGTCCCTTCTTCCGTTCGATAAATAAGCAATTCCACTGTAATTGAGTCGGCCAGCCCTGCTGGAGTCGGATGAGATGATGACTTGTCGCTATCGAGATCGGCAAGCTTCTGACGCAGATCCGCATTCTCGATTCTCAGCTTTTCCAGTTCCTGAAGAAGCTTCGGATTGATGGCCTGGTCTCCGCGTATCCAGCCAACACCCGGTTTCAAATTCACAGCAGTTGCGACGGCCATCACAACCTTCATGCAAAGATCGTTTTCATTGCTCCAGAATTCGACGATGCGACCGGTTTTCAAACGAGCTTTGAAAGCATCCAGTTTTTCTTTTAGCGGCGCATCCGGTTCAATCGTGTCGTCTGCAATGTTGCCCGGATTTTCCGGAAAAAACGCAAGGATCGGAATGTCCTTTGATCGCGCATACGCAAAGGTATCTTCCGCGAAAATCAGTTCATGATCCGACAGCGAGCCGTAACGGCGGCCGACGATGATGATGTAATAGTCGCTGCGATCGATGATCCGCTTGATATAGTCCAGTTGCTGCTGATCGGTGACCGGGAACGATTCCATGCCGGCGGGCATGTATCCCGCCTTCGCCAGCGTGTTGCCGGCGGCCTGACGCTCCTTCAGATCGGCGTCCACCGAAGCAATGAAAATCTGAAAAACCCGATCCACTTGAACTTTTCCTTGTCGCGGGACTTTACCCTGCGCTGCCGGCACCCGGATTTGTCAATCACTTGTCATGTGGTCGGGATAAGTGGAAGGCGTTTCGGGCAGGTCGCGGCCCCACCCGTTGCGGGTTAATCTTTTGTTTACCATGCGACTCATAGGCTTCGTTCATGATGATCTCACGCAGCAACACTCGAAACGATATCATGTCGCTCGAAACCGCCGCGACGGTGGCGCGGGGCGGCTTTGCCTGCCTCTTTTCATCGTCCGACGAGTACGAGCAGGCGCTTATCGCCGAGCGCCATGCCCGGGGCCGCTATACATCCACGCGACGGCTGGTCGATGACGGCCTTGATTGCTCCGCGGGGTACGATCGTCGGCACGATGCCCCGCTGGATGCAGCATCAGCCAAGCGGGCAACCGCGAGAGGATCACTGGCCCGGATGTTCTGGCTGACGGTTGGCCACTGTTTCCCGAAGTAGAGCACCGGATTTTTAACCGTGGTTGCCGGGCAGGGTGGCGGAACGCCGCTCGAATGCTAGAATTGCGGGATGATCCGGCTTGTCACAGTCGCCTCCGTGATATCCACGTACCAGAAACCCGCGGTCGTGGTGGATCCGAATGACAACGCCCAGACCGAGCTTTGGGCAAGCCGGCTGAACGTATCCCGCGAGAGGCTGCTGGAGACGATTTCCGAGGTAGGGCCGTCGCTGGCCGCCGTGCGGCATCGCCTGGAAAAGCAAGAATAAAAGTTCCCCGCCGGGGTTTCGCGACAGGCATCCACCATATATTGGCCGGACATCGGAGCCGAGCCGCAACACCTTGGCCGCTCCGATTCGATGTGCTATCTGGCGGAAGCCGCTTCGATCATCCGCTATTGCTGTTCGCACCCGTGCATCACGGTCTGCGCCGCCGAGGATATTTTGCATGGATTCTTCCGCCAAGACCGCTTCCGCCCCTGATCCGTTCTTTGCGGCCACGCTGGCCGAAGCCGATCCGGAGATCGCCGCCGCGATCAACGGCGAACTGGGCCGTCAGCGTCACGAGATCGAGTTGATCGCGTCGGAGAACATCGTCAGCCGTGCGGTTCTGGAGGCGCAGGGCTCGGTGATGACCAACAAGTACGCGGAGGGTTATCCGGGTGCGCGCTATTACGGCGGATGCGAATGGGTGGATGTCGCCGAAACGCTGGCGATCGAGCGCGCCAAAAAGCTGTTCGGCGCCCGTTTTGCCAACGTCCAGCCGAATTCGGGCAGCCAGATGAACCAGGCGGTGTTTCTGGCGCTGCTACAGCCGGGCGATACCTTCATGGGCCTCGACCTGGCTGCCGGAGGGCACCTGACGCACGGCGCGCCGGTCAACATGTCCGGCAAGTGGTTCAAGGTCGCGCACTACACCGTACGGCGCGACGATCACCTGATCGATATGGACGAGGTGGCCCGCCGCGCCGAGGAGGTGAAGCCGAAGCTGATCATCGCCGGCGGCTCGGCCTATTCGCGGCCATGGGATTTCAAGCGCTTTCGTGAGATCGCCGACAGCGTCGGCGCCTATCTGATGGTGGATATGGCGCATTTCGCGGGCCTGGTTGCCGGCGGCGTCCATGCGTCGCCAGTGCCGCACGCGCATGTGACGACGACCACGACCCACAAGTCGCTACGCGGTCCGCGCGGCGGCCTGATCCTGTGTAATGACGAAGCGCTCGCCAAGAAGTTCAATTCGGCCATTTTTCCGGGGTTGCAGGGCGGCCCGCTGATGCATGTCATCGCCGCCAAGGCCGTGGCGCTCGGTGAAGCGCTGCGGCCGGACTTCAAGATCTACGCGAAGAACGTAGTCGAAAACGCCAGGGCGCTTGCTGAAAGCCTGCGTGGTCATGGGTTCGACATCGTCTCCGGCGGCACGGACAACCACCTGATGCTGGTGGATTTGCGCCCCAAGGGGCTGAAAGGCAACGTTTCGGAAAAGGCGCTCGTTCGCGCCGGCCTGACCTGCAACAAGAACGGCATTCCCTTCGATCCCGAAAAGCCGTTCGTGACCTCGGGCCTGCGTC
The DNA here is from genome assembly GCF_006539545.1 of Nitrobacter winogradskyi. GTDB lineage: Bacteria > Pseudomonadota > Alphaproteobacteria > Rhizobiales > Xanthobacteraceae > Nitrobacter > Nitrobacter winogradskyi_A. The sequence goes on from NZ_BJNF01000043.1 coordinate 6,877, forward strand.
TCGGTACGCCGGCCACCACCACGCGCGGCTTCGGGGTGAGCGAATTCAAACAGGTCGGCGGCCTGATAGCGGAAGTGCTTACGGCCATCGCACAGGCCGAGGACGGCAAGGCCCCGCTGGTCGAGGCGGCGGTGAAGGAGAAGGTCAAGGCGCTGACGGATCGCTTTCCGATCTATCAATAAAGTCGAGGTCGATGGGATCCGCAGACGTGTCCAAACTTACGGGGTCATGCGCGGGCTTGACCCGCACATCCATCGATCTTGTGAGAATGATGGATTGCCGGGTTGAGCCCGGCAATGACGGGGAATAACCGATGCGCTGCCCGAGCTGCAACAGTTTGGATACGCAGGTCAAGGATTCCCGGCCGACCGAGGATTCCGCTGTCATACGGCGCAGGCGGGTCTGCATGGCCTGCAATTTCCGGTTCACGACGTTTGAGCGGGTGCAACTGCGCGAACTCACGGTGATCAAGCGCAACGGCCGGCGGGTGCCGTTCGATCGCGACAAGCTGGTACGCTCGCTGCAAATCAGCCTGCGCAAGCGGCCGGTCGAACCCGAGCGCATCGAAACCATGGTCTCGGCCATCGTCCGCGAACTCGAAAGTGGCGGTGAAGCTGAAATTTCGTCCGAAACCATCGGCGAGATCGTCATGGAGCACCTGCGCAGCCTCGACGACGTGGCCTATGTGCGCTTCGCCTCGGTCTACCGCAATTTCCGCGAGGCCAAGGATTTCGAGGCGGTACTGGGCGAACTTTCCAGCGAGGACGATCCGCGGCGGGTTCCGCTCCGCAAATGATCTTCGGCGCTTTGGAAGAGCAGCACGGCGCCAGCCTCCGGACGGAGAAGGCCGTCGATTTGCATTTCATGCAGCTGGCGCTTGCGCTCGGCCGCCGCAGCCTGGGCGCGAGCGCGCCCAACCCGGCCGTGGGCGCCGTCATCGTGAAGGACGGTGTGATCGTCGGCCGCGGCTGGACCCAGCCGGGAGGGCGTCCGCACGCGGAGGCCGAGGCGCTGCGGCGCGCGGGGGAGGCGGCGCGTGGTGCGACATTGTATGTCACGCTGGAGCCGTGTTCTCATGTGGGAAAAACGCCGCCTTGCGCGGACGCCGTGATCGTAGCCGGCATTACGCGGGTTGTATCCGCGATCGAGGATCCCACGCCCGAAGTCTCCGGGCAGGGCCATGCGCGGTTGCGGGCTGCTGGTGTATTGGTGGACGTCGGACTTTGCGCGGCCGAGGCGGCGCATCATCATGCCGGCCATTTCCGGCGGGTCCGGGACAGGCGCCCGCACACCATTCTCAAGCTCGCGGTGTCCAGCGACGGAAAGATCGCCGCCGCTGGAGGGGTGCCGGTCGCCATCACAGGCGAGGCTGCGCGGGCGCGGGCGCATCTTCTGCGCGCGCAATGCAGCGCGATCCTGGTCGGCATCGGCACCGTACTGGCCGATGATCCCCTCCTGACCTGCCGGCTTCCCGGCATGGAAACGCGCTCGCCGCTACGCGTGGTTCTGGATCAGGCGCTGCGCATTCCGGAAAGCAGCCGCCTTGTTCAGTCCGCGCGCGAGACCCCGCTCTGGATCATGACCTCGGAATTTGCCGAATCATCAAGGGCGGTGAAGCTTGGCGCGGCTGGCGTGCAGGTGATGCGCGTTCCGGCCGCGGCTGGTGCGCCCGGGCTCGATCTCGTGGCGGTTCTTCGCGCTCTCTCGGAAAGCGGAGTCACCCGGCTGGTGGTGGAAGGCGGCGCGCGCGTTGCGTCGTCGCTCATCGCGGCGGCGCTGGTTGACGAAGCCTGGCTGCTGCGCGGTCCGGATCCAATTGGCGACGACGGCGTGGCCGCACTCGGGGCCTTGCCGCTGACCGCCATTACCGGGTCGCCGGAGTTCAGGATGCGTGCGGGCGAGACGCTGGATCAGGACGCTCTCGCGATTTACGAACGTGTCCAGAGCATAAGTTGAATCCGACCATGCTCTGGAAATTATTGTCTGATCGCTTTTTGTTGCGGCGAACCGGTATCCACTTCGCCGGAAAATGCTCTAAATTGAGTTGCGCTTAAGCCGTCATGCTCGCCCCGGCGTCGGGCGTCTCTCTCGGCGCTGCGGAAGTACTGGATTCGGAAGGTTCTGATGTTCACCGGTATAGTGACCGACATCGGCGAGATCGAAAGCGTCACGCTCACGGCGCAGAACCGGCTGCACCGCCTCCGTATCCTCTGTCACTACGATCAAACCACCATCGCGGATGGCGCATCGATCGCCTGCAACGGCGCGTGTCTGACGGTCGTTGCCTCCGGCGTCGCCGCCGGCTTGACCTGGTTCGATGTCGATGTCGGGGCGGAGACGCTCGACGTGACGACGGCGAAACACTGGGCTGTGGGAACGCGGCTCAATCTTGAACGCGCATTGAAGATCGGCGACGAGCTTGGTGGCCATATTGTCGCGGGTCACGTCGATGGAATCGCGACCATACTGACGCGCGACGATCAGCACGGCATGGCGCGCTTTGAATTCTCGACAGCTCCGAAGCTGGCGCGTTTCATCGCGGTCAAGGGTTCGGTGACGCTTGACGGCGTATCGCTGACGGTGAACAGCGTTCGGAACGAGGCGTTTTCGGTACTCACAATTCCGCGCACGCTTGACCTTACCACGCTGGGGAACTGGCGCCCCAACAGCGAGGTCAATATCGAGGTCGACCTGATGGCGCGTTATGCCGCGCGCCTGAGCGAAATGACCTGCGCTTCCTCGACGGAGGCGTGATACGAGCTTCACTCCTGATTCAATCAGAAGAAAAGCTCTAGCCCTTTTCAACAATAACGGATACCGGGCAGGCACGGCACGGCGAACCGGAGCAGGTATGGCAGAGGCAAGGCACGCACCGCTTAAAGATCAAACGAGCGTCTCCGGCGCGCGTGTTCTGATCGTGGAGGCGCGGTTCTATGATGACATCCAGGATGCGTTGCTGGAAGGAGCGGTCGCCGAACTGCAATCTGCCGGCGTCCATCATGACGTCGTCACCGTTCCGGGCGCGCTGGAGATTCCCGCGGCCATTGTCTTCGCGCTTGATGCGGCCGAGCGCAGCGGCGAGCCTTACGATGCGGTGGTCGCGCTCGGATGCGTCGTGCGGGGCGATACCATCCATTTCGAGATTGTTTCGATGGAATCCGCGCGCGCGCTGATGGATCTGTCGGTGCAGCGTGGCGTCGCTCTCGGCAATGGCATCATCACCGTCAATACCGACGCGCAGGCGTGGGCGAGGGCGCGCGCGGGCGAATTGAACAAGGGCGGCCACGCGGCGCAGGCGGCGTTGACAATGCTGCGGCTGAAACGCCGGTTGGCGAAGGCGTAACGGAGCGATGGCGGACATCAAGGCAAGCATTGACAGGAAGGCAAACAGGCGCGGCGCGGCGCGGCTCGCCGCGGTGCAGGCGCTGTATCAGATGGAAATCAGCGGCGCAGGCATCAACGATGTCTTCGCGGAGTTCGACAGTCACTGGCTCGGCAACGAAGTCGAGGGCGACAGGTATCTTCCTGCCGAGGCCGCCTTCTTTCGAGACGTGGTGGCGGGCGTGGTTCGCGATCAGGTGAGGATCGACCCCTTGATCGACGATGCGCTCTCAAAAAGCTGGCCGCTGAAGCGGGTCGCCGCGATCCTGCGCGCGGTGCTGCGCGCGGGCTCATACGAACTGGAGCACCGCAAGGATGTTCCGGCGCGGGTGGTGGTTTCTGAATATGTCGATGTCGCGCACGCTTTCGTCGAAAAGGATGAAGCCGGCATGGTGAATGCAGTGCTTGACCAGATCGCGCGCCGTTTTCGCAACGCCGAGTTTACTCGCTAGAGCATGATCCCGAAAAGTGGAAACCGGTTTTCGGAGAAGATCATGCTCAAACAAAAAGATAAGCAACGAGTCTGATTCAACGCAGTTGAAACAGACTCTGGAGCCTTTTCGCTTCTGATGGAATCAGAAGCGAGGCTCGATGATCTTGATTGATGCGTTTTCTTCACGCGAACCGGATTCCATCCTTAGGGTCAAGCCCGGGGACATGCTTCGCTCGAAAACGCTATAGCAAAACATATTCCGCTGCGGCGGCGCGGATGAGCCTCGACGGGTCGAAATATGTCAGGTGAAGACGAACTGATCGCTCGCTACTTCAAGCCGATCGCGACCGATCCGGGGGCGCTCGGGCTCACTGACGATGCGGCGATCTTGAAGGGTGGCGGCGACGATCTCGTGGTTACAACCGACGCGATCGTCGAAGGGGTGCATTTTCGGAATGATGATCCGCCTGAAACTGTCGCCAGGAAAGCATTGCGGGTCAATCTTTCCGATCTCGCCGCCAAGGGAGCCACGCCTGCCGGATTTGTTCTGACTCTGGCCTTGCGTGAACTGGATGAGAGATGGCTCGCGGCCTTCGCGAGCGGGCTTGCCGACGACGCGATCACCTTTGATTGTCCGCTGCTCGGTGGTGACACGGTGTCGACGCCGGGGCCGCTGACGATGTCCATCACGGCCTTCGGTCGCGCGCCACGCGGTGGAATGATCTTGCGCAGCCGCGCGCAGCCCGGCGACCGTATCGCCGTTTCCGGCACGATCGGCGACGCGGCGCTCGGGCTCGCCATCCTCTCAGGCAACGTGACGGTCAGCGATCCCAGGATTTGTGAGCCGCTGATCGAGCGATACCGGATCCCGCAGCCGCGCGTTCGCCTCGCACAGGCTGTTCGCAACCACGCGCGCGCGGCGATGGATGTTTCCGATGGTCTGGCCGGTGATCTCGCAAAACTTTGCAGAGCGTCCGGGGTTTCGGCAATCATCGATGCCGCGGCCGTTCCGTTTTCCGAAGCCGCACGCGGAGTGATGGAGCAAGGAAAGGCGAGTTTCGCCTCCGCTGTGAGCGGCGGCGACGATTATGAGGTTTTGTGTACAGTCGCGAAGGATCACTGGGATGATTTCGCGCAGGCGGCACGCAGCGTCGGCGTCGCTGTAACACCGATCGGAGAGGTCATCGCGAACAACGCAACTCCGAAATGGCGCGACGCAAAGGGTGAGGATATCGCGCTCCCGCCGCTTTCCTACAGTCACTTCTGAAAACGGGCCTCTTGGCCCTACATACAAAAATGCCCGGCCAGAGCGGAATGAGGAAAAGTGTGTAGCGGTTTTCCGCCCGCATCCCGCTCTAAATATTGGCATCGATCATGTCGATGGTTCTGGATCGATTCGATCCAAAACCATCGTGATCTAGAGC
>NZ_BJNF01000044.1 GCF_006539545.1 Nitrobacter winogradskyi
GCCGCTCTAGGCCGGGCGTTTTCTTATGAGAGCCGAGGCTCGTTCAGGTGCCGCCGCCGAACCGGCGCGACCACCACCCGGCGCGGCGCGGCCGGGTTTCGTCCGATGCTTGCGGAGGAGGCTGCTGCGCCTCCGGCGTCGGCTCTTCCGGCTCGCCTTGAACGACGGGAACTGAAGGTGGCGCCTCCTCCTGCGAGGTGAAACTCACTTTTTCACGTACCGTCGAGCGACGGCAAACAGCTTTCTCTGGCTCCGGAACAGTCCCGTTTCCGGTCTCAGCCGGGGAACTCGCCGGCTCTTCGCTGTGCTGCTGCGGCTGAGTTTCAGATTCGGAAAATTCACTCTGCTCTTCCGGCGCCAGCGACACGGAATCAAGGTCAGCGACAGCGTCGACGGCTTCCGATGCCGGAGTGGCACTCAGTTCGTCGGAAGCCGGATCGACAGGACTCGCACCGTTGGTGCCGCGACGTCGACGTCCACCGCGACGTCCGCGCCGTCGCGGGCGGCGTTCGTCTCCGTCCGCAGACGGATCGGCCGGGGCCGCGCTGTCCTGCGCCGGGGAGTCCTCGCCCTCATTCTCGACGTCGTCGATCATGAAGCGTGCAGCGGCGAACTCGGCGGCAATCTGGACGCTGTCAGGAACCTCGACCGTTTGCGGGATCTGGCTGTCGTTCGTTTCGCTTGAGCGTTCACGCCGCCGGCGTCGCCTGCGCTTGCGGCCGTCACCCTCCGTCTCACCGCCCGCCTGCTCATCGGCGCGAACTTCGACGTCATCGGCCTCGGTCTCGGTTTCCGTATCGGGCGACGGTTCATCGTCTTGAACATCTTCAACTTGTGGCGGGTATGTGGCGAGTTGCGTGGCCAGTAGCGCTTTTGCAGCCTCCAGGGTATGCACCTGCTCGCCGCGATCAATCATGAAAGACTGCTGACCCGCGATCGCGGGGTCGGCGACCACCGAGAGACCGACCTTGAAGCTGTGCTCCAGGGCGCGCAGATGCTCGCGCTTCTGATTGAGCACATACAACGCGACGTTAATGCGCGTCCGTACGATAAGGTTATGCGTCGCGCCTTTCATCAGAACTTCCTCAAGGCTGCGCAACAATTGTAGCGCCACCGAGGGTACCGAGCGGACATGACCGCTGCCGCCGCATTGCGGGCAGGGCTCCGTCGAGCTTTCCAGCATGCTGGCGCGAATGCGCTGGCGCGACATTTCCAGAAGACCGAAGTGCGAAATGCGCCCGACCTGGATGCGCGCACGATCGTGGCGCAGGCACTCGCTGAGCTTACGCTCCACCGCGCGGTTGCTTCGCTTCTCGTCCATGTCGATGAAGTCGATGACGATCAGGCCGGCAAGATCGCGCAGCCGCAACTGCCGGGCGACTTCCTCGGCAGCCTCGAGATTGGTCTTGAGCGCGGTATCCTTGATGTGATGTTCGCGGGTCGAGCGTCCTGAGTTGACGTCGATCGATACCAGCGCTTCGGTCTGGTTGATGACGATATATCCGCCGGAGCGAAGCTGCACCGTCGGCAGAAACATCGCATCCAGCTGGCTCTCGACGCCCATCCGCGAAAACAGGGGCTGGCAGTCGCGATACTGCTTCACGGCCCGGGCGTTGGATGGCATCAGCATCTTCATGAAGCCGCGCGCTTCATGATAGCCGGCTTCACCGGCCACCAGGATTTCGTCGATTTCCTTGCTGTAGAGATCACGAAGGGAGCGCTTGATCAGCGAGCCTTCCTCGTAAACGAGCGTCGGCGCCTGGGACCGCAGGGTCATATCGCGCACGGTTTCCCACATGCGGATCAGATATTCGAAGTCGCGCTTGATCTCCGGCTTGGTGCGCGCAGCGCCGGCGGTGCGCAGGATGACTCCCATTCCCTCGGGGACATCGAGGTCCTGCACCACTTCCTTGAGCCGCGAGCGGTCCTGAGCCGAGGTGATCTTGCGGCTGATGCCGCCGCCGCGCGCGGTATTGGGCATCAGCACGGCATACCGGCCAGCCAGCGACAGATAGGTCGTCAGCGCCGCGCCCTTGTTGCCGCGCTCCTCCTTGACCACCTGCACCAGCATGACCTGACGGCGTTTGATGACTTCCTGGATTTTGTACTGACGGCGCGGCCGGAACGCCCGCTCCGGCACCTCCTCGAGAGCATCGTCGCCGCCGACGGATTCGACCTGCTCCTCTTCTTCCTCATCGTCACCATCGTCATCGGTGCGATCTTCGACACGGACCCCATCCCCATGAAACTCTCCGGCATGAGGCTCGTCGTGGTCGTGATCGCCGCTCGCATGTACGTCGAGCGCATGATCCTCGTTTGGGAAAGAAGATATGGCCGGTTCAACCTGATCGTTCCGGGCACCGTCGTCAGCAGGCGGCTCCGAGCCGGTCGCGTCACGCGGCGCGATCGAGGAAAAATCCTCTTCCGAAGACGCCGCAACCGGATCGTCCCCGGCATCCTCCTGGTTTTCGTCTTGCTCGTGATTTCCATTATCGAAATCAGGGGCGAAAGCGAAGTCCGGCGACTCCGGCAGGTGGTCCGCGCCGGTTTCGTGGTCGGAGCCGTATGGCGAGATTGATCCAGACTCGTTCGAGTGATCGTCACCATCCAAATGACGGTGATCCGGATCATTCGGCTGATCGTGACCCTGTACGTCATGCTGCTGCCCGAGGTGATCGTCCGCCACGAATTCATCGTGCGACGGGTCGGACTGCGTCGCGTCCACGCCCGCGACCTGATGCTCTCCGTCCTCGACAATGGCGCTTTGCACGCGTTCGCCATGGTCTCGCCGACGGGCGTTGCGGTGCCGCGAACGACGGCGGCTGGACCGATCCTCGGACTCCTCCTCGGCCTCGCGGTGCGCCCGCTCGTCGGCCTCGATCAGCGCCTGACGATCGGCGACCGGAATTTGATAATAGTCGGGATGGATTTCGCTGAACGCCAGGAAGCCGTGGCGGTTTCCTCCGTACTCGATAAACGCGGCTTGTAGCGACGGTTCGACGCGGGTGACCTTGGCCAGATAGATGTTGCCGCGTAGTTGTTTGCGTTGAGCGGACTCGAAATCAAATTCCTCGACGCGGTTACCGCGGACCACCACCACCCTGGTTTCTTCCGGGTGGGTGGCGTCGATCAACATTTTGTTGGGTTTGTTGGGCATTTTGAGGCTCTTGGAGGCGGAGGGCGCATGACATGGCACGCGCGTGTCGCGCGGCCGGCCCATGCAACGGTCCACCTGATTCGGGGGTGAGGGGAAGGCTGCGCCGCGATCCCGTACGCCGTACCGACCCTGCTCCCTGCGAGACGCGATCCGCGAAGTTTTCACTTCGCCTCGGCGCGATCCTTGCGGGAAAAATGGTCGGCTTCTCAGTATGGCGCATCAGGCGTCAGCCCGTCTAAAACAGGTTGGCGGCAAACAAAACACCGCCGCATATCTCTCTCGCTGCCGGACCGACACAGCGCCAAGGCACCTGTCGGTTGTCGTATTACCTCGTGGCCGATGGGCCGGAACAATCGGATACGACCTCTCCAAGTCGCCCCCGGTTCAAATGGTAACCTGGGACAGGATGCCTCCCGAACCTGAGAACGCCTCTGCAATTCGGCCGCGCGTCGCGCTGGCTGTTTGGAGGGATCAGGAAACGCCGAGCTTCCAGCAAGTTGAAGCCCTACGCTGCACCCGGGAGGCTGAACGCGACACAACCGTGAGTTTAGCCGTCAGCACTCACCTACATACGTGGATTGCCCGTCGCATGCAAGGGACAGCGTCGCCAGCCTGCAACATCTCTAAACAGCCGTGCTCGATTAAGCCCGGATTAACCGTGCGGTTCTATTGCGATTAAAAGGCAGCTCGGAGGCATGGGTTCGTTGGCGTGCCGCGCAAATCTGGGAATCGTCTGGCTATGCGCCACAGCGATATTTGCTCCCGGCGCGGCTTCATTTGCCGCCGGGAACGAACCCGTGCGCCCCGAGGTCGCGGTTGATTTTCCGGTCGCCTCCGCGGTGCGTGTCGCGGGTGATCTGAAACAGACCCGCTTCGTTCTCGATCTCGACAGGAAGATCGGTCTTCGCGCTTTTCTGCTGAGCGATCCTTATCGGGTCGTGATCGACACTCCCCAGGTCAGTTTCCATCTTGCGCCAAAGGCCGGGGAGGCGGGACGCGGCCTGATCAAGGCGTTCCGCTACGGCCTGGTGATGCCGGGCGGATCGCGGATCGTCTTCGATCTCGCAGGACCTGCGAAAATCGGGAAAGCCTACGTGCTTGACGCCGCGAACGGTCAGCCCTCCCGTCTCGTCGTCGAACTTGAGGCCGTCGACCGTGCCGCATTCAACCGCTTGCTGGCGCGATCGAGCAGCCCGGAACCGGCGAAGGATACTGGTCCTCCAGGGCCTGCCGCCGATACCCCCGGCTCGACCGGAGTCAAGGACGGCCGCCTCGTGGTCGTGATCGATCCCGGCCACGGCGGACTCGATAATGGAACCCAGGCTTCAACGGGAGAAAGCGAAAAGGATCTGGTGCTGGCCTTCGGCACAGCTTTACGCGACCGCATCGAGCAGGACGGCAGGTTCCGTGTTGTCATGACGCGGACCGACGACACCTTCATCCCACTGGCCGAGCGGGTGCGCATCGCCCGCAACAATGGCGCTTCGCTATTCGTGTCGGTTCACGCGGACGCCTTGCCGCGCAACGAGGGTGATGCGCGGGGCGCAACAATATATACGCTGTCGGACATGGCTTCGGACCGCGAGGCGGAACGGCTGGCCGAGGCCGAAAACAAGGCGGACGCCATCGGCGGCGTCGACCTGACCGAGGAGCCGACGGAGGTGGCCGATATCCTGATCGACCTCGCGCGGCGGGAAACGCGCACGTTCTCAAATCGTTTCGCCCGGCTGCTGATGAGTGAGATGAAAACCTCCGCGCGGATGCACAAGCACCCGCTGAAGTCGGCCGGATTCAGAGTGCTGAAAGCTCCCGATGTGCCATCGGTGCTGGTCGAACTGGGTTACGTTTCGAATAACGCGGATCTTCGCCAGATGGCATCCGAAGAGTGGCGTTCAAAGACGGTCCGGTCGGTGGCTAAGGCCATCGAGGCATTCCTTGCGAAAAGGGTCGTATCAGCCGCTCCGGTGGACTGAGAATGAAAAGCGACGCATTGCGGGTGAGAAGCCCTAGTTTGGACACAGCGTCCGCCCTATAGACAAGTTTCGTAAACTCGCGGAATCGCCAGAATCGGCATGCCCGATCCGGGCGGATGCCTCGACGAACGAAACGCGTCCACCCGGCGACAATGCCTGTAGTCGGCGCTGTAGTCGCCGATGATCAGGTTCCGGATAACAAAACGGACATTCGATGATGCGCTTGCTGCTGCGGTTCATGGGTTTTCTGTTTGCCGCGGGGACCATTCTGTTTCTGGTCGGGGTCGCGGCGGTCGCGGGATTGATCTGGCATTTCTCCCAGGACCTGCCGGAGTATTCCCAGCTTCAGAATTATGAGCCGCCGGTGATGACGCGCGTCCATGCGTCCGATGGCTCGCTGCTCGGCGAATATGCGAAGGAGCGCCGGCTCTATCTGCCGATACAGGCCGTGCCGAAGCTGGTCATCAACGCGTTCCTGGCCGCGGAAGACAAGAATTTCTATGAGCACGGCGGCATCGATTATCAGGGCATGGCGCGTGCGGCGCTGCTTTATGCTCAGAACTACGGCACCAACAAGAGGCCGCAGGGCGCCTCCACGATCACCCAGCAGGTTGCCAAGAACTTTCTTCTGACCAACGAAGTTTCCTTTGCCCGCAAGATCAAGGAAGCTCTGCTGGCCATGCGCCTCGAGCGCACCTATTCCAAGGACAAGATTCTCGAACTGTATCTGAACGAGATCTACCTCGGTCTTGGCGCCTACGGCATCGCGGCCGCGTCGCTCGTGTACTTTGACAAATCGGTCAACGAACTGAGCGTCGCCGAGGCCGCGTACCTCGCGGCCCTGCCAAAGGCGCCCTCGACGCTGCACCCCGTCAAGAACCGTGACCGCGCGATCGAACGGCGCGACTATGTCGTCGATCGGCTGCTGGAAAATGGCTGGGTCAACCAGGCCGACGCGGAAAAGGCTCGCAAGCAGCCGCTGATCGTCAAGGGCCGGTCCAACGGGGCGCATACTTTCGCCGGTGAATATTTTGCTGAGGAGGTTCGGCGCGATCTGTTCGAACGCTACGGCGAAGAAAAGCTCTACGGGGGTGGCCTGTCTGTCAGGACGACGCTCGACCCGGAATTGCAAGGGATAGCGCGCAAGACCATGGCCAATGGCCTCGTCACCTATGACGAAGCTCAGGGCTGGCGCGGGCCGGTGAGCAAGCTCGACATCTCCGGCGACTGGGGGGTGAAACTCGCCGAGGTCAAATCGTTGTCCGATATATCCCCATGGCGAATGGCGGTCGTGCTCGAGTCCGACGACAAATCGGCGCGGGTCGGCTTCCAGCCCGGACGCGAGCTTGGCGGCGCCGTAAGCCGCGAGCGGCGAACAGGTTTGATTACGCTCGACGGGGTGAAATGGGCCAAGGCCACATCCGGGTCGGCGCGAGGCCGTACGCCGACAAAGGTGTCTCAAGTGCTTTCGCCCGGCGACGTGATCTATGCCGATCCCCTGATCGCGAAGGACGGCAAGATCGTCGAGGGGGAATACCGGTTGCGCCAGTTGCCTGAAGTGTCCGGCGCGATGGTGGCGATGGATCCGCGGACCGGCCGTGTGCTGGCAATGGTCGGCGGCTTCTCCTTCGATCAAAGCCAGTTCAATCGGGCAACACAGGCGTATCGGCAGCCGGGCTCCTCGTTCAAGCCGCTCGTCTATTCCTCGGCGCTCGACAACGGTTACACGCCTTCCACAGTCGTGGTTGACGCGCCGATCGAGATCGACCAGGGGCGCGGCTCGGGCGTTTGGCGGCCGGAAAACTACTCGAAAGAAAAATACTACGGTCCGCAAACGCTTCGAAATGCGCTACGGCTTTCGCTCAACACCGTTACGGTCCGCCTGGCGCAGGATGTCGGCATGCCGCTGATCGGCGAGTATGCCAAGCGCTTCGGCGTTTACGACGAACTGCCGAACTATCTGTCCTACGCACTGGGAGCCGGCGAGACCACGGTGCTGCGCATGGTGACCGCGTATTCGATGTTCGACAACGGCGGCAGGCGCGTGAAGCCGACCCTGATCGACCGCATTCAGGATCGTTACGGTCACACCATCTACAAGCACGACGCGCGGGAGTGTCGCGGCTGCGAGGCGCCGGAGGGCTGGAAGAATCAATCCGAACCTCAGTTGATCGACCACCGCGAGCAGGTGCTGGATTCAATGACGGCTTACCAGATCACCTCCATGATGGAGGGTGTGGTGCAGGCCGGTACCGCCACGGTGATGCGCGAGGTCGGCAAGCCGATCGCCGGCAAGACCGGCACGACCAACGACCAGAAGGATGCCTGGTTCATTGGATTCTCCCCTGACCTTGTCGTCGGCATCTATCTCGGATACGATAAACCTCGCAATCTCGGCCGTAAGGCGACGGGCGGACATCTGGCGGCTCCGATCGCGCGGGATTTCATGAAGGTCGCGCTTGCCGATAAGCCGGCCACTCCGTTCCGGATTCCTCCCGGCATCAAGCTGGTTCGCGTTGATGCCAAGTCCGGTATGCGCGCAGGCCCCGGCAGCGGCGGCAAGACGATCCTTGAAGCTTTCAAGCCTGGCACGGCACCGCCCGACAACTATTCCGTGATCGGCGTGGCTGATGCAGACGGACGCGAGCCGCAGCCGCTGCCCGATGCCGACCGCAGCCTGTTCCGGCCCGGCACCGGAGGGCTTTACTAGAGCATGATCGCTTCTGATTGAATCAGAAGCGAAGCTCTCGATTGTTGTTCTGACGCTTTTTCTTCACGCGAACAGGTCACCATCCTCGGGTCAAGCCCGAGGACATGCTTCGCTCGAAAACGCTATAGGGCGTGATCCGATCACGGTTGAATCGACCATGCTCTCGAAATTATTGTGTGGTCATTATTGTGTGGTCGCATTTTCCTGCGGCGAGCGCGCGGTCTCTTCGGGTTTCACGTCCGACACGATTGCGCTTTGCGGGCTTCGCGGCTAAATCACACGCTGTTGTTGAATGAGGCGTAAGCCGGTGGACTTGAAAAGCTATGCGCGCTGAAATCGAAAGACTTGTCGAAGAGATCAAGCAGTCGGTCGGGCTGCTGAGGAGGCATCTTTGACGTCGAAACATCAACCGCGCGCCTGGCGGAGCTGAACAAGCTCGCCGAAGATCCAGAGCTCTGGAACGATCCCCAGAAAGCCCAGAAGCTGATGCAGGAGCGAACCTCCCTTGAGGATTCGCTGGCCGGCATCGGTAAGGTGGAGCGCGAGCTCGAAGATCAGATCGAAATGATCGAACTCGGCGAGGTTGAGAACGATCAGTCCGTCATCGATGAATCCGAGAACGCCCTGAAAGCCCTCAAGAAGGAGGTCGCCCGCCGCGAACTCGAAGCCTTGCTCTCGGGAGAAGCGGATCGCTTCGACACCTATCTGGAGGTTCATGCCGGCGCGGGCGGCACCGAAAGCCAGGACTGGGCTGCGATGCTTCTGCGCATGTATACGCGCTGGGCGGAAAAGCGTGGTTTCAAGGTCGAGTATCTGGAAGAGACGCCCGGCGAAGAGGCCGGCATCAAATCAGCGACGGTTCAGGTCAGCGGCCACAACGCCTATGGCTGGCTCAAGACCGAGGCAGGCGTGCATCGCCTCGTGAGAATCTCGCCGTTCGATTCCAATGCGAGGCGTCATACGTCGTTTTCGAGCGTAGCGATTTTTCCGGTTGTCGACGACAGCATCAAGATAGATATCAAGGAATCAGACGTCCGCACCGATACCATGCGCTCCGGCGGCGCAGGCGGACAGCATGTCAACAAGACCGAGTCGGCGGTGCGGCTGACGCACGTTCCGACCGGGGTCGCGGTGGTTTGTCAGGCCGGGCGCTCGCAGCACAAGAATCGCGCGCAGGCCTGGGACATGCTGCGGGCGAGACTTTACGAGATCGAACTCAAGAGGCGGGAAGAGCAGGCCGCCGCCGATCAGGCCGCCAAGACCGATATCGGCTGGGGCCATCAGATCAGATCCTACGTCCTGCAGCCCTACCAGATGGTGAAGGACCTCCGAACGGGCGTGCAGACCTCGGACACATCGGGCGTCCTCGACGGCGACCTCGACGACTTCATGGCGGCAACGCTGGCGCAGAGAGCTTTTGGCACCACGCCAGGTGCCGTCGAGGATGTCGAGTGATCAGACCAGTCTCAGACCTGGTTGCTCTCAGACCTGGCTGGTCTCAGACCTGATCGTCGACAAAATTCTCGTCAAAGCCGTGCATGCGGAGGGCCCACTGGAGGCCGACGACCGCACCCTTGATCGGCTGAATCAGCCATAGCGCCATGATCAGCGTCAACGGCAGATAGATCGCCCATTGAAGGATCAGCGGCGGAGCAAACGCTTTCTCGATCAGCAGCGCCAGCGGCACAACAATGTGGCCGACGACGACGATGACGAGGTAGGCGGGCAGGTCGTCGGCGCGATGGGGGGTAAAATCAAGTCCGCATTCCGAACAACTGTCGGCGGTTTTCAGAAAGGTACGAAAAAGTTTGCCTTGGCCGCATCTCGGGCAGCGGCAGAATAAGCCGCGCCTCATCGCGGCCCAGGTGTCGCGCTTTTCGCCTTCCGGGGTCCAGGTTTTGCCGGCTGTGCTCGCGGTATCGGGAGGAAGCGCGGTCATGATTTGCCCTTCTTCGGTTTGCCGGCCTTGCTCTTGCCCGGCTTGCGCGATGTCCCGCGCGATTTACGGCCCGGATGGGCCTTCGAATGAACATCGGGATGACCCGCGTTCCGACCACGCGGCGTCTTTGTTTTCCCTCCGCCCCGCGCGCGGGGGAAGCGCGACCTCACCTCGGCTCCGGATAGGAGTTCGAACCGCAGAGCGCCAGCCAAGGGTACAGCTTCTACCAGACGAACCTCCACCACGTCACCCAGCTTATGCATGGAACCGCTGCGGGAACCCACCAGGGCATGCCGGGTCTCATCGTAATTGAAGTATTCGGTCCCCAGCGAGCGGATCGGGATAAGCCCGTCGGCGCCGGTGTCGGCCAGCTTCACGAAGAGGCCGGCACGGGTCACACCGGAAATACGCGCCTCGAAGATATTGCCGATGCGGTCGGCGAGAAAATGCGCGATTAGGCGATCGGCGGTCTCGCGTTCGGCTTTCATGGCGCGACGTTCGGTGACGGAAATCCGCGCGGCTATTTCAGCCAGCGTTTCGGCGTTGTCGGAGTCCGGCAACGCTCCATCACCAAGTCCGAGCGCACGGAGCAGGGCGCGGTGCACGACCAGATCGGCGTATCGCCTGATCGGCGATGTGAAATGCGCGTAGCGCCGCAGGTTGAGGCCGAAGTGGCCATAGTTCTCTGCCGAATACTCAGCCTGCGCCTGCGAACGAAGAACCACCTCGTTCACCAGCGATTCCGAATCATGTCCCTTGACCTGATCCAGCACGCGATTGAACAACTCCGGCCTCAGCGCGCCGCTTCTGGCGAAGGACATATCGAGAGTCTTCAGGAACTCACGCAGGTTGTGAACCTTCTCGATCGTTGGCTCGTCATGCACGCGATAGATCAGCGGCAGCCCCTTCTTTTCCAGCATCTCGGCTGCGGCGACGTTTGCGAGGATCATGAATTCCTCGATCAGCCGATGCGCATCGAGCCGATCCGGAACGATCACGCGATCGACCGTTCCGTCCTTCTTCAGCAGAATCTTGCGTTCGGGCAGTTCAAGATCGAGCGGATCGCGCTCGTCGCGCGCGCGCTTCACCAGAGCGAAGGCCGCGTAGAGCGGTTTCAGGATCGGTTCGAGCAGGGGGGCGGTCGCGTCATCCGGGTTGCCGTCGATCGCGGCCTGCACCTGCGCGTAAGCAAGCTTCGCCGCCGAGCGCATCAGGATGCGATGAAAGGTGTGCGAACGCTTGCGTCCGTCGGCGTCGATCACCAGGCGCACGGCGAGAGCCCCGCGCGCTTCGCCCGGAACGAGGGAGCAGAGATCGTTTGAAATGCGCTCGGGCAGCATCGGGACCACGCGATCCGGGAAATAGACCGAATTGCCGCGCTCCAGAGCTTCACGATCCAGCGCCGATTCAGGGCGCACGTAATAGGCGACGTCAGCGATGGCGACGGTGACGATGGCGCCGCCCGTGTTGTTGGGATCATCGTCCGGCGCGGCGTGAACCGCGTCGTCGTGATCCTTCGCATCGGGCGGATCGATAGTGACGAGCGGCACCGCGCGCCAGTCTTCGCGGCCTTGCAAGGCGGCGGGCGTCGCAGCTTCGGCCTCGCGCAGGGCAGCCGGTGCAAAGGCTTGCGGAATGTCATGGGCGTGGATCGCGATCAGGCTGACGGCCTTTTCGGTCGCGAGCGAGCCAAGCCGCTCCTTCACCTTGCCAGAAGCAAGTCCGAAACCGCGGGTCCGCACGAGTTCGACACTCACGAGATCGCCGTCCTCCGCGCTCGCGCTGTCGGCTTTCGCGATGTTCAGCTCGCGCCCGGCCTGCTTCTTGTCCACCGGCACGAGGCGTCCGCCACCTTGGGGCAAGGCGCGATAGATGCCGAGCATACGCGCGCGGGTGCGATCGATGACCCTGATGACGCGCGCGCGATAGCTTGCGGTTTCGTCGGACTCGATTGTCTCGATGCGCAGCAGCGCGCGATCGCCGACGCCCGCCACGGTGCCGGGCTTTGTCCGGCGCGGCACATGAATAAGAATCCTCGGCGCGGGCGTCGTTTCATCGTCCCATTCGGTCGGCGTGGCGATCAGTTCGCCGTCGCTATCGCGTCCCGTAATATCGGCCACCAGCGTGGGCGGCAGCGTTTCCGGCTGCCGCAGCTTGCGGCCCCGTTTGACGATTGTTCCGTCATCCGCGAGCGCGCGAAGGAGCTGCCTAAGCTCGGCGCGATCGGCATTTTTCAGGCCGAACTCATGGGCGATCTCACGTGTGCCGGCCCGGCCGGGATGCGCGCGGATGAAAGCGACGATGGTCTCGCGATCCGGAAAATTCCTGGCGCGCGGTTTGCTCACCTCAACTTGCTCACGTCAACTTGCTCACGGCGGCTGGCTCACGTCAGCCGTTCTTGCCCGCGCTCTTTTTTGCAGGCGCTTTCACTGTATTGGGCGGCGCTTTGGCCGCAGCGATCGAGCCTCGCGCCTTGCTCACAGCGTCAGACTTCGGCGTCGTGGAAGCCTGTTTCGAAGCTGCCTTTTTGGCGGGCTTTTTTGTCGCCGCGCCGTCCTTGCCGGCCTTTTCGGTTTGCGCGGGCTTGGCTTTCTTCGCCGCGCGTTTCGGCTTGCCGCCGCCCTTGGCTGCGCGCTCGTCGATCAGCGCGATGGCCTCCGGCAGCGTAATGGTACCCTGCGTCTTGTCGCTCGGAATTGTGGCGTTGACGCCGCCTGCGGTGACATAGGCGCCGTAACGGCCGCTCTTCACCGCGACCGGGCCGAGCGTCGGGTGGTCGCCGAGAGGCTTGCCTGGATCGGAGCCAAAGCGCCGGCTCGGCCCCTTGGCGACCTTCTCCGCGATCAGCGTCACCGCGCGGTTGAGGCCGATGTCGAACACCTCGTCGCCGGCTTCGAGACTGGCATAGGTTTTTTCATGCCGGACGAACGGACCGAAGCGGCCGATCCCCGCCGTGATCGGCGCGCCGGTCTCCGGATGCTTGCCGATCTCGCGCGGAAGCGAAAGCAGCTTCACGGCAAGGTCCAACTCGATGTCAGCGTGTGACATGTTTTTCGGGATGCCCGCGCGCTTCGGCTTCTCGCCCTCTTCGTAGTCGCTGGCCTCGCCGAGCTGGATGTAAGGTCCGAAGCGGCCGGATTTCACCGCGACATCAAGACCGCTCTCCGGATCCTTGCCGAGAACGCGGTCTCCACCGGTTTCGCCGTCAGCGGCGAGGGGACGGGTGTAGCGACACTCCGGATAGTTGGAGCAGCCGACGAAGGCGCCGAATTTACCGGCCTTGAGATTCAGTTTTCCGGTTCCGCAAGTGGGGCACTGGCGCGGATCGCCGCCATCCTCGCGCGGCGCATAGATGTGCGGCCCGAGCATATTGTCGAGCACGTCGAGCACCTCGGAAACGCGGACATCCTTGATTTCATTGACCACACCGATGAAGTCGTCCCAGAAATCCTTCAGGACCTGCTGCCATGATACTTCGTTGTTCGAAATGCGATCGAGCTGCTCTTCGAGATTGGCGGTGAAGTCGTATTCGACATAACGCGCGAAGAAGTTCTCCAGGAATGCAATGACGACGCGGCCCTTGTCTTCGCCATAGAGCCGCTTCTTTTCGAGTTTGACGTAGCCGCGATCCTTGAGCACCTGCAGGATCGAGGCGTAGGTCGAGGGCCGGCCGATGCCGAGTTCCTCCATGCGCTTGACCAGCGAGGCTTCCGAAAAGCGCGGCGGCGGTTCCGTGAAATGCTGGGTGACGCTGAGCTTCTCGCGCCTCAACGCTTCGCCTTCGCTCATGGCGGGAAGGCGGCGGCTGTCCTCGTCTTCCTCGTCATCGCGGCCTTCCTGATAAAGCGCAAGAAAACCGTCGAACTTGACGACCTGGCCGCTGGCGCGCAACTCCAGCATGCGCGCACCGGCCCGTGCCGCGATGTCCACGGTGGTGCGTTCCAGCTCCGCTGATTCCATCTGGCTGGCGATGGTCCGGATCCAGATCAGTTCATAAAGTCTGGCCTGATCGGCATCGAGGCGGCGCTTCATGTCCGAGGGACGGCGCGACAGGTCGGTTGGGCGGATCGCCTCGTGGGCTTCCTGGGCGTTCTTGGCCTTGGTCTGATACTGGCGAGGCGCCTCCGGCACGTAGGCGTGGCCATAATCCTCGCCGATCACCTTGCGTGCCTGCGTAATCGCCGAGCCGTCGATCTGCACGCCGTCCGTTCGCATGTAGGTGATGAGACCCGTGGTTTCGCCGCCGACGTCTATGCCCTCATAAAGGCGTTGTGCGATCCGCATCGTGTGCGCAGGCGCGAAGCCGAGCTTGCGGCTGGCCTCCTGCTGCAGCGTCGAGGTGGTGAAGGGCGCCTGGGGATTGCGTCGCGCCGGTTTGGCCTCAACCGTCGATACGGTGAAGTTCGCCGCCTCGATCGCCTTCCGGAAATCCTCAGCCTCGGCTCCGTTTCCGATGTCGAGCCGCTGGATCTTCTTGCCGTCGGCCCCGACCAGACGCGCATCGAAGGTTTCGCCACGAGGGGTGGCGAGCGTCGTGACCAGTGACCAGTATTCGCGCGGGACGAACTTCTCGATCTCAAGTTCCCGGTCGCAGACCAGGCGCAGGGCGACCGACTGGACGCGGCCAGCCGACCGCGCGCCGGGCAGCTTGCGCCACAGCACCGGGGACAGGGTAAACCCGACCAGATAGTCGAGCGCGCGGCGCGCCATGTAGGCATCGACCAGCGCGCCGTCGATCTGGCGCGGGCTCTTCATGGCTTCGGTAACGGCCTGCTTGGTGATGGCGTTGAAGACCACGCGCTCGATCTTCTGGTCCTTCAGCGCGCGCTTCTGCTTGAGCACCTCGAGCACATGCCAGGAGATCGCTTCGCCCTCGCGATCAGGGTCGGTGGCGAGAATAAGCTTGTCGGCTCCCTTGAGCGATTTGGCGATGTCATTGAGCCGGCCGGCGGCCTTCGGATCGACCTCCCAGATCATCTGGAAATTGGCATCGGGATCGACGGATCCATTTTTGGCCGGGAGGTCGCGAACGTGGCCGAAAGACGCTAGCACCTCATAGGAAGTTCCTAGATACTTGTTGATCGTCTTAGCCTTTGCAGGCGACTCAACAATAACGATATTCATGTTATTCCAATATTTTATGGATAAACTTCAAACCGATTCGCGAAAGGCGAACGGGTTGTTTCGGGGCGAACATGGGTGCAGCAGGGTCTTAAGTCAAATAGACTCCTGTGAAAACCTCTCGTCTCGATTGCACCTAGAAATTGTACAATTCATGTAATATTACTTTTAGTTGCCGCCCTCATGAAGGGGTGACGGAGCTATAAGCTTCGCCTTGGCATGATGTGAGGAGTTCTCGGGGGATGAGGGAACGACCAAACCGTAACGAGGAGTCGCGCGATGATGAGTCGCGCCTGGGCGATCCCCCCGGTGACGGCGGCCCGGACGAGGCCGCGCGTTACCTGGCGGGGGCGGTTGCCGATATGGCGCTGATTGCGCGGCGTCATGGGCTGGATACCCTCGGCTACCTGCTCGATATGGCGCAGCTGGAGGCGGAAGACATCGTCCGACTGCGTGCTGCGCGAAAGGGAAGCTGAAGCAAGTGATAGGACTATCGTGTTTTCGAGCGAAGCGGATACCGGCTCACGCGAGGAAAATGCGTCATAATCAAAAAAATTATGGAGCCCCGTCTCTGGTTCTATTTGAGGCGTAAGCGCAAGTCCGAGCGAGCATTCCTCACGGCGGTCTTTTGATTCTGCCTGTCCGAAGATGCTTCAACGAAAAGTGGATCGCAACGCCGGCGCGCTTCCAGGAATGGTGCGCTTCGCGGCGCTTTCCTCGAGCGGGATCGGTTGCTCATTATCCTCGATGGGGTCGACCGCTGGCCGGGCTGGCTGCTGGAGAGGAACCGCCGCCAGGAGCGGCCCTGCGGGTTTTTCTCCAAACGCGAAAAAGTTCTGTCCCGGGACGAAGAGCCTCTCACTGGGGGCGAGGGCGAGCGGCGATGGGCGCCGCCAGAACGCCCAGTCATGCAATCGCGGCACGAGGCCGCGAACGAAGCGCTGCGATCGGTCGAACACCTCCGACGGAAGAACGAACTGTCCCTGGTTGGGTTGCGATTCCGGGATTACCGGAGCAGGGAGGGGTCCGGCTTCGGCGGGGCTGGGAGCCTGCACCGCGGGCGACGGTGAGACGGCTGCGACGGTCGCCGGCACCGGATGCATCCGCCAATCCTGCGGCTGCGTGGCCGTTTTCGGTCGATTCGCCGTCGCTGGCACAACGTGAACAATGCGGTAGCCGCGCTCCTTCAGCGTGCGAAGGATCCTGGGCAGCGCAGCGACTGTCCGCGCCTGGATATCATGCAACAGCAAAATACCTTTGCCCTTGGCTTCGATCCGGCTGATCGCGAGCTGATAGACGCGCTCAGCCGAAATAGGCCGCCAGTCGTCAGCCGGGAAATCGGCGCTCCAGAGCTGGATGTTTCTTGAGGCCAGATAATCCTCGATCCCTTGCGCGCGCCTCAGACCGGGAATGCGCATGAACGGTGCGAGAGCAGCCTTGTCGCCCAGCGCGGCGGCCGCCGAAGCAATCCCGTCGTCGATTTCCTGCCGGGCCCGTTCGATTGGCATCCGATTCATGCCAAGCGGATGATTCTGCGAATGGGTGCCGATGGAATGTCCGGCCGCGAACACGCGGCGCAGATGCTGCGGGTAGTCGCGCGCCATCCGCCCAACCGTGAAGAAAGTCGCTTTCACGCATTCACGAGCGAGGATATCGAGAACCCGGAGGCTGTGTGGCGGCAAAGGACCGTCGTCGAAGGTCAGCACCACTTCATGATCGCGAAGCGGTAGTGTTTCCTGATACTGCATGGTGCCGATACGGGGGTGTTCCCGAGGGTCCACGACCAATGTCCGGGACGTTCCGAGGGCATCGGGATTGCCCGGGCAATCGCCGGCCAAAGCGGGAAGCACCATGAATTCGAGGGTCGCGGCGAGCAGGCCGAGCCCAAGAGTCCGCTGGATCCGCCGCCGGGCTGTTTTTGATATCCGTGCCATTCGATAATACCTTCACGCCCCGCCTATAGCGTTTTCGAGCGAAGCATGTCCTCGGGCTTGAGCCCTAAGGATGGACGACCTGTTCGCGTGAAGAAAACGCGTCAAAATAACAATCCTGAGCTTCGCTTCTGATTCAATCAGAAGCGATAATGTCCTAATTGCGTCCAAAACTAAAAGACCGGCGATGAACGCCGCCTTAACTGGTCGTGAACGAGGGTGCCTGTGCCGAGGCCGCGCGCGCATTCACTCGGGCTTAACGTCCATCGCCGACGATCTCTCGAATCGGAGGTGAGTATGCAGCGATTGCGGTTGAAAGCAGACGGACGGATCGTGGAAATCCGCGACGGGAAAGAGTTTCCGCTATCACCTTCCATGCACGTCGCGGGCGCGGCTTCCGATGATGCTGGACCGAGTTCGGTGCCTGAGGTCAGAAGCCTGCGCCGGCGGGCGCGGTTGACCCAGGTTGAGTTCGCGGCGCGGCTGGGCGTTCCCGTTGAAACCATCCGCAACTGGGAGCAGGGCAAGCGGATTCCGCGCGGCCCCGCGCGTGCACTCCTTGCAGTCGTTGCGCATGCGCCCGAAACCGTGTTCGCCGCCCTCGATGGTCACGAATAGAACCACGGCCACGGCCGGATGACGTCACGATTTTCGACTCCGCATCGACCGGGCCGCTGACCGCATGTTCTTCATGCTCTCCAAGGTTGTCGGATTTATCGTCCTGCCGTCGAACGCGATCGCGCTCATATGCGGTCTTGGGCTCTGCCTGATGCTGTCGAAATGGCGGCGCGCTGGCGTCGGCCTGCTGACGGCGGGGATCGCCGCGCTCTTGATCTTCGGCTATTCGCCGCTCAGCAACGTGTTGCTGTTGACGCTATCGGAACGTTTCCCGGCATGGCAGCACGACGGGCGCGATCCGGACGGTATCATTGTTCTGGGTGGCGCTGTTGATGCCGACATATCGGTTGCCCGCGGCACCGTCGAAATCAACGGGTCGGCGGAAAGGGTGATCGCGGCGCTCGAACTGGCGCGTCGATTTCCGAAGGCTCGTATCGTTTACAGCGGAGGCACCGGAAACCTGATTGCCGGCTTGCGCGCCGAAGCACCGGTCATGGGACGGCTGTTCGAGCAGCTTGGAATCTCACGCGAGCGTATCGTTCTCGAAACCCGCTCCCGCACGACCGATGAGAATGCGCGTTTTACCCGCGAACTGGTGAGGCCGGAACCCGGTGAGCGCTGGTTGCTGGTGACATCAGCCTATCACATGCCGCGATCGATCGGTGTATTCCGCAAGGCGGGATTCGCTGTCGAACCCTACCCGGTCGATTGGCGCACAGGGGGCTGGATCGACGCGTGGATGCCATTTGACAAGTTGTCGGCTGGTCTTGCCCGCGCCGATGCGGCAGCCCACGAATGGGTCGGGCTGCTGGTTTATAGAATGACTGGCCGCAGCGACACGTTCTTTCCGGAATCGCGGTGACAGTGAAAGGCGTTCAGTCCAGTCGTGGCAAGCCCACCCGGTATACGCCCCGAAAGTCGAGGGGATCGGCCGGCTTGCCTTTGCGATAGATCACGAGACGTCCGGATTGAGCCAGCGCCACGGCCGCGCGCCGGATCGGCATCAGCAGGCTGCGCCAGTCGGCTTCCGCGGCAATGGCCTGTGCAAGCTCCGGCGCGCTCAGCGTTCTGGCGGCGTCGCGCGTCAAGACTTTCAGAATGTCGTTTTCAAGGGAGGGCGTCGAATGCGAATCTTGCTTGGTCATGGATAGTGCCATGGCGCACTGACGGACTCTCTGCAAGAGCGATCAAAAATCTCCGCGGAGGGAGCCGGCCTCGGCCGTTAAGTGAAAGACATGACGCGCGATCCGTAACGGAATAGATGGATGGCGGTGATCGCGGCGCGATGTGCCGATGCGGGAGTAGAAACCATGACGCTGACGCTTGTGATCGGAAACAAAAATTATTCGTCTTGGTCGATGCGGCCCTGGCTGGCGCTCAGGGCCGGCGGCATCGCCTTCGAGGAAAAATTGATTCCGCTCTACACCGGTCCCGCCGACAAGCAGCGCATCCTCGATATAACTCCCGCCGGCAAGGTCCCGGCGCTGATCGATGGCGAGGTGACCGTCTGGGATTCGCTCGCGATCATCGAATATGCCGCCGAACGGTTTCCAGAGGCAGGCTTGTGGCCGGCACACCCGGCGAGCCGCGCACGCGCCCGGTCGATCTCGGCGGAAATGCATTCCGGCTTTTCCGCGCTCCGCCGCGAATGCGGGATGAACCTGCATCGCCCGATCGGCCCAAAGACGCTTTCCGACAACGCGCGAGCCGACATCGCTCGCATTCAGGAGTTGTGGACCGATTGCCGCCGACGATCCGAAAGGGACGGGCCGTTCTTGTTCGGATCTTTCACCGCGGCGGATGCCATGTATGCGCCGGTGATCCATCGCTTCCGGACCTATGCGATCGAAGTGACGACCGAGGTGCGGGAATACATGGATGCGATGATGGCGCAGCCCGCCTTTCGCGAGTGGACCGAGCAGGGGCTCGCGGAAGCCCTGGTAATCGAGAGATTCGAGACCGACTGAATTGTCGTTGGGCTCGCGAGGTGCGACAACCGGCCAGCTGACCGTTCCCGTCCTGTCGCCCACAACCCTTGCTCGCGGCACCCCTTCCGCAACAACTTCACGGGCATTTACGTTGCTGGAAAATCTGCGGAATCCGCGTTTCCGCCGTGGTGTTTATGACTCGCCAAAAGCCTCCATGGCGTGCTATAGGAACCAAAAATCCTGACCGGCTGCACCGCTGTGGGCGCGGACAGACCGATATTGATATCTGATGGAGAAGGCGTTGAAGCATAAATTTCTCGTTGGAGAAACAGTCCTTTTCACCGCGAGCAACGTGGCACGGCCGGCTGCGAGCGGCACGTACGAAGTGATCCGGCTGCTTCCCACTGATGGCGACGACTTCCAGTATCGGATCAAGAATTCAGCCGAGGCTTTCGAGCGCGTCGCAAAGGAAAGCCAGCTCGCCTCTTGCTAGAGACCCGAAGGGCCGCGCCAGCGCAAAGTGGAAACCGGCTTTCGGATAGGCTTGATCAAAAAGTTTAGGCTTGAGTCTGATTCAACGCAGTTGAACCAGACTCAAGCACGCATTCGGCAAAAAAAGTGAACGCCGGTTTGCGATCGGAGTCCGCGCAGGCTGTTGATTGCGGGCCTCTTTTTCTTACCGCGAACGACGCTACATCTGGCGGGAACGTGCTCCTGAGATCAGCGCAGGGTAAGCTTGAGCCTTCCCGCTTCTGATTCAATCAGAAGCGGCTGGCTCTATGATTTTGATCTGATACGTTTTCTTCACGCGAACCTTATCTACCTCGCGCGAAAATGCTACAATGAGTTCCGGGTTCCGCTCACAACGGGCAGGTCGGACTGATTTCGGCGTGTTCCCGGATCATTGAATAGCCGGGCTGTATCGGCATTTGCCGTTGTCTATGCTGGCCCACCGTTCTGCATGAGGGCATGGAGCATGAACTGGGCCTGGGTGACATCACTCGATCAAGTCTGGCGCTCGTCTGCATTCCCGATGTGGCTGACGCTTGCCGGGGCGGTTTTCTTCGCGTTCATTGTATTTCTGACGCTCATCCGTGCCGAAAAGTCGGTCGCCAATGGCGTCTTGACCATCATCACGCTGCTCGCGATCGGAGTCGCGGCGGCGGTTGCGCTTCGCGCCTTCGAGGCGGATGGCAGCCGCTCGCTGGATTCGAAGAACTCCAGTGCCCGGTTCAACGTCGCGATACCGGCGTTATCGTGCATTGACGGGCTGGCCGGAGAGGTGGTCGAGGGCGCTTGCGAGAAGGCGCTGTTCGGGACGCCAGACGCGGCGGCCGCCGCCGTTTCCTACGCCGCTTCCGAAATCAGCAGGTTAAGATCGTTCGGCGCCGCCGCTGCGGACGGCAGCGTGGTTGCGCCGGAATTGGAGACGCTGCGGCGGGCGATCGAGCGCGACCGCTACGGTCTGGTCGCCCATGTGCTGGTTGCGCGAGACCATTGCCAACCATCGGACTGTGCTGCTTTCCAGTCGCTGACTGATCACAGTCGGATCGCGGCAAACATGAAAGAGCAGCTCTATGAAAATCTGGTGACGCGTTATGCGTCATCCTGGAACGCGCCTGCGGCAGCGGCGCAGGCCGCTGCACCCGATACGCCGTCTGTTCCGGCGCTCGCATCGGAGCCGGCCGGCAATCCGACGACCATGGACTTTCCGACGGCCGAATCCATTCCGCCGGTCAGCATCATGACGCCCGAGCCGGCGACGGGTACGGCGGCGGCGTCATCCTCGGCGGCCGCGCAGGCCGTCCCGAAGCCGCGTCCGGCCGCGAAGAAGCCGCATGCACCGAAGCCGCACGCGGCCCCGCCCGTCCGCCTTGCGCCACCACCGTCATCCCAGAACTGATGATCCGTTCGACAGCTGCCGCCGACAGGCGCCTCAACCTGGTCAAACTCGCCGTGGGCTGCGAATCCGTAAAGGAACTCAGGGATTGGATCGCCGAACGTATGAAGCAGGCGACGCTGAAAGGCTTGCCGCGCCATCATATCCACATCACCAGGATGACACCGAAACGAGGCGAGGAGCTGCTCGCGGGCGGCTCGCTTTATTGGGTCATAAGAGGCGAAATTGCTGCCCGGGAGAAGCTGATCGGCATCGAACCCTTCCGCGACGGCGACGGTATTGGTCGATGCCGTCTGGTCATGCAGCCGAAGGTGGTTACCGTCAGACCGCGCCCGATGCGCCCCTTTCAGGGGTGGCGTTACCTGTCCGTCGCTGATGCTCCTCCCGACCTCGGAAGCAACGCTGCGAGCGTCGCAGAGATGCCAGAGCCGCTGCGCCGCGAGTTGCGCGATCTGGGGTTGCTATAATTGGAAATCGGCAACGAGTGAGCAAGAGGGTGGATTAAACGCCGAGGTTGTCGATCAGGCGGGTGTCCCCGATTTTAGCTGCGACCAGGAGCCTGACCGGGCCATCCTTTAACGAGCCGGCCGGTGACAGCGTTTCGGCGTGGCGGGCCTCGAAATAATCCAGCGAGAAGCCTGCGTCCTCGATCGTCCTCGCGCCATCCGACATGACGGCTTCGAGATGATCCCCGTTCCGTAAACGCCCAGCCGCATCTTTCAGGGTGCGATAAAGCGCCGGCGCGCGCGCGCGCTGCTCGTTCGACAGGTAGACGTTACGTGACGACATGGCGAGCCCGTCCCGCTCGCGCACGATCGGAACACCAATGATCTTCACGCCGAGATCGAGATCAGCCGCCATCCGCGTCACGACCTTGAGTTGCTGATAATCCTTCTGGCCAAACAAAGCGATGTCAGGCCGGCACTGGATGAACAGCTTGCCGACTACGGTCGTGACTCCGCTGAAAAAGTGCGGCCGGAAGCGATCTTCGAGGTCTGCCATGGCCGGACCTTCGGTCGATATCCGGGTCGCGAAATCCCGCGGATACATCGTGCTGACGTCCGGACGCCATATCAGGTCGGCCTTCGCCTCGGCGAGTTTGGCCAGATCGGCCTTCCAGGTTCGCGGGTAGGATCCGAAGTCTTCATGCGGCGCGAACTGGGTCGGGTTGACGAAGATCGAGACGATAACCCGCGATGCGCGCTTCTTCGCCTGACGCACCAGCGCCAGATGTCCTTCGTGAAGCGCGCCCATGGTCGGCACCAGCGCAACGGTGGCTCGCCGCGCCCGCAGGCGCTCCAGGGCGCGGCGTAGCGAGGGCAGGGTGCGAACGACAGTGGGGGCAGGAGGCATTGCTGCTCGTTGGATAAGTTCCAGGGACGGGGGCGGCCGCAAGCGCGGCTACGGGGAGAACGCAGCTTAACCTATAGCGCTTTCGGGCGAAGCATGTCCTCGGGCTTGACCCGAGGATAGTATTCGGTTCGCGTGAAGAAAACGCGTCAAAACATAAAGAAAGATAGAGTCTTTCACCGTATCCATGAAGCAGTGAAAAGCAGGGATCAACCTGACAACCGCGCGATTTGATCAGGCAGCCGGCCTCTTCAGGCCATGCACCCTGCTTGAATTATCAGCGGTTTGCGCCACATAGAGCCTTCCGCCTCTAACTCTGACAAAGATCAGAAGCGCGGTTTTATGATGTGGACGCGCTTTCTTGGTTCTTGACGCGAACCGATACCGTCCTCGGGTCAAGCCCGAGGACATGCTTCGTTCGAAAGCGCTATAGTGCATTGATCCCTTGTGAGTCTCGATGGCCTACGATCCGGAGCCGCCGAAACGTTCCCCAAATCCGACGATCTGCCGGACCCCGCCGTCCGGCGGGAACGCTCCGCTGCCTGACATAAAGTCATCTTCGTCCGATATCGCCGCGTTCGTCGCCAAGGCGCGATCGATGTCGCCTTATGCGTCAGACGGCCGTGGCAGGCTGTTGTTCGCGCTCGACGCCACCATGAGCCGGCAGCCGACCTGGGACATGGCTTGCACCCTTCAGGCGGACATGTTTCGCGAAGCGGTCGGCATCGGCAGCCTCGACATTCGCCTTGTCTATTACCGGGGACTCGACGAATGCCGTTCCAGCGGCTGGATATCCGACAGTGCGAAGCTCGCAAGGTTGATGAGCACCATCGATTGCCGCGGCGGCAACACTCAGATCGGCAAGGTTCTTTCGCACGCGCGCAGTGAAGCGGTTGCGTCCGGCATCAAGGCCGTCGTTTTCGTCGGTGACGCGATGGAAGAATCGGTGGACGACCTTTGCGCGAAAGCGGGAGAACTGGGGCTGCTGAAAGTGCCCGTTTTCATGTTCCAGGAAGGACATGATGCGATGGCCGAGCAGGCTTTTCGGGAAATCGCGCGGCTGACCGGCGGCGCCTGGTGTCGGTTCGATCCGGGCGCGGCGACCCAGCTGCGCGAACTGCTTCGTGCGGCGGCGGCTTATGCGGTGGGCGGCCGGGAGGCCTTGCGGCGGTTGTCGACGACCGTAACAAGCGCGACCCGGCTATTGGGACAGATGAAATCCTAGAGTTTTTCCGCTTCTGATAGAATCAGAAGCGGGCTCCATGATTTTGGTTTGACGCGTTTTCTTTACGCGAACCGGTATCCACTTCGCTTGAAAACGCTCTAGCCTCTCCGAGCGAAGCATGTCCTCGGGCTTGACCCCAGGGGATGGATACGCTTGCGTGAGCAAACGCTTCCAGAGTGCTTTCATGCCGTAGCACGGAACGTAGCGCTGCTATGCCGCCGCATACGGGCGCTTTCGTTGACGGCGTAGAGCTACTATTTGTTCGCCATGCCGACCCTGATCGCAGGACTCTTCACGTTTCTTTTTCTGTATTTGCTGCTTCAGTTATTACGGGCGGCAAATCCGGCCGTTCTGGCGCGAGCCATCAGGCTCGCCGGCGGCATCATCGCGTTTGGAATGGCGGCTTTCATCGGCAGCAGGGGGGAGCTGGCGGTTGCGCTGCCGCTGGCGGTTCTCGGCGTCGGACTTTTGGGATGGTCGTCCTCCGGCATGTCCTTCTTTGCCAGGCTTTTTGGCGCGGGAATGCAGCGTACGGCCAGCGGACATACGTCCCAGGTTCGTTCGCGGTTTCTCGATATGGTTCTGGATCACGCCAGCGGCCGCCTCGGCGGACGGATCATTGACGGACCCGATGCCGGCCGCTCGCTGGATGACTTCGACCTGCCTCGGCTTCTCGCCATGATGACAGGCTTCGACGCGGAGAGCTGCGCGTTACTTGAAGCTTATCTGGACCGCAGATTTCCCGCCTGGCGTCATAACGCGCAAGGCGATCCGGCAGGGGGGAGGAGCCACGCGTCGCCGGGCGGCAAAATGACGGACGAGGAGGCCTATCAGATCCTTGGCTTGCAGCCGGGGGCGGGAAGCGACGAGATTCGTCGCGCGCATCGGGGGCTGATGAAGAAACTGCATCCCGACCAGGGGGGGTCGACGTACCTCGCGGCTCGCGTAAACGCGGCCAAGGATACTTTGCTTCGCACTCATCGCAGCTGACTCCAACAACGCCACCAAACGCTACACTGCGAGTTGCTTCTGTCTTTCTGTCGGACGCGGCCCCGGTTTCGCCCGCCGTTGTCCGGCGGATCGATCGTTGCGTTGAACATTATCCATCAATTGTTGACGAGTGGTTTGCATGGAGTGGCTTGGGTGCGTAGATCACCTATGCCTGGATAAAGCGCATCCTCGGGCTCGCCCCGGATGAACATCGGTTCCCATGAGGGAAAACGTGTCGCATCAACATGAAAGCCCAGCTTCTGATTCCATCAGACGCTGGGCTCTCAATTCTGGTGTCACGTATGACTGCGGGCGGGGCGATCAGTTTTTGATCGTGATGCAGGATATATCCGAACGCTTCAGCTTGCGGCACACGGCTTCGGCCTCATCGCGGTCGAGACCGGCGAAGCGGGCGCGATACAGCTTCTTGCTGCCCTTGGCGACGGTCTCGGTGAAAGGATCGGCCTTGCCCAGCATCCTGGGAGCGCGGCCTCGGGCCGCATCGAGACGCTCACGCGCCTGGCTCTCGGTTTCCAGCGCGCCGACTTGAATAATCCAACCCGAATGCGACGCGACCGGTTTCAACGCGCCATTCTTCTGAACTGTCCGAGGCTGAACCGCAGGCGCCGGATCAGTATGAGCCATCGCCTGCCGTGTCGAAGCAGGAAGACTGGAGGCCGGAAGCACGCCCAGGATGCCCTGACCGGTGCCGAAGTTGGCAGGCTGCGGCGGCATGTTCGCCCGCGCCACGACCGAGCCCGACGTTTCCGGCGTCGCCTCGCGATCCGCCGCGGCGTCGTCAGCGGCCGGCGACACAGCAGGCGAGGGCCCAGCCGATGCCAGTCTGACCGTTTTCGCCCTGACCTGTACCGTCTTGACCCGCACCGGCTTCATCGGTTCGGCGGAGCCGGGAACGGCGTCGATCTGCTGGGTTTCGATAACGCCACTCGTCAAGGGAGCCGGTTCGGCTACAGGCCGCTTCGGAGGCAACGCAGCCGCCGAGGTCGTTACCAGCGATCGGCTCAGATGGGCGGGACGTTCAGCCGGCAGCGAGACAGGCTCTGGCACAGTGGACGCGACTTGAACGGCCCCGTCCACCTGCGTCGTGCCCCTGGGCCGTGAGCGCGCCTGATCCTCGGCCGCTCTCGCATTGGCCTCCGACATGCTGCTTTCGGTAATTGCGGCGACCGTCCGCCGCGTCGCGGCGTTGTCGAGGTTTTCGGCCAGCAGTTTGCGCATGGTCGCATCGCGGGAGCCGCCGCTGCGGCCGCCAAGAACCACGCCGACAAGATGGCGATTGCCGCGCTTGAGGTTGGTGACGAGGTTGAAGCCGGAAGCTCGAATATAGCCGGTCTTGATGCCATCGACGCCATCGACGCTGCCGACCAGCCGGTTATGGCCCCGAATGGTGCGGCCGCGGAACGTGAATGAGGTGGTCGCGAAGTAGCGATAGTAGCGTGGGAAACGATCCTGCAACGCACGGCCGAGCGTTGCCTGGTCCCGTGCCGTGGTGACTTGATCGTCGTCGGGAAGACCTGAAGCGTTCCGATAGA
This sequence comes from Nitrobacter winogradskyi, assembly GCF_006539545.1. Taxonomy (GTDB): domain Bacteria; phylum Pseudomonadota; class Alphaproteobacteria; order Rhizobiales; family Xanthobacteraceae; genus Nitrobacter; species Nitrobacter winogradskyi_A. The sequence continues at coordinate 26,396 of NZ_BJNF01000044.1, forward strand.
CCGTCCGTGTCATGCCGAGCGCGCGGGCCTTCCGCGTCATCATCCGGGCGAAGTCGTCCTCGTCGCCCGCGATCGCCTCGGCGATGACGACCGCCGCGTCGTTGGCGGATTTCGTCACCAGCCCCTTGATCGCATCTTCGACGCGGATGGTCTGACCCGGTCGCAGGCCGAGCTTGGTCGGGTTCTGCGCGGCCGCGCGCGCTGAAACGCGCATCTCGCTGTCGAGGCCGATCCTGCCGGCATCCAGACGCTCGAAAAGCATGTAGAGCGTCATCATCTTGGTGAGCGACGCCGGATGGCGAAGACTGTCGGGGCTGGTGGACGATAGCGTCGCCCCGGAATTGGCGTCCACCACGATCGACGCGAAGGGCGGATTGTAGCTATACCGCACCTGCTGATGGTGGCGGTGATGCTGACGGGCACGCCGCGCATCTGCATGATCGATCGTAAAAACGACGGCGACGATCGCTGCAAGCCCAAGCGCGCCAACACGCGTTGCGCGCGAGGAAGCCAAGGTGGTGCGAAGCATATACTTCCCCGTCCTGTTTTCGACTTTAGTCACTGGTTCGTGAGGCAAAATTTTGCCCGGCCATCTGATCTGAGCGTTCGGCGCAAACCGGTTCTCTCGGCGAGGGTGGCAGGGTCTGATTGCCATTCTGGCTAAGAGCCTGGTTCCAAGGTACTTTTTTGCCTTTTCACCGGGAACGCTCAAGATGAGGGAATCAGGGTAGGAGCCCGGAGTTTCCAAAGCGTTAAGTAACTCTTGATGGAACCTTGGGAATTTAAAGCGAATGCCGATCTTGTGCGCCGCACAATAATGCTTGCATTTCATTGTGCAGCGCACTATAAACTTGACAGGACGGCGGGTACTCCAACCCCGTCAGGTGACGATAAGGAATCATCATGACCAAGATCGAAGACATTCAGCAGCAGGGTAAAGAGCAGTTCGACGCCGCGGTCACGACCGCGAGCGGTTTTCAGAAAGGCATTCAGGAGATCGCTGTAGCCTTCAGCGATTACTCGCGAAAGTCGTTTGATGACGGCAGGGCATTCACCGAGAAGCTCGCCGGAGCGAAATCGCTGGATCAGGCGATCGAGGCGCAGACCGTGTATGCCAGAACCGCCTACGAGACGTTCGTCAGCGAGTCACAGAAAATCGGTGGACTCTACGTTGACCTCGCCAAGCAAGCCTATAAGCCGTTTGAGGATTTTACGGCGAAGTTCGTTCCGGACGCCCGCTGATACCCAGGGCAAGGGCCCCGAATATAAGCGTAGCCCGGCCGCAGTTTTCGGCCGGGCTTTTTGTTGGTTAGAGCGTTTTCGAGCGAAGTGGACACCGGTTCGCGTGAAGAAAACGTGTCAAAACAATATCATAGAGGCCCGCTTCTGATCCAGTCAGAAGCGGAAAGGCCCTAGCGCCTCGCTATTTGGCGATGCGGAGTTGCGAGATTTGCGTGAGGATGTTCTGAAAAGCGTCGGCGGTCTGGTTAGCCGAGGTGATCATCTGGAAATTTCCGTTGGAGGCGCAGTCCTGTAGCACCTGGGATAACGGATCCCTGTTGCCGACATTGACCTGGACGGTGAAAATGACGGTGCCGCTGTCCTTGACCTTCTGACATAGCAGCGCCTGCCGCGCATCGACCTCTGGCGAGTGGTCGCTTCCGTTGCCTGACCAGCGGTTCTGGGTGTTCAACCCGTCTGACAAGAGAACCAGATAGTCCTGATAGACATATGCTTTATCCTTGGCGGGAGCCGGGAAGGGACCGTTCGTGGTACTTAGCGTCTGCCATCCCCAGGCGAGGCCGATGGCCTGGTTCGTACTTCCGCTGGGCGACATCGAGTCGATCTCGTTCTTCAGAGTACTCGATTGAGAACTCACGGGGGTAATCGTGGCTGGAAGACAGCCGTTCAACTGTTCGGCGTAGAACTTCGTGGAGGGTTTTCCATTGCTGCCCGAAGAGGGATCGGCATTGGAAATGTCGTAGTTCTGATCGCGGTCGTTGATGCAACCGGTCCAGCCGCCATCGGCTTCCGCTGCCGATGGCCGGGGAGCGGCGGGGGCGGCGGCTGAATCTCCGGGGCTGTCCGTATCGCGCCAGGGGTGCAGCACCTGGGTGCAAACCCGGTTCCGACCGCTCCCGCTGCAGGCGCAGTACTGTGTGGATCCGCAGCTCGCACCTGATCCCGAAGCGATGGTTTTTGTCACCGTCCGGTAGCATCCGTTGTAAAGAACACCGTTCTTGCCCGGGATCTTCCTGCCGCTATCCGCGCTCGGGCAAATGTATCCGGCGTACCTTCCGCTGGAAGGAATTCTGGAGGCGCTTCTGGCTCCGCTTAAGGTTGCCGGACGATCGGTGCAGGTGAAACCGTGGTTATTGTTGGTGAATGGGCAATTCGAGTCGGCAATGGTGGCGTCCCAGTTGCTCGGCTTCGAGTTCTTGAGGATCGGGGGTTCGTCCAGCCACTCTGACCAGCTAATCCATGATGCGCTGACGTTGGAAGTTCCAACGTTGACGTCCTTTGCGAACGGAACGATCGAAATGTAGACGTCGTCGGCGGTTTTGGCGAATGCCGACAGCGAGTCGATCATGTCTTTGGCCGCCTTTTGCAACGCGGCCATCTTGCCGTTGTCTCGCATCGACCCGGTGTTATCGAGGACCAGGGCGACCCTCATCCGCGAATTACCCCATGTGGACGTGGAACTGGTACCGAAGCTGAGTTGCGGAAAGCCGGCGATTTTCATGAAATCGGTTTTGATCGCGCCTTGTCCGGAGGCGAGGATCTTCGCCGCCGCCGCCGATGACGTGCTCGGGGTATAGGTCGCGCCTACGCTGACATTGAATGCGCTTTTGTCATTATAAAGTGAGTTAAAGTAGCGCTGCACCGCGTCGGTGATCTGCTGGGAGGTCATGGCCGGGTTGGCCGCGGCGTCCCTGGAAACCATCAGCACCGCCGAATCCATAGCCGCCTGCATCGATGAGCGGGCTGCGTTCGCCCGCGTATAATCGACAGCAGCGCCCACAAAGCCCAGCACCGGCAGAAGCGCGATCGCGAAAATAGGCGCGATGTTACCTCGGAAATCCCGATCAAAACGCCTGATCGAACTGCGAATCCGTTTGCAAGTTGACGTCCCAGACATGGCTGACACCGATCCGTTGGCTCCAGCCGCATTTCGGACATCCCGGCTAAACGTGTGGTAAAGTTGTCCTGAGAAAGCAGGTAAATAGCCGCACAAATTGCGGCAACTGTTCAAAATGCTTATCCATCGTCAACCGATCATGAACAGGAGGATCTGACATTCGGGGAAGGCAGGAGGGGTTGGTTAACCATCCCCCCACAGTCGACCGCAGCAATTACGATCTTGCGGTGAGGCCAATACAAACCCATACTTAATCCGTCCGGGCCGGCCGACAGTCAGATAAGACGGGGCGGCCCTGATATGTTGCCTGAACTACGTTTGCCTGGACTGAAGTGGCGTGCGGTCTCCTTGCCGGCTCCATCGTTTGTCCTGGCAAGAAATCGACGCCTGAAAACATTGAATGCTGAAGACATCGAACGCCTGAGCCATGCTGAAGCCGCCCGTCATTCAAACACCCGAAACGTCCGTGCTGCCCGTGAGCAATAACCGTTCAGCACCGAGAATGAGTGAAGACGAGGACGACCACGCCGCTGGCCGTGGCGATCCGGCCGCTTCGGTCATCACCAAAGTCAGGACAAAGACGAAACGTCCCAATCTCTATCGTGTGCTCATATTGAATGATGACTACACACCGATGGAGTTCGTCGTTCACGTCCTTGAGAAGTTCTTTCAAAAGGATCTGGAGGCCGCTACCCAGATCATGCTGCACGTTCATCATCATGGTATCGGCGAATGCGGCGTGTTCACTTACGAGGTCGCCGAAACCAAGGTCACGCAGGTGATGGATTTCGCGCGCAAGCACCAGCATCCGCTGCAATGCGTGATGGAAAAAAAATAAGCGCATCGATTCGCAAAAACGGAACGGATATTTCGCGGCTGCCCGGATTCGCGATGTTCCGCGCCCGGCTCGGTTGAGCATAATCGCCATGCGCGTCTGTCGGCGAGAGCCTCGCCGCGCGCGATTTTCTTGGCGGAAGACGGACCCTTTTCCTCCGGATATTGTACGACTATATTGTTGACATAAGGTTGTTGTTGCCTGACGGGGCGATGGCGATCATGATGGCCAAGAGACCCTAGAGGACGCGCAATGCCAACTTTTTCTCAAAGCCTGGAACAATCCCTGCATCGGGCGCTCGCAATTGCAAACGAGCGTCATCATCAATACGCCACGCTCGAACACCTTTTGCTGTCGCTGGTCGACGATTCGGATGCGGCAGCGGTTATGCGGGCTTGCAGCGTCGATCTCGACAAGCTGCGCGGCAGCCTCGTGAATTATCTCGAGACCGAATTTGAAAACCTGGTCACGGCGGAAGCCGCTGACGACGCCAAGCCGACCGCCGGTTTCCAGCGCGTGATCCAGCGGGCTGTGATTCATGTGCAGTCGTCCGGCCGCGAGGAGGTGACTGGCGCCAACGTGCTGATCGCGATTTTCGCGGAGCGAGAGAGCCATGCCGCCTACTTCCTGCAGGAGCAGGACATGACTCGCTACGACGCGGTGAATTACATCAGTCATGGCATCGCCAAACGCCCCGGCGTTTCCGAAGCGCGGCCGGTGCGCGGCGTCGACGAAGAGACCGAAACCAAGAGCGGCGACGACGCCAAGAAGAAGGGCGACGCGCTCGACACCTACTGCGTCAATCTGAACAAGAAGGCGCGGGACGGCAAGATCGATCCGGTGGTCGGGCGAAATGTCGAGATCAGCAGGGCGATCCAGGTGCTATGCCGTAGGCAGAAGAACAACCCGCTCTTTGTCGGCGACGCCGGTGTCGGCAAGACCGCGATTGCCGAAGGGTTGGCGAAACGCATCGTCGACAGTGAAGTTCCCGAGGTGCTGGCGGCCGCGACCATATTCTCGCTCGACATGGGAACGCTGCTGGCGGGCACACGCTATCGCGGCGACTTCGAGGAGCGGTTGAAGCAGGTGCTCAAGGAACTCGAAGCACACCCGAACGCGGTTCTCTTCATCGACGAGATTCACACGGTGATCGGCGCGGGAGCGACGTCCGGCGGCGCGATGGATGCTTCGAATCTGCTCAAGCCCGCATTGGCGTCGGGAACGATCCGCTGCATGGGCTCGACCACCTACAAGGAATACCGGCAGCATTTTGAGAAGGATCGCGCGCTGGTCCGCCGGTTCCAGAAGATCGACGTCAATGAACCGTCGGTCGAGGATGCCATCGCCATCCTCAAGGGCCTCAAGCCGTATTTCGAGGACTACCACAAGCTGAAATACACCAACGATGCGATCGAGGCGGCGGTGCAGTTGTCGTCCCGCTATATTCACGACCGCAAGTTGCCCGACAAGGCGATCGACGTGATCGACGAATCCGGCGCGGCGCAGATGCTGGTGACTGAGAACAAGCGGAAGAAGACGATCGGGATCAAGGAAATCGAGACCACGATCGCGGCCATGGCCCGGATCCCGCCCAAGAGCATGTCGAAGGACGATGCGGAGGTTCTCAAGCATCTCGAACAGACTCTCAAGCGTGTCGTGTTCGGACAGGATCGCGCGATCGAGGCTCTGACGGCGTCGATCAAGCTGGCGCGCGCCGGCTTGCGCGAACCGGAGAAGCCGATCGGTTCCTACCTGTTCTCCGGCCCGACCGGCGTCGGCAAGACGGAGGTCGCCAAACAACTTGCGGAGGCGCTCGGCGTCGAACTGCTGCGCTTCGACATGTCCGAATACATGGAACGGCACACCGTTTCACGGCTGATCGGTGCGCCTCCCGGCTATGTCGGCTTTGATCAGGGCGGCCTGCTGACTGACGGCGTCGATCAGCATCCGCATTCGGTGGTGCTGCTCGATGAAATCGAGAAAGCGCACCCGGATGTCTATAATGTGCTGTTGCAGATCATGGATCACGGCCGGCTCACCGATCACCACGGCAAGCAGGTCAACTTCCGTAACGTGATCCTGATCATGACGACCAATGCGGGCGCCTCGGACATGGCCAAGGCTGCGTTCGGCTTCACGCGCAGCAAGCGGGAAGGGGACGATCGCGAGGCGATCAACCGCCAGTTCTCGCCTGAGTTCCGTAACCGGCTCGATGCCGTCGTTTCGTTCGGCCATCTCAGCACGGACATCATCGGCATGGTGGTCGAGAAGTTCGTGTTGCAACTCGAAGCGCAGCTTGCGGATCGTTTTGTAACGATCGAGCTTTCTGATACGGCCAAGTCCTGGCTGGTCCAGCATGGCTACGACGAGCAGATGGGCGCCCGGCCGATGGCGCGGGTGATCCAGGAGCACATCAAGAAGCCGCTCGCAGACGAGGTGCTGTTCGGCAAGCTCAAGGGTGGCGGCCACGTTCGCGTTGTTCTGGTCAAGGACGAAGCGGTCGCGGGCGTTGATCTCGAGAAGATCGGCTTCGAGTTTATCGAAGGGCCGGTCACGCCGAAGCCCGAGAACCTTCCGGGCGCGCGCAAGCGGACACCACCGCGCAAGCCCAGGCCGGACGGCGGAGGACTTACGTCGGAGGAGCCGCTTAAGGTCTGAGCCATTGCGTTTTCGAGCGAACCATATCCTCCAGCTTGACCCGAGGATGGACGCCGATCGCATGAAGAAAACGCGCTAACAAGCGCTCCGGTGAATAAACAAAACGGCCGGCACGTAATGTGCCGGCCGTTTGCGTGCGCGGAACCCAGGCGCTCCAGATCACGATAATCTCGGATCAGGATTGCTCCGGATCATATTCAAGAAACGGTTCAGCCTAGAGCCTCGCTTCTGATGT
>NZ_BJNF01000045.1 GCF_006539545.1 Nitrobacter winogradskyi
ACTTCGCTTGAAAACGCTCTAAAACCGCCCCACTGCGACTGGCTCGAAAGGAACAGCGGTTTGAATCGCAAAGCGCTTCATCCCGCGCCTTTACTTCTCCTCGGCGTTTTGCTCGTTCTCGGCAGCCGGCTCGTCGTCGTGTTGAGCGTCCGGATCGAAGAATTCACCGGCGGCGGCGATCGCTTCCGCGGCTGCGTCACGATCCTCCTGTCGGGTGCTGATGTCCTCGCCGCGCTGGATGCGCTCTGCCTCGTCGGCGCTGCGGGCGATCGTGACGGTGATTTCGGCCTCGACTTCCGGATGAACCGCGACCGTCAGCTTCTGCTGACCGATCGTCTTGATCGGCGCATCGAGCCAGACCTGGGGGCGGCTGACGATAATGCCGTCGGCAGCCAGTGCCGCCACGATGTCGCGAACCGTGACCGAACCGAATAGCTGACCGGTTTCGGAAGCCTGGCGGATGACGACGATGTCGCGCCCGTTGATCTTCTCGGCCACCGTGGCGGCTTCGCCCTTGGCCTTGATGTTGTTGGCTTCAAGCTCGGCCTTCATGCCGTCGTATTTCGCCCGGTTCTCGGCGGTCGCGCGCAGGGCCTTGCCGCGGCGGAGAAGGAAGTTGCGGGCGAATCCGTCCTTGACCTTCACGACCTCGCCCATCTGCCCGAGCTTGGCCACGCGTTCCAGCAGAATGATTTCCATGTTCGATCCTCTTGTTAGGTGTTGAGCAACTGTATTGAATTCACGATTTCGGTGTGAGCGGCGGAGGCGTGTGCCGTTGCAGGTAACGTTGGCGAAACCCGAAAACAGCGTCTGCGATGCCGATACCGACGACCGTGATGACGGGCCATACGAACATCAGCACGATCGCGTAGACCGAGCCGAGCCACAGCCCACGGCTCCGCATCGTCAGGGTGATCGTGTGCAGCACGGCGAAACCCGTCAGTGCATACGTCATCATCAGGCACGCGGTAATGATCTGGGCCAGCATCGCGGGCAATCCGCCGACGAAGCTCAGCGCCAGCGCGATCATCGTCGCAACCAGCGCCATTGGCGGGAGTGTCGTTGCTCTCACATCGGGCCAAGGACGCCGCAGCCGGCCGGAGGCGGCGGTGACCTTGGCCGCGAGCCACATATTGAGAGTCAGTGTCGCCATCGCGACGGTCGCGGCAGCGGCGGGAGCGATGGCCACAAATGCATCGACAACCTCCGAGGCCTGGTCGCCGGACGCTCCATCCTGCACCTTGGCGATGCGAACCAGACCACGCCGCAAGGCATCCGTTATCGCCGATGCGTCGGAACCAAGTGTGAGAAGCGCGGCGGTCGTAGTCAGCGCTGCGAAGCAGGCGATCCAGACCAGGACGCGTCCGAGCGGATACCAGTCGACCGGGAGCGGAGTGGCCAGCGCTGCGTCGGTCTCCTGGATGGTTGCCTGCTCGATTCGTTGCGGCGGCGTATCCACGCCGGCCGGGCGGCCGAGCAGCACCAGGTGCCCCAGCCACCACGCCGGCAGCGCGACCGTCAGCACGAAAGCGGCGGAATAGGACACGCCGAACAGGACGCCAAGGCTGACGGCGGCGAAAGCGCCGCCGATCGCGGCGCAGGCAGGCCCCCATCCCATTGCCGCGACCATCAAGGGCAGGGGCGCCAGATAGAACAACAGCACCGAGATGAGCGCGCCCGAAATGATCGAGGCGAACATCAGCGCGGACGCACAGCCGGCCGCGATTGCAACGGGAAGGTTCATAGTCATCAGCTGTCCCGCTCCCTTCGAGCGGTTAGGGGTCTCATTCGAGCCCCAACCATCGGCCGGCGGATGATCCGAAAGCCTTATGATTTATGAAAGATGACCGGCGGCAGCGCGAACACCGCCGCCAGTCCCGGAGTTACCGGATAACGTAGGGAAGCAGGCCGAGAAAGCGCGCGCGCTTGACCGCGCGGGCGAGTTCGCGCTGCTTCTTCGCGGAGACGGCAGTGATGCGGCTCGGCACGATCTTGCCGCGCTCGGAGACGTAACGCATCAGCAGCTTGGAATCCTTGTAGTCGATCTTCGGCGCATTCGCGCCCGTGAACGGGCAGGTCTTGCGGCGGCGGAAAAAGGGACGGCGTGCACCGGCATCAGCCATGATTCTTACTCCTCAACCACTGCGGCGGATTCCTCGCGCGGTCTGCGCGGGCCGCGGTCACCGCGGAAACCACCACCGCGATCGTCGCGCTCACGGTCGCGATCGGCTTTGCGCATCATCGCGGACGGGCCTTCCTCATGTTCGTCCACCCGCACGGTGAGATAGCGGATGACGTCTTCATGAATGCGTTCCTGACGCTCGATCTCATTGACGATGGTGGCGGGTCCATCGATGTTGAGCAGCACGAAATGCGCCTTGCGGTTCTTCTTCATGCGATAGGTGAGCGAACGTACGCCCCAGTTCTCGGTCTTGGTGATCTTGCCCCCCAGTCCCGTGATCACGCCGGTGATCTGGTTGGTCAATTCCTCGACCTGCTGGGAGCTCGCGTCCTGGCGCGCGAGAAAAACATGCTCATAGAGAGGCATGGGTGTCCTTTCCTCAGTTGGCGCGGACCCCGGCGGCAAGCCCTTCGAGACCTTGGAAAGGACTCGGGATAAGCTCAGAAGGCGGAAGCACGGGACGACGGGCCGATGAGCCCTGCCGCATCAATATCGCCAGACAGGTGAGATTGCTGAGACCGTCCGTTCAGCTCCCGGCCGGGATCTGCGGATGGCGCGGGTTATACGGATTTTCGGGCCGCTTGCAAGGGACAAGCCGCCGAAGGCTCTAGGACCCAACAATCGGGTCCGGACGAGCACCGCACCGACAAAGAGCCTCGTGAAGGGCCTCGCGCGTCCACCGCCTTGACATCATCCGGCTCGCGGTGTCTCTCCGGCCGGGATTTCAGGGGGAGAGCGCATGACAGCGGCATTCACCTTTCCGGGGCAGGGTTCCCAGACCGTCGGCATGGGCAAGGCGCTGGCCGACGCTTTTCCGATGGCCAAGGCCGTTTTTGACGAAGTGGATGCCGCCCTCGGCGAGAAATTGACAGCCATCATCTGGGACGGGCCGGCTGAAACCCTGCAGTTGACCGAGAATACCCAGCCGGCCTTGATGGCCGTTTCCATCGCCGCTCTCCGCGTGCTCGAAGCCGAGGCGGGATTATCCGTGGCGCGGGATGCCGCCTTCGTGGCCGGACATTCGCTGGGAGAATATTCAGCGCTCGCGGCCGCTGGAAGCCTGAGCATCGCGGATACGGCGCGGCTGCTGCGAACGCGCGGTCTCGCAATGCAAAAGGCTGTTCCGGTCGGCGACGGCGCCATGGCGGCGCTGCTGGGTCTTGATTATGAGGTCGCCGTGGCCGTCGCCGACGAGGCCGCGCAGGGTCAGGTCTGCGAGGCCGCGAATGACAATAGTGACGGACAGGTGGTCGTGTCCGGCGACAAGGCGGCGGTCGATCGGGCCGTGGAGATCGCGAAGGCCAAAGGCGCAAGGCGCGCGATGCTGCTGCCTGTGTCGGCGCCGTTTCATTGCAGGCTGATGCAACCGGCTGCGGATGCCATGGCGGAAGCTCTCGCCAGGGTCACGGTCAACAGGCCGGTGGTGCCCGTGGTCGCGAATGTCATCGCCGCTCCGGTCAGCGATCCCGACGCGATCCGGAAACTGCTGGTGGAGCAGGTCACCGGCACGGTGCGCTGGCGCGAAAGCGTAGCCAATATGGCCGCCCAGGGTGTCACGCATTTTGTGGAGGTCGGCGCGGGCAAGGTGCTCACCGGCCTCATAAAGCGCATCGCGAAGGACGCGACCGGCGTCGCGGTCGGCGGTCCCGGCGACATCGCCGCCGCCAGGGATGCGATCCTCGCAGCGCGCTGAGATCGAGAGCGGTTCGAAGGCCGCGCGACTTTGCAATGCACCATTCGATGCAATTCAGTCGGGCGGTTTCAGCGAGCTTTTGATCCAGCCGCTCGCCGACGCCTGGAGCGGGTCGGCTTCTCTCTCGCAATGCGGGCAGCGGCGGACCAGTCTTGCGACCGCAACGGATTGGTCCATCGTCATGGTCAGGCCGCATCGCGGACAAGTGCTCACCGCTACCTTGTTCATGAGCAGCAACCACCCGCGAACGCAATACAAAGCGAGCACACCGACAATCATTGTGCAGAGAATCAAGAAAAGATCTTCAAGGGCACACATCGCAACCACCTTCCATGCACGCGATGGAAGCAGACCGGACGTGGTTAAGGGTGGTAGGAGTCTGCGGACTGAATTGACAATGAATCTACACCATGCCGGCTCCGGTGGTGTGTGCTCGTGCCTGCGGGGAGGCGACCGTTGCGGCCGGAAAATGGGGCAGGGTTATTGACGAGCGGTATTTCCTTGCGGCAAACCGGACGCGGGTGGTGATTTTCTTTTTGGCCTAGAGCGGGATGAGGAAAAGTGT
>NZ_BJNF01000046.1 GCF_006539545.1 Nitrobacter winogradskyi
GTAGCGGTTTTCCGCCCGCATCCCGCTCTAAAATAATGGAATCGATCACGTTTATGGTTTTGGATCGATTCGATCCAAAACCATCGTGATCTAGGATGTTCCAACGGGGGCGATATGTTCGACTTGACCGATAGGACCGCGCTTGTGACAGGCGCGACCGGCGGCATCGGCGGCGCCATTGCGAAGGCGCTACACGCGCAGGGAGCGACGGTCGCGATTTCCGGTACGCGCCGGGAAGTGCTGGAGACACTGGCGGGTACACTTGGCGAGCGCGTTCATGTGCTGCCCTGTAACCTGTCGGATACGGCGCAGGTCGAGGCATTGGTGCCGGATGCCGAGAAGGCGATGGGGAAGGTCGATATTCTTGTCGCCAATGCCGGCGTCACGCGGGACAACCTGTTTGTGCAACTGCGTGACGAGGATTGGGACGACGTGATCAGGATCAATCTGACCGCGACATTCCGCCTTGCGCGCGCGGCGACAAAGCTGATGATGCGCAAACGCTTCGGCCGCATCATCGCGATCACCTCGGTGGTCGGCGTTACCGGAAATCCGGGGCAGGGAAACTACACCGCATCAAAAGCCGGACTGATCGGCATGATCAAAACGCTGGGTGCGGAATACGCGAAGCGCGGGGTGACGGCTAACTGCATTGCACCCGGTTTCATCGCAACGGCGATGACCGACGCGCTGAATGAAAAGCAGCGAGAGACGATTCTGACGAAGGTCCCCGCGGCCCGCCTCGGAACTCCGGAAGATATCGCGGCGGCGGCGGTCTATCTGAGTTCGAACGAAGCCGCCTACGTGACCGGACAGACGATCCATGTCAACGGCGGAATGGCAATGATTTGAGATGCTTTTGGCTTGTCTGCCGGGGCTAGTGGTCAAGGCTTTCGATGTGTGATAACCGGACCACGAACGGGTGGGCAAAGAACGCCATTGCAGGAAATTGAAACCCTGTATATTGGCGGTGCGGCGGCTGCGTCGTTTGCGGTCCGCACCTGCACAAGGCGGAAAAGACCGAGATCCTACACGACTGCAAATAGCAACAGGAATTAGCCGGTTTAATGATCCATGATGGCTCGTTTTGCGGTCGGGTCCAATTGAACAAGCGCGAGGTTTGATAATGAGCGAGATTGGCGAGCGGGTTAAGAAGATCGTGGTCGAACACCTTGGCGTGGAGCCGGAGAAGGTCGTCGACAGTGCCAGCTTCATTGACGATCTTGGCGCAGACAGCCTCGACACGGTCGAGCTCGTGATGGCTTTCGAGGAAGAGTTCGGCTGCGAGATTCCCGACGACGCGGCGGAGACGATCCTGACCGTCGGCGATGCGACCAAGTTTCTCGAGAAGAACGCGAAAAGCTGACACCCTCTCGCGGTCATGATGAAGCCGGACGGGTCGTTTTCGAACGGCCCACCGGCTTTTCCTTATGACCCGTAAGGAAGCTGGAGTTCTCCAGATGAGGCGCGTTGTCGTCACCGGACTTGGCATGGTGTCGCCGCTTGGCTGCGGGGTCGAGACCACCTGGAAACGCGTTCTCGATGGCAAGAGCGGCGCGAAGCAGATCGAGACGTTCGACATAACCGACCTGCCGTGCCGAATCGCCTGCATCGTCCCCCGCGGCGACGGTGCTGACGGAACCTTCAATCCCGATCAGTGGATGGAGCCGAAGGACCAGCGAAGGGTCGACGACTTCATCATCTTCGCGATGAGCGCCGCCAGGCAGGCGCTCGATGACGCGGACTGGCATCCTTCAACCGAGGAGGATCGTTGCGCGACCGGCACCCTGATCGGATCCGGTATCGGCGGCCTGTCGGGCATCGCCGATACCGCGGTCCTCATGAAGGAGAGGGGTGCCCGCAAGGTGTCGCCATTCTTCATTCCGGGACGCCTGATCAATCTCGCTTCGGGATATGTGTCGATCGAACACGGACTGAAGGGACCGAACCATGCTGTGGTGACAGCCTGTTCGACAGGCGCGCATGCGATCGGCGATGCAAGCCGCCTCATCGCGCTCGGCGACGCCGACGTCATGGTGGCCGGCGGCGCGGAATCGCCGATCTGCCGCATCGGCATGGCGGGCTTCTGCGCCGCGCGGACGCTCTCCACCAGCTTCAACGACACGCCGCACAAGGCATCGCGCCCTTACGACAGCAATCGCGACGGCTTCGTCATGGGAGAAGGCGCGGGCATCGTCGTGCTGGAGGAGTACGAACATGCGCGTCGGCGTGGTGCGAGAATCTATGCCGAGATCACCGGATACGGCCTGTCGGGAGACGGCTATCACATCACGTCGCCGTCCCCTGATGGCGACGGTGCTTTCCGAAGCATGACCGCGGCCATGAAGCGCGCCGGCGTATCGCCATCGGATATCGACTATATCAACGCCCACGGGACATCGACTCCGGTCGGCGATGAAATCGAATTGAAGGCCGTAGAGCGTTTGCTGGGCAATGCCGCATCAAGGACAGCGATGTCCTCGACGAAATCTTCCATCGGCCATCTGCTGGGTGCGGCGGGCGCGGTGGAGGCGATTTTCAGCATCCTTGCGATTCGCGACAACATCGCGCCGCCAACGATCAATCTCGATAATCCTTCGGTGGAAACCGCGATCGATCTTATCCCGCACAAGGCGCGTCAACGGGAAATCAATGTCGCGTTGTCGAATTCGTTCGGGTTCGGCGGCACCAACGCATCGATTATCATGCGGCGCCTCGCTAATTGACGTGCGATGGAAGCAAATCCACCGTTTCGCCGCATTCGATGATAAATCCTAAAGAAGGGCGCATGCTGTTGGCCGGGACAGGAAATTCGCCGGCCGATTGAACCGACAGGATTCAGGTTGCATCGATGACTGAAAGGCCGCCCATTTCTCCACGCAGCCCCCGCGCCGCGCTTGAACCTGAACAGGTACCGCCGCCACCGAAGCGTTCCGCGCGCGCGCGAAGCCCGTTGGTGGTCGCAGGCAACGCGATCATTACCGTTCTGTTGATCGGGATGCTTGGCATTGGCGGCGTTCTTGTCTACGGCAAGCAGAAGATCGAAGCGCCGGGACCGCTGCAGGAAGAAAAGATCGTCAACATTCCAGCCCGCGCCGGAATGAACGACATCGCCGACATTCTCCAGCGCGAAGGTGTGATCGACGACAGTCGTTGGGCGTTCATCGGAAGCGTATTCGCACTGAAGGCGCGCGCTGATCTGAAGCCCGGAGAATATGCGTTCCAGAAGCACGCCAGTCTGCGTGAAGTCATCGGCACCATTGTCGATGGCAAGGTGGTGCAGCATCCCGTGACAATTCCCGAGGGACTGACCTCCGAACAGATCGCGGCAAGGATTTCCGAGAACGAGATTTTCTCAGGCACCCTTCGGGAGATCCCACGCGAGGGTACGTTGCTGCCCGAGACGTACAAGTTCCCGCGCGGCACCAGCCGGGACCAGGTGATTCAGCGCATGCAGCAGACGCAGAAGCGCGTGCTTGCGGAAATCTGGGAGCGCCGTGCCTCGGATGTGCCCGCCAAAACACCTGAGCAGCTCGTTACACTGGCGTCTATCATTGAAAAGGAAACGGGCAAGGCCGACGAACGCAGCCGCGTCGCGGCCGTGTTCGCCAATCGCCTGAAACAGAAGATGAAGCTGCAGTCCGATCCGACGATCATCTATGGCCTGGTCGGAGGCAAGGGAACGTTGGGTCGGCCGATCAAGCGCAGCGAAATCATGCACGCGTCTCCCTACAACACCTACGTGATCGACGGATTGCCGCCTGGACCGATCGCGAATCCCGGCCGGGCTTCGCTTGAAGCAGCGGCAAATCCGGCGCGAACGCGCGACCTGTTCTTCGTCGCCGATGGAAGCGGAGGGCACAGCTTCACCGAGACCTACGAACAGCATCAGAAGAACGTTGCCCGGTTGCGGGCCATGGAGAAGCAGATTCAGAACGATGCGGTTGAGCCGATAGACGATCCACCGCCGGCTGCCGCGCCCGCCGCAACGGAGGCCGGCGCGACACGGGACGAACCTTCCTCGAAGCCTTCTCCGAAACCCGCCCCGCGGACGCGAACCCGGCCGGACCGATAGGACGCCGTAAAGCCTGCGTCACATTACTCAGCGGCCAAAACCGAATCAGGTCGCGGGAAGTTTCCGCCTGGAGTTCTGAGTCACCCTCTGATCGAACGCGGTCCCCTCCGTTTTCTTCACGCGAACCGGTATGCACTTCGCGTGAAACCGCTATAACTGAATCAGAAGCGGGAACGCTCTATCAATAGATTTCACAACCACACACGTTCTTCACCGTCGAAACGATCTGTTTGGACGAATCCCGCATTTGGAGAAAAGCTGCGCGATGGCGTTGTCGAGCATGACCGGCTTTGCAAGAAGCCACGGCGCAAGCGGGCCGTATGCGTTCGAATGGGAATTGAAGTCAGTAAACGCCAAAGGGTTCGACCTTCGGACGCGGTTACCTTCCGGCTGGGATGATATAGACGTAACGATACGAAAGCGCGCAACGCAGGTGCTGTCACGCGGTACAGTCTATGCCAATCTGACGGTGAAGCGCAGCAACGCCGCTCCCGCCGTTCGCATCAATGAGCATGTTCTGGCGTCTCTCCTGAAGACCGCGCAGGAGCTGCGCGGCAAGATCGACGCGCTCGCGCCGAGTATCGACGGTCTGTTATCGATAAAGGGCGTTCTGGAGGTCGTTGAGCCGGAACCCGACGAATCCGAGGAGCAGGCGGTAAAGATCGCCGTCGCTGAATCTTTCGAGCAGGCGCTGCGCAGCCTGGCGGATATGCGCGAGCGTGAAGGCGCTGCGCTAGGCCGCATATTGATGCAGCGGATAGATGAGATCGAACGTCTCGCGAGCAGGGCGGATGCGGCCCCTGGCCGCCAGCCCGGCGCGGTGATGGCGCGGCTGTCCGAGCAGATCGCCGCGCTGCTCGACACATCGGACCGCTTCGATCAGGATCGACTCCATCAGGAAGCGCTCCTGATCGCCGCGAAGGCCGACATCCGCGAGGAGTTGGATCGCATTGCCTCGCATGTCTCGCAGACGCGCGAGTTGATCGGTAAGGGCGGGCCGATCGGACGGAAGCTTGATTTCCTTGCGCAGGAATTCAACAGGGAAGTGAACACTTGCTGCTCGAAGTCGAACGATCTCGAACTGACCAATGTCGGACTCGAACTAAAAAACGTCGTCGAACAGTTTCGCGAACAGGTCCAGAATCTGGAGTGATCGATGACTGCTCACGGTCAAGGTTTCGATGGAGTCGAGCGGCGCGGCCTGATGTTCGTGCTATCGTCGCCTTCCGGCGCCGGCAAGACCACGCTGTCGCGGCTGCTGATCGATCACGTCGAAGGCTTGAGCCTGTCGGTCTCCGCGACCACCCGACCGATGAGGCCCGGCGAGGTCGATGGTCGTGACTACGCGTTCGTCGACGAGGCGACCTTTGCGGCCATGGTCCAGCGCGACGATCTGCTGGAATGGGCTTTCGTGTTCGACAATCGCTATGGCACGCCGCGCGCGCCGGTGGATGCGGCGCTGTCATCCGGACGCGACGTCCTGTTCGATATCGACTGGCAAGGCACGCAGCAACTGCGGGAGAAGGCGCGGGATGATGTGGTCAGCGTCTTTATTCTGCCGCCGTCCGCCGCCGATCTGGAGCGGCGTCTGCATACCCGCGCCCAGGATTCGGATGATATCATCCGCGAACGAATGGCTCGCGCCGCCCATGAAGTGAGCCACTGGGCCGAGTACGATTACATCGTCATCAACCGGAATATCGATGAGGCGTTTGCCGAGGTGCAGTCTATCCTGAAGGCTGAGCGGCTCAAGCGCGAACGCCGAACCGGATTGACCGATTTCGTACGAGAACTACAGCGGCAACTCGAAACTTAGAGTCTTTTGCCGCTTCCAACGATGCTCGCCAACTCACGCGCCATCGCAACAAAACCGGATATCGAAACCGTCTCCGCGCGCCGCGTGGGGTCGATGCCTGCCGCGGCCGCGAGCGACGCCGGATCGGCGGGCAACGATTTGAGACTCTGCCGCAGCATTTTCCGGCGATGTCCAAACGCGGCGGCAGCAACTTGCTCCAGGCTGCGGCGGTCGCAGGGCTCGGGGTTGTCGCGAGGTATCAGCCGCACCACGGAAGACGTGACCTGGGGTTGCGGAACGAAGGCGGCGGGCGAGATGTCGAAGAGGATCTTGGTCTCGGCCCGCCAGTTCGACAGCACGCCGAGACGGCCATAGGCGTCCTCGTTTTCACGGGCAACGATCCGCTCGGCCACCTCGCGCTGAAACATCAGCACCATGATGTCGTACCAGGGCGGCCAGGGCTCGATGCTGAGCCATCGGATCAAAAGCGCGGTGGCGATGTTGTAAGGCAGGTTGGCGACGATCTTTGCGCGCGTCGTGCCGAGTAGGGGCCGCGGATTGAAGTCCGTCGCATCTGCGTTGATGATCGTGAGACGGCCGGGATAGCGATCCGAGATTTCTTCCAGCGCGCCGAGCGCGCGTTCATCACGTTCAATAGCGATGACATGCTTCGCGCCGACCGCAAGCAGCGCCCGTGTCAATCCGCCGGGGCCGGGACCGATCTCGATGACGGTCGCATCCTGGAGCGAACCTGCGGCGCGCGCGATCCTGGCTGTGAGATTCAGATCGAGTAGAAAGTTCTGTCCCAACGATTTTCGCGCCGACAAAGCGTGACGTTTGATGACGTCGCGCAGCGGCGGCAGATCATCGATTACGCTCATGCCGAAGGCGTCGAACCCGCCATCCGCGCGGCGAGGCGCAGCGCGGCGATCAGGCTCGATGGACTGGCGTGTCCCGTGCCGACAATGTCGAACGCGGTGCCATGATCAGGCGATGTGCGGATGAACGGCAGTCCCAGCGTGACGTTGACCGCCCGATCGAACGCCAGCGTCTTGACCGGAATCAGAGCCTGATCGTGATACATGCAAATCGCGCAGTCGTAGGTCCGGCGCGCGGCCTCATGGAACATGGTGTCGGCCGGAAGCGGACCTTTGACGTCGATTGCCTCAGCGCGCAGGGTTGCGATGGCGGGGGCCACGATTGTCTGATCCTCGGTTCCAAGCGAGCCGTCTTCCCCCGCATGGGGGTTCAATCCGGATACCGCTATGCGGGGATTGGGGATCCCGAACCGCGCGCGCAAGTCGGCCACGACAATGCGGACGGTGTCCACGATCATGCGGCTCGACAGCATTTCGATCGCATCGCGCAAGGGCAGGTGGATGGTGACGGGCACCACCGCAAGGTCGGGCGACCACAGCAGCATCACCGGTTGAGGAGGATTAGCGTTCGCAGTCGCCAGTTCTGCGAGAAACTCGGTATGGCCGGGATGAGCGAATCCCGCCCGGTAGAGCACGCTCTTGGCAATCGGATTGGTGACCACCGCTCCCGCATGGCCTGCCATAACGTCGCTCACCGCCTGACGGATCGATCCGATCACCGCGGGGGCGCTGTTGCCGTCGGGATCGCCGGGCTGCGCGGTTGCCGGATGGCCTGTGGCGGCGATCGGAAGAGCTTCAGAAAATATCCTGGCGACGTCTCCCGGGCCGGCGTCCACCAAAGGAAGTTCATGTCCGAGCAGCTTTGCCCGAGCCGCGATGAAGGCGCGATCGCCGAGAAGATAGAAAGGAGGGACGGCATCACTTTTGCGACGCAGCCAGGCCGCGATCGCGATATCGGGTCCGATGCCGGCCGGCTCACCCAGTGTCAGTGCGATTGGCTTCACCACGCGGTGGCTCCGGCGCGGCTTTTGATCAGACAGTGCCGCCGTTCAAGATATCCGCCGCCTTAAACTTCTGCGGGACGCGCGAACGTCATTTATCTGTCATCCTCAGGGGCGGCTCTCACGATACTCGATCATCGCGGATTTTCGAATACTTTCCAGATAAGATTTGGATCGCTTCTCATATTTGTCGGCAAACATTTTTTCGCGGATTTCCTTTTTCTTCGGGGTGTCCACGCTTGTCACCTTCTTTCCGCACACCGCCACCATTTCGACGCCCTGCCGCGTCATTTCAGGCGGTGTCAGATGTCCCACCGCCGTCTTGTCCAAGAGATCACGAAGCGGAGGCGGCAGGTCGGTGGACGTTTTGGTGACCGTCTCACGGATGGTGGCATTTCGCATCACCTTGACCGTGCGAATGATCTCCGCGCAGGATTGTACGCGCTCGCGCAAGGCATTGGCCTCGTTGCGCCGCGCTTCCACCATGGAAGCCGTCGCACCGCGCGGAACGATCAGGACAACGGGGCGCATCTGGTACTCGAAACCCTCCATTTTCGATTGATCATCGCCGCTGTTCTTCAGCGCTTCATTGACGTCCCGATCGCTCACAAGAAGACTTTCCTTGAAGCGGCCGCGCACGAGGCTTCCCCAGACAAGATCGGCTTTCAGGCGCGACTTGATCGTGTCCGGTCGAATCCCCTGAGAGCCGAGCGATTTCGTCAACTGTTCGGACGACATCCCCATCCGCGCGCCCATGTTGGCGTAGGCGCGATCAATGTCCGTCGAGGTCGGATTCACACCGTACTTCTTGGCCTCCCTGACCTTCACTTTTTCATCGATCAGTTCGTCGATCACCTCCTGCCGGCCCGGAGATTTGTGGGTGGATATCTTGATCAGACGGCTGCGCTGTTCGATATCCAAAGTAGTAATCGGCTCCCCGCTGACCATGACCGCGATCGCCTGAGCACGCAGCGGCGAACTCATGCTGACGAACGAAAGAAACGCGAATACGGCAAGACAGTTGGATGGCCGGGGATGCAGGATCATTTTCATATCAGTCGCGCTAGATCACGATGGTTTTGGATCGAATCGATTCAAAACCATGAACGTGATCGATTCCAGTATTTTGAGACGCGGGATACGGGCGTAAAACCGCGCCACACTTTTCCTCATCCCGCTCTAGAGCGTTTTCGAGCGAAGCATGTCCTCGGGCTTGACCCGAGGATGGACACCGGTTCGCGTGAAGAAAACGCGTCAAACCACAATCTGAGAGCCTCGCTTCTGATCCTATCAGAAGCGGAAAGGCTCTGGCAGTTCTTCTGTCGACGGGGAGCTGAATCAAATCAGGCAGCCCGGTCTTTGCTGCAAAAAACACCTCCACTTGAAACCTAGCGGACGCCGGTTGACCCCTGGCGGGTCTGCCCCAGGGTTCTCAGCCCAAGCTGAAGCATGAAAGCGTGGTTAAGCTGGGGCGGCGCGGCTCCCGCAGCGTAAATGTATGATGTCACGTAGTTGACGCCGAGAACAAAACAATCGTCCACGTATCCCGCGCCGACTGCATACTGGTTGATCTGATTGGCTTCCAGATCCCAGCGCGCGGCACCCTGCACGACCCAGTTGGATGCGACCTTAAAGGAGCCGGAGCCGAGGATACCCCGGCGCCTTGTCAGAAACCCGAGGTCGGGCTGCTCCGCGTAATCGCCGTACAGAATGCTCCCGGACCACCGGTTGAAACTGGCGCGGCCTTCGGCTTCGAAACGCTGCACATTCAGCGTCGTCTCATCCACACGCGCGCGTGCGCTGAACGTGAAGGCGCTGTTCGGCGAATAATTGACGCTCGTCACGTAGTCGGATTGCGCGCGCTGCAAGCCGGAATTGACCCCGGTGTTGGTGATGTCCGCGACGGCGAACGAGTTGAGGCCGAACAGGTGATAGGACTGTCCGAACAGAAAATTGATCGCGCCGCCGCGATCGAACTGGGTCGTCGCCTGCACGCCAACATTGGCGCGGCCGCCGCCTTCGACACGATCATAACCGGAGAACTTGTCCACCCTGAAGAGGTTCGTGGCGTCGAAGACCAGGCTCTGCGCATCCTCGTTCGGCAGCCGGCCGGCATAGCTCTCGTTCGGTCGGATGATGACCTGCGCGATCGGTTCGAGCGTCGTGGTGCCCCAGGGCTGAACGTTGATGAAGGGATAGCGATATTCGAGGCCCACCGCCGGCATGAGGCGGACTGTCTGCGTGGCGCCGGGCTGGATGAAATTGTCGACACCCGGCTGGTTCGAAATGTCGGCATTGATGGCGTCGGCGCGAAGCGAAGCGAACGGCGTCCAGATCTGACCGAAGGAATCGGTGAACGACCTCCGCCACTGAGCTTGCGCCGTCAGGCGCGTATAGGTTCCCGGAATGCCTCGAAGCAGACAATGGTCCCGCGTTCTCGCCGCCGGGTCAGCCGATGTCGGCGTGCACAAGAAGGAGGTATTCGCCAGCGTCGAGATCGGATCGAACTGCGGCTGATCGCGCATGAGATTGACGAAATTGAACTTGTAGCTGAACTCGCCGCCGATCACCGAATGGTTGATGACGTTCGAGTAATCGACGACAGGCGCGATCACCGGAACCAGGCTCTGATTGCCGGAGAAGCTCAGGTAGTGGATGGCGCGAGCGTCGAAGTAGCTGCGGTTACCGACGCCGGTCAGATAGAGCTGCGAGAGCGCTTCGGTCGGCAAGGTCAGGAACGATTGCATCGGGTCCCTGTACTGCCTCAACCGATAGTCGGAGAAGAAGAAGTAGTCGCTCAGCAGGACTCCGTCCCAACCCCAGATCCATTTGTCGTTCAAGGCGAACTGGCCCTTGGTATCGACACCGCCGCGCAAGTCCCGGTTGCCTGGACCCGCGCCGAAGGCGTCCGGATCAAGCTGATTGATGCCATACGCACGGATCTGATAGGCGCCGTCCTCGAAACGCTGCCGGAATTCACCCTGCATCAATACGCCTTGCCGCGTGGTGAACCTGGGAGAAAGGGTCAGGTCGTAGTTCGGCGCCAGCGCGAAATAGTAGGGGGTCTCGACCCCGACCCCGAAACCGGTAAAGGCGGTCACGGCCGGCATCAGGAAGCCGCTCTTGCGCTTCACCGTCGGATCGGGTGTCGAGAAGAAGGGCATATAGGCCATCGGCACGCCATAGAATTCCAAACGGGCGTCCTCGAAGTACAGCATCTTCTCGGTCTGGTTGTGAATGATCCGGGCGCCCTTGACCTGCCATAGCGGGGGCTTCTTGGGATTCTCCTTGCATGGCGCGCAGGCCGTATAGACGCCGTTCTCAAACACCGTGTAGTTGCCTTCGGTCCGATCGGCGCGTGTGGCGGCCATGCGCGTCGCGTCGGCGGTGTCGACTCTCAGCGAATCGACGAATCCGTCCCGGTAGTCGTCGCTCAGATCGAGAATGTTGGCATAGGTGACCTTGCCGTCCGCATCGGTCATGCGGATGTTGCCCTCGGCATGGAGCCGCTTGGTTTTCTGATCGTAGATGACCCGATCCGCCTCGACGCTCGTGCCATTGTAGAACATCTGCACATTGCCCACGGCCGACACGCGGGAACTATTGTAGTCGTAGTCAAGCTCGGTGGCTTGAACGAGCATCTGCCCATCGTTCTGCCTTGGCGGCGGCGCGGGCTTGGGTGGGCGAGGGTTGTAAGTGAAGCTTTGCGCGGCAGCCGGAGTGGTCGCGACGACATCCATCACGGCGGCGGCGATCAGACCGATAACAGCCGCCGTCAGCGAGGCCGGAATCACGGACGCACCAGACCGATAGCGGCGCAGTGGGCTGCGCTGCTCGCGAATAGCCGATCGTTTACGGAGGGTGGCGATGGGGGCCACTATCCGTCCTCCTGGTGCAGCAAGACCAAAAAACCGGTGAGACCGCCGACGCAAACGGGCAGCCACGCCGCGGCGATTGGATTCATCAATTCGGCCTTGCTCAGATCCTCAGTTACCTTGGATAGGACATAGAGCAGAAAGCCGGAACCCACGCCACTTAAAACCATCTTTTGCACCCCGCCGAAGCGGAAGAACCGGAGGCTTACCGAGGCCGCCAGCATCACCATTGCAGCCAGCAAAAACGGCTGTGCGATGAGTTTGTGGTACTGCAGCCGGTATCCCGCGGTGGCAAACCCCGAACTTTCAGAGGATCGGATATAGTCCGGCAGTTGCCAAAATGACACAGTTTCGGGCGTGGAGAAACTGTTCTGAACCTGCGCCGGCGTCAGGCTGGTCGGGAGCACAAAAGTTTCCTGCTCGACCGGAGGGTTATCGAGCGTGAATCGGCGGACGCCTTTGAACAGCCAGCGGCCGTTCTCCAGGGCGGCTTCCCGCGCCTCGATACGTTCCCTGAACCTGGAATCGGGATCGAACCGGAATACCGTGAGTCCCGTCAAGCGCACGCCCTGCTGCTCACTGAGCGCGGCGTTGATGATCGCCTGGCCTTCGTCGGTCACCTGGTTGATCCAGAAGCCCGATGCGTCATGAAGACCTCCGCCCGAGACGCCGCCGAACAGTTCGGCCTCCATCCGCTTCGACAATTCCCGCAGGTTGGAAGACAAGGGATTGTAAACCGTGGTCGCGAAGACGCCGAGCGCGATCGCGCAAGCCAGCGTCGGCGAGATGAACTGCCAGGCCGAAACGCCGGCGGCGCGGGCCACCACCAGTTCAAGCTTCCGCGACAATGCGAGATAGCAGGTCATGGCGCCGATCAGAACGCAGAACGGGGTCAGTTTCTCAAGGAGTTGAGGCACCCTGAACAGCGACGTTTCCGCCACCATGAGCGCCGATGCCGACGCAAGTCCTGATGTTCTCCGGACCATTTCAATGTAATCGACGAGAACGAGCAGCAGGAAGATGCTGGCGAACACGCCGAGCGCCGCCACCATGAAACGGCCGGCAAAATAACGCCCCAACGTGTTCGTCAGCATGCTCATCCGAAAGCCGGCCTTTTCCCGAGCAGGCGAAGGATCCGCGCGTTCGATCTGTTGATCGCTTCCATCAACGCGGCTGGTGGTTCAAGCACGATTCCCGCCGTGATCACCCATAGGCTGATACCGATCGCGCCGAAAAGAAGCAGATACTGCAGGAGCGCCGCCATCGGCGATTTCACAGTCATCACCGAAAGCGCGAAGCCTGCCATACGAAGGCTGAACACAGCCGCGATTGCCGCTCCCATGGAGAAATTACGACTCTGCCGCGTGGTGCGCGGTGATCCGAGGAACGCGAAGGTCAGCGCGGCAAAGGCAAACGGATAGATCGGCGCGGTGAATCGATCGTGAAGCTCGGCGCGGAACTGGCCGCGCAGTTGCTGAACCAGCGGGTCTTTCTCATCGGGAGCAATCAGCTCCCAGAGGTAGCGTTCGCGAATGCCATAAACGACATCATGCCCCCGATTGGAAAACTTCGACATGTCGAAAGCATAGCGGTCGAACGCGACCATGGCCGGCTCGCGCTTGCCGGTTTCGAATCGCTCCAGGTGTCCGTCTTCCAGGATGAGGAACGATCCCTGGTCGTTCTTCATCACCGTCCCGTGGTCGGCGATGATACTGAGGCGTTCTTTTGAATTACGGCGGTCATCGATGAAGATTCCGGCGAGCTGACCACCCGGCTGTCGTTCCCGAATGCGGATTGTCAGATTTGGATCGAGCTGCGCAAATCGGCCCGGTTGCAGAACGTTCGCCAGAACGTCGGCGGTGATCTCGGCGTCCCATTCCTTCAACCGGCGCATGCCGTCAGGCGCGAGGTAGGCCGCAATGAATGCCACCAGCAGGGCCACGACCACGGTTGCATAAAGGAACGGCCGGAAGAGCCGGAACGGTGAGAGGCCGGCGGCGTTCATCACGATGATTTCCGAATCCGTCGCCAGCTTGTGAAGCGTGTGCGAGACCGCGATCATCAGCGCGATCGGAGAGATGATCAGCACCAGCACCGGGATCGCGAGGCTGGTGATTCCCAGGAACGTCAGGATGGTCTGCCCCTGACTTGTCATCAGGTCGATCCCGCGCAACGCCTGCGTAATCCAGATCACCCCCGTCAGGCTGACCAGAACCACGACAAACGACGCCAGCGTCGTCCTGAAAATGTACTTGTCGATCGACCCCATCGGTCTGAACGATCCCCGATCCCTTCAGGCGGAAACATCCGGCAAGGCCGAACCGCAGCCGGGACAACCCCAATGTCCCACCATGTTCTTACCTGACTCGTGGCCCAGTACCATCCCCTTGATCTGTCAATAAAATGGCTGGGCCTCAAAGCCCGGCGATTATAGTTAAAATCCGGAATATGTGACCCGGCGGCCACGACAGCCGGGGCGATCGCGCTGCAAAGCGAAGTTCACGGTAACGGCGCCGGGAACTGATCCCGTGGCGGAGCTTGGCAGCGTTGCCTTTGACAGGTCATAGTCGGTAAGTCACACGCGCTGGCCCGATTCCGACGCCGCGCTACCCTGAATTCTGGAGGTTTCCGATGCCCGACGCCGTCAAGGTCGGCTTTGTTCCCTTTTCGACCGCCTCGCGCGGAACCCTCGTGGTATTCTGCGATGAGGCACTGAAGTTCGGCCGGGCCGCAAGCAAGGCACTCGGTTCGTCGGCCGGACTGGTCAAACGCGCGGCCGCAGCCAATCAGTTCAAGGGCAAAAGCGCGGCAACGCTGGATATTCTCGCTCCGGAAGGGCTCAAGGCCAATCGTCTGATCGTCGTGGGCGCCGGCAAGACGCCGGCTCTCAAGAGCAGCGATTTCCTGAAACTCGGCGGCGTTATCGCGGGAAAGGTTCGCAGCGACAACAACGGCGTTACTGTCATTGCGGAACTGCCATCCGCGGCGATGGAGCCGGATCAGTCGGCTTCACTGGCTTCCGGCATCCGGTTGCGCGCTTACAAATTCGATCGTTACAAGACGCGGAAGAAGGACGGCGATGACGCGGTCATTCGCGCCGATGTATCGATCGCGGTCGCCGATGCCGCCGCGGCGAAGAAGGCGTTCGCGCCGGTCAATCACGTTGTCAACGGTGTCATTATCGCGCGCGACCTGGTCAACGAACCGCCGAATGTCCTCTATCCGGAGGAATTCGCGCGGCGCGCGAGCCGGTTGCGCGCGATGGGAGTCGGCATCGAGGTTCTTGACGTCAAGGCGATGACGAAACTCGGCATGGGCGCGCTGCTGGGCGTGGGGCAGGGGTCGGCACGGCCCAGCCGGACGGTCATCATGCGCTGGAATGGCGGCAAGAAGGGCGAGCCGCCTGTCGCTTTCGTCGGCAAGGGCGTCTGCTTCGACACCGGCGGTATCTCGATCAAACCCGCCGGCGGCATGGAAGAGATGAAGGGCGACATGGGCGGGGCCGCCTGCGTGGTCGGGCTGATGCACGCGCTCGCAGCGCGCAAGGCGAAGGTGAACGCCATCGGCGCAATCGGCCTCGTCGAGAACATGCCGGACGGCAGCGCGCAGCGGCCCGGCGATATCGTGACGTCCATGTCGGGACAGACCATCGAGATCATCAACACCGACGCCGAGGGCCGTCTCGTTCTTGCGGACGTGCTCTGGCATGTCGTCCGCAAATTCAAGCCGAAGGTCATGGTCGATCTCGCAACGCTGACCGGCGCGATCATGGTCGCGCTCGGCACCGAGCATGCCGGCCTGTTCTCCAATAACGACGAGTTGTCGGAGCGCCTTACCAGGGTGGGCCTGGAGACCGGTGAGCGGGTCTGGCGGATGCCGCTTGCGCCGGAATACGACAAGCTGATCGACTCGAAGTTCGCCGACATGAAGAACACGGGCGGACGCCATGGCGGCTCGATCACGGCCGCGCAATTCTTGCAGCGGTTTGTTGACGATACCCCGTGGGCGCATCTCGACATCGCGGGAACGGCGATGGGCGCTCCCAAATCCGACATCAATCAGAGTTGGGGATCCGGGTTCGGCGTGCGGCTGCTGGACCGCCTCGTCGCGGAGCATTACGAAACGAAGCGATGACGGAAGTCCTGTTCTATCATTTGCAGAACATGTCGCTTGAAAAGGTTCTGCCGCCGCTGCTCGAAAAGACTTTCGAGCGCGGATGGCGCGCGGTGGTCCACACGACGTCTGAAGAGCGTGCCGATGCGCTCGACGCGCATCTGTGGTCCTATAGTGACGACTCTTTCCTGCCGCATGCGACGTGGCGGATCGAGGATGCAAGCGAACAGCCGATCGTGCTGACGATCGATGGCCGCAATCCCAACCGGGCCACCGTCAGATTTCTGGTCGACAGCGCCCCGCTTCCGGAAAGTCTTGATACCTATGAGCGGCTGGTGCTGATATTCGATGGCGACGACGGAGCCGCGCTGGATGCCGCGAGAGCCATCTGGACGGAATGCAAGTCGCGAGGATGTGAGGCGACCTACTGGCAGCCTGACGAAACGGGGCGCTGGCAGCGTCGCGGGTAGCCAGATAGAGCGATTTTAATTTGATGAGACTTGAAGCTTTCTGATCAAACACTAGGGTCCAGCCATGGTCGCGCCGCAAATCGGTGTTGGGACAGGCCTTCCGCTACGATCCGCCGGGACAGAATTCGTCGTGAGACAGCCCAGATTTTGCCGAAGGGCCCTGATACCGCTGCTTTTGATGGCGCCGCTCGTCTCGGGCTGCGGCACCGCGTCGGATATGTTTTCGACCGGCCTGCTCTCGAAGGATGCGGACTGGTTTTCGCGATCCGGCCGGTTGTTCATCAAGAACGTTTCGGTCGAGGCGCCGCCGCTGACGCCGGACAAGCCAGTCTCGCCGGACGATCTCATCAGCGCCGACGGACTTTGCCCGGGAATGGCGCCGCCGATCGGTACGGGTGAATCCAGCGCGCTCGCTGATAGCGCGGGAGATACTCCGACAGCCCCGGCGCTCGCGGCTTCGGGTACGGTGGCGTTAGGCCATACCGAGTGCGACGTGACGCGCGGTCTTGGCGCCGCGCCAGACAATGTCAGCCTATCCAGCAATCCTAGCGGCGATCGTGTTGCAGTCTTAACGTTCCTGAAGGGACCGCGTGCCGGAATCTACACGTTTACGGCGGGACGCCTGTCTTCCATCGAGCAGGCGCCCGAATCAGCCGTCCGTCAGAAGCCAGAGCGACGAGCCAAACGACGGTAACAGGGTAAGTTACGGTAACGGGGTAAGTTATAGCGGTTGCCAGCGAGTGGACGACCTGTTCGCGTCAAGATACCCGCGTCAAAACAACGTCCTGGAACCTTGGTTTCTGATTCCGTCATAACCGGAAAGGCTCCAGTCCTGGAAGAGGCTCCAGTTCTGAAGACGGCTTTCCGTCAGCCTGGAGCGTTATCGTAAGACGAACTGGCCTCCAGCCATGCCTCTTCCGCCCGCCGCAGCGCATCGGCCGCGCTGGCGCGCGCCTTGGTGAGTTGCGCCGCCTGTTTGGGCTCACGCTTGAACAGGTCCGGCAGCGCAAGGGCGACATCGATTTTTGCGATGATTCCAGTAATTCGCTCGATCTCGGCCTCGGCGGCCGTAATCTTCTGTTTGAGCGGCGAGCGTCGTTCGGTTTTCTCGCGCCGCGGCTTGTCTCGGCTATCGTCGCGCTGGCCGGACACCCGGTCGCGGCCGTTCGTGCGGAGACCCCGTGCCGACAAAACCGCCCGACGGTAATCCTCGAGATCGCCGTCGTAAGGAGTAACGGTATGGTCCGCCACCACCCATAGCTGGTCGGCGCAGGCCTCGATCAGATAACGGTCGTGCGACACCATGATGACAGCGCCGGGATACTCGTTGATGGCTTCAGCAAGCGCGGCGCGGCTGTCGATATCGAGATGGTTGGTCGGCTCGTCAAGGATGATCATGTTGGGAGCAAAGAACGTCGCGAGCCCGAGCAGAAGGCGCGCTTTTTCGCCGCCCGAAAGGCTTCGAACGAGCGTATCGCCCGCCTTGCCGGAAAAACCGATGCCTCCCACGCGGGCGCGGATTTTCGTTTCCGGAGCATCCTGCATCAGGCGCCGCACATGATCGTAGGGCGAGCCGTCGAGATCCAGCTCGTCGGTCTGATGCTGGGCGAAATAGCCGATCGAGAGCTTGTCGGCGCGCACCACCCTGCCGGCGAATGGTTGCAGCTTGCCGGCAAGCAGTTTGACGAGGGTGGACTTGCCGTTGCCGTTGGCGCCGAGCAGGGCGATGCGATCGTCCTCATCGACCCGCAACGTCACGCGCTTGAGAACAGGCGATTGCGGATCGTAACCGACGACGGCCTCGTCAACGGCGATGATCGGCGGCGACAGCAGCTTGTCCGGCACGGGAAAGGAAATCTCGCGCACGTCCTGTGTGACCAGCGCGGTCACGGGTTTCATGCGCTCGAGCATCTTCACGCGTGACTGTGCCTGGCGCGCCTTCGAGGCCTTGGCCTTGAAGCGATCGACGAAAGCCTGGAGCCGCTTGCGCTCATCGGCCTGCCGTCTGGCGTGCTTGGCGTCGAGCAGCTCGCGGGTTGCGCGTTGCTCTTCGAAGGCAGAATAGGTTCCCTTGTAGAGCGAGAGCTTGCCGCGATCGAGGTGCAGAATCTGATCGACGGAGGTGTCGAGGAGGTCGCGGTCGTGACTGATGATGATGACCGTGCGCGGGTAGTGCGCGAGGTGATCTTCCAGCCAGAGCGTTCCTTCAAGATCGAGGTAGTTGGTCGGCTCATCCAGCAGCAACAGGTCGGGTGACGCGAAAAGCGTTGCCGCGAGCGCGACGCGCATGCGCCAGCCACCTGAGAATTCCGAGCAGGGGCGGGCCTGGTCCGCCGTTGAAAATCCGAGGCCGCTCAGAATCGATGCCGCCCGCGCGGGCGCGGAATGAGCGTCGATATCGACCAGACGCGTCTGGATGTCCGCGATACGTTCCGGATCGCGCGCCGTTTCGGCTTCATGCAGCAACGCATGGCGTTCGGTATCGGCCTTGAGCACGACCTCGATCAGGCTTTCCGGTCCGTCGGGAGCTTCCTGTGCGAGGCTGCCCACCCGCCAGCGCGGTGGAATGGCGATGGTGCCCGTTTCCGTCGGCAGTTCACCGCGTATCGCGTGGAACAGCGTCGATTTGCCGACGCCGTTACGTCCGACGAAGCCGACACGCGCGCCGGGCACGATCTGAACGGAGCTATGGTCGATCAGCAGGCGTCCGGCGATGCGGATCGAAATATCGGTGATGGAAAGCATGCTTTGTTTTTCACCGCCGCGCAGCCGAACGCAACCCGTTTGTGAATGAAGGCGGGAGGAGGCGGGGCCTGACCAAAGGAGGGGGTCAACCGACCTAGCCCCCGGCGTCAGCACCTCAACTATGGTGATCCTGCGCGCGAAGCCGCTGCACCAGCAACTGAAGCCGGAGAGGGAGTTCCGATTCCTCCGGCCGCATGTCCGTCCGCAACCGTTCGCTGATCGCTCTCGCGACCACGTTGCTCGTTTGCGGATCAATCCGGTCGGCGCTTTCGGCGGTTCGGTCGTGCATTTCAGTTCCGTGTCCTACGGACGTGAGTCGGGTATTTCACTTCTGATCCAGGCAGAAGCGAAACTGCTCTGGGTTGTTAAGTCCCGGAGCGGAAAATTGTTTCGGGGTATGCCTCTCGGGTGCGGAATCTTCAAGTCCGAAGATCGCGGCCGGTGTGGAAATCAGTCATTCAACGGGCCGGGGTCTTTGACATCGAGCAGGCTTGGGGCGGGCCGCGCCGATCATTTCAGTCAGCCATTGTTCAAGCGGGTGCCTGCTCGCAGGAATTTCTGAGGATCGACAGCTTCCCCGTCGATCCTTGTTTCATAATGCAGGTGCGGCCCCGTCGAACGGCCCGTCGAGCCGACCTCGCCGACCATCTGTCCGGCCTTGACGGACTGGCCAACCTTCACATTGATCGCGGAAAGATGCCCGTAGCGGGTGGACAGGCCATTGCCATGATCCACCTCGACCATCCGGCCATAACCACCCGTCCAGTTCGCGGTGGTGACCTTTCCGTTCGCCGTCGCACGTGCGGCCGCTCCCGTTGCGGCGCGAAAATCGAGCCCGGTATGCATCGCCGGCCGCCCAACGAACGGATCGACGCGAACACCGAAACCGGAGGTGAATTCAAGCTCGCCCGTGACCGGCTTGCGATAGGGAACAATGGCGAGAGCCCGGTCGAACCGATCGATCTGCGCCCGTGTCAGGTTGACGCGGTGAAGCTGGCGCTCAAAGGGATCGGCATCGGATCGTAGCCTGACCGGCACATAGGGCCCGCCCGTGCCGGGATTCGACGCGGCCGCCATTCTCGCGACACTCAGTCCGAGATCGGAAAACACGCTACGCATCCGCCGCAGGCGGGAATCCATGCCGTCCGCGATCGCGTTCAACTCGGCGACCTGCCAGCTTTCGACCCGATCGAGCGAGGATTCCAGTCGCATCAGCCTGTTGACCTCGCCGGTGAGGTTCATGAGCGGAACCGGTTTGGGACGGGCGTCGGCCGGATCACGAGAGTCGAGCGCCGCGCCGCGATCGGGCATCTCGAAGCCGGCGGCGTCGTTGATCGGAGATGGCTTGTCGGCCCGCGACGGGCCTGTATCGGTGTCGTTTCCCGTTTTTTGCGCCGTCCCTTTGATCGAACCCGTCACTGAAACATCGGATATGGCATTCAGGGCACCGGCGCGGGATTCAAGCAACGCCTGACGGCGCATGATCCCGTCGAGCTTTCTTTCGAACTGTTCCTGATCGAGCAATTGACGGCTGGTGGTGCGGTCGACACGCGAGCGCAATTCGGCAATGCGATCCTCGTAGGCGTATTGCATTTCAGCCTGCCGCGCGAGGAGCCGCGTCAGCACATCATCGCGAAAGGCAAAATACGTCGCCGTCGCGGCCGACCAGACCCCGAGCAGCGTGACCGTTCCGACCGCGATCCAGAACACGACCGGGCCAAACCGAACCTGTCGGCCGCCATGAGCGAAGGTGTAGCCGCTCCGTTTCTCCGGCACGCCCGACGACAAGCCTGCCGCGGCACGGCGGGACGGACTTCGATCGTGTTTGTGAGCGTGAGCGCGCTGCGGCGGATACTCGACACACTGACTGGAACGGTACGACATCGACACTCCTGTGCCGACCGAAAACCGAGTTCCAGGCGGCTCAACTTCGATGCTGATTGGAACCGTTCATGGTTAATTTTCGGAAAACGGCCATGCGGCTTCACAGTTCGCGCGCGGCCGAGAGCACCTCGTCGGCGTGACCTTCAACCTTGACCTTGCACCAGATACGAGCGATCCGTCCCGCCTCATCCACCAGTACCGTTGTGCGAAGAACGCCAAGGAAAGTCTTGCCGTACATGGATTTTTCACCCCACGCACCATACGCCTCCAGCATGTCGCGCTTTTCGTCCGATATCAGAGGAATGGACAGCTTGTGCTTGTTTCGGAACGATTGCTGTGCCTTTAAGGGATCGGCCGATACGCCGATCACCGCCGTTCCACTGGCGGCGAAATCTGTCGCTAGCCGGGTGAAGTCTATCGCCTCCCTGGTGCAGCCCGGCGTGCCCGCGCGCGGATAGAAAAAGATCACGAGCTTCCTTCCCGCGAGATCAGCAAGCGAAACCAGCGCGCCGTCTTCCCTGGGAAGGCTGAAGGGCGGGGCCGGGGAGCCTTCCACGAGCCCGGCGGCTTGAGAGGCCGGCGGAGCGGGGCGCGGTTTGGATTTTCCGGTCGCTGCCAGGGAGGGTGACGGGCCGGCCTCGCGAGCCCGTTCCGTGTGACTGACGGTCGGAGCCCGCACCGTTCCCGAACTGTCGGTTTTCGAGGATTTCTTGCGTATCTTCTTGGACATACGCCTTCCTTTCGTCGTTTTCCAACGCTCATTATCCGTTATGATTGCTGCGGATGCCGAGGACGAATCGGTCAGACTGCCGCCGCCATGATTGCGGCCGCGGGTACGGTTACAAGGGATTCGACGGATTGTCCGCCCCGCATCACAGGAACGTTCGTCCGGACGCGGCGTGCGGACCGATGAGAGCGAAAGCTCCGGACCAAGCCGGCACCGAGAGGCAATGACTAAAAGCACGCCGACACGAGATCCAAATCTGCACGGCGGCCGTCATGTCTCGCAGAGAGAGGTCGCCGGATGGGATGAGGACGACGACGAACTCCACAGCCGCCGCGTACGTCGGTTACTGTCGCGATCGGATTCGCGGTTCCACAGGGCCGGCGACCGATTCGTAAGGTTCAAAAACTGGCTGACGGGAGAACGCTGGGTCAAACGGCTGGCGGTCGCCTTTCTGGTTCTGTCGGTCACGTTCGCAGGGGGGTTCGGTGCGCTCTGGTGGCGCCTCGGCGCTGGCCCCCTCAATCTCGACATGATGACGCCATGGCTTGTCAGCGCGATCGAGGGAAACATCGGTCACGACAACACGGTGGAAATCGGCGGCACTCAGATCGAGCGCGCCGGCAGAATTCGTATCGCGGTCCGTATTCGTGACGTCGTCGTCCGCGATCGCGATCGTGTCGTGATCGCGAGCGCCCCCAAGGCCGAAGTCAAGCTGTCCGGCATAGCGCTGCTGACCGGCCGGCTGCGCGCGGAAAGTCTGGATCTGGTCGACGCCGAGCTTGCGGTCCGGATTACGCCGGACGGCCAGGTCACCGTTTCCACAGGCGACAACGCCAAGCCGCTTGCCACAGGCGTCGCGCCGCCCCTGCGATCCGGCCTGCCATCGACGGTCGTTCCCTCGGAAACGTCGTCCCCCCCACAAGCGACGCAGCAACTCTCCGACTCCCCGGCCGCGGCGCCGGCGGTCTCGGAAAGCAGCGGCAACGCAGGCGCCTTGTTGGCGGGACTGGAATGGCTCGACGGCCTCGGCGTAAGAGGACTCGATGGCCAGAATCTCAACGAGATTGGTCTGAAGAACGGGACACTGGTGGTTGATGACCAGCAGCGCGGCAACCGTTGGAGCTTTAGCAACATCAGCCTGAGCCTTCGCCGGCCGAGCGCGGGCGGAGTCGCGTTCACTGTCAGCGAAGGCGGCAGCAAGGAATGGTCGCTTCATGTCGCGGTCGGGCCGCCCGCGAATGGCGTTCGTCCGATTGAATTCCGCGCCGCGGGAATTCCAGCGAAGACCGTTTTGCTGGCTCTTCGCATCAAGGATCTCACTTACAGCGCCGACATGCCGCTCAGCGGCGAACTGAAGGGTGAAATCGGTCGCGACGGCCTGCCTACTTATCTCCGCGGCAATCTTTTCGCGGGCAAGGGCACGATCATCGATTCCGACACGCCGGATTATCCCATGGCGATCGATCAGATCGAGATAAACGTGGAATGGGATTCGGGACGGCGGGTGCTCCTGGCGCCGTTCAAGATCGTGTCCGGCGAGAACCGAATTACGCTGCTCGCCCGTCTCCAGCCTCCGAATGGCAATGTTCCTGACTGGCAGATGGGTTTGAGCGGCGGCACCATCGTACTTGCCGGCTCCGATGGCGAAGCGCCTCTGATCTTCAACCGCATTGCGGTCGGCCTGCGTTTCGACACCGAGCACAGGCAGGCCATTCTGACCCAGGCCGATATCAGCAACGGCGAGATCGGCATCGCGGGCACCGGCAGCATCGACTATTCGGATGCGCCGCGCCTGAAACTGGGCTTCGCCGGGACGCCGATGTCCGCCGCCGCCCTCAAGAGCATATGGCCGGTTGTGATCGTGCCGGAGTTGCGCGAATGGGTTATCGGGCGAATTAAACGAGGCTTTCTCAAGCGCATTGAAATCGGCGTGAATTCGCCGCTTCACAATCTGTCGCGTCGCGGACCGCCGATGCCGGATGACGGGCTTTCGGTTGATATCGTCGCCGACAATGTGACGATCTATCCCGTTGATGAATTACCCCTGGTCCACGACGCCGGCTTGAAGGCGCGGGTGACAGGAAGAACGGCGACGGTAACGATCGAGCAGGCCGTCACCGACACTCCGTCGGGCCGAAGGCTCAACATTTCCGACGTCGTTTTCGAAGTGCCCGATATGGCGCCCAAACCCTCACCGGCAAAGGTGAGATTCAGAATAGACGGTCCGGTTCCCGCAGCCGCCGAGATTCTCGTCTCGGATCGCCTCAACGAATTCACCGATAATCTGATCGATCCCAACTCCAGCAAGGGAACAGTCGCGGCACAGATCGCCTTGGGGCTGCCGCTCACGCGACAGATCACCAAGGAGGACACTACCTATTCCATCACCGCCGATCTCACGGGTTTTGCCGCCGACCGGCTGGTCATGAATCAGAAGCTTGAAGCGAGCGCGCTGAAGGTCACCGCCAACAACGAGGGGTATCACGTCAAGGGCGACGTCAAGATCAACGGCCAGCCGGCATCGCTGGACTACCGCAAGCCGGCGAATGGCGATGCGGACATCAAGTTGCAGGCCACGCTGGATGATGCGAGCCGCGCGAAACTCGGCATCGATCTCGGCGCGGGAGCGACCGGTTCGATTCCCGTCAAGCTGGCCGGGAAGATCGGCAGCAACAGGGATAATAAATTCGCCGTCGATGCCGATCTCACATCCTTGAAACTCGACAACGTTTTGCCCGGCTGGGTCAAGCTGCCGGGAAAGTCAGGACACGCGACGTTCAATGTGGTGCAGAAAGCGCAATCCACGCGCCTGGAAGACATCATCGTCGATGGCAGCGGCGTGACGATAAAGGGATCTCTGGAACTCGATCAGAACAGCGATCTGGTGAATGTGAATTTCCCGGTTTACGCGCCGTCGGAAGGTGACCGGGCTTCTCTGAAGGCCGAGCGAAACGCTGACGGCGTATTGAAGGTCGTCATGCGCGGCGACGTGTTCGACGGTCGCGGCTTTCTCAAATCGGCGATCTCGGGCAAGCAGGCCGACGCCAGAAGCAAGTCGAAGAGCATCGATTTCGACATCGACCTGAAGATCGGAGCCGTCGCCGGATTTTACGGCGAAGCCATCCGCAGCGCGGATGTGAAGATGGCCCAGCGTAACGGGTCGGTTCGCAGCCTCGCCATGACCGGCAAGATCGGCCGCAATACACCCCTGACAGGCAATCTGCGCGGCCGTCCGCAGGGTCGCGACGTGGTTCTGATCGAGACAGACGACGCGGGCGCATTCTTCCGCTTTACCGATACCTACGGAAAGATGTTTGGCGGTCAGCTCGTGCTGGCCATGGACCCGCCGACCGCCGAGGCGCGGGCCAAGCAGGGATTGATCAATGTTCGGGATTTCACCATCAAGGGAGAATCCGCTCTGGATCGCGCCGCGGCGGGTGGCCCCCGAACCGCACAGAACGGTATTTCGTTCTCGCGTCTGCGCGCGGAATTCAGCCGGCAGAACGGGCAACTCACGGTCCGCGATGGCGTCGTCAAGGGTCCGACGATCGGCGCGACCATCGAGGGGCGGATCGACTATCCCGCCAACGAGGTTCGCATGAGCGGCACCTTCGTTCCGATGTACGGGCTCAACAACATCTTTGGACAGCTTCCGGTTGTCGGACTCATCCTTGGGGGCGGCAGCGACGAGGGATTGATCGGCGTGACTTATGAGGTGGTGGGAACACCGGGACAACCGCAACTGCGCATCAACCCGATCTCGGCCATGGCTCCCGGACTGGTGCGCAAGATTTTTGAGTTCCAGACGGGACGAACAGCCAACCAGATCGAGTTTCCGGCAACGAGCGGGAACTGAACGCCATAGCGTTCTCCGGACGTGCTATGCGGGCCGCAGCAGGACGTGGCGTTTCTTGCCCATCGAAAGCTTGATCACACCCTCGGGCGTAAGATGATCCGGCGTCAGCATCATTTTTTCGTCGGCCACGGCGACATCGTTGACGCGAAGGCCACCACCCTTGATCTGGCGGCGCGCTTCGCCGTTCGAGGCGACAAGGCCCGCCTTCACGAACAGCGCGAGCACACCTGCGCCGTTCGCAAGCTCGCTCCGCGGAATATCCAGCGTGGGAAGACTTTCGGAAATAGCGCCTTGCTCGAACGTCGTGCGCGCGGTGTCGGCGGCTTTCCCGGCTTCGTCGCGACCATGCAGAAGCGCGGTCGCCTCGGTCGCGAGCACCTTTTTGGCCTCGTTGATCTCGGCGCCCTGCAACGCGGCCAGCTTCGCGATCTCACCCATCGGCAGGATCGTGAACAGTTTCAGGAATCTGCCGACGTCGGCGTCCTCGACGTTGCGCCAGTACTGCCAGTAATCGTAGACCGGCAGCATGGCGGCGTTGAGCCAGACCGCGCCCGCCGCGGTCTTGCCCATCTTGGCGCCCGACGACGTTGTGAGCAGCGGGCAGGTCAGCGCGTAGAGCTGATGCGTGCCCATGCGGCGGCCAAGATCGACGCCGTTGACGATGTTGCCCCACTGATCCGAACCGCCCATTTGCAGGTTGCAGCCGTGGCGGCGCGCCAGTTCCACATAATCGTAGGACTGAAGGATCATGTAATTGAACTCGATGAACGACAACTCCTGCTCGCGCTCGAGCCGCATCTTCACGCTATCCATCGTGAGCATGCGGTTGATGGAAAAATGCCGGCCGACGTCGCGCAGCATCTCGATATAGTTGAGCCTGGTGAGCCACTCGGCATTGTCCGTCATGATGGCGTCGTTCTTGCCATCGCCGAAAACGAGGAACTTCGAAAACGTGCCCTTGATCGACTCCTTGTTGGCGTCGATCTGGTCGTAGCTCAGAATTTTGCGCGTTTCGTCGCGGCCCGACGGATCGCCCACGCGCGTGGTGCCGCCGCCCATCAGGGCGATCGGCTTGTTTCCGGTCTGTTGCAGCCAGTGCATCATCATGATCGAGAGCAGGTGGCCGACATGCAGCGACGGCGCGGTGCAGTCATAGCCGGTGTAGGCCGTCACCTGATTTTTGGATGCCAGCGCATCAAGACCTTCGAAATCGGAGCATTGGTGGATAAAGCCCCGTTCCTGAAGCGTGTTGAGAAAATCGGACTTGAAAGCGACCATGGCACTATAACTCTAATCTCTTGTTCAACTGAACACGCAGCTCAAATTCGGCACAGGATAGCTGTCAGCCGCCGCCCGGTTATACTGCGTGTCAGGTGTGTGCCATTATAAGAAGCGCGCCTTCGGCACAAGCCGGCCACTGGAGACCAAAGGGCGATGATGACGGCGATCGGCATGATGAGCGGCACCTCGCTTGACGGCGTTGATGTCGCCTTGATCGAAACCGACGGTGAGCGCGTGACGGCGTTCGGGCCGACAGGCTATCGCCCTTACACAGATGACGAGCGCGGCCTGTTGCGGGAGGCGCTGGCGGAGGCGGTCAATCTGACGCGGCGCGACGCACGGCCGGGCGTGATCGGCAAGGCCGAGCACGCCGTGACCATGGCGCACGCCGACGCCGTCACGTCCTTCCTCGCGCGGAACGGCGTCGGGCGCGAGGATATCGATATCGTCGGTTTTCACGGCCAGACCGTTCTGCATCGGCCGGCGCAGCGGCTGACCGTGCAGATCGGCGACGCGGACGCGCTGGCGAAAGCGATCCGTGTGCCGGTGATGCATGATTTCCGCGCGGCCGACGTCGCCGCCGGCGGGCAGGGCGCGCCGTTCGTTCCCGCCTATCATCGCGCGCTGGCGCAGTCGCTCGGCCGCGACGGTCCGACCTGCGTGGTCAATATCGGCGGCGTCTCCAATGTCACCTATATCGACGGCGCGGACACCTTGATCGCCTGCGACACCGGACCGGGTAATGCGCTGCTCGATGATTTCATGCTTCGCACGACGGGCGAGCCATTCGACCGCGACGGCAGGCTGGCGGAGCAGGGCCATCCCGATGCGAGCTGGATCGCAAGCGCCCTGAAACACCCGTTTTTCGCGCTGCCGCCACCCAAATCTCTCGACCGCAACGATTTCGCCTCTCTCGTCCTGCCCGATAGGCCGCCAGCCGATGGCGCCGCCACCCTGACGGCGTTTACCGCGGCCGCCATCGCGCGGATCGTTCCGCTGCTGCCGAAAGCGCCGGAAAGATGGATCGTGGCAGGCGGCGGAGCCCGCAACCCGATCATGCTCGAGATGCTGCGGGAAAAATGTGCCCCTGCGGCTGTCGAGCGGGCCGATGCGCTCGGCTGGTCGATTGACGCGATGGAGGCGCAGGCCTTCGGCTATCTCGCGGCGCGTGGCCTGAAAGGCTTGCCCCTGAGCTATCCGGCGACCACCGGGGTGCCGGTACCGATGACCGGCGGCGTGGTCGCGCGGCCCTAGCGCGTACTCCGCAAAGTGGATGCCGGTTTTGCGATCAGAGTACGCGCTAGTTATTGGTCGAGAGGATTTTCTTAGCCGGAAAATGCTCTGGCCGCCGTTTGCGATGCTGTGGCAACCTCACAAGCGATGCGGCTACCGGATATTGGCAAGCCTCATATCGAGATAGCTGGTGACCGTTTCCATCAACGGTTCCATCCTGTCCTCGAAGAAGTGGTTAGCACCCGGAATGGTCTGCTGATCGATCACGATTCCCTTCTGGGTCTTCAGTTTCTCGACCAGCGTCGTGACATCCTTGGCGGGCGCGACGATATCCTTCTCGCCATGGACGATGAGCCCTGACGACGGGCATGGCGCCAGAAACGAGAAATCGTAGCGGTTCGGCTCAGGCGCGATCGAGATGAAGCCTTCCACCTCGGGCCGCCGCATCAGCAACTGCATTCCGATCCAGGCGCCAAACGAAAACCCTGCGACCCAGCAGGCGCGCGCTTCCGGGTTGATGGTCTGCGCCCAGTCGAGCGCCGCCGCGGCGTCCGACAATTCGCCAGTGCCGTGGTCGAACGAACCCTGACTGCGGCCGACGCCGCGAAAATTGAAACGCAGCACCGAAAAGCCGCGCGCCACGAAAGCATAGTAAACCTGATAGACGATCGGATGGTTCATGCTGCCGCGAAACTGCGGGTGCGGATGCAGCACCATCGCTATCGGGGCATTTTTCTGCTTCGCTGGATGATAGCGGCCTTCGAGACGGCCAGCGGGACCGGTAAAAATAACTTCAGGCATCGGAATCCTTGGTAAATCGGCCGCTCACAGGATCGGTTTCTGTTCGCGGCTCGACGACGAGGGCGATCAGGCCGCCGCAATGGCGGTAACAGAAAGTGCCGGTGAACACCGCCGCCTTCTAGCATAGGGCGAGGGGCGAAAAGCAAGCATCTTGCGCGGCTGTGACCTCATCCGCCGAAAATGCCGTATAGTCGCAATCACATGCAGGAACGAACCTACCTTGACTGGAACGCAACCACGCCGCTTCGGCAAGAGGCGCGGGCAGCAATGGCCGCGGCCTGGGACCTCTTCGGCAATCCGTCGTCCATCCACGCGGAAGGCAGGCGGGGGCGAGGACTGATCGAGGATGCGCGGGTGATCGTCGCGGAAGCCGTGGGAGGCGAACCGCGCAACGTGATCTTCACGTCAGGAGGAACGGAGGCCAACACCCTGGCGTTAACTCCTGTTAGCTGCAAACCAAAACAAAATATTGATAATATTATAGTTTCGTCAATAGAACATGCCTCCGTTCTGGCCGGAGGGCGGTTTCCGCCGGACCGGATGACGCGTTTGCCGGTCGATCGCTCGGGATTGATCGATCTCGACGCCTTGCGGACGATGCTCGCACGGCAACCTCCCACGCTGGTCTCGATCATGCTCGCCAATAACGAAACCGGCGCCATTCAGCCGGTGGCCGAAGCCGCAGGGCTGGTCCACGAGGCAGGCGGCCTGCTTCATGTCGACGCGGTGCAGGCATTCGGAAAAATTCACATTGATATCAACGAATTGAATGCTGATTTTGTATCTCTTTCTGCACACAAGATCGGCGGTCCGAAAGGGACGGGCGCATTGGTCCTCGCGGAGAATCGAAGCCATCCAACGGCCTTGATACGGGGAGGCGGCCAGGAGCGGGGCGGCCGAGCCGGCACCGAGAATGTACCGGGAATTGCGGGCTTCGGGGCCGCCGTGAGGGCAGCCGAAGCAGGTCGCGACACCGACATGGCTCGGGTTAAGGCCCTGCGCGACAGGCTGGAGGATGGCTTAAGACAGACTCGGGGTGGCGTGATCTTTTCCCAGGAGGTCGCGCGCCTGCCAAATACGACACTTTTCGGTGTTCCCACCTTGAAAGCGGAGACGGCCGTGGTCAGATTCGACCTTGAAGGGGTGGCCGTCTCATCGGGTTCCGCGTGTTCGTCGGGCAAAGTGCAGGCTTCGCATGTGCTGGCGGCCATGGGGTACGGCCCGGAAATGACCAGGAGCGCGATACGATTTTCGCTGGGCTGGGAGACCACGGACGCAGACGTGGATCGGGCTATTAAGACTTGGCGAAAGCTTTCAGGTGCACTACTAAGGGGGAACGAAACAGGGCTTGAACCATTCTAAGACAGCTTCTTCCTTAGAATTGGAGCAGGCACCAAGACTTCAATCCACCGTGGTCCTTGAAACCGCGAGCGGAGGTAGGAATGGCAGCCGTACAAGAGACGGTCGATCGGGTTCGCCAGATCGACGTCGATCAATACCGGTATGGATTCGAGACCATCATCGAGTCCGAGAAGGCCCCTAAGGGACTCTCCGAAGACACCATCCGGTTTATTTCCGCGAAGAAGAACGAGCCCGCATGGATGCTCGAGTGGAGGCTTGAAGCCTACCGCCGCTGGCTTACCATGCAGGAGCCGACCTGGGCGCGGGTGGACTATCCGAAGATCGACTATCAGGATCTTTATTATTATTCCGCGCCGAAGCCGAAGAAAGAGATCGCCTCGCTCGACGAGATCGATCCGGAAATCCTCAAGACCTACGAGAAGCTCGGCATTCCCTTGCGCGAGGTCGAGGTGCTCGAAGGCGTCGTTCGCCCCGAGGGGGAGCGCAAAGTCGCGGTCGATGCCGTGTTCGACTCGGTGTCCGTAGCGACCACGTTCCAGGAGGAGTTGAAGAAAGCGGGCGTGATCTTCATGCCGATCTCGCACGCCATCCAGCAGCATCCGGAACTGGTGAAGCAGTATCTCGGCAGCGTGGTGCCGACCTCCGACAATTTCTTCGCGACGCTGAACTCGGCGGTGTTCTCCGACGGCTCGTTCGTCTATGTCCCGCCCGGCGTTCGCTGTCCGATGGAGCTGTCGACCTACTTCCGCATCAACGAGCGCAACACCGGCCAGTTCGAACGCACGCTCATCATCGCCGACAAGGGCTCCTACGTCAGCTATCTCGAGGGCTGCACCGCGCCGCAGCGTGACGAGAACCAGTTGCACGCCGCCGTCGTTGAACTGGTCACGCTCGACGACGCCGAGATCAAGTATTCCACGGTGCAGAACTGGTACCCCGGCAATTCCGAGGGCAAGGGCGGCATCTTCAACTTCGTCA
This sequence comes from Nitrobacter winogradskyi, assembly GCF_006539545.1. GTDB lineage: Bacteria > Pseudomonadota > Alphaproteobacteria > Rhizobiales > Xanthobacteraceae > Nitrobacter > Nitrobacter winogradskyi_A. The sequence continues at coordinate 31,075 of NZ_BJNF01000046.1, forward strand.
CCAAGCGCGGCGATTGCCGCGGCGCGAATTCGAAGATCTCCTGGACCCAGGTCGAGACCGGCTCGGCCATCACCTGGAAATATCCGAGCTGCATCCTGCGCGGCGACAACTCGCGCGGCGAATTCTACTCGATCGCCATTTCCAATGGCTACCAGCAGGTCGACAGCGGCACCAAGATGCTGCATCTCGGCAAGAACACCACGAGCCGGATCATCTCCAAGGGCATCGCGGCAGGAAAGTCGCAGAACACCTATCGCGGTCTCGTCACCGCGCATCGCAAGGCGACCAATGCGCGCAACTTCACCGCCTGCGACTCGCTTCTGATCGGCGACAAATGCGGCGCCCACACAGTGCCGTACATCGAGGCCAAGAATACCTCGGCGCTGTTCGAGCACGAGGCGACGACTTCGAAGATTTCGGAAGACGTGCTGTTCTATTGCGTCCAGCGCGGACTGTCGCAGGAAGAAGCCGTCGGCCTCGTCGTCAACGGCTTCGTGAGAGACGTGCTGCAGCAGTTGCCGATGGAGTTCGCGGTCGAGGCTCAGAAGCTGATCTCGATCTCGCTCGAAGGAAGTGTGGGTTAACCCACGTCACTGCGAGTTCGCTACAAAGCTGGCGGTTGTGCCGGCTTTGCGCCGGGCGAAGCGATCCACCGATGGAACCGCCGGATTACTTTGCCGCACGAGCGCGCTTCTCGCGATGACGTAACGATAGCGAAGGATCTACAATGCCGTTGCTTGAAGTCAAAGACCTGCAGGTCCGTGTCGAGGAGCGTGAAATTCTTCACGGCCTGTCGCTGACCGTGAACAAGGGCGAGGTCCATGCGATCATGGGGCCGAACGGCTCCGGCAAATCGACGCTCAGCCATGTGATCGCGGGCAAGCCCGGCTACGAGGTCACCGGCGGTCAGATCCTGTTCAAGGGTGAGGACCTGCTGGAGATGGAGCCCGACGAGCGGGCGGCGAAAGGCGTGTTTCTCGCTTTTCAGTATCCCGTGGAAATTCCCGGCGTCGCCACCATGACCTTCCTGCGCACCGCGTTGAACGCGCAGCGCAAGGCGCGCGGCGAGAGCGAATACTCGACGCCGAACTTTCTGAAGAAGGTGCGTGAAGTCGCGGCCTCGCTGAATATTCCGCAGGACATGCTGCGCCGGGGCATCAATGTCGGCTTTTCGGGCGGCGAGAAGAAACGTAACGAAGTGCTGCAGATGGCGCTGTTCGAGCCGAGCCTCTGCATCCTCGACGAAATGGATTCCGGACTGGACATCGACGCGCTTCGCGTTGCGGCCGACGGCGTCAATGCGCTGCGATCACCGGATCGCGCCATGGTCGTCATCACGCACTACCAGCGGCTGCTGAATTACATCGTGCCCGATGTCGTGCACGTGATGTCGAAGGGCCGCGTCGTGAAGAGCGGAAACAAGGATCTGGCGCTGGAGCTCGAAGCATCGGGCTATGCACAATTCGAGGAAGCGTAACTCGAAGAACGGCCTTCGGCCTCGGATGAGATCATGCCCAGAATGATCTGAACGGATTTGATCATGGATGTTGCATTGGTAAAACCGGCTACGGAACGCGCGACCAGGGAGTTGTTCGCCGCGGCGCGTGACCGTCTGCCGGGATCCGGTCCGGTGAGTGAAGCGCGGCAGGCCGCATTCGACGATTTCGCCCGGCGAGGTTTGCCGTACCGGCGCATTGAAGAATGGAAATACACCGACTTGCGCACGCTGTTGCGCGAGATTGCGCCGCTCGCCGCCGCGCCTGATCAGGCGGCATTGGCGAGCGCGGCCAAGGCCGTCACCGCTTATGTCGCTGGCGATGCTTACAAGCTGGTGCTGGTGGACGGGGTATTCGCGCCGCAGCTATCCGATCAGACGCCGGAGACCGGCGTCGAGGTGCGGGCGCTGCGTGACATTCTGGAGAACAACGACGTTGCCGCTCGCGCCGACCTGCTGACCACCACGGCGGCGTCCGATACGATGATCTCTCTCAATACCGCGATGGCCACGGATGGCATTGTCATCGACGTGGCCGAGAATGCGAAGCTGACCAGACCGCTACATATCGTCCATATCGCCACTCAATCCAGCACGGCGGCATTCACGCGCTCGTTGCTGCGGCTGGCAAATGGCGCACAAGCCACGCTGGTCGAGAGTTTCGTCGCGGCCGAGGGCGCCGCCGCCTACCAGGCTCACGACTCGGTCGTGTTGTGGATCGGCGACGATGCCGGGCTGCAACATGTTCGCCTTGTCGAGGATGCCAGGGACGCCGCCAACATCTCGACCGCGATCGTGACGGTCGGCGCAAAAGCAACGTTCAACTCGCTGAATCTCACCAGCGGCGCTGCGGTGAGCCGATATCAAGGCTTCATCAAGTTCAGCGGCGAGGGGTCCCATGCGGACGTGAACGGCGTCAACCTGCTCAATGGCCGCCAGCATGGCGATACGACGCTGGTGCTGGATCATGCCGTGCCGCATTGCAGCAGCAACGAGGTGTTCCGCGCCGTCCTGGACGATCAGGCGCACTCGGTATTCCAGGGCAAGATCATCGTGCGGCCAGATGCGCAAAAGACCGACGGCAGGATGATGACGCGGGCTTTGCTGCTGTCCGATGGCGCGGAAGCCGACAACAAGCCCGAGCTTGAGATTTTCGCCGATGACGTTTCCTGTGGCCATGGCGCGACGATCGGCGCACTCGACGAAAGCCTGCTGTTCTATCTGCGCGCCCGTGGTCTTTCGGAAAAGGAAGCGCAGGCGCTTCTGATCCAGGCGTTTGTCGGCGAGGCGATCGAATCCGTCGCCGATGATGGCTTGCGCGATGTTGTTATCGGTGCCGCCGAGCGTTGGCTCGCGGCAAGAGGGTGAACGGGCATTCCGGGATTGACCGGGCGGCTCACGTCTTGAGGGCAGGGGACTGGAAGAACCAAAGAGGTGGATGCCGGGCACAGGGCCGGGCATGATGACAAGAGAGATAAAGAGAAAATGACCCATCCGGCGGTCGCCAACGGTTCCTATGATGTCATGCGCGTGCGCGAGGATTTTCCGGCGCTGGCGATGAAGGTTTACGGCAAACCGCTGGTCTATCTCGACAATGCCGCCTCGGCGCAGAAGCCAAACGCCGTGCTCGACCGAATGGCGGAGGCTTACAAGACCGAGTACGCCAACGTCCATCGTGGGCTGCATTATCTCGCCAACGCCGCAACCGAAGCCTATGAAGGCGGCCGCACGCGGGTCGCGCAGTTTCTGAACGCGGGACGGAGCGAGGAGATCATCTTCACGCGCAATGCCAGCGAGGCGATCAACCTCGTGGCGTCGTCATGGGGCGAGCCGAACATCAAGGCGGGCGACGAGATCGTGCTCTCCATCATGGAGCATCACTCCAACATCGTTCCATGGCATTTCCTGCGCGAGCGCCACGGCGCCGTGATCAAGTGGGCGCCCGTCGACGACGACGGCAACTTCCTGATCGAGGAATTCGAGAAGCTGCTGACGCCGAAGACGAAGCTCGTGGCCATCACGCAAATGTCCAACGCGCTCGGCACCCTCGTTCCAGTCAAGGACGTGGTGAAGCTGGCTCATGCGCGCGGCATACCGGTGCTGGTGGACGGCAGCCAGGCCGCGGTGCATCTTGCGATCGACGTGCAGGACATCGATTGCGACTTCTACGTCTTCACCGGTCACAAGCTCTACGGTCCCACCGGTATCGGCGCGCTGTATGCGAAGCATGACCATCTCGTCTCCATGCGTCCCTTCAACGGCGGCGGCGAGATGATTCGCGAGGTCGCGCAGGATTGGGTCACCTACGGCGATCCACCGCACAAGTTCGAGGCAGGCACGCCCGCGATTGTCGAGTCGATCGGGCTTGGCGCCGCCATCGATTACGTCAATTCGATCGGGAAGGAACGCATCGCGGCGCACGAACACGATCTTCTCACCTACGCCCAGGAGCGAATGCGCGAGATCAACTCGCTGCGCATCATCGGCACGGCGCGCGACAAGGGGCCGGTGATCTCGTTCGAGATGAAAGGCGCGCATCCCCACGATGTTGCGACCGTGATCGACCGCGCCGGCATCGCGGTTCGCGCCGGGACGCATTGCGTGATGCCGCTTTTAGAGCGTTTCAATGTTTCGGCGACCTGCCGCGCTTCGTTCGGCATGTATAATACGCGCGAGGAAATCGATCATCTGGCGCAGGCGCTGATCAAGGCCCGGGAGTTGTTCTCATGAGCGACACTGCCGAACTGGTTGTAAACAAGACTTGTCACATGCAGACCAGCTCCGCTCTTTCCGCGGAGGAAACCGAGCGCATGGGCGCCGGCATCGTGGCCGCGCTGAAGACCGTGTTTGATCCGGAGATTCCGGCGGACATTTATGAACTCGGCCTGATCTACAAGGTTGATATCAAGGACGACCGCGCTGTCGACGTCGAGATGACGCTGACGACGCCGAACTGCCCTTCGGCGGCCGAACTTCCGATTATGGTGGAGAACGCGGTCGCGAGCGTTCCCGGCGTCGGGGTGGTCAATGTCAACATCGTCTGGGAGCCGCAGTGGGTGCCCGACCGGATGACCGATGAGGCGCGCGCCGTTCTCAACATGTGGTGACGATTTTCTATCCGCTCCGATGCGATGATCGGACTTGATTTGCCGCCAGGATTGACCAGATGACAGACATGACGCCAGGCACACCAGCAGCCAAGCCGAAACCCCGGCCTCGTCCGCAGGTCATGCGGTTGACTGACGCCGCTGCGACCAGGGTCAAGGAACTCGCGGCGCGAGCTGATTCAGAGATTGTCGGCCTTCGGGTCGGCATCAAGAACGGCGGCTGCGCGGGTCAGTCCTACACTGTGGAATACGCCCACGATATCAAGCCGACGGACGAAGTGGTGGAAGACAAGGGCGTCAAGATTCTGGTCGACCCCAAAGCCGTGCTGTATCTGCTCGGCACCGAGATGGATTACAAGGCCGAAAAGATGCAGGCCCAGTTCGTCTTCAACAACCCAAACCAGGTTTCAGCCTGCGGCTGCGGTGAATCGGTGCAGCTCACGCCCGCCAAGATCGACGGTTAGAGCGGGCTGGTTCGCTCAAAAACGCTATCGAGTGCGACCGGTTTAGCCGGATCCCGTCATGTCCGTGCTTGTCACGGGCATCCGCGTCTTGAGGACGTGGCTGGATCAAGGACGTAGATGGCCGAAAGACCATAGTCGAGCGAAAGCGACGCCGTTTGAACGGCTATGGGCGAAGGAAGAGCCTCAGGCCACGCGAATCTCAGTGTCAGCGAAATATTCCGGATCGGTCTCGCAAATAGCACGGTTGCGGCCGCCACGCTTGGCTGCGTACAGGCAGGCATCGGCGCGCTCCATCAGCGAGTCCGGAGTATCGCCGGGACGAAGCATCGAGACGCCGATCGAGATGGTGACGCGGCCCAGGATCTCGCCGGTCGATTTTTTCTTCAGCTCCTTGGCCATCACGGCGCGACGGATATGATCCGCGACTGTCAACGCCTGGTTCAGCGCGGTGCTTGGCAGGACGACAGCAAACTCTTCACCGCCGTAACGCGCGGTGATGTCCTGCCCCTTGATGTTCTGCCTCAATGACATCGCCACCAGCCGCAGAACCTGGTCGCCGGTCAGGTGCCCGTAATTGTCGTTGAACGACTTGAAATGGTCTATGTCGAACATCAGAAGCGACAGCGGCTCGCCTTCGCTCGTTGCCAGTTCCACGGCATCGGCCACGGCTCGATCGAAATACTTTCGGTTGCCGAGACCGGTGAGCGGATCCGTCATGCTTTCCGCTCTGATGGCCTCAAGGCTGTGCTGAAGGTTGTTGATCTCGACCTTCGAGACCTCCAGCCGGTCCTCCAGAACCTTGTTGGCTTCCTGCATTTCAAGGGTTGATTTCATCAGCGCCGCGATGACCGACTTGATCTGCGCATGACTGCCAGCGGCGCCAAGTTGCTTGACGGCTTCTCTCAAGCTGTCTCCAAAACCGGCCGTCATGCTGCGCGCGCCGGTGATAAGAAGCATCACCTCGTCGATTTCGTTGATCACCCGCGCGCCGACCTTGTCGATGCGTTCGGTGGTCCTGATCGGGGAAAGATAGGTGTCGTAGATCTGCTCGAGATCGACGTCGCTCAGCGTGCCGTTGCGCGCCAGCGTCTCGTTGATGATCTTGTTGAGAGAGCAGTTATATCCGGAGGCGTAGACGTACCAGACTTCGTAATTGCGAGGGACTGCGGTTTGACGCAGCGATCGGATCTGGCCAAGCGCCACTTCGGCGAACGCCATGGTGCGTTCATGTTCGTCCAGCTCAACCACTGATGCGGCCCTGCCGACGATTCACGTAATCGTCGTCCTAAAACGGCAAATATCAACGTAAATATCGATTAAAGTTAGCAACAGGGAGTTTACGCGCGGTAAACGGTGTTTCAGCGGGTCGCGGACCGGCGCAGACCTGCGCCGGCCGAAAGGCTCAGCCTCGGGCGCGAATCGGACGAAGCAAAAATGCCGGCAGATGTGAGTGGTCCCCAGGCTCGGAGACCGCCTCCCGGCGTGGTGCGAGCGTGCGTCCGATCGAGGGGGGCGGCGCGGCCTTGGATGCTGCCGCCGTCACAGCAGGAGCTTCGTGTCTCTGGTGGTCGCCGCCGGAACGGCGCGGTTTGCGGGTTTCGCGCTTTCCGCCACGCGCATAGCTCTCGCCGCCCTTGTCGGGCACGGAGCGGGATCGCGAAGGCCGTCCCGCAGCCGCAGCAGGAGCGCCGGATTCCGCGACGGCTTCGTTCGCATCGGCATCATGGCCGGGAAGGTCTGCCTGGGGTATGGCCTGACCGGTCAGCTTCTCGATAGCCGCGAGTGATTTGAAATCCGCGGGACAGACGATCGTGATCGCGGTGCCGGTGCGGCCGGCACGGCCGGTGCGGCCGATGCGATGCACGTAGTCGTCGGGATGGTAGGGGACATCGAAGTTGAGGACGTGGCTGACTTCGGGAATGTCGAGTCCACGGGCGGCCACGTCGGAAGCGACAAGTAGCGGTAGCTCACCCTTGCGGAATTGATCGAGTGATGCGGTCCGCGCCGACTGATCCATATCGCCGTGAAGGGCGCCGGCGCTGAATCCATGCTTCTGAAGCGATTTGCAAACAATGGCGACGTCGCGCTTGCGGTTGCAGAAGATGATGGCGTTCTTGAGTTCCTTGGCTTCGCGCAGCAGGCGGCGCAGCAGTTCACGCTTCTCGTGTGGTTCGCGGCTACAACTGACCTGCGATTGCGCCACGGTCGCCGCCGTGGTCGCGGGCCTGGAGACTTCGATCTTTTCGGGATTATGCAGGAAGGTATCGGTGACGCGACGGATCTCGTTGGGCATCGTCGCGGTGAAGAAGAGGGTTTGCCGCGTGAACGGCACCAGCTTGCAGATACGCTCGATATCGGGAATGAAACCCATATCCAGCATGCGGTCTGCTTCGTCGATCACCAGCAGTTCGACCCCGGTGAGCAGCAGGCCGCCGCGTTCGGTGTGATCAAGCAGGCGGCCCGGAGTTGCGATCAGCACGTCGACGCCGCGGGTCAGCTTCAGATCCTGATCACCGAAGGAAACGCCGCCGATCAGGAGCGCCACGTTGAGTTTCTGGCCCGCGCCGTATTTGTCGAACTGCTCCCTGACCTGAGCCGCGAGTTCGCGTGTCGGCTCCAGGATCAGCGTACGGGGCATTCGCGCCCGGGCACGGCCTTTCTCCAACAATGTCAGCATGGGCAGGACGAAGGCCGCGGTCTTGCCGGTGCCGGTCTGAGCGATGCCAAGGACATCGCGGCGCGCCAGCACGTGGGGTATCGCCTGATCCTGAATGGGAGTGGGGGAGGTATAACCTGCAGCCGCAACGGCGGCGAGCACCTTGTCGGACAAACCGAGATGGGAAAAGGACATTGAGCCTCTGATCGACACCGCCGTTCGGAATCGAGGGTATAAGGCTGTCGCGCTCGCCCCCTTAACGGCGTGCTTGATAAAGCGAAGGGGGGTCTGTCTTACGCTGACGGGCGGCTCACCGTTTAATCGTTTTCGAATCCGGGCCGCGTTAGGCTGAAACATAGGGGCGAAATACGCAAAGTCAATGTAATAACCGCCGGAACGTTGAGAAATCCGGACATTCTGGTTTGAATTCAGATAAACGGAACCCGCCTTGAACCCGGTGCGGGCGGTCAGTGCGGGGGATGAACCCCAGCGCCCGGCATGTCGACTATGGCATAAGACAATTTGCGCGTACGGTTATCGCGGAGCGGACGAGAAGGTTGGGGATGAGGGGAATTTCAGTCGGACGCACCGCTTTAGCGGGAATCGTATGTGCGCTGGCGATGCTGGCAGGTCCGGCGCTGGCAGCCAAGCGCGTGGCGCTGGTGATCGGCAACAACGACTACAGGAACGTCCCGAAACTTCAGAAGGCCGTCAACGACGCCCGCACCATGGGTGACACGCTGAGGCAACTCGGCTTCAGCGTGATGGTCGCGGAAAACCAGACCCGTCAGGATTTCAGCCAGACGCTGCTGGCCTTTGATCGGCAGATCGAGGCCGGCGACACAGCGTTTTTCTTCTACGCCGGTCACGGCTTCGAGATCGCGGGACAAAACTATCTGTTGCCGACCGACGTTCCCTCCGCCACCGAAGGGCAGGAGGAACTGGTGCGCGACGCCTCGATCCTTGCTGATCGCATCGTCGAGCGGCTCCAGAACAGGAAGGCCCGCACCTCAATTCTGGTGCTCGATGCCTGCCGCAACAACCCATTCGAACGCAAGGGCACCCGCGCGGTCGCGGGCGGCGCTGGACTGGCGCCGATGATTGAATTGCCGGAAGGCGTGTTCTCGGTGTTTTCAGCCGGGCCGCGCCAGTCTGCGCTCGATCGCCTGTCGGACAACGACAGCAATCCGAATTCGGTTTTCACCCGCATCTTCGCCAAGGAGTTGCTGCAACCCGGAGAGAACATGGTGCGGGTGGCGCAGCGAACCCGCCGCATTGTCAGCGAAATGGCCGATACCGTAAGACACAAGCAGGTGCCGGTCTATTTCGACCAGATGGTCGACGACGTTTTCCTGAACGGCCTGGCCAAGGCGGCGCAGCCGAAACCGGTTCCGACCGAACCTGCGCCGAAGATTGCGGCGCTGACCCCTGTCGCGCCGCTGAAACCGCCATCGAACGAAGCCCTCAACGCGCCCATCGCGAATTTCTCCCGCCACAACGGCGGGTGGACCGTGGTGTTCTCGATCGCCGATCCCGCGCTCGGGATTTCATGGCGCATGGATGAGAGCGGCGAATTCAAGGAAACCGGTTTCCTCGACACGCTCGACCAGCGAACCCGCAAGCGGATGCCAAATCCAGCCATCGAACTTTCCGCCGATGCGCCGGCCTCGACAATTCAGATGCGCTATGTCGACGCCAATGGCGAGATGAAGGGACCGTTTCCGATCCGGTTCGATCCGGACGCCGCGCTCATCCGCGATCAGCGGAAAATTCTCGACATGACCGCGACAAGCTGGCTGTCGTTTAGGCAGTTCAACGGGCTGCTGGTCTATTACACCCACCTGATGTCGTATCGCTGCGCGATCCGCGAAGTGAAAATCGGGATCGACTCGTCGGTGCCGGATCGGGCGCTCAAGATGCCCCCCTGTGATCCGCGTGATCCCGTGGCGATCCCGAGCAATGCCACGCCCTATCTGAAATTGCCGCCTGCAACGAAAACCGTATCCGTTGAGTTGACCTATCGCGACGGCAGCGTATCGGAGATCAAGAGCTTCCGGCGCTGATTTCTTGACTAGAGCGTTTTCAAGCGAAGTGGACACCGGTTCGCGTGAAGAAAACGCGTCAGAACAATATTATAGAGCCCCGCTTCTGATTCAATCGTAAGCGGAAAGGCTCTTGAAGGGCTTCACCGATGGATGCAGCCAGCCCGCGCCAACCACGTTCGATGTCCACGCGCTGCTGCATCGTCGGCGGCGGACCCGCAGGCATGATGCTCGGCTATCTGCTCGCGCGGGCCGGCGTCGACGTTGTCGTGCTCGAAAAACATGCGGATTTCTTCCGCGATTTCCGCGGAGATACCGTGCATCCCTCGACCATGCAGGTGATGGACGAGCTGGGCCTGATCGACGATTTCCTGAAAGTCCCGCACGACAAGCTGCAAAAGCTTGACGCCCATTTCGGCGGGAGGCGGCTGCGGATCGGGGACATCAGCCGGACCGGCGCCAGATATCCGTTCATCGCTTTCATGCCGCAGTGGGACTTCCTGAATTTTCTGCGCGAGAAGGGCCGTCGATATCCGAATCTCAAGCTGATGATGGGGACCGAGGCGAAGGGCCTTGTTCAGGACGGCGATACCGTGATCGGCGTCCATGCGGAAGATGCCGGCGGCGCCTTCGAGATCATGGCCGATCTTACGGTCGCCTGCGACGGCCGACATTCCATCATCCGGGCGAGCGCGGGCCTCGAAGTGGAAGAAGTCGGCGCGCCGATGGACGTGCTCTGGTTTCGCGCCGGAAAATCCACCGAATCGGAAAGTATCCTCGCACGCATCGAGGCAGGAAAAATGATGGTGACGCTGGATCGCGGCACTTACTGGCAATGCGCCTATGTCATTCCCAAGGGACAGCATGATGCCGTGAAGGCGAGGGGTCTTGAATCGTTTCGCTCCGACGTTGTCTCGCTTGCACCGATCCTGAAGTCGGGCATCGCTGACGTTAAAAGCTGGGACGATGTCAAGCTGCTCACCGTCGCTGTCAACCGCCTCAAGCGATGGACACGCCCAGGACTGCTCTGCATCGGCGACGCCGCGCACGCCATGTCGCCGGTCGGCGGCGTCGGCGTTAATATCGCGATCCAGGATGCGGTGGCGACGGCCAATCATCTGGCGGGAAAGCTCAGGCGTGGCGGCGTCAGCGAGAACGATCTCGCCGAGGTTCAACGCCGCCGCGAATTCCCGATGCGTATGACGCAGGCCATGCAGGTGACGGTTCAGAACAATATCGTCAGCGCCGCGCTCAAACCGGGTGAAGGCCCGTTCAAGCCACCGCTGTTCGCGCGTATCGTCAATGCTGTCCCGTTCCTGCAAGGATTGACCGCGCGCTTCATTGCCGTCGGAGTGCGGCCCGAGCATGTGCGCTCAGAGGAGGCGGGACTGTCGGTAGTTCAATCGTAAAGATCCAGTCCGAGAGAATTTCAACCGACCCTCAACCTTCAGTTGCTCTGACTCCACGGACTATATGTGCCGAAGCTCCAGACCTGACCCTCGGGATCGCGGCATGTGAATTCGCGTCCTCCATAGTCCTTGTCGGAAATCTCAAGCACGATGATTGCGCCGTTGGCCTTGGCCCTGACATAGACGGCGTCGGCATCCGGCACTACGATATAAGCGCTCTGAGTCACCAGATGATCGGTCGTGGCCGGTTTCTGAACCTTGGCGAAATCGTCGTCGCGCGCTGAGCCCAGCATGATCATGCCGTCGCCCAGCGTGAGTTCGGCATGGGCGACACCGCCATTGCCGTCGTCATGCACGGCTTTGCGGGCAAAACCGAAAGTCTCGCACAGCCAGTCGATCATTTTGTGCGGATCGCGGTAGCGCATCGCGGGAATCACGGTTGAACCCATTGTCCTAGCCTCCCTGCCGTTGAAGTCATCCGTGATTATGACCGCAACTTGGTGCTGGAATCCAGTCAACTACTTGGCGCATGCTTCAGATAGACGCACACTTGGGATAGGGCTTAAACGTCCAGCATGTCCTCGCTGGCGAATACGGCCTTGTCCGAAATGAAGGCGAAGCGCGCCTCCGCCTTGGTGCCCATCAACCGCTCGACCGAATCCGCCGTATCCTCGCGATCTTCCGCAAGCAGCATGACCCGCAGCATCGTGCGCTTCGCCGGGTCCATAGTGGTTTCCTTGAGTTGTGCCGGCATCATTTCGCCCAGCCCTTTGAACCGGCCGACATCGACCTTGGCGTTGGCGTTGAACTCGCTCTTGAGCAGCGCATCCTTGTGGGCGTCGTCGCGGGCGTAGACCGTCTTGCTGCCGTGGGTGAGACGATAAAGCGGGGGCACTGCGAGGTAGAGGTGCCCCTCGTCGATCAGGCGGGGCATCTGCCGGTAGAAGAACGTAATCAGCAGCGAGGCGATATGGGCGCCATCGACATCGGCGTCGGTCATGATGATGACGCGTGAATAGCGCAGATCTTCCTCGCGGTAGTTGGTCCCGGTGCCGCAGCCCAGCGCCTGGATGAGGTCCGCCAACTGGGCGTTGGCGGTGACCTTGTCCCGCGTCGCGGATACGACGTTGAGGATTTTGCCGCGCAAAGGCAGCACGGCCTGGGTCTTGCGATCGCGCGCCTGCTTGGCGCTGCCGCCGGCCGAGTCGCCCTCGACGATGAACAGTTCGGAGCCTTCCGTCGCGGTGTTGGTGCAGTCGGCAAGCTTGCCGGGCAGGCGCAGCTTCTTCACGGCGCTCTTGCGCGAGGTTTCCTTCTCGGCGCGGCGGCGCAGTCGCTCGTCCGCGCGCTCGATCACGAAGTCGAGCAGCCGGTTGGCCTGCGCCGGATTGCCGGACAGCCAATGATCGAACGGGTCCTTGATCGACTGCTCGACGATCCGCGAGGCCTCGGCGGTGGCGAGACGGTCCTTGGTCTGGCCCTGAAACTCAGGCTCGCGCACGAACACGCTGAGCATCACGGCGGCGCCGACCATCACATCCTCCGACGTGATGCTGCCCGCGCGCTTGCCCTGGCCGACGCGCTCGGCATGATCCTTCAGCCCGCGCAGCAGCGCGCTGCGCAAGCCCGATTCGTGGGTGCCGCCATCGGGTGTCGGCACCGTGTTGCAGTAGGAGGACAGGAAGCCATCGGCATCCGCCGTCCATGCCACCGCCCATTCGCAGGCACCGTGCGCGCCGTTGCGGCCCGATCTGCCCGAGAAGATGTCCGGATGAACCAGCGTGTCCTTGTGGATCGCCGCGGCGAGGTAGTCTTTCAGGCCGCCGGGGAAGTGGAACGTCGCTTCCGGGGGGATATCCTCAAGACCCTTGAGCAGCTCCGGCGCGCACCGCCAGCGGATTTCGACGCCGCCGAACAGATATGCCTTCGAGCGCGTCATCTTGAACAGGCGCTGCGGTTTGAACGCAGCCTTCGCTCCGAAGATTTCGGTGTCAGGCTTGAAACGGATGGTGGTTCCGCGGCGGTTGGCGATCCTGCCGAGGTCCTCAAGCCTGCCCTTGGGGTGGCCGCGTTCGAAAGTCATCCTGTAGAGGTTCTGGCTGCGCGCCACTTCCACCTCAAGATGCGAGGAGAGGGCGTTGACCACGGAAACGCCGACGCCGTGCAGGCCGCCTGAGGTTTCATACACCTTGGAGTCGAACTTGCCGCCCGAATGAAGCGTGCACATGATGACTTCAAGCGCCGATTTCTTCGGGAATTTCGGGTGCGGATCGACAGGGATGCCGCGCCCGTTGTCGGTGACGGTGAGGAAGCCGTCAGCGGCAAGTTCCACCACGATGAAGGTCGCGTGGCCGGCCAGCGCCTCGTCCATCGCGTTGTCGATCACCTCGGCGAACAGATGATGCAGCGCCTTCTCGTCGGTGCCGCCGATATACATCCCCGGGCGGCGGCGGACCGGCTCAAGTCCCTCCAGCACCTCGATGTCGGCGGCGGTATAGTCCGCCTCGGCTCCCGATGCCCGGCCTGGGGCCCGCGCGGCCGGCCGGCCCTTGGTTTCCGAAGCTGCGAAAAGATCGCCAGCCTGTTTCTTTTTAATGTTCGGTTTCAGTGGTTTGACCATAATTACTTAGATATTGCATACGGCTATGCGCGAACGAATCGGCTGCGCCGACTATGCCACGGCGGTTTCGTGCCGTCCGCGTCTTTGTGACTTGAAGTCCCCGGGCGGGAGTGGCTTACCTGCGAGGGACGGGCGGCGAAAGGGGTTTCCTCGCCGCCAAAAATCCGATGAGAGGCGTTTGGGAATGGAAGATGTCGCACGCAGCCTGGTCGACTTCGTGCGCGACCATCAGGTTTGGGCCGCCCCCGTCGTGCTGCTGCTTGCCTTCGGCGAGTCGATCGCCTTCATCTCGCTGCTGATCCCGGCCTGGGGGATCCTTGTGGCGATCGGAGCGATGATGGGACCGGGACAGATCAATTTCTGGCCCGTTTGGTTGGCCGGGGCGGTCGGCGCGGCGCTCGGCGACTGGGTGTCCTACTGGATCGGCTTTACCTTCAAGGATCAGGTCGCCTCGATCTGGCCGTTGTCGCGACATCCAAACCTCTTGCCGCGAGGCATCGCCTTCGTCGAGAAATGGGGCGTTCCCTCGATCTATATCGGGAGGTTCTTCGGACCGCTGCGCGCCACCGTGCCGCTTGCCGCTGGCATCTTTGAAATGCCGTCGTTGCGATTTCAGTTCGCCAACTGGACGTCCGCGCTGATCTGGTCGGCAGTGCTGCTGTTCTTTGGCGACCTGACCTCGCAGTTCATTCAATGGCTCTGGCGGGCGACTTGATCACCCCTGCGAAATGCCTTGCGCCAAGCCTATGATCGGCGGTCGCGTAACAGCCGCAACAGGGTTACAAGCTGGCGGCGCACGCGCGCTCGCGGATGTGAGAGCCTCCTTGAAGCGTTGTCTTCACGCGAACCGGAATCCACTTCTTCGCTCGAAAACGCTATAGGATAAGGTCATGACCAGCGCAGACACCACGATGAAAGGCGCTTCTTCAAGCAGCGGCACGGCGGGCAAGCCGACAGTGTTCGTCGATGGCGCGTCGGGAACGACCGGCCTCGAAATCCGCCAGCGACTCGATCGGCAGGGCGACGTCGTCGTCAAAAGCCTTTCCGACGACAGGCGAAAGGACCCCGCCGCCAAGCGCGCGCTGATGGCGGAAGTCGATCTGGTGATCCTCTGTCTGCCCGACGATGCCGCGAAGGATACCGTCGCCCTGATCGACGGCATGGGCGCTGACGCGCCGAAAGTGCTGGACGCCTCGACGGCGTTCCGCGTCGCTCCGGACTGGACCTACGGTTTTCCGGAGCTGACGCCGGATCAGGCAGGCAGGATCAAGGCGGCGCGCAAGGTTGCAAATCCCGGCTGCTATCCGACCGGATCGATCGCCTTGCTGCGGCCGCTGACTGATGCCGGTTTGATCCCGCCGGATTATCCCGTCACCATCAATGCGGTGAGCGGCTATTCCGGCGGCGGCAAATCCATGATCGAAAGTTTCGAAAAGGGCGCCGCGCCCGCATTCGAGCTTTACGGACTTGGCTTCGAGCACAAGCACCTGCCGGAAACACAGAAATACGCGAACCTGACGCGGCGGCCGATCTTCGCGCCGTCGGTCGGCGACTACCGGCAGGGCATGCTGGTCTCGATCCCGCTGCATCTGGATACGCTGCCGGGGCAACCCGACGGCGCGACGCTTCATGCGACGCTGGCGAAGCGTTACGCGGGCAGCACCTACGTGTCGGTGATGCCGCTCGATAATGCTGCCGCGAAAAGCGGCCGGATCGAACCGGAAGCGCTGAACGGGAGCAACAAGCTCGAGCTGCATGTTTTTGCCACCGACAGGCACCGGCAAGCCGTGCTGGTCGCGCGGCTCGACAATCTGGGCAAGGGTGCATCCGGCGCGGCGGTTCAGAACATGCGGCTGATGCTGGGATTGCCCGATAGTGGCGACGCAACTACCCCGACGGAGCAAGAGCGGGATGAGGTTTGATTGAATCGTCATGCCCGGCTTTATGTACCGGCCATGAGACGTTGCCTTCACGTGATCAGGGTCATCTTCGCTGGAAAACGCTATATCTCAAGCCCGCACACGCACGTAGCTGCCCGGCGCGTCCTCGATCGGCGGCAGCGTGTCGGTTCCGACCTCGCGTGCCGGGACCTCCTTGCCGTCGATGTTTCGTAGCCATGCGAGCCAGTCCGGCCACCACGAGCCCTTGTTCTCTTGCGCGCCCTGCATCCACTGGGCGAGGGTTTTGTCGCGGATCTTGTCATTGGTCCAATACTGGTATTTGCCGCGCGAGGGCGGATTGATCACACCTGCGATGTGGCCCGATCCTGCCAGCACGAAGCGCACCGGCCCACCAAAAAAGCGCGAGCCGTACAACACGGATTCCGCCGGCGCGATGTGATCGTCGCGGGTCGCGAGATTGTAGACGGGCGCCTTGACCTTCGAAAGGTCGAGCAAGGTATTGTCGAGCACCATCGAGCCGGTGGAAAGGCGGTTCTCGAGATAGCAGTTGCGCAGATAAAATGAATGGTTGGCGGCCGGCATCCGCGTGGCGTCTGAATTCCAGTGCAGGAGATCGAAGGCGGATGGCGCCTTGCCCTTGAGATAATTGCTGACGACGTAGGGCCAGATCAGGTCGTTGGAGCGCAGCATGTTGAAGGTCATCGCCATCTTGCTGCCTTCCAGCACGCCGGACCGCTTCATGTCGCGTTCGAGCGCGGAGATCTGATCCTCGTCGGCGAATACCAGCAGATCGCCGGCATGGGTGAAATCCACCTGAGCGGCGAAGAAGGTCACGGACCTCACGCGCTGCCGCTTCTTGTTCGCAAGCCATGCCAACGTGGCGGCAAGCAGGGTGCCGCCGACGCAGTAACCCGCGGTATGGACCTTCGTTTCTCCGGTGGCCTTTTCGATGGCGTCCATCGCGGCCAGCGGACCTTGCTTCATGTAGTCCTCGAAGGTCTTTTCCCCGAGATGTCCGTCCGGGTTGACCCAGGAGATCACGAACACGGTAATGCCCTGGTCCACGCACCACCTGATGTAGGATTTCTCCGGCGTGAGATCGAGGATGTAGAATTTGTTGATCCATGGCGGAACGATCAAAAGCGGCGTCCGCAGCACGTTTTCGGTGCTCGGTGAATACTGGATCAACTGCATCAGTTCGTTCTGGTAGATCACCTTGCCGGGCGTCGTCGCCAGGTTGACGCCGACCGCGAGACCCGCGGAGTCGGACTGGCGGATGCGCAAAGCGCCTTGGCCGGCCTCGATGTCTTCCGCCAGCATCTTCATGCCGCGCGCCAGATTGTCGGCGTTGGAGGCGAAGGTCTCGCGGAGCACTTCGGGGTTGGTCATCACGAAATTGGACGGCGCGGCCGCGTTGGTGAGCTGCGTGATATAGAACTCTGCTTTCTTGCGGGTATGCGGATCGAGGCCGTGGGCGTCGCGCACCAGTTCGTTCGTCCATTTGGTCGTCAGCAGATACGCCTGCATCAGGAAGTTGAACAGCAAGTTCGACCGCCATTCCGGATCGGCGAAGCGCTTGTCGCGCGGATCGGGTTCGATCGCGGGCTCGACCTCCTCGCCAGCGAGACGCCGCGCAGCGTAACCCCAGAGTTCCAGATAGGACTTGCCAAGACGGGCCTGTAGATCGACGGCCCGGGCCTGGTCCGACAGCCAGTATTCGGAGACCGCGCTGACGGTCTTGATCAACTCGGCGAACTCGGTCGGCGGGTTGTCGGAGGACTGCTTCTGCCCCCGGGCATTGAGATAAGCGGCCAGCGCCCTGCCACCGTTCTCCATCGCATTTGCGAGATTCATCGCGAACGCGTCGGAGTCGAATCCGTTCGTCGGCCTGGCCTCGGCGGATACCTCGCTCGTGGACGCGTCTGGGAGCTTGCTCATCGTTCCGTCACGCAGGTTCCAATGGAGGGGGCATCGATCATGACATAATCTGGGGATCATTGCCCGATTCGATGTGGTGCAGTGCGACAATACTTCTTGGTCCCGCCATATATGGGCCGCGATGACTCGCTTGTAGTGGTCGCAGCTTCCTGGATTTCGAAGCTTTTAATGTTTTGGAAGCGATGATGGTCTTCGCCCGCGTCAGGTCTGATGGAGCAACCCATACCGACCAGGCTTTGACTGAACGATGTGAGCATTCGTGACGACAGTATCGGAACGACAGACGAGCAGACGTGTGGACCCCGTGACCGCCCGCATCGCCGCATTGGCGGTGTTGATGTCGCTCGCGCTCGCAGGCTGCTCGACATCGATTGCGGATTTCGAGACGTCGTCGGATTCGCCGGAACGGCCCCGTGACGTATCGTCATATCCCGCGGTGCATGACCTTCCGGCTCCAAGAGATCAGGCGGCGATGGATCCCTCGGAGCAGGCGAAAGTCGAAAAGGAACTGATCGACGCACGCGACCGCCAGGCTCACGCCGCACAGAACCCGGAACCTCAATAAGCCCGTGAACGGCCCTCATCCACATAGAGCACTTTCGCTTCTGATCAAATCAGAAGCGAGCTCTAGATTGTTGTTTTAACGCGTTTCTTCGCGCGAACCTGGTATCCATCCCCAGGTCAAGCCCGAGGACATGCTTCGCTCGAGAGCGCTCTTTTGATTGAGCATGATCTTATCCGAAAACCGGCTTCCACTTTTCAGGATCATGCTCCAAGCACGCGACATGATGGCAGGGCAGGGTGTCCGTGTTAAAAGAAGCTGATTCAAGCAGACGGTTGCGTCCCGAACGTCAAACCTCGACGCCGGCAAACCTGCGCTTGAACATGTCAAGTTATTGAATACACACGATTTAGCGAAGTCTCGCTGACTTCATCGAGGCAAGGACGCTCGCCTCGCCAATCCGGCCTGGAGCCAGGACCATGGAAGAGTTTTATCGTATCCGCCGTCTGCCGCCTTACGTTTTCGAACAGATCAATCGCGCCAAGGCGGCCGCCCGGAACGCCGGAGCCGATATCATCGACCTGGGCATGGGCAATCCGGACCTGCCGACGCCGCCTCATGTCATCGAAAAGCTCAAGGAAACCCTCGGCAAGCCCAAGACCGACCGCTATTCGGCCTCGCGCGGCATCACCGGCCTGCGCAGGGCTCAGGCCGGCTACTATGCCCGCCGCTTCGGCGTGAAGCTCAATCCCGATACGCAGATCGTGGCGACGCTCGGCTCCAAGGAAGGTTTTGCGAACGTCGCTCAGGCGATCACCGCGCCGGGCGACGTCATCCTCTGTCCAAACCCGAGCTATCCGATTCACGCCTTCGGCTTCCTGATGGCGGGCGGCGTGATCCGCTCGGTCCCGTCCTCACCGACTCCGGAATTCTTCGCCGCCTGCGAGCGTGCGATCATCCATTCCATTCCGAAGCCGATCGGGCTGATCGTCTGCTACCCGTCGAATCCGACGGCGCAGGTCGCGAGCCTCGATTTCTACAAGGATCTCGTGGCGTTCGCGAAGAAGCACGAGATCTTCATCCTGTCCGATCTCGCTTATTCCGAAGTCTATTTCGACGACAACCCGCCGCCTTCGGTGCTGCAGGTGCCCGGCGCGCTCGACGTCACCGTGGAATTCACGTCGATGTCGAAGACGTTCTCGATGGCAGGCTGGCGCATCGGTTTCGCGGTCGGCAACGAACGCATTATCGCGGCGCTGGCGCGTGTCAAATCCTACCTCGATTACGGGGCCTTCACGCCAGTACAGGTGGCGGCCACGGCGGCGCTGAATGGTCCCGACACCTGCATCCGGGAGATGCGCGAAACCTATCGCAAGCGCCGTGATACGCTGGTTGAATCGTTCGGCCGCGCAGGATGGGTGATCCCGCCGCCGCAAGCCTCGATGTTCGCATGGGCGCCGCTGCCCGAACGCTTCCGCGATCTCGGGAGCATGCAGTTCTCAACCCTGATGGTGGAGAAATCGGGCGTCGTGGTATCGCCCGGCGTGGGGTTCGGCGAGCATGGCGAAGGCTATGTCCGCATCGCCATGGTGGAAAACGAGCAGAGAATTCGCCAGGCCGCCCGCGGCGTCCGCCACTTCCTTGAAAGCGGCATTGAAACGTTGCACAACGTGGTTCCTCTCGCCAACCGGCGGTAGGCGCCAGACCGGAAAATGCCTTTCCGGTCTTCCGCTCGGGTGGTGTGCCTCGCACACCGGTTTCCAGCAGGTTTGTTATGGTCGCACCACTGAAAGTGGGAATCGCGGGGCTCGGAACTGTCGGCTCCGCTGTCGTCCGCCTGATCGAGCAGCAAAGGGGCGCGCTCACGGCGCGTTGCGGGCGCGGCGTGCGTGTCGTCGCCGTGGCGGCGCGCTCGAAAGCCAGGAAGCGCGACGTCGACTTGACCGACATCGCATGGGCCAAGGACGCGCTGGCGCTGGCGAACGATCCCGGCATCGACTGCTTCGTCGAATTGATGGGCGGTTCGGACGATCCGGCGCATTCCGCGATCGAAGCGGCCCTGAAATCCGGCAAGTCGGTGGTGACGGCCAACAAGGCGCTGATCGCCAAGCACGGCCTGCGGCTGGCTTCTCTCGCCGAGCAGCACGGCGGCGCGTTGAACTACGAAGCGGCGGTCGGCGCCGCCATTCCCGTCATCAAGACGCTGCGCGAAGGGCTTGCGGGCACGACGATCAATCGCGTCTACGGCATTCTCAACGGCACCTGCAACTACATCCTGACGCGGATGGAACGGGAAGGCCTGTCGTTCGCCGAATGCCTGAAGGACGCCCAGCGCCTGGGCTATGCGGAAGCCGACCCGTCATTCGATGTCGACGGTCACGACACCGCGCAGAAGCTTTCGATTCTGGCGAGCCTGGCTTTCGGCACGCGCATTGCTCAGAACGAGGTCTATGTCGAAGGCATTTCCTCGATCGCGCCGGAGGATCTTCGCGCGGCCGAGGAACTCGGCTACCGGGTCAAGCTGTTGGGGGTCGCGGTGCGGACCTCGAAAGGCATCGAGCAGCGGGTGCATCCGACCATGGTGCCGAAGACATCGTCCATCGCGCAGGTCATGGGCGTCACCAACGCGGTGACCATCGACGGCGACGGCATCCCCCCGATCACGCTTGTCGGTCCGGGCGCCGGCGGAGCCGCGACGGCGTCCGCCGTGGTCGCGGATATCGCCGATGTCGCGTCCGGCACCCGCGCTCTGCCGTTCGGCCGGCATTCGACGAAGCTGCGTGAGACCAAGAAGGCGCCGATGGAACGCCACGAGGGCGGCTATTACATCCGCCTGATGGCGCGCGATTTCGCCGGCACCGCCGCGACCATCGCCACGCGGCTCGCCGAACAGAAGATCTCGATCGAATCCATCGTGCAGCGTCATCCCAACGGCAAGCTGGATACCGACGAAGCCGACACGCCGATTTCGCCGGTTCCGGTTCTGCTGATCACCTATGCAACCAGCGAGGACGCGGTGCATCGCGCGCTCCATGCCGTGAGAGCTGACAAGGTCATCACGGGGCGGCCGCAAGTCATTCGCATCGAGAAGAACTGACAAGGATTGCGTATAAATAAAGGGAGCCTCCGCGCTGTCCGAGGGAGTTGAAACGATGCCGACACAGAATTCCGTTCCGTCGCAGCAGGTGCTGGAGCGTATCCTGACGCTTGAAGTCGTGCGGGTGACGGAACGGGCGGCGGTGTCGGCGGCGCGCCTGCGCGGTCGCGGCATGGAAAAGGCATCGGATCAGGCCGCGGTCGATGCGATGCGACGCGAGCTCAACAATTTGCCGATCGACGGTACGGTCGTGATCGGCGAGGGCGAGATCGACGAGGCGCCGATGCTGTTCATCGGCGAAAAGGTCGGCAACACACGCGGCCCACGGGTCGATATCGCCGTCGATCCGCTCGAGGGAACGGTGCTGTGCGCCAAGAACATGGCGGGCGCGATCGCCACCATTGCGATAGCCCAGGCCGGCACGCTGCTTCACGCGCCGGACTGCTACATGGACAAGATCGCGATCGGACCCGGCTATCCGAAGGGCACGGTGGATCTCGACGCGCCGGTGGAAGAGAACATCATCAACCTGGCCAAGGCCAAGGGGGTCAAGCCGACCGAGATCACCGCCATTCTGCTCGACCGGCCACGCCATGCGGCCAAGATCGCCGCGCTGCGCAAGCTCGGCACCGCGGTGAGCCTGATCAGCGACGGCGACGTCGCCGGCGTCATCCACACCGCCGAGCCGCGAACGGGAATTGACATCTATCTCGGCAGCGGCGGCGCTCCCGAAGGCGTGCTGTCGGCGGCGGCGCTGCGCTGCATCGGCGGACAGATGCAGACCCGCCTCATCATCGACAGCGAGGCGCTGCGCGAGCGGACGCTGCAAATGGGCATCGAGGATCCCAGAAAGAAATACGAGATCGACGACATGGTGAAGGGCGACTGCCTGTTCGCCGCCACAGGCGTGACATCAGGTTCGCTCTTGTCCGGCGTAAGATTCCGCAAGAAGGTGATCGAGACCGATACGGTGGTGATGCGTTCCGCGTCCGGCACCGTGCGTCGCATCAAGGCCGAGCATCGCAGGACGGACAGGTTCGACCAGAATTGAGAAAGCAGGCGACGTCGCCCCGGCCGACATCGCAAGGCGCGGACGACATCATGACCCTGCCAGCCTCCGCATTGCCTGTCGAAGCTCCTGACGCCTTTTTCGGTGTGTCGCATTCAGCGACGAGCCGTCTGTGGCGCGATCGCCTCGATCCACGAGGCGCGGCGCGCGCGCTGGCGATCGCGCAACGGCATCAATTGCCGGAGATGCTGGCGCGGGTGATCGCCGGACGCGGCGTCGACATCGATGCGGTCGCGGATTTTCTCGATCCCACCATCCGCCGGCTGATGCCCGATCCTTTCACCGTGACGCAGATGGAGACGGCCGCGCGGCGGCTCGCGGATGCCGCGATCCACCGCGAGACCGTCGCGATCTTCGGTGATTACGACGTCGACGGCGCGACCTCTGCGGCGCTGCTCGCCTGGCATCTGCGGCATTGCGGCCTTGATCCGCTGATCCATATCCCCGACCGCGTTTTCGAAGGCTACGGCCCCAACGTCGATGCGATCGATGCGCTCGCGGGCAGGGGCGCGACCTTGCTGGTGACGGTGGACTGCGGCACGACCAGCATCGAGCCGCTGGCGGTCGCGAGGCAGCGGGGGATGTCGGTCGTCGTGATCGACCATCACCAATGCGGCGACGACCTGCCAGAGGTCGAGGCGCTGGTGAATCCGAACCGCCCTGACGATCTTTCCGGCCTCGGTCATCTCGCAGCCGTCGGTCTGGTTTTTGTCACGCTGGTCGCGCTGAATCGCGAACTGCGCCGGCGCGGTTTCTGGAGCGGCGAGCGGCCGGAACCGAATCTCCTGGACATGCTGCATCACGTCGCGCTCGGAACGGTCGCCGACGTCGCGCCGCTGACCGGTCTCAACCGCGCCTTCGTCGCGAAGGGATTGATCGCGCTGCGCCGCCGCGATCATGTCGGCCACACCGCGCTGATGGATGTGGCGCGGCTGAGCGGCCCGCCGGAAGCCTGGCACCTCGGCTTCATGCTGGGGCCGCGCATCAACGCCGGCGGCCGGATCGGGCGCGCTGACCTCGGCGTCCGGCTGCTGCTCGAAGGCGATGTGTCCGAAGCCGCGCGGATCGCCGCCGAACTCGATCGCCTCAATGCCGAACGCCGCGTGATCGAACAGACCGCCGAAGCCCAGGCCGAAGCCGAGGCGCTGGCCTCGCTCGGTCTCGAGGACAAGGGGTCCGTCATCGTCACCGCGTCCGAGGGCTGGCATCCGGGCGTGGTCGGTCTCGTGGCGTCGCGGCTCAAGGACAAATTTTCACGTCCCGCTTTCGTTGTCGCGCTGGAGCCCGGTGGCATCGGGACCGGCTCGGGGCGTTCCATCGGCGGCGTCGATCTCGGCAAGGCGGTGCGGCGGGCCGTGGCGGACGGCGTGCTGCTCAAGGGCGGCGGCCATACCATGGCGGCCGGCGTGACGTTGCGGAAGGAGCAGCTTGCGGAATTCCGCGCCTATATGGAAACGGCGCTCGCCGCGGATGTCGCACAGTCGCGCCACGTCCGCGAGCTTTTCATCGATGGCGCGGTCAGCGCGCGGGCGGCGACGCCCGAATTCGTGGCGACGCTCAATCGCGCGGGACCGTTCGGCGCGGGTAATCCCGAGCCGGTGGTGGCGTTGCCCGCTCACCAGTTGATCCATGCCGACGAGATCGGGCAGGCCCACCTTAGGTTGCGGCTCAGATCCGGGGACGGCGCGATCTTGAACGGCATCGCGTTTCGCGCGGTCGGACAACCGCTCGGCAACGCTCTGGCCCAAATGCGGGGCCAGTTGCTGCACGTGGCGGGATCGCTGGCGGTGGACCGCTGGCAGGGCGCGGAGCGCGTGCAGCTGCGCGTGGTGGATGTCGCGGTGCCGGATCCAGGACCGAAGACAATTCGGTAGGTGACGATCAAAAGCGGGATGACCAGTTCCCGCGCTACAATCCCTGTCTCAGCTTCGCCAGCACTTTCAGTCCGGCATAGCCATCAGGCGGCAGTCCGACGCGAGCCTGGAAATCCTTCACTGCCTTCATGGTGTCGTTGCCGACGCGGCCATCGGTGCCGCCGGTGTCGAAGCCGGCTTGGGTCAGACGCGTCTGCACCTCCTGCACTTCGGCCAGCGTGAGCGCGCGTTCCGATCCGGGGAAGGGCTGGATAAAGGGCGGAGCGCCGAGGATGCGGTCGCCGAGATGACAGATCGAAAGTGCGTAGTTCATGGACGGATTATAGCTGCGCACGGCATAGAAATTCGGCCCCAGCAGAAACGCGGGGCCGCCCGGTTCCGGGATCCAGAGCTTGGCTGAAGCATTCGGCTGCGGAAACGCCTGACCGTCGGCGCGCTGCACGCCGGCCGCCGCCCAGGCGGCATAGCTGCGGCTGCCGCTCGCGCCGCCGGGTGCGCGCACCTCGTATCCCCAATGCTCGCCGCGATGATACCTGCCGCGCTTGATCAGGTAGCGCGCGGTCGAACCCAGCGCATCGTCGGGTTTTCCGAACGGCGAGACCCGGCCGTCGCCGTCGTAGTCCATGCCGACGTTGAGCCAGACTTCCGGCATCCACTGGCTGTGTCCCATCGCGCCGGCCCACGAGCCGCGCATCTCCTCCGGCGTGCTCCAGCCCTTGTCCACGATGCGCAGCGCATTGATGAGCTCGGTTTCCCAATAGGCGCGCCGCCGCGGCTCGTTCCAGGCCAGCGCCGCCAGCGAAGGAAACACCGGACGCATGTGGTTCTTCTGCACTAGCGGATCGCCGAAGGCGGTCTCGACGCCCCACAGTGCGAGCAATGTTCCGCGCTCTACCCCGAAATCGCGCTCGATCCGCGCGAACAGCGCGTCGTTCTTCCGCAGCGCCTCCTTGCCGGCGGTGATCCGCCAATCCGAGACGCGACGGTTGATGTACTGCCAGATCTTTTCGTGAAACTCCGGCTGTTTGCGCATCTTGTTGAAGACGCTCATGTCCGGCTCGATCCGGCCCATGCAGCGGCTCCAGGTCGCGCTTGAAACACCCTTGGCCAGCGCGCGGGCGCGGAAGCCGTCGTGCCATTGCTCGAACCCCTGAGGCATGGCGGCGAGAGCAGGGAAGGGCGCAAGCGCCGCCACCGCTCCGAGACATCGCAACGCGCCGCGCCGGCTGAGCCGGATGTGAGAATCGGGGACTGTCATGCAGCGAGCATAACGGAGCGAAGCACTCCGCAGCAAAGCTTCATTGCGTCGCGGGAACTTGACCTTCCCTCAATCCTTGGCGCGCTCGACGTAGGAGCCGTCCTCGGTCATCACCACGACGCGGGTGCCGACGGCGACATGCGGCGGCACGCCGGTGCGGACCCCGTTCGACAGCACGGCGGGCTTATACGACGAGGACGCGGTCTGCCCCTTGGTGACAGGCTCGGTCTCAACCACTTCGAGCGTCACCCGCTGCGGCAGCGTGATGGCCACCGGCACCATGTCGTGCAGGGACAGTTTCACCACCATGTTTTCCTGCAGATACGGCGCGGCGCTGCCGACGATATCCTTGGGCACCTGGACCTGATCGTAGGTCTCGGCATTCATGAAGTGGAAGCCGTCGCCGTCTTCATAAAGGAAGGTGAAGTTGTGATCCTCGATGGTGGCGCGCTCGACCTGGTCGGTGGTCTTGTAGCGCTCGGAAATCTTCACGCCGTCGCTGATCCGCCGCATCTCGATCTGGCTGACCGGGGTTCCCTTGCCGGGGTGGATGTTCTCCGCGGTGAGGACCACGTAGAGCTTGCCGTCTTGCTCGATGACGTTGCCCTTGCGAATAGAACTGGCGATGACTCTCAAGGCTGGATTTCCTAAGGTTCTGGCTTAAGGCCGGTCCGGACGGAACGTCCTGCGGCCTTTGAAGCGGTTTCGGGCCGCAACATACTGATTTGGCCCGTCGGCGCCAGTGTTTTGCGGCCGATTCCGGTCGATTGCTGAGGATGGATGGAAAGGATTTCCCCCTGGTGGGATCAGGCGAGACATGCGGACCGAAAGCCGTTCCTGAACGCGCGAACCGCCGTGACCAGGGCGCTGCGGGCATGGTTCGACGCGCAAGGGTTCGTCGAGGTCGAAACCGGTGTTCTGCAGGTGTCGCCGGGCAACGAAACCCACCTTCATGCGCCCCGCACGGCGTTGACGACGGCGGCCGGCGATCACCTCACGCGCTACCTGCGCACATCCCCGGAATTCGCCTGCAAGAAGCTGCTGGCGGCCGGTGAGCAGAAGATGGTGGAGTTCGCGCGGGTGTTCCGGGACCGCGAGCGCGGCGTACTGCACCTGCCGGAATTCACCATGCTGGAATGGTATCGCGCAGGCGGCTCCTATGAGGTGGTCATGGCCGACTGTATCGCGGTGATCGCCATTGCAGCGCGGGCGACAGGCATCGCGAGATTTTCGTTTCGCGGCCGGCAAGCCGATCCGCTCGCCGAGCCGGAACGATTGACGGTCGCCGCCGCGTTCAACCGCTTCGCCGGAATTGACCTCCTGGATACGGTCGTCGGCCGCGAGGGCGATCGCGCGGCGCTGGCGAAGGCGGCGCGAGGGCGGGTGCGGATCGCGGACGACGACAACTGGTCGGATATTTTCAGCAAGGTGCTGGTCGAGCATATCGAGCCGCGTCTCGGGCAGGACCGTTTGACGGTGCTGTCCGACTACCCTGCGCCCGAAGCCGCGCTGGCGCGGATCAGTCCGTCTGACAGCCGCGTCGCCGAACGCTTCGAGGTCTATGCCTGCGGTGTCGAGCTTGCGAACGGCTTCGGTGAATTGACCGACGCCGCCGAACAGCGCATCCGTTTCACGCAAGCGATGGACGACAAGCAAAGCCGTTACGGCGAGCGCTATCCGCTGGACGAGGATTTTCTGGCGGCCGTCGCCCGAATGCCGGAAGCGGGCGGGGTGGCGCTGGGCCTGGATCGGCTGGTGATGCTGGCGAGCGGCGCCTCAAAGATCGATCAGGTGGTGTGGACGCCGCCCGCGGAGGATGCATGAGCGCGCGGATCAATAAAGGTATCGTCTCGACATTGCGGCGTCCCGAAGATCTGATCGCTCACGGTCTCGCGCCGGCCGCGGCTCTGGCCGATCTCGAAAGGGTTGCCGCGCGCTATGCGATTGCGATCACGCCGGAGGTCGCAGGCCTGATCGATCCGGCCGATCCTGATGATCCGATCGCGCGGCAGTATCTCCCGAGCGCCGATGAACTGGCGGCGCAAGCCTGCGAACGCGCCGACCCGATCGGCGATCATGCGCATTCCCCAGTGGACGGCATCGTTCATCGTTATCCCGACCGGGTGCTGCTCAAGCTCGTTCACGTCTGCGCTGTCTACTGCCGCTTCTGCTTCCGCCGAGAAATGGTGGGGCCCGCCAAGGAAACCGCGCTGTCGAAATCCGCGACCGCGGCGGCGCTCGATTACATCCGGGCGCATCCTGAAGTCTGGGAAGTGATCCTGACCGGCGGCGACCCGTTGATGCTGTCGCCGCGACGGCTGGCCGAGATCATGGCCGAGCTTGCCGCGATCGATCACGTCAGGATCGTCCGCATCCATACGCGCGTTCCGGTTGCCGATCCCGCGCGCGTCACTGATGAGATGGCGGCGGCCTTTCGCACGGACGGCGTCACCACATGGCTGGCGCTGCATGCCAATCATCCACGCGAACTGACCGCGGCTGCGCGAGCGGCCTGCACCCGCATCATCGATGCCGGCATTCCCATGGTCAGCCAGTCGGTGCTGCTGCGCGGCGTCAACGATGACGCGGCGACGCTGGAGGCCCTGATGCGCGCTTTCGTCGAATGCCGCATCAAGCCCTACTATTTGCATCACGGCGATCTCGCGCCGGGAACGGCGCATCTGCGGACCACGCTGGAACAGGGTCAGGCCCTGATGCGGGCGCTGCGCGGCCGCGTGTCCGGCCTGTGCCAGCCGGATTATGTTCTCGATATTCCCGGCGGATACGGCAAGTCGCCGGTGGGGCCGGACTATATGTCGCCCTCAGATTTAATCTCCGGAGCAGGTGAACATCGGCCGGAATTGCACTATCTTATTACCGACTACTGTGGCGGCGTTCATCTCTATCCGCCGAAGCCATAGAGACTGAGAAGCTGACGCGCCGGGCAAGCGAGGCCGGCACAACCGGGGAACGCTGAAAACTTCACAACGTTCTCGCCAGTATCAGTTGCGGACAATGGAGCAGCGAGATGAGCAAGATCACTGTAATCGCGGTTTCAGCGGTTTTGATCGGCGCGCCCGCGGCGCTTGCGCAGTATCCAGCGGGAAGCGGGTCGTCACCCGGTTCGACCATCGACAGATTTTCGCGTGACAGCGCACCAATTGGCCACCGTCAACCGCGCCCAACCGATCTGCCTCCGGACAGCAGGGACGCGAGGGATCGAGATCGTCTCGACCCGGCCGATGCAGCTCTCCAGCGCAAGATCAAAAGCATCTGTCGCGGCTGCTGACGCTTCTGGGCCAGATTTCGTAGTTTAATCGGCCTGCGTCCGGGCCGATTAAACTTCGCTGTCGGAATGTGAAATGCTCGAACGCACTTTTCGCGCGGCGAGCGCTATTCCGATCAACGAAGCGCCACCGAATATCATGTTGAGACCGACCAGCAACCCGATGGCCCAACTCGCCGATCCCGGAAAGCCAATGATGATGACGCCCGCGATGATGATGTCCATCACTCCGGCGATGAGTAGCCAGCCCCACCGTTCCGAGAGTCTGCGGCGATGTTCAAGGGCATACATGATGGTGACGGCCCCTTCGGCGAGGAAGTAGGCGCCGACCACGATTGTGAGCGTCAGCATCCCCCGAATGGGCTGAACCAGCAGCAGTATGCCGACGAGAATGGCCAGCACGGCCGAGAGCAACGACCACCAGGAGCCGGGCGTCTTCTGCGCCCAGAAGGTAGCGGCTAGTCCGACAACGCCACCGACGAGAAAAAGCCAGCCGAGGAAGATCGTGATGGCGAGGCTCGCGAGCGGCGGCACCACGATGGCGGCCAACCCGAGAAGCACCAGCAGGACGCCTTTGAAGAGGAGGGCCTTCCAATGCTCGCGGACTTTGCTGCTCACTTTCAACTGAAGGCGTTCGAAATCTTGGGAAGGTGTCGTCATTGGCCGGCTCCATGAGCAAGAACGCGCATCCCCTCAGGGGGCCAGTGTAACGCAAGATGAGCCCAAAAGTACCAAAATCCTGGCGTGCGGCACGGTTCAGAGGTTGGCTTCATCACACGATGGGTTCGGGCATCTTCTGATCCCAAACCAACAAGCAATCATGAAGTTGCGCGCTTCCCTTCACCCCGAGCCTGCATCAGGGCCGCCAGCAGTCGGAACCCTTTTTCAGGGCAGGGGGCAATCCGGCCGCCACGATGCTGTGGGCCGGCTAAATCTGCCCTGCGTCACAAGCCATCCGTACCGCCATGGACGGCCGCCGTTCAGTCCCGCGCAATCTCTCCATTACAGGGCGCACTGTTCCAGTTGCCCCACGGAACGTTGGCAAGACTGCGAAAGTCGGTCGTCCGCGGTCGCCGCGTACGTTTTTCGTAAGCGCCGATAACCTTCTCGGAGGCGGTAATCTTACGGCGAAGATTGGCCGCCATTCGCAGCGTCTCGACGCGCACGCGCGGATCCGCGGTCTCGCCAAAACGGAAACGGCGAACCTCCATCTCGCGCAAAGCTTCGCGATGCTTTTTCAACTGGGCCCGATGCCATGCGATGGTGCTGTCGTTATCTGCCATCAAAAAATCCTCACTCCAACGGCGGCGGCGTTCTGAGCCGCAATGCAGAACGAGGGCCGGAACCTCGCGCAATTGCTGACTCCAACTGAACCAGTGGAGCGCAAATTCAGGCCAGGAAAATCGTCGCCGGATTCTGGTTAACCAGAGGTTAACAAACGCTCCCCGGGCCGGGTGTGGGGCGGGCGCCGCGCGCCGGTGACCTTCGATTTCCCGCGTCCGCAACGGGCCTCCGAAGGAAATGCGGATATCGGATCGACGAACCATAATCGTTGTTGACCGGCCGCAGTTTGCACGTAAAAGCACGGTCGCGAAAATTGCAGCTTTACGTTCCGATTTTCATGTCCGGCTGGACGCGGCGAAATCAAAAACAATGACAATTACCGGCCTCGATCGAGAAATCCTTCTTGCGCTCAATGCATTCGGCGGAGGAAACGACACCCTTTGGGAGTTCGCGAACAATTCGCTTTTCAGGGGATTTCCAGTGTTTTTTTCCCTTGTCGCGCTGTGGTTCGCCAGTGAACAGCCGGAGCGTCGCGGTCGTATGCTAGCCGGGCTGTTGGGGGTCTGTCTGGCGACCATGCTTTCGATCTGGTCCCAGTTTCACACCGCGGTCCACATACGTCCCATTCTGGACCCGGCAATTCCACTGGACACCGTCATTCCGCGAACACCCTGGGACCGAACGAATTCGTTCCCGAGCGACACGGCCACCTTGTTCTTCAGTCTTGCCGCTCTGGTTTTTGTCGAGAAACGATCGGCCGGGCTATTCTGCTTTGTCTGGGTAGCGTTGATCGTCGCGATTCCCAGAGTCATTGTCGGGCTCCACTATCCGAGCGATATCCTTGGTTCGTTCGTTCTGGGACCGGCGGTTGTTTTCATTCTTGCCGCGCTTCCATACCCGAAACGCCTGTTTGAACACGCTCTCACATGGTTCGAAGGCCGCCTGTATATTGTTCACGCGCTTCTGTTCATTTTTCTGGCGGACGCGTTCGACTTGTTCCCGAGCTTGCAGGCCCTGGGAAAGGTGCTTGCGCGATCGCTTCACTCCTGAGGCCGATGCAGCGGGCGTCAATTAGTTGCGCCTCATGGCTGCCCTTGATGACAATCGCCGGAGCGGGCGCCCGCCGACCGCAGAACGACGTAGCGCCAAGCGCACCGTTGCCATGATTCCCACATGCCAGAGCGCGGCATCTTCGAGCATTTCCGCTTTTGATTGAATCAGAAGCGAAGCTCCGGATTATTGTTCTGACGCGTTTTCTTCACGCGAACAGGTTTCCATCCCCGGGTCAAGCCCGAGGACATGCTTCGCTCGAAAACGCTATCGTTCGCCGATCCGCGCGGTGGCGCCTTATTTCGATTTCGAATGCTGCGACTTCCGCGAGTTGTGCTTGGTCTCCGACACTGTGGCGGAAGCTTGCTCCGAAAGCTGATCGAGGCGCGTGTGCAGCTTTCCTACGTCCGTTTGAAGAGCGTCTACGGTCGTCTTGAGGGACTCGGGATTCTTCGTCCCGGCGACCTTCATCTTGAGCGCATCGAAATCCGACACGGTGAAAGCGCCCAACTGGGTTTGTACAGCCGTGAGCTGGGACTCCAGGCCTTTGATTTTTTCATCGAGTTGAGAAGCATCAACGGTCGGCGGAGCCTTCATCTTGGCTTCAAGGAGAAGCAAGCGGCTTTCAAGTCCGGCGGTGGCGTCTGCGTGGGGCGCAGCCTGGTGCGCCGGAGCGGCTGCCGCCTTTGCTTCGCTCGAAAGCCGGCCAGTACTGTTCCATACCAAGGCCATGCTGCCGAAAAACATCACGCTGGTAACGGCTATGCCCAAGATCAGATTGGCGCGGTCGCGTTCACTCATCACGGTGCCTCCTTAGCGTTGCTTTACGTTGCTTACGTCCGTCGCGTTGCCTCCCTCAGAACCAGTTGCGAAGTATGACCGAGCTGCGACATCTTGTACAGGGGCGGCTTCGTGAGGGAGGCCGCCACGGCTCATTGTTCATCGCAGCATTCTGGACAGACGCGACGGAGAAATCCAAGTTCACGCCGGCTTGTAAAATGAATTTCCCTCGCGCCGCGATCGCGCGGCCCCACCTTGTATGGTAACGGTCGAAGGAGGCTGTCTACAGCCTTCTGGATTAAGGGACGCCTCATGGTTTCGATCCTTTTCACGCTCGTGTTTGTCGGCGTTATTCTGTTTATCGTCGGGGGGCGGATACTGAACCGTCTACGCGGCCGCTAGAGCTTCGCTTCTGATGGAATCAGAAGTGAATCTCTAGATTATTGTTTTGACG
>NZ_BJNF01000047.1 GCF_006539545.1 Nitrobacter winogradskyi
GCTCTAAACCAGCCGGCTCTGCACAACCGCCGCCTGGATGAACGAGGCGAACAGCGGGTGCGGCTCGAACGGCCGCGACTTCAGTTCAGGGTGGTACTGCACGCCGATGAACCAGGGATGATCCTGATATTCGACGATCTCCGGCAGCACGCCGTCGGGCGAGAGGCCCGAAAACCTTAAGCCGTGCTGCTCCAGCCGATCCTTGTAGGCAGTGTTGACTTCATAGCGATGGCGGTGCCGCTCGGAAATCTCGACCGCCCCGCCGTAGATTCCCGAGACGCGGCTGCCGCGCTTGAGCATCGCCGGATAGGCGCCGAGCCGCATGGTGCCGCCGAGGTCGCCCGCTTTGGAGCGCTTCTCCAGTTCGTTGCCGCGCAGCCATTCCGTCATCAGGCCGACCAGCGGCTCCTTGGTCGGGCCGAATTCGGTCGAGTTGGCGTCCGCGATTCCGACCAGGTTGCGCGCCGCCTCGATCACGGCCATCTGCATCCCGAAGCAGATGCCGAAATAAGGTACGTGCCGTTCGCGCGCGAACCGCGCCGCCTTGATCTTGCCTTCCGCGCCGCGCTGGCCAAATCCGCCGGGCACCAGAATGCCGTCGACATGTTCGAGGAACGGCGCGGCATCTTCGTTTTCAAACACCTCGCTCTCGATCCAGTCGAGGTTGACCTTCACCTTGTTGGCGATGCCGCCATGGGACAGCGCTTCGATCAGCGATTTGTAGGCGTCCTTCATGCCGGTGTACTTGCCGACGATCGCGATCGTCACCGCCCCTTCCGGATTGCGGATGCGCTCGTTGATCTCATGCCAGCCCTTAAGCGCCGGAGGCGCGGCCGGCTCGATTCCGAACGCCGCCAGAACCTCGTCGTCGAGTCCCGCAGCGTGATAGACTTCCGGCACGGCGTAGATGTTATCGGCATCGCGCGCCTCGATCACGGCGCTTTCCCGGACATTGCAGAACAATCCGAGCTTCCGGCGCTCCTCCGCGGGAATTTCGCGATCGGTGCGGCACAGCAGGATATCGGGCTGGATGCCGATCGATCGGAGTTCTTTCACAGAATGCTGCGTGGGCTTGGTCTTCAATTCGCCGGCGCTCGGGATGAACGGCAGCAGGGTCAGGTGGACGTAGATCGCATGACCGCGCGGAAGATCGTTCTTGAGCTGCCGGATCGCCTCGAAGAACGGCAGGCCCTCGATGTCGCCCACCGTGCCGCCGATCTCGCACAGCACGAAGTCATGGTCATCGTTGCCGTCGAGAATGAACGCCTTGATGGCATTGGTGACGTGGGGAATCACCTGGATCGTGGCCCCGAGATAATCGCCGCGGCGCTCCCTGGTCAGGATATCCTGATAGATGCGGCCCGTGGTGATGTTGTCCTGCCTCGTGGCGGGACGCCCGGTAAAACGCTCGTAATGACCGAGATCGAGATCCGTCTCGGCGCCGTCGTCGGTCACGAACACTTCGCCATGCTGATATGGCGACATCGTTCCGGGATCGAGGTTGAGGTAGGGGTCGAGCTTGCGAAGGCGGACCTTGTAGCCACGCGCCTGCAACAGCGCGCCGAGCGCCGCCGATGCCAGACCTTTTCCGAGCGAGGAGACCACGCCGCCGGTGATGAAAATATACCGCGCCATGGGTCTCAACCTTTAAGGCTCCCGTGTCGATTCGCCAAAACCAATCGCAGCCGCCAGCCGGAACGCGAATGGGCTGTGGGTGACTTCAAAATTCAAACGATTTTGCAGTCTCTTGATGGAAACTGCTGATGCAGGATGGCGACCCCGCCCTGCATCGTCCTGCTTTATCGGGAACGCGGCGCCTGCGGACCGGCGGGGGCCGGCGCCTGTTCTGACTGCTTCAGCGAATCGAGCAGACCGCCACCGCTCGGCGGGGTGACCGGGGTGGCCGGCTGCGATTGCGACGCCGGCGCCGTATCCAGGATCGAGCCCGGCTTCTGTTCGACGCCGGCAAGCCAGGACAGGAGCAGGCTGGTCACGAAAAACCCTACCGCAAGAAAAGAGGTCGTGCGCGTCAGCAGGTTCGCCGTGCCCCGGCTTGACATGAAACCGGCGCCGCCGCCCATGCCGAGGCCACCGCCTTCGGATTTCTGCAGCAGAACGACGACGGTCAGCGTCGCGACGATGATCAAATGGATGACGATAACTGCGGTCTGCATCTCTGGCCTTCCATCACAAGTGCGCGCCGGACGGCCGGACATCACAGGCTTGCGGGGCTTGAACTCGAGTCTGTTTCAACTGCGTTGAACCTGATTCAACCCCGTTGAATCAGACTCGTCGCTTATTCTATTTTCTTTTCCGAGAACCGGTTTCCACTTTGCGCTGGCGCGGCTCTTCGGGTCGGGATCATGCTCGAGTGGTTCGGCTCCAACGTTCGCATCCGGGACGCGCGGCCAGCGGCCAAAGGAGGCGCGAATATCAAACTCACTCCACTCGGCGGGGTATCTACACGATCAGGCGCGGCGTTGTCACCCCCACAGGGTCGCCCCCGCTAGAGCATCGGACCCGAAAGTGGGAACCGGTTTCGGGATAAATCCGATGCTCAATCAATTAACTGGAGCGGCGGCGCTGATTCCATTTAATCGGCCGCCGCTCTAGAGCCTTTTCGCTTCTGATGGAATCAGAAGCGAGGCTCTATGATCTTGTTCTGACGCGTTTCCTTCACGCGAACCGGTTTCCACTTCGCTCGAAAACGCTCTAGGCGGCCGGCCGCGGCAGGAAACAGTCAGGCAACGGCCTGGGCGATCCCCAGGAAGTCCGCCGCCTTGAGGCTGGCGCCGCCGATCAACGCTCCGTTCACGTTCGGAACCGCCAGCAGCTCCGCGGCATTCGACGGCTTCACCGACCCGCCATACAGAATGCGAATCTTCGTGCCTTCCACGCTAAACCGTTCCGCGAGCTTTTCGCGGATAAACCTGTGGACTTCCTGCACGTCCTGCGATGTCGGCGTGCGCCCGGTGCCGATCGCCCAGACCGGCTCGTAGGCGACGACGAGATTGGCGGCCGTCGCGCCGTCCGGCAGCGAGCCCGTGAGCTGCCGACCAACCACATCGAGCGTCTGACCGGCATCGCGCTGGTCCTGCGTCTCGCCGACGCAGACGATGGCGGTCAGACCCGCCCGCCACGCGGCTTCGGCCTTTTCCCGCACCAGAGCGTCGGTCTCCGCATGATCGGCGCGGCGCTCGGAATGACCGACGATGACCGCGGTAGCGCCCGCATCCGCCAGCATCTCGGCGGAAATATCCCCGGTATGAGCTCCGGACGGCTTGGAGTGGCAATCCTGCCCGCCAATCCCAACCGGCGAGCCCTGCACCGCCCCCACGAACGCCAGCACCAGCGTCGCCGGCGGACAAATGAGCAGATCGGCTTTTTGCGCGGGACCAGCCGCTCCTGAGATTATCTGGCCGAGTTCGCTGGCCGAAGCCTTGAGGCCGTTCATCTTCCAGTTTCCAGCAATCAGCGGTCGCAGCCCGGTCATGGATCTCTCATAGGTGATTTTGACGTTGCGTCATCTCGGCGTGCCGACAATCCGACGCCGAGTTCACGGACCTTGCTAGCAGAGGTTATCGGCCGGGGCCAGTCTCCGGCACACGCCGCGGCTCATGGTCGAGGCGCTCCGCCGAGGTTGCGACGGCGCGCTTGCCACTTTATGATGCGTTATCAATTCGGTGGGCTCTCGCGCGGCTTCCGCTCAAGTGCGACCTGCTTCCCATACGACCTGCTTCCCATACGACCTGCTTCCCTCCTGCAAAAGACGGACACATGCTTCGAGGAATACGCAACGCCTCATCAAACTGGCTCGGCAAGACCCTCATGACGATCGTGATGGGCCTGTTGATCGTCGCCTTCGGCATCTGGGGCATCGCGGACATCTTTCACGGCTTCGGCCAGTCGGCGCTGGCCACGGTGGGCGGCACCGAGATTTCGACCGAGCAGTTCCGGCAAATCTACAACGACCGGCTGCAACAGATCGGACGCCAGTTCGGCCGCCCGCTGCCTCCCGATCAGGTCAGGGCTCTCGGCCTCGACCGCCAGATCCTGCAGCAGGTGATCGCGGAGGCCGCGCTCGACGAAGACGCCCAGCGCAAGGGCCTCAAGGTGTCGGACGAGGAAATCGGCCGACAGATCAAGAGCGATCCCACCTTCAAGGGTGCGAATAACGCCTTCGACGCGGCGCGCTTCGCCGGCCTCATCCGCCAGCTGGGATACACCGAGCAGCGCTACGTCGCCGAGCAGCGAAACATGGCGCTGCGCCGCCAGATCGTCGGAACGATGACGGCCGGCGTGGAGCCCTCGAAAACGCTGCTGGAGGCGCTGAACCGCTTCCAGAAAGAACAGCGGACCATCGACTACGTCAAGCTCGGCGCGGCGCAGGCCGGAACCATCGATCCTCCCACTGCGGACCAGTTGTCCGGATATTTCGACGCCCACAAGGTGCAGTTCCGCGCGCCGGAATATCGCAAGATGGCTTTCGTGGTGTTGACGCCCGAGGAAGTCGCCAAATGGACCGCCGTGTCCGACGACGACGCCAGAAAGATCTACGAGGAGCGCAAGGACAAGCTGTCCACGCCCGAACGGCGGCAACTCCGGCAGATCATGTTCCCGAACGTCACGGACGCCCAGGCCGCGCGGGAGAAGATCGTCGGCGGCGCGTCGTTCGACGATATCGCCAGGGAGCGTGGTCTTGCGGCCTCGGACATCGACCTCGGCACGATCTCGAAATCCGAGATCATCGATCCCGCCATCGCCAATGCAGCGTTCTCGATCAAGAGCGATGAAGTCAGCCAGCCGACCCAGGGTCGATTCGGCGTCGCGCTGATCAAGGTCGGCCGCATCGAGCCGGGCAACCAGCCGACTTACGAAAGCGTTGCCGAAAAACTGAAACGCGACGCCGCGCTCGATCGCGCGCGCGCTGAGATCAACAACCTCCACAACAAGATGGAGGACGAGCGCGGCGGCGGCGCGAGCGTTGTCGAAGCCGCCAAAAAGGTTGGACTGTCCGCGGTCACCATCGAAGCCACCGACCGTTCCGGGCGCGCGCCGGACGGTAAACCCGTGTCCGGAATTCCGCAGGGCGTCGACCTGATCGCGCAGGCGTTCGCCAGCGATGTCGGCGTCGACAACGAGACGCTGCAACTCGGCAACAACGGCTTCATCTGGTTCGACGTTCTCGGCGTCACCCCCTCGCGCGACCGCACCCTCGACGAGGTCAAGGACAAGGTCGAAGCCAGGTGGCGCGAGGACCAGATCAGCAGCCGCCTGATGACCAGGGCGACGGATACGATCCGCAAACTTGAGCAGGGCGGCAAGCTCGCCGACGAGGCAGCCAGCCTCGGTCTCAAGGTCGAGAGCGCAAGCGCGATCAAGCGGGATGACACGACGGCCACCCTGCCCGCCGCCGTGGTCGCAGCCGTATTCCGCGCCGCCAAGGACGCAGCCGGCCAGGCGCCCGGCACGGGCAATGACGAATGGTTCATTTTCCGCGTCAGCGACGTGAAGGTGCCAACGCTCGATGTCGCCTCCGATGAGACGAAAAAGCTGCGTGAAGGCATCCAGCGCGGCCTGTCGGATGAGTATGTCGGCCAGTACATCGTCAAGCTCGAAGCCGAGATCGGCACCAAGATTAATCAGGCGGCGGTGGCGCAGATCACCGGCGCCAACAGCAACTTCTGACGAGGACCGGCGAGCGCCGCATCCCGAAAGCATCCGATGGACGATCTCAAGGTTCTCATTGGAAAGGTCGCCACCGGCGCGACCCTGACGCGCGACGAAGCCGCTTCCGCGTTCAACAGCATGATGTCCGGTGAGGCCACTCCTTCGCAGATGGGCGGCCTTCTGATGGCGCTGCGCGTGCGCGGGGAAACCGTCGACGAGATCACCGGGGCGGTCTCGGCGATGCGATCCATGATGCTGCGGGTCAAGGCGCCCGTGGATGCGGTCGACGTCGTCGGTACCGGCGGCGACGGCTCGGGCTCGGTGAATGTCTCGACCTGCGCGTCATTCATCGTCGCGGGCGCGGGCGTGCCCGTCGCCAAGCACGGCAACCGCGCGCTGTCCTCCAGATCCGGAGCCGCCGACTGTCTCGCCGCGCTCGGCATCAGGATCGACCTCACCCCCGAACAGGTCGGACGCTGCATCAACGAGGCCGGCATCGGTTTCATGTTCGCGCCCGCGCATCATCCCGCGATGAAGAATGTCGGCCCTACCCGCGTCGAACTGGCGACCCGCACCATCTTCAACCTGCTGGGACCGCTGTCCAATCCCGCGGGCGTCAGGCGGCAGATGGTCGGCGTGTTCTCGCGGCAATGGGTGCAGCCGCTGGCGCAGGTGCTCAAGAACCACGGCTCTGAATCGGCATGGGTCGTTCACGGCTCGGACGGCCTGGACGAGATCACCCTCTCCGGCCCGACATTCGTCGCGGCGCTCGATAACGGCAATATCCGCACCTTCGAGGTGACGCCTGAAGATGCGGGACTGGAGCGCGCCGACGGCGACGCGCTGAGGGGTGGCGACGCCGAGGCGAACGCGGCCTCCTTACGCGAGGTGCTTGAAGGCAAGCCGGGAGCCTTCCGCGATGTCGCGCTGCTCAACGCGGCGGCGGCGCTGATCGTGGCCGGCAAGGCGAAGACCCTGAAGGAGGGTGTCGCGCTTGGCGCGAAATCGCTCGACGGCGGCGGTGCGCTGAACAGGCTGAAGCAGTTGATCGCTGTTTCCAACGGTTGAGGACGATGGCGTGGCCGACATCCTGACCAGGATCGAAACCTACAAGCGCGAGGAGATCGCGAGCGCAAAGCGCGCACGTCCCCTTGGCGAGGTCACGGCCGCCGCGAAGGCTGCCGCGCCGCCGCGCGGTTTTACCGATGCCATCCGCGCGAAACTCGCACGAGGCGATTACGCCCTGATCGCCGAGATCAAGAAAGCCTCACCCTCCAAAGGACTGATCCGCGCCGACTTCGATCCGCCGTCGCTCGCCCGCGCCTATGAAGCCGGTGGCGCGGCCTGCCTCTCCGTCCTGACCGATGCGCCGTCGTTTCAGGGCCATCTCGATTTCATGGTTGCAGCCCGCGCCGCGACATCGCTGCCGGTGCTGCGCAAGGACTTCATGTTCGACACCTATCAGGTCGTCGAGGCGCGGGCGCATGGAGCGGACTGCATCCTGATCATCATGGCCGCGCTCGAGGATACGGCTGCGACAGACATCGAGGCGGCCGCGCTCGATCTCGGCATGGATGTGCTGCTCGAAATCCATAACCGCGAGGAACTGGATCGCGCGCTCAAGCTGCGTTCGCCGATGATCGGCGTCAACAACCGCAATCTGCGCACCTTCGAGACGACGCTCGAAACCAGCGAAGCGTTGGCCCCTCACATTCCGAAGGATCGGCTGATGGTGGGAGAAAGCGGTATCTTCACGCCGGACGACCTCGCACGGCTCGAAAGGGTCGGCATCTCCACCTTCCTGGTCGGCGAAAGCCTGATGCGGCAAGCCGACGTCACGGCCGCAACGCGCACGCTGCTCAACTATGCATAGCCTCTCTCGCCTCCTTCTCCTTTTGCGGGAGAGGGAAGCAACCAGCCAGGAGCCTTCGCTTTCGATGGAACCCGAAGGCTCCATGATTTTGATTTGACGCGTTTTCCTCACGCGAACCGGCGTCCACTTCGCCTGAAAACGCTATAGGATTTAATTGATATGGCAGACAAGAAAAGCAAACCCGCCCTCACCCACATCGACGTCAAAGGCGAGGCGCGGATGGTCGATGTTTCGGCAAAGCCCGCGACCGAACGCGTCGCCGTCGCCGAAGGCCAGGTCGTCATGACAAAGGCGACGCTAGCCTTGATCGAAAGCGGCAACGCCAAGAAAGGCGACGTGCTCGGCACCGCGCGCATCGCCGGCATCATGGCCGCCAAGCGCACGTCGGAACTGATCCCGCTCTGTCATCCGCTGGCGCTGTCGAAGGTCACGCTCGATATCGAAACCGACAAGAAGATTCCCGGCTGCCGGGTGCGCGCAAGCGTCAAGGTCTCCGGCCCGACCGGCGTGGAGATGGAAGCCCTCACCGCGGTCTCCGTCGCCTGCCTGACGATCTACGACATGATCAAGGCCGTGGAACGCGGCGTCCGCATCGAGGGCATTCATCTGGTCGAGAAAAAGGGCGGCAAGTCCGGCCACTATCTCGTGACGGATAATGCGCCAGAATAATAAGCGGCCGGCGTGAACACGCCGTTGAGCTGCATTCGGCTCATCGCACCGTTGTATGCGAGCCGAAAGTTCGGTAGATGATTGACACGCCCGCCAGGCGCGTCCCAGTGTGGTGGTTCGGAAGTTCGCTTCATTGCTCCATCGAGCCCGTCAAGCGAGTTCGCATCAAAGGTTGCGGCAAGGGTATGCGAATTTCGGAATCGGGGCGCTAGAGCGGGATGAGGAAAAGTGTGGTGCGGTTTTCCGCCCGCATCCCGCTCTAAATATTGGCATCGATCACGTCGATGGCTCTGGATCTATTCGATCCAAAGCCATCGTGATCTAGCGCATTATCGCTTCTGATTGAATCAGAAGCGAAGCTCTGGATTATTGTTTTGGCGCGTTTTCTTCACGCGAACCGGTTTCCACTTCGCTCGAAAACGCTATAGGAGAAGATGGTCATGGCCCTGATGGCGGTCGCCGATGCCCTTGCGGCTGTTCTTGACGGAGTCGAACCACTCCCGGAAGAAACAGCAGCGCTCGAAGCGGCGCATCGCCGGGTGCTGGCGAGCGATCTGCCCTCGCGCCGGACCCAACCGCCGGTCGCAATGTCGGCGATGGACGGCTATGCCGTGCGCGCGGCGGACATCGCGACGATTCCCTCACGTCTTCACGTAATCGGCGAAAGCGCCGCGGGACGGCCGCTCGATCGCGCGCTGCGTGCGGGCGAGGCCTTGCGGATCTTTACCGGAGGGGTGGTGCCGGAAGGCGCCGACACCGTCGTCATCCAGGAGGACACCGATCGCGACGGCGACCACGTCATCGTCAAGGAAGCCACGGCTTCCGGCAAGAACATCCGTCCCGCAGGGGTGGATTTTCGCGAAGGCGACGTCCTGATCCGAGCGCGCACGCGTCTCACCGACCGCCATCTCTCGCTTGCCGCCGGCATGAACTATCCGGACCTGCCGGTGCACCGCCGTCCCACCATCGCCATGCTCGCCACCGGC
This sequence comes from Nitrobacter winogradskyi, assembly GCF_006539545.1. Lineage (GTDB taxonomy): Bacteria > Pseudomonadota > Alphaproteobacteria > Rhizobiales > Xanthobacteraceae > Nitrobacter > Nitrobacter winogradskyi_A. Next base: position 9,199 of record NZ_BJNF01000047.1, read on the forward strand.
GACGAACTGGTCTTGCCGGGCGCGACGCCCGGTCCGGGCCAGATCATTTTGTCCAACGGATACGCGCTTCGCGCGCTCGCCCGAGGTGAAGGCGCCGAGGCGATCGACCTCGGCCTGGCCGCCGACACCATGGACGCCACGACGGCCGCGATCCGCCGCGCCCGCGACAGCGGCGCCGATATCCTCGTCACCACCGGCGGCGCATCGGTCGGCGATCATGATTTCATCAAGCGCGCGCTTGAGGCGGAAGGCGTGGCGATGACGTTCTGGCGGATCGCGATGCGGCCCGGCAAGCCGATGATGTATGGACGGCTCGGCGCGACGCGGGTGATCGGTCTCCCCGGCAATCCCGTCTCGGCCTACATCTGCGCGTTCCTGTTCATGGTGCCGCTGATCCGCGCGCTATCGGGACGTGAAGATGTGCACCACCGTGTTGAACCGGCGCTGCTCGGAGGCGACGTCGCCGCCAATCAGGCCAGGCAGGATTATCTGCGCGCGCGACTCACCTATTCAACGGACGGCCTGCCGGTCGCAACGCCGGTTACGCATCAGGACAGCTCGCTGATGGGAAATCTTGCCGCGGCGGATGCACTCGTTATCCGCACGCCGTTCGCGCCGGCCGCCAGCAAAGGCCAGCCTTGCAACGTCATCAAGCTCTCGCTGTCATAAAGTCTCGCGTTGTTGACCTTAAATTAAGGGTTGCGGAACACATATCGAACATATAGTGTATGTTCATGATTTGTTTCGAGTTCTCGTGCCGCGGGGCTGGCGCATAGGGCTGTAGGCCCGATGTCCCGTCGTCGGCAGGAACCATCAACCAGGGACTGGGTCGGGATGCTCACGCGCAAACAGTACGAACTCCTGCGTTTTATCAACGAACGGCTGAAGGAGTCCGGCGTGCCGCCTTCGTTCGATGAAATGAAGGATGCGCTCGACCTGCGCTCGAAGTCCGGCATCCATCGCCTGATCACCGCACTGGAGGAACGCGGCTTCATCCGCCGCCTCCCCAACCGCGCCCGCGCCATCGAAGTCATCAAGCTGCCGGAACTGGCCACAAGCGGCGGCGGACGCCGCGGTTTCACACCGAGCGTTATCGAGGGCAATCTCGGCAAGGTTCGCCGCGGCGGCGGTGGCGGCGCTGACGAGGCCGAGCGTCCGGTCGCCGTTCCGGTGATGGGACGGATCGCAGCCGGCACGCCGATCGAGGCGTTGCAGACCTGCAGTCACACCATCAGCCTGCCGCCCGACATGCTCGGCGCCGGCGAGCACTACGCGCTCGAGGTGCGCGGCGATTCCATGGTCGATGCCGGCATCCTCGATGGCGACATGGCGTTGATCCAGCGCAACCAGACCGCCGACACCGGCGACATCGTCGTCGCCCTGATCGACGACGAGGAAGCGACGTTGAAACGCTTCCGCCGCCGCGGCGCTTCGATCGCGCTGGAGCCGGCGAACGCGGCCTATGAAGTTCGCATTCTTCCGCCCAACCGGGTCCAGATCCAGGGCAGACTGATCGGCATTTACCGCAAGTACTGATTTCATCCGGAGCGAAAGACTTACGACGGACGGGCCTTTCAATCATCCGGCTGGAGGTCCTCAGGCGCCGGCGTGGCGTCAGCCGGAGGCTCCGACCTTGATTGCAGCCGTGCCGGCTGTTCATCGAAGGCGGCGGATGACCAGGGACGGCGGAGCCCAACGGGACGGACGGCCTCGACAGCGAAGCCGTATCTTGAAGCGTCGTATCTTGAAGCGTCGGGGTTTGAAGCAACAGGTCTTGAAGAATCGAGTCTCGAAGCATCTTGTCTGGAAGGATTGGGGGTTCGCCACAGGGCAAGAGCGCCTTCACGCCGCAGCCAACTCTGATGGATAACATGCGCGAGGCAACCCTCCGGAGCCTGCCACTGCGTCACTATCAGCTCCGCACGCGCGCAATCATCCTGCATCGCTTCCGGACGCCGCGCCAGCGCGACGATCCCACCTCCACCCATCTTGACCACGCAACCCGCATCGTCGCACGAGACGCCCTCCGCCAGCGTGGGATCCGAGGGCCCACGCCCATCCCCGTCGGCGGCGAGCCATTCCCGGACCGTAAAAGAATCCTTGCCCGTGCTGATGAGACGCAACCGGCCGTCCCCGCCTCTCACGGCGACATTACGGCCTTCAGCGGAGATCAGGATATCCGGCGGCGTCACCGAAAGTGACCACATGATCGCCAGCCCGATGGCGATCGCGCCGCTCCAGCGCAACGGCGTTCTGAGGAGTCCGAGTAGAACGATGCCCGCTGTCGCCGCGAGCAGCGGCCCCGTTCCGAATGCAGCGATGCGGCCGATGGCGCCCGGCAGTTCGGCGACCCCTTGAGCCACGGCGACCATCCACTCGATGCCCAAGTCCATCAACCGCCAGAACACGCCGTCGAAGCCGAACGGCATCGCCGCCAGTCCGAGCAGTCCGGCCGGCATCACCAGCGCCGAGATCACGGGCATCGCCAGCAGGTTCGCAACCATGCCGTATGGCGTCACACGATGGAAATGAAACGCGGCATAGGGCGTGGTGGCAAGTCCCGCCACGAATGAGGCCAGCGCCAGCATGGCGATTTCGCGTCCACCCCACAGGGCGGCCTTCGCTGTCGGCGAGTGGTCGGGCGTTGCGAGCATCCTCGGCATGCCCACCTGGACCAGCGCCACCAGTCCGAGCGTCGCCGCGAACGACATCTGAAAGCTCGGATGGATCAATGACTCCGGCGCGACCGCAAGCACGATCATCGCCGCCACCGCGAGCGTGCGAAACGTAATGGCGCGCCTGTCCACCATGATCGCGATCAGCACCGCCGCCGTCATGAAGAACGAGCGCTGGGTCGCGACTTCCGCGCCCGACAGCATAAGATAGAAAGCGGCGGCCGCGAGCGCCGCCGCCGCCGCCCACTTCTTGATCGGGAAAGTCGCCGTCAGCGCCGGGACCAGCGCCAGCAGCGCCCGCACCGCGAAGAATACCACGCCGGCGACGACGGCCATGTGATAGCCGGAAATCGAAAGCACATGGCCCAGCCCCGAAATGAACATCGCCTCATTCACGGGCGGCGTGATGGCGTCGCGCCGTCCCGTCAGCAGCGCGGTGGCGATGGCCCGCGAATCGCCGCTGAGAACAAGCCGGATGCGGGCGTCGATGGCGTCGCGCAACTCCTGCATTAGCGCGGCATAGCGCAGCGCAAACCCGCCGCCAGGCGGAGAACTGACGGTTTTGATCGCGCCCATGGCGAAGCCGGAAGCGCCGATGCCCTGAAAGTACATATCGCGGGCGAAGTCGTAGCTTCCGGGCCGCACAGGCGTAAGCGGCGGCTGCAACCGCGCTTTCAACTCCACGAAACTGCCGACAGCGGGCGCGGCGCCCTTCCTGACGGACAGCCGCACGCGATCGAGCTTGACGTGCTGCCGCCGACTGTCCATCCGAACGACGCGCAAAACGAAGCGATCGGTTCGCTCGCGCACCTCCCTGGTTTCGACGAAACCCTGGAGCAGCGGCGTGTACATCGGCCGCGTCAGCACAGCGTGCGAGACATGCGCCGTCTTGATCGTGGCGACAGCGAAGCCCGCGGCGACCGCCGCAACCATGACGGCGGCGGTAAACACCCGATGCCGGCGCAACAGCAACGCCGACACAAACAACGCTCCGGCGGTCACGGAGACAACCCAGACAACCGGCTCGTGATCGGCGGCAAAATAGATCGCAATGCCCGCGCCGAACGCCACCGGGACCCATGGCAGAAGGCGAACGGCTGCCGCTTCGGCGCTCGCCCAGGCCCGCAGCCGCGCGACGATTGCCGGCAAGGCTCCCGAAGGGGTTTGCGAAGGCGCGGCGACGGCTTGCCGCGTCGGCCAGGTTCCGGCGTACCCTCCCCTCCGATCGCGAGCCCTGCCCCGCTCCGCCATCCAGCCGACCCTCTACGCCCTCGCGGCGATGCTAGCGGAAGAGCACGCGCGGCGAACAGTGGAACGGATACGGAATACCGGCGAAATCAGGAGCCAGCCGCCGCCACCTTGGCCCAGGTGTCGCGCAGGCCGACCGTCCGGTTGAACACGAGCCGGCCGGGCGCGGAATCCCTGTCCCGGCAGAAATAGCCCTGCCGTTCGAACTGGACAGCGGCTCCGGCATCGTCTCGGGCGAGAGCGGGCTCGACCATGCAGCCGGACAGGATTTGAAGCGATTGCGGGTTGAGCTCGGATGCGAAGTTAGCCGCATCGGGCTGCTCGGTTTCGAACAGATGACCGTAGAGTCTGACTTCGGCCGGCACGGCGTCCGCCGCGTTCACCCAATGCATCGTGGCCTTCACCTTGCGGCCGTCAGGCGCGTTGCCGCCCCTGGTCGCCGGATCGTAGGTGCAGCGAAGTTCCAGCACTTCACCCGCGGGGCTCTTCACAACCTCGCGGCAGGTGATGAAATAGGCGTATCGCAGCCGCACTTCCCTGCCCGGTGACAGGCGGAAGAACTTCTTCGGCGGGTTCTCCATGAAGTCGTCCTGCTCGATATAAATCTCGCGCCCGAATCGTATCCGTCGCGTGCCCTGCGAGGGATCATCGGGATGGTTCACGGCTTCAAGCTCCTCGCTCTGGCCCTCCGGATAATTCTCGATCACGACCTTGAGCGGGCGCAGGACGGCCATGCGGCGCGGCGCGCTCCTGTTGAGCGCCTCGCGAATGGCGAAGTCGAGCATCCCGACATCGACCGTGCTGTTGGCTTTGGCGACGCCGATCCGCTTGACGAACTCGCGCAGCGCCTCGGCCGGCACGCCGCGCCGCTGGAGGCCGGCGAGCGTGGGCATGCGAGGATCATCCCAGCCCGCGACATGACCTCCGCGAACGAGCTCCGTCAGCACCCGCTTCGACAGCAGCGTATGCGTGACGTTGAGCCGTGCGAATTCGTACTGACGCGGTCGCGACGGCACCGGAAGATTGTCGAGAAACCAGTCATAGAGCGGCCGGTGATCCTCGAACTCCAGCGTGCAGACGGAATGCGTGATGTGTTCGATCGAGTCGGACTGCCCGTGGGCGAAATCGTAGCTCGGATAGATGTTCCACGCATTTCCCGTGCGCGGATGGGTGGCGTGGAGAATCCGGTAGAGCACGGGGTCGCGCAGGTTGATGTTGCCGGCAGCCATGTCGATTTTCGCGCGCAGGACCCGCGCGCCGTTGGGAAACTCTCCCGCCCGCATCCGCGCGAACAGATCAAGATTCTCATCGACCGGACGGTCGCGAAACGGGCTGTTCCTGCCGGGTTCGGTCAGCGTACCGCGAGCGAGGCGGATCTCCTCCTGTGTCTGATCATCGACATAGGCCTTCCCTGCGCGAATGAGGTGCTGCGCCCAGGCATAGAGCTGCTCGAAATAGTCCGAGGCATAATAGAGGTGCTCTCCCCAATCGAAGCCCAGCCAGCGGACATCGCGCTGGATCGCGTCGATGTACTCCTGCTCCTCCTTGGCCGGATTGGTGTCATCGAAGCGCAGATGGCACCGTCCGCCGAAATCCTCGGCGATGCCGAAATTCAGGCAGATCGATTTGGCGTGTCCGAGATGCAGATAGCCGTTCGGCTCCGGCGGAAACCGGGTGACGATGCTCTTGTGCTTTCCGGACGCAAGGTCGGCGGCCACGATATCGCGTATGAAATCCCGGCCCGCCTCGGCGGTCGATTCGTCGGTCATTGTGCGCCTTTCACTCGGCCCCTATGTGCCAAATCCGCAAGCGCCCGCCAAGGGCCGATGCGCCGGCAGCCTGGGAACAGCGCCATTCCGAAATCCCTCATGAAATAGAAACCGACAAAACAGCCCTTCGCTACATTGACGCCACGAAGCAGGCCAGTTAGCCGTGCATGCGAATCCCGGGCGTGATAAGCGCCCCCGCCGATACCATCCTCCGAAGTGTCAGATCCGCCATAATGACAGCACCCGTCGTTACACGCTTTGCGCCATCCCCGACCGGCTTTCTTCACATCGGCGGCGGCCGGACCGCGCTTTTCAATTGGCTCTATGCGCGCAAGCATGGAGGCAGGATGCTGCTGCGGATCGAGGATACCGATCGCGCGCGGTCCACGGCGGAGGCGATCGACGCGATCCTTGACGGACTGAAGTGGCTTGGAATCTCGTGGGACGACGACGTCGTGTACCAGTTTTCCCGCGTCGCGCGGCATCGCGAGATCGCCGAGCAGCTGCTCGCCGAAGGCAAGGCCTACCGATGCTATGCGACCTCGGAAGAGCTGTCCGAGATGCGCGAGAAGGCGCGGGCCGAAGGTCGCGCCAAGCTTTACGACGGCCGCTGGCGCGATCGCGACGCGTCCGAAGCACCGCCGGACGTGAAGCCGACCATTCGCCTCAAGGCGCCCCTGACCGGTGAAACCGTGATCGAGGATCAGGTTCAGGGACGCATTGTCTGGCAGAACGAGAACCTCGATGATCTCGTGCTGCTGCGCGGTGACGGCACGCCGACCTACATGCTCGCCGTCGTGGTCGATGACCACGACATGGGAGTGACACACATCATTCGCGGCGACGACCACCTCATCAATGCAGCCCGCCAGAAGCAGATTTACGATACCCTTGGATGGGCGCTGCCGACGATGGCCCACATTCCGCTTATCCATGGTCCCGACGGCTCGAAACTTTCGAAACGTCACGGCGCTCTGGGAGTCGATGCTTATCGAGCGATGGGATATCTGCCGGCGGCGCTTCGCAACTATCTGGTCCGGCTCGGCTGGAGCCATGGCGATCAGGAGATCTTCTCCACGCAGGAAATGATCGACGCGTTCGACCTGCCCGCCATCGGGCGTTCCGCCGCGCGTTTCGACTTTGCCAAGCTCGAGAACCTCAACGGCCATTATATCCGCCATTGTGACGATGTCGCACTGATGACGCTGTTCGAGAATGCGCTTGATTTCGTTCCGGGCGGAGCGGACCTCAAGCCGAAACTCAACGATGTCACACGGGCGCAACTCCTGCGCGCGATGCCGGGCCTCAAGGAGCGGGCCAAAACCCTGATCGAGTTGATCGAGGGCGCCCGATTCATCTTCGCGGACCGGCCTTTGCCGATCGAAGCCAAAGCCGCCGCATTGCTGACGCCGGAGACACGCGCGCTGATCGACAGGCTTCGCACGGCCCTTGAATCCGTGACATCATGGAACGCCGAGACGACCGAAGCGGCGATGCGGACGTTTGCGGAACAGAACAATCTCAAGCTCGGCGCCGTCGCGCAGCCGCTTCGAATCGCCCTGACCGGTCGCACGACATCGCCCGGCATATTCGACGTCCTCGCCGCGCTGGGAAAAGAGACGTGCCTCGCCCGGCTCGGCGATCAAGGCTCACGATAGCGACCGCCATCCAGATTTGGGCGATCTTGCGGTGCAAACACCAATACGATACCCCTTTGCGCGGCGCTTTTGAATAACCGGCTGGTTTCTCTCATCGAGGGAGACCAGGTGATCCGCAACGATCTCATCGGGGGGCTTCACGATGAACGCAACGAGCACAAAAAACGCAACGTTGACGGTCGATGACAAGAGTTATGAGTTTCCCGTATTGAGCGGCACGGTCGGGCCTGATGTTGTCGATATCGGCAAGCTCTATGCGCAGACAGGCATGTTCACTTACGATCCTGCCTTCACGTCCACCGCCAGTTGCCAGTCCAAGATCACCTATATCGACGGCGACGAAGGCGTGCTCGAATATCGCGGGTATCCGATCGAGCAGCTCGCGGAGAAAGGCGACTTCCTCGAGACCTGCTATCTGCTGCTCTACGGTGAACTGCCCACGAAATCGCAGAAGCACGATTTCGAGGAGCGCGTCACGCATCACACCATGGTTCATGAGCAGATGACGCGGTTCTTCCAGAGCTTCCGCCGCGATGCCCATCCCATGGCGGTCATGGTGGCGGCGGTCGGCGCGCTCGCCGCCTTCTATCACGATTCAACTGACATCAACGATCCCAAGCAGCGCATGATCGCGTCGATGCGCATGGTCGCGAAAATGCCGACGCTGGCTGCGATGGCTTACAAATATACGATCGGCCAGCCATTCATATATCCGAAGAACTCCCTGAACTTTGCCGAGAACTTTCTTCATATGTGCTTCGCCGTGCCGTGCGAGGACTACGACATCAATCCGGTTCTGGCGGACGCGCTCGACAAGATCTTCATTCTGCACGCTGACCACGAACAGAACGCATCGACATCGACCGTGCGCATCGCCGGTTCCTCAGGCGCGAATCCATTCGCGTGCATCGCGGCCGGCATCGCCTGCCTGTGGGGACCCGCGCACGGCGGCGCCAACGAGGCGGCGCTGAACATGCTTTACGAGATCGGAACGGTAGACAGGATTCCGGACTTCATCGACAAGGTGAAGGACAAGAACAGCGATGTCCGGCTGATGGGCTTCGGACATCGGGTCTACAAGAACTACGATCCGCGCGCGAAGATCATGCAGAAGATGTGTCATGCGGTGCTCAACGAGACGGGCCACGGCAACGATCCGATGCTCAAGGTCGCGCTCGAACTGGAAAAGATCGCTCTGAACGACGAGTATTTCATCAATCGCAAGCTGTACCCTAACGTCGATTTCTATTCGGGCCTCACCCTGAAAGCGATGGGCTTTCCGACCTCGATGTTCACGGTGCTGTTCGCGGTCGCGCGCACTGTGGGCTGGATCAGCCAGTGGAGCGAGATGATCGAGGATCCGCAGCAGAAGATCGGCCGTCCCCGGCAGCTTTATACAGGCAAGACCCGGCGCGACTACGTCGACATGGCCAACCGCAAGTAATTTCTCGCAGTTAGGCGCTGCCTCTGTTCCTCCAGATAGAAATGAGAATGAACATGCGTGCAGCTGTTTTAGCTTTTTGTTGCGCTCTTATCATTGTTTCTACCTCATTCGCGAATGACCAAGGCAGCATCGAGTGGTCAAAGGTGGATTCGATACTCGGCCGCGCGCCCACCATATCCGGCGATGTTCATCGCTACGGCTTTCCACGGAGCGACCTCAAGGTAACCCTCGACGGGGTGTCGATTGCGCCGGCACTTGCACTCGGTGGCTGGGTTGCGTTCAAGCCAGATCACGACGGCGCCATGGCCATGGGCGATCTTGTTCTCCTAGAAGCCGAGATCAATCCAGTCATGTCGAAATTGATCGAGGGCGGTTTGGAAGTAACAGCAATCCACAACCACCTGCTTCGCGCAGTCCCGGCAACTTTCTATCTTCATGTTGGTGGACATGGAGATCCGATCAAAATGGCCTCCACACTTCATGACGCACTCGCAGAGAGCAAAACTCCACTTGCCGCGCCGACAGCATCCGTTTCAACTCTCGACCTCGACACGACCAGGATCGACGAGATCATCGGTGCTAAGGGACATTCCAATGGTGGCGTTTACCAGATCGGCGTGGCTCGCCGCGACGATATTACGATGGACGGAAAGGTGATCTCTCCTCCGGGTCCCATGGGCGTAGCCACCGGCATCAATTTCCAGCCAACGGGTGATGGCAAAGCCGCGATAACCGGTGATTTCGTTCTGACTAGCGACGAAGTGAATTCGGTGGTGAAGGCATTGCGTTCGAACGGCATCGAAGTGACGGCCATCCACAGCCACATGCTGGGAGAACAACCGCGGCTCTTCTTCCTGCATTTCTGGGCGAACGACGACGCCATCAGGCTCGCGCAAGGGCTCAGGACCGCGCTTAATGCAACTAAGCTCAGCACTCATTGATCAAGATAAAAGGCGACCGCAGCCGCGGTAAGTTCCGAAAAGAAAAGCTTCCAACAAAAAACGGACCTAGAGCATGATCCGATCAAGTTGAATCGGACCATGCTCTAGAAATTATTGTCTGGTCGCATTTTCTCGCGGCAAACCGGTATCCACTTCGCCGGAAATGCTCTAGAGCGGT
>NZ_BJNF01000048.1 GCF_006539545.1 Nitrobacter winogradskyi
GCTCTAGGTGCGCCTGCGCGACTCCCGCATGACTTCGATCACGATATCGGCTGCCCGCTCACTCGGCGAGCGCTGCCCGGTGGCCATGATGGTATCGAGCCTGGCGAACGCTTTGAGCTGACGCCGCCGCATCGGTGAATCCGTCAGAATCTCCTGTAGCGCCGGCGCGAGCTTGCCGGGCACGCAGTCCTCCTGAAGGAATTCGGGGATCACATTCTCGCGCATCACGAGGTTGGCCAGAATGACCGATGAAACGCGAATGACGCGCCGCGCGATCCAGGCTTCCACGCTGCCCGCTTTGTATGCGGCAACCATCGGAACGCCGGCCAAAGCGAGTTCGAGCGTTACGGTGCCTGACTTGGCGAGCGCCGCGCGCGCCACACGGAACGCGGCGCGCTTGTCATCCTCGCCGACCACGACCCTTGGCCGACGCGGCCAGGTTGCGAGCGCCGTTGTGATCTCATCGACAAGATGAGGCGTCGTAGGCAAGACCACGTCAATCTCGGGGATACTCTGCTGCAACACCCCGATGGCCTCGCCGAAGACGGACAGGTGATGGCGGATTTCACTACGCCGGCTTCCGGGCAACACCAGAAGCGTCGGGGGGGCTGAATCGCGCCGCTGACGTTCCAGCGCGTCCGGCCGGAGCACGCCGACCTGCTCCAATAGCGGATGGCCCACATAGGTGCAGGGCGGCCCTTCAAGCCTGCGATAGGCTTCGGGTTCGAACGGCAGCAACGCCAGGACGTGATCGACATAGCCGCGCATGGCCCGCGCACGACCGGACCGCCACGCCCACACCGAGGGAGAAACGTAATCCACGATCGGCAAGCCACGGCATCGGGCGCGCACCCGTCGCGCCACGCGGTGGGTGAAGTCCGGACTGTCGATGATGACGAGCACGTCCGGCGCGGCCGCGATAACGGCATCCGCCGTCCCCCGAATCCGCCGTAAGATCATGGGAAGCTGCTTCACGACGGCTGTGAATCCCATGATCGATAGTTCCTCGATCGGGAACAACGACACCAGGCCTTCCCGCGCCATCGTCTGACCTCCGACGCCTTCGAACCGCACGGAGCAGCCGAGCCGCCGACGCAGAGCTTTCATCAGGCTGGAGCCCAGGCGATCGCCGGACTCTTCCGTTGCGATGAGGAATATTTTTCGGGAAGGATTTGCGGATGCCTCGTCCGGCATTATTCAGACAGCCCGACAACGAACAGGTCTGATGAATCCGCCGCATCGACCAGCGCCTGTGGTTCCGCGACGAGCGTATTGCCGGCGACAACGGCCAGTCCAGCCAGACCGGCGGCGGCCGCATTCGCGATGGTCCGCGGACCCAGCGTCGGCAGATCGTATCGCAAATCCTGTCCGTGCTTCGGCGCCTTCACGAGCACGCCGCGCGGAGCCTTGGCACGAATTCGTCCTGCGGCGCGCAACTGGGCGATACGAGCCAGAAGCGCGTCCGTCCCTTCGATGCCTTCCACGCCGACCACATGAGCGTCGATCACAACGACGGCCTGCCCGACATCGAAGGGACTGAGCGCACGCAGCACGTCCAGCCCCCTGGCGATGTCAGCGGCCGCGGATTGGTCCGGCGCTTTCCGGGTCAGGCATCCGGCCGGCATCAACAGATCCGGCGCGATATCCTTGATCCCCACCATTCGAAAACCGTCGCGCTCGAGAATGCGACCAATCCCCGACAGCAGATGATCGTCGCCGCCGCGAAATGCCGCCAGGACCTGTCCCATGGCCCGAATGGTCCCCCAGTCCAGGCGAATCTCCGACAGCGCCGGGCGAACCAGCGTCCCGATGAAAACCAGATCGCGACAGTTTTCAGCGCGCAACAGCCGCACGGCCTTCCCGATCTGGCCGACCGCGATCCAGTGGTGCTGGAAGCGCGACACTCTTTCCGGATCGCACACGCCCTTTAACGCGAAAAAGACGGGCTTGAGACCTCGCGCGGTCAGTGAATCGGCGACCGCGAACGGCAACACTCCGCCGCCGGCGATCAAGCCGATCGGCGAAGACATACCCGAAACACGATCAGTCATGACTGGCACGCCGGCTCCGCTATGCGGATTTGTTTGCGCCACCCTCCGGCAAGCAGAGAGGACGATGCTTATCAGCGCCAATGAACGTCAGGATCTCCGCGATGGCGGGATCGTCCGACGCACGTGACTGGACGCGCTGGAGACGGTCCGCAAAGAGACCCGGCCCGTAAAACAGTTCCTGATAGAACGTCCTGACCCTGGCAAGACGCTCACGGGTGAACTTGCGGCGTCTCATTCCGACGACGTTGAGGCCCTCAAGATGCCCATGCTGGCCATTGACGAAGCCGTACGGAATGACATCGCCGCGGATGCCCGTGAGGCCCCCAATCATCGCCTGCCTGCCGATCCGCGCGAACTGATGCACGGCGGAAAGGCCGCCGATATAGACGAAATCCCCGATCTTGCAGTGTCCGCCCAGCGTTGCCGAATTGGCGAAGACCACGTCATCGCCGACCTGGCAGTCGTGGCCGACATGGCTGTAGCTCATGAAGAACCCACGCGCGCCGATGCGCGTCACGCCGACATCCTTGGGCGAGCCGACGTTCATCGTCACGCTTTCACGGATCGTGCAGCCCTCGCCGATCTCCAGGCGCGTCGGCTCGTTTCCGTAACCCATATCCTGCGGCGCGCCACCCAGCGCGGCGAAAGGATAGATCGTGCAACCCGCGCCGATGGTCGTGTGTCCGGTGACGGATACATGCGAGATGAGGCGGCAGTTCGGGCCGAGCACGACATGAGGACCGACCGTGCAGAACGGTCCGATCTCAACCGATTCGCCGATCACGGCGCCATCTTCAACCCGGGCGGTGGGATCGATCCTGCTCATCAGTCGGTCAGCATCGCGCCGACGTCGGCTTCGGCGACGATCGTGCCGTTCACCTTGGCATCACCATGGAACCACCACATCGTCTTGCGGCGCCCGATGCTGCGCATGTGATACTCGACAATATCGCCGGGCATGACGGGTTTGCGGAACTTGCACTTGTCGATCGTCAGAAAATAAACCGCGCGCGGCTTCTCCGTGCCTTCCACCGACATGATGCCGATGACGCCTGCCGTCTGCGCCATCCCCTCGATCATAAGCACTCCCGGATAAACCGGCCGCTCCGGAAAGTGTCCCTGAAACGCAGGCTCATTGAACGTGACGTTCTTGACGCCGATCCCGCTATGGTCGGCCCGAATATTGAGGACGCGATCGATCAGCAGAAACGGATAACGATGAGGGAGGGTTTTGAGAATGGTGGCAATGTCCACGTGCTCGAACCTGACCGGCGACTCCATCACTCAGCACCTCGATCCTTCATTCGATAACCCGATCCTTCGGGGCGGCTTTGGGCGATCCGGCATCGGGAGCGCCATCGCGCACGAGCCGTTCCACCGCGAGGAGCTCGCGAAACCACTGCCTGGTCGGCTTCGCGAAATACCCGCCCCAGCGGCCGTTCGCAGGAATGTCGTCCTTGACCCCGCTCATCGCCGTGACCTGCGCACCGTCGCCGATGTGGAGATGGTTGTTGATCCCGACCTTGGCGCCCAGCGCGACGTTGTCACCGATCGTCAGGCTGCCCGCCAGGCCGATCTGCGCCGCCAGCAGACAGCGACGGCCGATCGTCACGTTGTGTCCGATCTGAACCTGATTGTCGATCTTTGTGCCTTCTCCGATAACCGTGTCGCGCAGGCTGCCGCGATCGATGGTCGTGCCGGCGCCGATCTCGACATCGTTCTGGATCAGCACGCGCCCGGTCTGCGGAACCTTCACATGGCCTTCCGCGCCGAAGAAAATAAAACCGTAACCATCCTGCCCGATATGACAGCCGGGGTGGATGAGGACATTGTTCCCGATGAGCGTTGCTTGAATCGTCGTTCCCGCGCCGACGTTGCAGTTTCTGCCGATCCGGACGCCCGGGCCGATCACGGCGCCGGACCCGATAACCGAGCCGCGTCCGATCTGGACGTCGGGGCCGATCACCGCCAGCGGATCGATCACGACATCGTCTTCGAGATACGCCGATGAATGGATGACGGCGGACGCAGCGACCGCCGTATTGTCGAACCAGGACTGTGGCCGCAACGCATCGCCATGGAAGTCCCGGGCGATGCTGACGAACGCGCGAAACGGAGCCTTCGAGCGCAGAACCGCCACATGGGCCGGCACATCGGCTTCGAAACGCGGGCTGACCAGACAGGCGCCCGCCTTCGTCGCCGCAAGTTGCCCGGCATATTTATGGTTGTCAAAGAACGCGAGATGCATGGGCCCGGCCTGATCGAGCGAGGCCAAGCCTATAATCCGAATGTCGCCCCGGGACGCATCGACCAACAGCGATCCCGTCGATGCGGCGATCTCCGCCAAAGTCGACGGCGGCGGGCGCTTAAAGAATGCCGGTTGCGTCATTCCATCCGTCGCAGTTGGCGGTCATGGTCACGTTCAGAACGTGGTTCCGCCGCCGAACCTGAACTCCTGCACCCGGTCGAACCTGCCCTTCGTGATCGGCACCGCGTAGTCGAAGCGAAGCGGGCCGAACGGAGACTGCCAGATCAGGCCGACGCCGACCGAGCTTCGGATCACATTGGTGTCGTCGTACTGAAGGCCGGCGCAGGTGCCCGGATTAGCGTTCGACGTACTTGGCGAACATCCCGGCGCATTGAATTCATTGGTCAGCGCGTACGACGTCGGCCCCTGATAACCCCAGAGCGAACCGGCATCCGCGTAAACGGCGCCCTTCAAACCCACTTCCTTCGGCATGAACCAGAACGGCATCTGCAACTCGACCGACGCCCCCCAGTACTTCGTGCCGCCCAGGGCATCCATCGTGCTCAGATAATTGACATCGCGCGGACCGATGCCGTACGGCGCGAAGCCGCGCACCAGATTCGGTCCCATCTGGAAGTTATCCAGCATGCGGATTCCGTTCTGTCCGGCATAGGCGCCGACATTGTTCAGGATACCGCCTTGCAGATGGATCAGGCCGACGATGTCGGAGACCAGCGGCTGATAATACTTCGCGTCGAGCGCCGTCTTCAGGTATTTGACGTCGCCGCCGATGCCGGCGAAATCCTGCCTGAAATCGATCAACAGACCGGCGGTCGGGTTCTTGTTGTTATCAAGGGTGTTGTAGGTCAACGTGTAGCCGAGCATCGAGGTCAGCGTCCGCCCGCGCTCCAGTTCCTGACGGATCGGCAGCGACGCCTCGCCATCGGAATAGCAGCCCATATTGACTCCATCCCATACGCCCATGGCATTCATGAACGCCGGTGAGGGATTGTACGGCAAGCCATTGGTGAGACTGTTGTTACAGTTTCGCAGAGCGCTTGGCAGACCGATCTCCTGCTGGAAGATCGAATAACGCAGTTGCAACGTCAGATCCTCGCGCAGGCCGAAACCGAGCCGCGGACTGAATCCGAGCGTCTTCATGTTATAGGAGATCCACTGGTTGGAAAGCTGTTCGCGCTGGTAAAGATCGAGCCCGAGCGCGACGCGATAGTCCAGCAGGAACGGCTCGACAAACGACAGCGAGTATCCCCTCGACCATTGTCCGTACTGAACCGAAGCCTTCGCATACAGACCACGGCCGAGCAGATTGCGCTCGGAAACACTGACTTCCGCAAGTGCGCCCTGGGTGGTGGAGAAGCCGCCGGACACCGAGAAATCACCGGTCGACTTATCTTCGACCTCGACGTCGAGAATGACGCGATCGCTGGAGGAGCCGGGTTCGGCCGTGATCTTGACCGTCTTGAAGAAATCGAGATTCTTCAGGCGTCGTTCCGCACGATCCACCAGCGAACGATTGTAGGCATCGCCTTCCGAAACATCGAACTCGCGCCGGATCACATAATCCCGCGTTCGCGTGTTGCCCCTGATGTTGATGCGCTCGATATACGTTCTCGGCCCTTCGTCGACCGCGAACACGATCGAGACGGTATGCGCGTCGAAGTTGCGATCACCGCGCGGACGCACGACAGCAAAAGCATATCCGCGCCGCGACGCCTCGACCTGCATCTCCTCGACGGACTTCTCAAGCGCTTCAGCGTTGTAGAGCGATCCCACGTGAACGTGAGAAAAACTGCGCATTGAATTTCCATCGAACGTCGGAATCGACGACTCGAACGCCACCGATCCAACGCGGTACTGCTGGCCTTCCTCAATCTTGAAGGTCACAAGAAACCCGTGGCGTCCGGGATCGTACTCGGTCAGGGCAGCAATGATCTGAACATCGGCATAACCGTTCTTCAGATAAAAACGACGCAGCAAATCCCGATCGGCCTCGACGCGATCAGGATCGTACACATCCCCTCCACCGAGAAAGCTGAGGAAATTCGATTCGTGCGTCTTGATGACGTCCTTCAGGCGATAGGACGAAAATGCCTGGTTGCCGACAAACTCGATCGACGCGACGCCGGTTTTATCGCCTTCGACGATCGAATAAATCAGATCGACACGGTTGTTCGGCTGCTCGATGAATTCGGGAGTGACGCGCACGTCGTAGCGGCCGGAGCGGCGATAGATTTCGACGATTCGCTGAACGTCGGACTGGACCATCGGCCGGGAAAACGTGCCGCGCGGCTTGGACTGGATCTCCGTCTTCAGTTGATCGTCCTTCACCTTCTTGTTGCCCTCGAAGGCAACGCGGCCGATGACTGGATTCTCGACGACCGAGACCACCAGTCCGCCCCCAGCCCGATCGATTCTGACATCCTGAAACAGACCGGTTTCGATCAGCGCCTTCAAGGCGTCGTCAATGCTGGCCTGGTCAAGACGCCCGCTGGCGTCCGGCTTGAAATAGGAACGGATCGTCTCCAGCTCGACACGGCGGTTCCCCTGAACGGAGATCGACGACAGCGTCTGCGCGGCAGCGGAGGACGATACAAGGGGAACGGTCACAGCGACGGCGGCCGGCACGGCAATGGCAATCAGGGCGGCGAGCAATATCCCCCTTGAAACCCGCATTCCAACATTCATGCGCAACGCGCCCTTATCAATTCTGACGCCGCCCAGTTCCCCACAGGCGGCAGATTCTCATTACGCGCTGCTTGTAGCCAATTTTCTCGCAGTCGCAAACGGCCTTTAGCAGTATAATTCTAATTTAATTCCAAGACGTTGCCCATTAGACACGCTCGATCACGATGACGCCCGGATCAAGGTCCGGCAGAAATCGAATGTGATCGGTTCCAGGAAAATCACGCCCAGCCCAAAGGCGAAAATCGCAGGCGATTCTTCCTGATTCCCGTCCGTGGGCGAGCGACTCACGATCGAGCCAGATGCAGAATATCGTTGTAGGTGGCGAAAACCATCAGCATCAGCACCAGGCCCAACCCGATTCGGAACCCCACTTCCTGAGCACGCTCGGATATCGGACGACCTCGCACGGCTTCCGCCGCATAGAACAAAAGGTGTCCACCATCCAGCAACGGAACCGGAAACAGGTTCAACAGCCCGATCGACACGGACAGAACGGCGGCAAGATGGATCAAGGCGGCAGGGCCGATCGTCGCCACCTGCCCGGAGATCTGGGCGATTCGAAGCGGCCCGCCGACCTGGTCGGCCGCCTCGCGCCCGGAGAATATCCCGCCGATATAAGCCATCGTGCGATCGATGACGAACCAGGTTTCCTCGACTCCCATCCAGAGCGCCGTCACCGGATTCACGTATTCCGTGGTGACGTCTCCCGGCGAGGTCGAGCGCGTAATCCCGAGAACGCCGATCCGGTGCGTGTTTCCGAACCTGTCCTTGATCTCCTTGAGTTCCGGCACGCCCTTCAGATCAACGATCGAATCGCCTCGCTTCACGACGAATGCCAGCGTCTCGCCGGCCTTGGTGCCGACGATCCGCTGCATGTCGGAAAAGCTGTCGATCCTGCCGCCATTAATCGCGGTCACGATATCGCCGGCCTTGAAACCGGCCGCTTCGGCGGCGCTGCCGGCCTGCACCCCGTCGACGCGCGCTGTCGTGCTGGGCTTGCCGAGAAACATGAACAAGCTGGCGAAAATAACGATCGCAAGGATGAAGTTGGCGACGGGTCCAGCGGCAACGATCGCGGCGCGCCGGCTAACAGACTTGTGATGAAAGCTGCTCCCACGCTCCTCCGCCGTCATGGAGGCAAGAGCTGAACTCGATGGCGTGCTGGCCTCGGAGTCATCGCCAAAAAACTTGACGTATCCGCCGAGGGGAATGGCGGAGAGCTTCCAGCGCGTCCCGTGCCTGTCGTTGAAGCCCGCCAGTTCGGGCCCAAACCCCACGGAGAACGTCAGCACCTTCACACCCGCCCAGCGCGCGACGAGGAAATGGCCGAGTTCGTGAAAGAAAACCACGATGGTGAGGACAAACAGGAACGGAATGATGTAGCCGATCAAGCCTGAGCTTAACATATTGAAACTATTAAGAAAAAAATCGGACATTCCGTTTCCTTCGCCCAAGGCCGAAGGCCCTGTTCCCATCCACGCCCAGAGCATTTCGCGGCCGGGTGGAATCCGGTTCGCGTAGAAAAATGCTCTCACTCAATCTCGATAACTGGCGCGTACTCCCGATCGCAAAACCCGGATCAACTTCTGCGGAGTATGCGCTAGTGTCCCGAATCCGAAGTTCGTCTCATTTTGCAGCATCCTCCTTAGCGAACTTCGGATTCGAAAGGACACTAGCAACTCTATGAATCTAGTGTGGCTTAGGTTCAGAAGTTCGCTTGAAGGACTCGCAGGGAAAATGAAGCGAACTTCTGAACCACTACACTAGGATGCCTTTGCGGCAATTTGAGGCAAGAGCGATGCAGCCATATTTCGCGCGTTATGGTCAACGGCGATGGCGTCGTCAGCCGATGCCAGCGGCGCGAGATTTCCGGCCCGGACCCAGCCATTCATGGTTGCCTCGACCAGGCGCGCGATGGCGCCGAACCTGATCTTCTCGGCGATGAACGCCGCGACGGCAATCTCGTTTGCGGCATTGTAGACCGTGGTCGCGCCCTGCCCCGTCCTCAGCGCATCGTAGGCGAGCCGCAAGGCGGGAAACCGCGCGAAATCCGGCGCCTCGAAGGTCAACTGTCCGATACTGGCGAGATCGAGTTTCACCGCCGGCCCCGCGATGCGTTCGGGCCAGCCGAGGCAATGCGCGATCGGGGTCCGCATGTCGGGCGTGCCAAGCTGAGCGACGACGGATCGATCGGAGAACTCGACCATGCCGTGGACGATGGATTGCGGATGCACCAGGACGTCGATCTCCTCGGGCTCGAGCGCGAACAGACAGGCGGCCTCGATAACCTCCAGCCCCTTGTTCATCATCGACGCCGAATCGATGGTGATCTTCCGTCCCATGCTCCAGTTGGGATGCTTCAGCGCCTGCGCCAGAGTCGCGTTCTCGATGTCAGCCGCCGCCCAGGTGCGAAACGGGCCCCCCGACGCCGTGATGATGACGCGCGTGAGTTCATCGCGGTTTCCTGAACTCAGGGCCTGAAACAAGGCATTGTGTTCGGAATCCGCCGGCAGGATACAAGCCCCCGCCTTGGCGGCGCGCTGCATGAAGAAGTCACCCGCACAGACCAGGCACTCCTTGTTCGCAAGCGCAATCGTCGTGCCGCGATCCACGGCCGCAAGCGCGGGCTTCAGTCCGGCCGCGCCGCTCACTGCGGCCATCAGCCAGTCGGCCGGCCGCGAAGCGGCCTCGATAATCGCGCTTTCGCCGACGCCACACTCGATGCCGGTGCCGGCAAGCGCGTTCTTCAACTCGTCAAAGCGCGAGGCATCCGCGACCGCCACGAATCGCGCGTCAAACTCGCGCGCCAGTTTAACGAGACCCTCAACATTGGAGTTCGCGGTCAGCGCCTCGACCCGGTAGCGGCCCCGCGCGCCGCGCAACAAATCCATCGTGCTGTCGCCGATCGATCCGGTCGCTCCCAGAACCGTCACGGTCCTGACGCCAGCCTCGACCGGCTTGTCGTTCTTCAACGGAACAGCACTCATATTTCACCAAACCATCAGAGCGTGGCCGATGCCATCGGCATCACCACGCAGAAATCCGAAAAGCGCGGCGAAGACAATCGCCGCGACAAAGCCGTCGAGACGGTCGAGCAAGCCGCCGTGCCCGGGAATGATCTGACTGGAATCCTTGACTCCGAAACGTCTCTTGACCGCCGATTCAAACAGGTCGCCCGATTGCGACACGATTGACAGAAAAGCGGCGAGCAGCAGCAATGGAGCCAATCTTCCGAGATCGAAAGCGGCAAAACCCGCGGCGACCGCGAGGCCGCCGGCAAACCCGCCGACTGCACCTGCCCAGGTTTTCTTAGGACTGACGCGAGGCCACAATTTTGGTCCACCAATTCCACGACCCGCGAAATATCCCCCGATATCGGCAGCCCACACCACGAACAGCACGAACATCAGCGCGACGAATCCATAGTCGCCATCGAGGCGCACCTGCGCCGATGCAAATGCGGCCGCCGCCGCGTAACAAAATCCGGCCACCGACCAAAGGCGCAGCCGGCGCGACACCGCAGCCACCGCCACGCCACCGATCAAAAGCGCAGCCAACGAAAGCGCGCCGTATCCGAACGCCAGGCACAGGCCCGACACGACGAGCGCCGCAATCCCTGCGGCGACCGTCTGCTTTTCCTGCGCGGCGCCGACGATCGTCAACCATTCGACGTACATGCCGATCGCAGCCAGCGTGACGAGTGCGATCCATAACGGTCCGCCAGTCCAGGCGATCGCGATCGCGGCCGGCGCGAGAACCAGCGCCGCCATAATGCGCATCCTGAGATTTTGTGATCCGCTTGCGGCCGCCGGCGCGCGTTGATCCTGATCCACGCTAGTGTCCCGAGTCCAAAGTTCGAATATCCTTAGCTAAAGCGCTTTCGAGCGAAGTGGCATCCGGTTCGCTTAAAGAAAACGCTGTGATTTGGGCCAATGATCTTGATCGGCGCGTTTCATCACGCGACCGGCAACCACCTTCGTTCGAGAAAACTGACAGTCATGATCCGGTTTTCGCGGCCAGCCCGCCGAAGCGGCGTTCGCGTCTTGCATATTCGGCGATCGCTCCTTCAAGCGCCGTCCTGTCGAAATCCGGCCAGTGAATCGGAACGAATACAAACTCACTGTAAGCCGCCTGCCACATCAGGAAATTCGACAGACGCTGCTCGCCGCTCGTGCGGATGATCAGGTCAGGATCGGGAATGTCCGGGGCGTCGAGATGTCGACCCAGCATATCGGCGTCGATCGTGGCCGGGTCGCGCTTACCCTCAGCGACTTCGCGAGCAAGGCGCTGGGCGGCTTTCGCGATTTCCTGCCGCGAACCATAGTTGAACGCAACGACAAGATTAAGCCGGTTGTTATTCTTCGTCAGGTCCTCGGCTTCGGTCAACAGCGCGCAGATATCCGGCTCCAGCCCGTCGCGCTCGCCGATAACCCGCACGCGCACCCCGTCGCGATGCAACGTCGCCAGATCATTGCGGACGAACCTCCGCAGCAAGCCGAACAGATCGCTGATCTCGCTCGGAGGCCGCGACCAGTTCTCCGAGCTGAAGGAAAAAATGGTCAGATAAAGGATGTTCAACTCGCCTGCGGCACGGACCACGCGCCTCAAAGCCTCGACACCGCGGCGATGACCTTCCGCGCGCGGCAGTCCTCGAGCGGCCGCCCATCGGCCGTTGCCATCCATGATGATCGCAACATGCAGCGGTGCATCGGCTTGGTCCGATCCCTCGATTGCAGGCGCAACAGCATTCGACATCAGGCCAGTCCAATCCCGCTAAACGGTGAGGATTTCCTTTTCCTTGCCCGCCAGCAACTGATCGATTTCAGAGATGACGCTGTCCGTAGCCTTCTGAACGTCGTTCGCAAGGCGCTTCTCGTCGTCCTCGGAAATCTCGTGATTTTTCTCGAGCTTCTTGAGCGTGTCCAGGCCATCGCGGCGCACATGACGAACCGCCACCTTCGCCGCCTCCGCATATTTGTGCGCGACCTTTACCAATTCCTTGCGCCGCTCTTCGTTAAGTTCGGGAATGCGCAACCGCAATACCTGTCCCTCGGTGGCCGGACTCAGTCCGAGGTTCGAGTCGACGAGCGCCTTCTCCACCGCCTTGACCATCGACTTGTCCCATACCTGCACCGACAAAAGACGCGGCTCCGGAACGCTGATCGTCGCCACCTGATTCAATGGCATGTGGCTGCCATAGGCATCGACCTGCACCGGGTCAAGCATCGAAGAGGACGCCCGGCCGGTTCGCAGCCCCCCCAGCTCATGCTTGAGAGACTGTGTCGCTCCCTGCATTCGTCGCTTCAAGTCGCCAATATCGAAACTTCCCGACACCATGCGCCCTCCATATGGAACTTGCCTGACCTACATCCGATCCGCCGCGACGGATCAACTTGCGACGATCGTCCCGCGGCCGGTCCCCTTCAGGATGGCGCCGATCGAACCCGGTTCGGCGATCGAGAACACAATGATAGGCAGCGCCGTCTCGCGGGCAAGCGCGAAAGCCGTCGCGTCCATGACCTTATAGCCGCCTTCGAGCGCCTGCGTGTGACTTAACCGTTCGAACCGTTTCGCGGACGGATCCTTCTTGGGATCAGAACTATAAACGCCATCCACATTCGTCGCCTTAAGCACGGCTTGCGCGCCGATCTCGGCGGCACGAAGAACCGCCGTCGTGTCGGTCGTGAAGTAAGGATTGCCGGTTCCGCCCGCGAGCAGGACAATACGGTCCTCTGCGAGATACTTGTGCGCGGCACGGCGGGTGAAAAGCTCACAGACCTCAGGCATGACAAACGAAGAGAGGGCACGCGCCGACTGCCCGCGGCGTTCCAGGGCAGCCTCAAGGGCCAGGCAGTTCATGACGGTGGCAAGCATGCCCATGGTATCGCCGGTCGGGCGCGAGACGCCGCGGGACGACACCTCGACGCCGCGGAATATGTTTCCTCCGCCGACGACGACCGCGACTTCCACTCCCAGCGCGCGAGCCTCCGCCAGATCGCCGGCGATCCGATCAATCGTGGGCTGATCGATCCCAAAAGGCTGCGAACCCGCCAGATACTCTCCCGACAGCTTCACGACAACACGACGGTAGGCCGGCCGATCCATGATGCGTTCGCTCCGTCGCGAGTCAGATTGTCCCGCCTTAGATTCGGCGTTACCCCTGTCCGGCCGCCGCGGCAACCTCGGCCGCGAAATCGGACTCGGCCTTCTCAATTCCTTCTCCGAGAGCATAGCGCACAAAGCCCGTAATCTTCACGGGCGCGCCAACCTTGCCCTCGGCTTCCTTGAGTGCCTGACCAACACTTCTCTTGTCGTCGAAGATGAACGGCTGTTCCAGCAGCGTCTGCTCCTTGAAAAAGGTCTTCAGGCCGGACTCGGTGATCTTCTCGATCATCGCTTCCGGCTTGCCCTGCTGCCGGAATTTGTCCGCAAGGACGTCCTTCTCGCGCTTGACGACCTCCGGGTCGACGCCCGAAGGATCGACCGCCACCGGATTGGCGGACGCGATATGCATGGCAACCTGACGGCCAAGCGCCGCGAGCTCGTCGGCATTGCCGGCAGACTCGAGCGCGACGATCACACCCAATTTGCCCGCACCGTCGATCACGGCATTGTGGACATAGCCCGCGACGATCCCCTTGGCGACCTCCAGCGAATTCGCGCGACGCAACGTCATGTTCTCGCCGATGGTTGCGATTGCATCCGAGATCGTCGTCGCCACAGTGGCGTTACCAACCTCGGCGGCCTTGATCACCTCGACGTCGGCACCAACGCTGAGAGCGACCTGAGCCACCATCTTGACCAGTCCCTGAAACTGTTCGTTGCGCGCAACAAAGTCGGTTTCCGAATTGACTTCGACAACCACACCCTTGTTACCGCTGGTGACGACGCCGATCAGGCCCTCGGCCGCGACACGCCCCGCCTTCTTGGCGGCTTTGGAAAGCCCCTTCTTGCGCAGCCAGTCAATCGCGGCCTGCATGTCACCGTCGTTTTCGGTCAGCGCCTGCTTGCAATCCATCATGCCGACGCCGGTGATTTCGCGCAGCTCTTTGACCATCGCCGCGGTGATTGTCGCCATTGCTGTATGTCCTTTGCCTGCCGGGAGATGACGGTACGGTTTCCCCGGCCGCCGTCACCTCTACCCAGGGATCAGTCAGAAAATCGGGCGTGACGCGGCCGGCTGCAACACCGCCGCGCCTCGCGTTACTCGGCTTCGGCTGTCATCGCCTTGGCCTGAGCGACCCAGCCGTCGGCCCGGCTCGGAAGGCCAACCTCCTCGCCGATCCTGTGCGCGGTATCGTGATCGAGCTCGGCTAGCTGCCAATAGTGGAAGATACCGAGATCGTTGAACTTCTTCTCTATCGCCCCGGAAACGCCCGTGAGCTTCTTGAGATCGTCGGCGACACCTCGCGGACCGGCAAGCCCCTGAAAGCCGGCAGGCTGCGCGGCGGCTGGAATCTCTTCCCGCACCGGCTCGACAGAGGCGCCGACATCGATGCCGGATTCGCCCTGAGCCCGTGAAATGCCGTCGATCGCCGCGCGGGCAATAAGGTCGCAATACAGACTGATGGCGCGGCCCGCATCGTCGTTACCGGGCACGATATAGGTGATGCCTTTCGGATCGCAGTTGGTGTCCACGATCGCCGCGACGGGAATGTTCAGCCGCTGGGCTTCCTGGATCGCGATATCTTCCTTGTTGGTGTCGATCACGAACATCAGATCGGGAAGACCGCCCATGTCCTTGATGCCGCCGAGCGAACGATCGAGCTTGTCACGCTCGCGCTGCAACGTCAGCCGCTCCTTCTTGGTGTAGGCATTGGCGTCGCCGGAATTGAGCACCTCGTCGAGATGGCGCAACCGCTTGATCGAACCGGAAATCGTTTTCCAGTTGGTCAACGTGCCGCCCAGCCAGCGCGAATTGACGAAATACTGCGCCGAGCGCTTCGCAGCATCGGCGACACCGTCTTGCGCCTGCCGCTTGGTGCCGACGAACAGGATGCGGCCGCCCCTGGCGACGGTATCGCTGACGGCCTGCAACGCACGATGCAGCAGCGGCACGGTCTGCGCGAGGTCGATAATGTGGATGTTGTTGCGGGCACCGAAAATGTACTCCGCCATCTTCGGATTCCAGCGGTGCGATTGGTGGCCGAAATGAACGCCAGCCTCAAGCAGCTGACGCATGGTGAATTCAGGTATCGCCATGGTTCAATTCTCCGGTTGGTTCCTCCGGAAACGTGTGAGCAGACGAACCGTCAAACCAAAAGGAATGCGGTCCGGCAGCCACCGGACGGCTTTTCAGGCCATGTTTCCGTGTGAGATGGCGGCCTGTATAGCGGGGGTACCCGCCATACGCAAGGCAATCCGATCCCGTTGGGCTGCCCCGCCCGGGCCGGTCAGATCGCCTGAACATCAACGACCCCCGTCACCGCCTTGATCGCGCCAGCGATCTGAGGCGAAACCCGAAAGCGGCCAGGAAGCTTTATTTCGACCTCGGTCTCAAGGTCCAGCATCATCACCAGCGAGACCTCGCCCTCGCCAGCCTGCCTCGACGCAGGAACTTTCGCGGTCCCGGCCGGATCCCCGTTGTCGTTCGCCTGGAGACGCCTTTCGATCGACTCGAGCGGCCTGGAATCGCGCAGGAAGATCCGGAGCCCTTTTTGTGTCTTGGCCGCGGCATCGTCGAGTGGTTCAGCACGGGACACCCGCGCCCGCACCTCCTCGCCCTGCAATTCCGCATCGAGTTGCAACAGCACCGCTGCCCCCGGTTCAAGGACCTCGCGAAACTGCGCGAGACCTTCCGAGAACAGCACCGCCTCGAAATGGCCGCTCGGATCGGACAGGCCGATGATGCCCATCTTGTTACCCGTCTTGGTTCGCCGCTCCATCCGCGAAACCACCGTCGCAGCCACCTTGCCGGCTGTCGCACCGGCCTTCACCGCGCGGGAAAATTCGACCCAGGACTGGACGCGGAGCCGCTTGAGC
This sequence comes from Nitrobacter winogradskyi, assembly GCF_006539545.1. Taxonomy (GTDB): domain Bacteria; phylum Pseudomonadota; class Alphaproteobacteria; order Rhizobiales; family Xanthobacteraceae; genus Nitrobacter; species Nitrobacter winogradskyi_A. The sequence continues at coordinate 15,988 of NZ_BJNF01000048.1, forward strand.
GCTGTCGCATAATCGTCGAGCGGATGTCCCGACAGGAAAAATCCGACCGCCTCATATTCGCGTCTCAGCCGATCGGCAGGCAGCCAGGGCTCGGCCCGAGGCAGCATGATGTCGGGCGCGTCCGCCAGGCCGCCGAACATGTCATTCTGGCCGATCATCGTTGCCTCGTGGCTGCGCTGGCACGCAGCAAGGACCGCCTCGGCGCCGGCGAACACGCGGGCGCGATTCGGCTCGAGCGCATCGAACGCTCCGGCGGCTGCGAGACTTTCAATGACGCGCTTGTTGATGGCGCGCGGCGGCACCCTGGCGGCGAAATCCGCCAGCGACGTGAACATGCCGGCCTTGCGAGCTTCGACGATCTGCTCGACCGCGTGCGCGCCGACCCCTTTCAGCGCGGCCAGCGCATAACAGATGACGCCTTCCTTCACCTCGAAGGTCGCGCCGGAGCGGTTGATCGACGGCGCTTCGACCTTGATGCCCAGGCGCTGCGCCTCCGCGCGAAATTCCGAAAGCTTGTCGGTGTTGCTCATATCGAGCGTCATCGATGCCGCCAGAAACTCGACGGGAAAATGCGCTTTCATGTAGGCGGTCTGATACGAGACCAGCGCGTAGGCCGCCGCATGACTTTTGTTGAAGCCGTAATCAGCGAACTTCGCCAACAGCTCAAAAATCGTTTCCGCCTGGCCTCGGGGAACGCCGTTGTTGACGGAGCCGGCCACGAAGATCGCGCGCTGCTTTTCCATCTCCGAGCGGATCTTCTTACCCATCGCCCGCCGCAGCAGGTCGGCGTCTCCGAGCGAGTAGCCGGCCATGACCTGTGCGATCTGCATCACCTGTTCCTGATAGATGATAACGCCGAAAGTTTCCTTCAGGATCGGCTCAAGCATCGGATGAAGATATTCCGCCTCTTCCTCGCCGTGCTTGCGCGCGCAATAGGTCGGAATGTTCGCCATCGGCCCCGGCCGGTACAGCGCGACCAGCGCGATGATGTCCTCGAAACGGTCCGGACGCATGTCCACCAGCGCCCGCCGCATGCCCTGGCTTTCAACCTGAAACACGCCGACCACGTCGCCCTGGGTCAGCATCTGGTAGCTGGCCGCATCGTCAAGCGGCAGCGTGGCGAGATCGACGTCGATCCCGCGCTGCTTCAGCAACTTCACCGCGACGTCAAGAACGGTCAGCGTCTTCAGGCCGAGAAAGTCGAACTTCACGAGGCCCGCTGGCTCCACCCACTTCATGTTGAACTGGGTCACCGGCATGTCGGACTTCGGATCGCGATACAGCGGCACGAGTTCGCTCAAGGGCCGATCGCCGATCACGATGCCCGCCGCATGGGTCGAGGCGTGACGCGTCAGCCCCTCAAGACGCTGGGCGATATCGAACGCGCGCGCCACCACCGGATCCTCATCCCGAAACGCCTGTAGCTTCGGCTCTCCTTCGATGGCCTGCTTCAGCGAGACTGGCGCCGCGGGATTTTGCGGCACCAGCTTGGTCAGCTTGTCCACCTGACCATAAGGCATCTGCAGGACGCGGCCGACGTCGCGCAGCACGCCGCGCGCCTGCAACGTGCCGAAGGTGATGATCTGCGCGACCTGTTCGCGGCCGTAGCGTTTCTGCACGTAGTCGATGACCTCCCCGCGCCGCTCCTGGCAGAAGTCGATATCGAAGTCCGGCATCGATATCCGTTCGGGATTGAGGAAGCGCTCGAACAGCAGGCCGAAACGGATCGGGTCGAGATCGGTGATCGTGAGCGCATAGGCCACCAAGGAGCCCGCGCCGGAACCGCGTCCCGGTCCAACCGGAATTCCCCTGGACTTGGCGTGCTTGATGAAGTCCGCGACGATGAGGAAGTAGCCCGCGTAATTCATGCGCGTGATGACATCGAGCTCAAAGTCAAGGCGCGCGCTGTAGTCGTTCTCGGTCATTCCGGTCGAGACGCCATGCACCGCCAGCCGCTTCGCAAGCCCCTCCTGCGCCTGCCGCCGCAATTCGGCGGCTTCATCGTTTTTCCCCTCCGCCGCGCCCGCGTCCGAGGCCACCGTAAAGTGCGGAAGGATTGGCTTGCGTGTCCGGGGCCGGAACGCGCAACGTTCCGCGATTTCGATCGTGGACGATAACGCCTCCGGGATGTCAGCAAAAAGGACAGCCATTTCCGCGCGGGTCTTGAAGCGGTGATCCGGCGTCAATTGCTCGCGATCGGTCTCCGCAACCAGACGACCGCCGGCGATGCATAGCAAGGCGTCATGGGCTTCATAATCACCGGAGGCGGCAAAATAAGGCTCGTTGGTCGCGACCAGCGGAAGACCCTTGGCATAAGCCAGGTCGATCAACGCACCTTCGACCCGCCGCTCCTTGTCGAGCCCATGACGCTGCAATTCCACGTAAAGCCGGTCGCCGAAAATCCCGGCGAGCTGATCGCAGCGGGCCGTCGCAAGCGCGGAATGATCAGCGTTGAACGCCTGCGCCACGGGGCCCTCGGGCCCTCCGGTCAAGGCGATCAAACCTTCGTTTTCATCCCGAAGCCACTCCCAATTGACGTGAGGGCTGCAATGCTCCGGCGTTTCAAGGAACGCTCGGGAGTTCAATCGCATCAGGTTACGATAGCCAGCTTCGCGCGTCGCCAGCAGGACGATTCGAGCAGGCGGTAGCGCGTTCCGGGAATTAGTATCCTGATCTCCGAAGTCCACCGCCAATTCACAGCCGACGATCGGCTGGATGCCATGGCCTGCGACCTTGTCGGAGAATTCCAGCGCTCCGAACATGTTGTCGGTATCAGTGAGCGCCAATGCCGGCTGGTGATCCGCCCTGGCGAGTTCCGCCAGCTTCTGGATCTTGATCGACCCCTTCAACAAGGAATAGGCCGAATGGACATGCAGGTGAACGAAACCTGCATGAGCCGCGAGAGTCTTCTGGGTCATGGTTTCAGGCAATCATCAGCCGGCGCCGGCGAAGGCCGACTCATACAAAAGAATGGTGGGGACTTGCGCCGCGCGAGTCCACGCGAAATCCCCCAACCCGCGCGGCTGTTCTCGTTTTCCCCAGCCGCCCGGATCGTCGGTTTACGAAAGCTGGGGAATAAGCTGCGCCCAGACAGCGACCATTCCGACGAACAGCACGATCGACGCCAGCGCCGACGCCTCCTCGACAAACATTCTCAACATGGCTTCCGTCTCCTTCGACTAGAACATAACGGGAATATTGTTCGTTATTTGTTCTCAAGTCAAGGCAGGACCGATCTAGGAATAATCCCCTTGGTTAATCGTCCCCACGAAACGCTTGAACAGGACCTGTGTCGAGATGAAAGGGCCGATACGAGCTGCTTTTCCGGAGTTTTTGCCGGCACACGCACAATGGCCGGGACTCGCCATGTTTTTTTCTGGCTGAGACTCACGGCCCTATTATTCGGGCGTTCCCGGTCTCAATGCCGAATCAACCGAGCCATCGCGTTTTCGAGCGAATCCGGTTCGCATGAAGAGAACGCATCAAAACACAAAGACAGAGTCGTTCACCTTCCGCTTCTATGGAAGCGGAGAAGACTCTAGCGGCGGCCAGCGCCCCATCGGCACATGGCCGGTTCGGCGATCACTTGCGCGGCCGCTTGGTCAACTTGTACGACCACCATGCCGTTGCGTGGTTCCAGCTCTTGATAGGCTGGTTGCAGATTTTACAATCCGCCTGGCCCGTATCCTTGAACGGACTGGTGTAGACGGTCACGCTGTAGACAGCGCCGCAACCGGGACAGGTATATTCACCGCCGTCGCGGGCTCGCACGCCAGGTTTGAGTTTTTGGGCCATAGCGGCCCGATAGCGCCCTCCGGTCCATTCCGCAAGTTGTTTTGATGGCTTATCCGACGGGATCAGGGTCAACGGCTCAGGAGCGGCGCGGTTGAAAGGAAATGACCGGGCCGAATCTCGCGCAGGCTGCCTGATTCAATCCGGGCGCAGCGCATCCGCCATTTCCTGGATGATCGCCTGCGCGGCGGCTTTTGGATTCTCCGCGGCATAGATCGGCCTGCCCAACACCAGATAATCCGCTCCGGCACGCATGGCCTCAAACGGCGTGGCCACCCGCTTCTGGTCGTGTCTCGCGCCGCCGCTCGGGCGGATTCCAGGCGACACGATCATCAGCTTGTTATTCGTCTGCTTGCGAAGCTCAGCGGCTTCCAACGCCGACGCGACGACGCCGTCGACCCCGACCTCGAGCGCCCGCCTCGCGCGTGCAACGACGAGGTCTTCTACGCCGCATTCGAATCCCATCTCCTTGATATCCTCGGCATCCATGCTCGTGAGCACGGTGACGCCAAGTATCTTCATGTCGGAATTCCCCCGACCGGCGACGGCGGCTTTCATGATGCTCGCGACGCCATGCACCGTCAGGAAGGCGATCTTCAATTCCGCCGCCTGGGCGACCGCGCGCTGAACGGTCTCTTCAATATCGTAATACTTGTAATCCAGGAAAACCCGCTTGCCTTCGGCGATCAGCTCCCTGGCGAACTCGTTTCCGCCGACGAGCTGCAAACCCAAGCCGACCTTGTAGAAAGAGACTTCATCGCCCAGGTCCCGGACAAGCTTTCTTGCATCCTCGATATTCCAGTAATCGAGAGCGACGATCAGCTTCTCGCGAGCAAGATCGGGATCGTGTGAGCCAGTCATACCGCAGGCCGCCTTAACGCGTATCCAGTGTCATGGAATTTAAGGTCTCGAAAGGCGTCGACGATTGGCTGGGGCAGCCGACACCCGACTTCTGAAGTCGTTTTTGCACCGTAGAAGTTGGCATACTTTTCCACAATAGAACTTAGCATATTTTGCTACAATGAAGACTTCCGACAACGGTATATTACACGTAATGTTGGAACTCTCGCCCGCCTGCGGGCTTTCCATGATCTGATATGCCGACCAAAAAAGGCGAAAGTGCTTATCGTTTATCATTCATTCGAGGATTAATTGATGCGTGCAACCCTCACCGCTCTCGCTCTGATCTGCTCGTGCGTTGCGGCTAACGCCTCGGACTGGGACCACCGGCATCCGTTTTGCATGATACTTTTCACGCCAGTCGTGCACAACGATTGCAGCTTTGCGTCGATTGAACAATGCATGGCGCGGGTAAAGGGTTTACCCGCCCAATGCCAGAGGAACCCTTATTTCACCGGCACGCAGAGTAATCGGAGCCGCCGACGTCATCACTGACGTCAAACGAAAAGTCCGGCGCGCCGTCGCGGTCTATCCCCTCAATCCAGTTCGACGACGTGACCGTTCTCAAGTGATACTCGCCGATCCATCCGATCTGCGAGCTCCATGTTATGCGTCGCGATCAGCATTGACACCCGAGTCGCTTTCACAAGCTGCATCAGCGCATTGAACACATGATCCGCCGTTTGGGGATCCAGGTTGCCGGTCGGTTCGTCGGCAAACAGCACCCGGGGCGCGTTGGCGACGGCTCGCGCGATCGCAACCCGCTGCTGCTCACCACCGGACAATTCCGCCGGACGGTGCGTGACCCGATCCTCAAGGCCGAGATAGGCGAGAATTTCGCGCGCGCGCTTGACCGTCTCAGCGCGCTTCAGACCACGGATCATCTGCGGCAGCATCACGTTTTCGAGCGCGGTGAATTCCGGAAGAAGGCGGTGCGACTGATAAACGAACCCGATATCGTTGCGCCTTATCTGCGTGCGCTCCACATCCGAAAGACCGGACGTCGCGGTTCCTCCGATGTAGACCTCTCCCGCATCGGGGCTTTCAAGCAGCCCGGCAATATGCAGCAGGGTCGACTTTCCCGATCCCGAGGGAGCCACCAGTGCGACGGACTGCCCCGCCCACAAGGCAAGCTTGGTGCTGTCCAGAATCGTCAGCCGTGTTTCACCCTGCGTATATTCGCGCTTGATGTCGTGAAGATAGACAATCGGCGTTTCCTTCTTTCCCTGCTCCATGTCGATTGCTCACTCGTACCGCAAGGCTTCGACGGGATCGAGGCGGGCCGCGCGCCATGACGGATAAAGAGTGGCGAGAAACGACAGCGTCAGCGCCATGATCACGACGGCGCTGGTCTCCCGCGCATCGATCTCGGCGGGCAGCTTGGACAGGAAATAAAGCTCCGGCGAGAACAGCTCGGTGCTGGTGAGCCACGAAAGGAACGCCCGGATCGACTCGATGTTGAGGCAGACCACCAGCCCCACGATAAAGCCGGTAAGCGTGCCGACCACGCCGATCGCGGCTCCCGTGATCAGGAAGATGCGCATGATCGCCCCCTGCGAAGCTCCCATGGTGCGCAGGATGGCGATATCGCTCCCCTTGTCCTTGACCAGCATGATCAGCCCCGACACGATATTCAGCGCCGCGACGAGGACGATCAGCGTCAGGATCAGGAACATCACATTGCGCTCAACCTGGAGCGCATTGAAGAACGTGGAATTGCGCTGCCGCCAGTCGACCAGAAACACCGGCCGGCCGGCGGCCTCTGTCACCGATTTGCGGAAGTCATCGATCTTGTCCGGATTGTCCGTATAGACCTCGATCGAGGTGACATCGTTGGCGCGATTGAAATAGGCCTGCGCCTCGGCCAGTGGCATGAATACGAAGGTGGAGTCGTATTCGGACATCCCGATCTCGAACACCGCCGCGATCTTGTACGGCTTGATGCGTGGAGTCGTGCCCATCGGAGTCACGGCCCCGCGCGGCGCGACCAGCGTCACGCTGTCGCCCGCGTGCAGCGAGAGTTGATCGGCCAGGCGCCGGCCGATGGCCACGCCCTGCCCCTCGTCGAAGCCGTCGAGCGTCCCCTGTTTGATGTTCCTGGCGATGGAGGTGAGATTGTTGAGATCATCGGCCCTGATGCCCCGGACAAAAACACCGGCGGCATTATAGGGCGAAGAGCCGAGCGCCTGACCGTCGACGACAGGGGCGGCAAGCCGTATCCCCTGCACCTGGCTGACACGGTCCGCCACCTCCTTCCAGTCGGTGAGCGGCGATTCCAGCGGCTGAACCAGGAGATGCCCGTTCAGGCCAAGGATCTTGCTGAGCAGCTCCGTGCGAAAGCCATTCATGACGGCCATCACGATGATCAGCGTGGCCACGCCGAGCATGATGCCGAGGAACGAGAATCCGGCGATGACGGAGATGAACCCTTCCTTCCGGCGCGCTCGCAGATAGCGTCCGGACAGCATCCACTCGAAGGCAGCGAAAGGCTTGGTCCGGAGCGGCTCGTTCATGGTCTCATCCATCGTTCGATAATCCCATGATTCGGACCAATTGTGGCCGGAATGGCATTGAGAAACGCGCGCGGTGGATAATCGCTACGCCATCAGCCGCGCAACCGCATCCTCCAGCGCGACACTCTCACGTGACCCGTCCTCGCGCCGCTTGATCTCGACCTTGCCTTCGGCGAGTCCCTTCGGACCCACCATTACCTGCCAGGGACTCCCGATCAAGTCGGCGGTTGCGAACTTCGCGCCGGCCCGCTGGTCGGTGTCATCGTAAAGCACATCGACGCCCTTGGCGGAGAGCTCGCGATAAATCCGCTCACACGCCTCATCAGTGTCACTGGCGCCTTGTTTCAGATTCAGGATCGCGACCGTGAACGGCGCCACCGCGTCCGGCCATTTGATGCCCGCCTCATCATGACAGGCCTCGATGATCGCGCCGACGAGACGGGAGACCCCGACGCCGTAGGAGCCGCCGTGGATCGGCTGCTCGACGCCATCAGGGCCGGTTACAAGCGCCTTCATCGACTCGGAATACTTGGTGCCGAAGTAGAAGATCTGGCCGACCTCGATGCCGCGCGTATGAATGCGCCTTTCTTCCGGAACCTCGCGCTCATAGCGCGAGCCGTCGTGCACGTCCTCCGTCGCGGCATAGGCCGCGGTCCATTGCCTGACGATCGGCGTCAGATCGCCGTCGTAATCCACTTCCGTGCCGGGCACCGGAAGATCTAGAACATCCTTGTCGATATAGACGCCCGACTCGCCCGTCTCGGCAAGAACGATGAATTCATGGCTGAGATCGCCGCCGATCGGGCCGGTTTCCGCCCGCATTGGAATCGCCTTCAAGCCCATGCGCGCGAATGTGCGCAAGTAGGCGACGAACATCCTGTTGTAGGAGCGCCGCGCGCCGGCTTCATCGATATCGAAGGAATAGGCATCCTTCATGAGGAATTCGCGACCGCGCATGACGCCGAAACGGGGACGCTGCTCGTCGCGGAACTTCCACTGGATATGATAGAGGTTGAGCGGCAGGCTCTTGTAGGAGCGGATATAGCCGCGGAAGATCTCGGTGATCATCTCCTCGTTGGTCGGCCCATACAGCAGCTCGCGCTTGTGTCGATCCTGAATCCGCAACATCTCCGGCCCATAGGCATCGTAACGCCCGCTCTCGCGCCAGAGGTCCGCGAGTTGCAGCGTCGGCATCAGCAGCTCGATGGCGCCGGCGCGGTTCTGCTCCTCGCGCACGATGGCCTCGATCTTCTTCAGCACCCGAAGACCCAGTGGAAGCCAGGCATAGATGCCGGCGGCCTCCTGGCGTATCATGCCCGCCCGTAGCATCAGCCGGTGCGAGACGATCTCGGCCTCCTTCGGAGTCTCCTTCAGAATCGGCAAAAAAAACCGCGACAGTCGCATGATCAGGCCTGGAATCGCTTGGGGATACGGATACCGGCAGTGAAACCGGATCGGCCGGCAAAATACAAGGTCCGCGAGACGACAAGCCACGCGAAAACAGCCGAATTTCACGCGCCTGAAGCATTTCAAGCACGTGGAGCGCGGTGCTCCCGATAGCGTTTACGAGCGAAGCATGTCCTCGGGCTTGACCCGAGGATGGAATCCGTTTCGCTCGAAAGCGCACATCTAGAGCATGATCCGATCAAGTTGAATCGGA
>NZ_BJNF01000049.1 GCF_006539545.1 Nitrobacter winogradskyi
GGTATCCACTTCGCCGGAAAATGCTCTAACCGCCCAAGTTTTAACTATCGACCTGAATCTCCGCCCCGGCATCAAGCCGGGCAAATCCGGGAGCGGCATATCGGCGGGGTCCATATCGGCGGGGTCTCAGTGTTTGGCCTTCAGCCGGACCACCGGCGCGGGCGCGCGTGGTTTATCGGCCTGCCCCGCTTGCGGGATTTCGGTCCAGCGTTGACTCCCCTGCTCACACTCCTGCTCGGCGGGGAAATAAAGGCTCTGCCCCGCCTTGTCCGGAAGTCGAACCACCAGTCCGAACGTATCATAGAGGTTGTCCGGCAACGGACCACCTCGCCAGATAACCTCCTCCACGACATCCGTGACGGTTTTTCCGTGCGGCCCCTGCACCGGCGCTTCGAGTTTCCTGCTCTTGATGTCGACATTCCAGCCCGGCTTCATCTGCGGCTTCACCGACAGGATGCCTTCCGGCAGCCTGATCCGCAGCACGGTGGTCGCGCTGCCGTTGCAGCCGTGCGGCACGGTGAAGGTGAGATGCGCATAACTGTCCGCGGGCGCATCCGACGGCTGGACCGTGACATGCGCCAGCGCTGCCTCACATGAGGCCATCACGACAGCCGCCGCGATGGCCGAACCGATCCGCGATCCCGGAACGCGCATCATTTCCCGCTTCCATCATGCGAATGATCCGGCGTGTTTTTCATCGCCCCGCCTGACGCGCTGGGCGCTCGCGTACCCATGCCTTCCACATCGAGCGTGACCGCAACGTCGCCGGCCTTTTCGAACTTGAGCGTGACCGGCACCTTCTCACCCTTTTTGAAGGGATGCCTGAGATCGAACAGCATCAGATGATAGCCGCCCGGCTCCAGCTTGACCGTCTTGCCCGGCTCGACGGCGAGACCACCCTCGACCTGATTCATTTTCATCACGCCGTTGTTCATGCTCATCTCATGAACCTCGAGCCTCCCGGCGGCATCGGTCGAGCCGCCGACAAGTTTATCAGCGACCTCACCTTTGTTCTCGATCGTGACGTATCCAACAGCGACCTTGGCGCCGCCCGCCGTGGCGCGGGTCCATGGCAGGGAAATGACCAGATCGCCGACGCTGACGGATTCGGCGTGCACCGGCGTCACCAGGCCAAGCGTGGCAACAGCCACCGCGCCGATCATGCCGCGGAATGTCAACCATGATTTCATGACATGCTCCTTTTGGTTCTGTCACAGGCACTCACCATCGCACTTTAAACCCAGCATAGACCGCACGCCCGAATCCGGGTTCAAACAATGGTGAATTGGCGTTGGCGCGATCGAGGATCGAGGCGGAAGCGATGTAAGCCTTGTTGCCGATATTGCGAGCCTCGATGTAGCCGGAATATCTGCCGCCGTCGTCAAAGCCGGCCTTCATTCCATAGATCGCGTAAGCGTCGGTGCTCAGCGTATTGGCGCTGTCCGCATAGTAGCCCTGCGGCACCCATTCGATATTCGGACCGGCGTAGAACCCGTTGGGATGCTTGTAGAGCAGTTCGCCCCGGACGTAGTGGCGCGGCGCTCCGGGCAGCAGATTGTTGCCGAACACCGGATCATTGACGAAGCGGAAATCGTTGAAAGTATAGGCAACGTTGAGCCAGAGACGGTCCGGCCGATCGCCACGCTCGAACAGATTACGAAAGATCGCAGCGCCCGCGCCGGCCTCGATGCCCTGATGCATCGTGCGATCGGCGTTGGTGACGTTGCAGTTACCAAACGCGCTGAACAGACAGAGCAGTTCGTTGTCGATCTGCGCCCGGTAGTAGGTCAGCTCCCAGGTGGCGTCAGGCCGCCGGGCGCGCGTGCCGATTTCGTAGGTCGTCGCGCGCTGCGGCCGAATGCTGGTGAAAGGGATATTGGGAATGCCGGGGCCATTGGCGCTCTCACCGTAGCTCGGCACCTCGGCGCTTCGCGACACGTTGGCGAAGGCCTGCCATGTCGGATCGATCTGCCACAACAATCCGCCCTTGGGGCTCCACAGACTGAACTCCGTCCGGCCCGACTGATCGCCGTCGCTCAGGAAGCGATCCTGCCTGTTGCGCGTCGCGTACAGAAATTGCGTGCCGGCGATCGCGGCGACGTTCGGCAGGAAATAGAACGAATCCTCAATGTAAACCGAGGTGTTCTTCGAACGATCTATCGACGACGACAGCAGCGCGCCCTTCTGCCCGGCGAGATTGGCGAATTGCTGATTGTCGATCCGTCCATTGAGCACATTGACGCCTGCCACCAGCCGATTGCGGTAGCCGCCGATCACGCGGTCATCGACCGCCCGCACGAACGCGCCGTAATCCTTGTAGTGATAGTCAAGCCACTGGAAGATCGGATGCATCAGGTGGCGATCGGTCCCGAAGACGCCGAATTCCACCGTCGTGTCATCGAACCGCATCGTGGTCTTGTTACCTATGCGCACGGTGTCGATATTGCGCTGCCAGTCGCCTGCAACATTGTTCACGTAAGCGGTTTGAGGAGACGTCAGCGCGGAGAATTTGCTGACGGCGCCCGGGATCCGTTGCTGGACATGATTGGCGTTGAGATAGAACCGCGTCTCGAAGTCCGGCGAAAACTGATAGCCGACGTTGCCGCTCAGGCGGGTCGACTGGCCGGAGCTGTGATCGCGAAAACCGTCGCTGCGCTGCGTCGATGCGGTGACGAAGCCGTCCCACGGGCCGTTGCTGCCGCCGGTATTGGCCTGTAGCCGCCGGAAGCCGAACGCGCCGGCATCGACGCTGACGCCGTTGATGAAGGGATCGCGGCCGGACGGCGTTACGAAATTGATGGCGCCGCCGAGCGAATTAGCCCCTAGGCGCAGCGCATTGCCGCCCTTGAATACCTCAACATATTTGTAGGCGGTCGGGTCGATCTCCTGAAAATCACCGTAGCCGTCGGCCGTGCTGATCGGGATCCCGTCCATATAGAGTTGCACGCCGCGCAGATGGAAATTGCGCGACAGGCCCGAACCGCGGATCGACAGCCGGGTATCGTCGCCCCATTTCGGTTGTGCGAACACGCCCGGCACATAATCCAGCACATCCTTGATGGTGTTTGAGACCGTCGAGTTCCTGTAGGCGTCGGCGGTCACCAGCGCGACGCCGCCGGGCGTCTGCTGGATCTCCTGCAACGCCTGCTGCGCGGTGGCGACCGTCAACGACCCGGGTACGGCTGCCGGAGCAGCAGCCTGCGACAGCACGCGTGCCTGGCGCGCGACCGGAACCGGCCGCGGCGCGCTTCGCAAGGCCTGCCTCGACGGAAGCCGATGCGGTGTCGGAGCCGTTATCATCACCGGTGGCAGCGCGGTTCCGGAAACCGACTGCGCGAAAACGTCATAAGGTAATAGAACCGCAACTGTAGCCGCGAGCACGCCATAAAGCGCGCTACCGCCGCCGCGGGCGAGGTGATTAAACATGATGATTATACTATCCTGATGCCGGACAATCGCCCGGAGCGTTCGAACGGATTTGGACCGCCGCGAAACCGCAGCGATCGCTCAAAATCTGCTGAATCAGGAAATGCCGGGAGGGCCGCGCGCCTGCGCGTTGGAGCCGTCCGCCGATGACGGCAGGATGAAGGTCAGGTCGCGCCAGCGGACCGCTTTGGTATCCCGCTCGACGTCGACAATGGAGGCTTGCGGATCAGCCGCCGGGGTCGCGCTGGTACCTACACAGCATAACGTACAGCAGGCGCCGCTTGCCTCCTGATGGTCTGCCTGCTGCGAAATACTGTCATCGGCGGCGTGCGTGCATATGACGCCCGCCGCGGGATCACCAAAGGTGTCGCTCAGCGCCCGACAGGCCGCGATTGGTGCAAAGATCTGCACCAGCATCGCAAGCATGACGATCGGAAGAAGCCTTCCCAGCCGCCGGCGCATGATCCCCCAGCCTTTCGCGCTGAGAGCTATCATGGCGGAAGTAGGGTGTCGAGCCGTCATTCCGGGCGGTTTGCCCAGCCTTCGAGCGAACCAGAGCCCTTTAACGCGTTTTCTTCACGCGAACCGGATTCCATCCTTAGGGCTCAAGCCCGAGGACATGCTTCGCTTGAAAACGCTCTAGCCTGAAGCGCCCATCAACCGCGACAGCCGCTCCACGTTCAGCAGGCCCGAATAATACGCCAAGGCCGCGACACCATAGATCACCGACGAAACGATCGTGGTCCAGATCACCTTGCGGCGCATCAAGGCCTTCACCGGAGCTCCCGGATCAGTGCCCGCGATGAGTTCGCCATCTTCATGCTGGCTTCGCACGCCGAACGGCAGCATCAGAAACAGCGTTACCCACCAGAAAATAAAATAGACGGCAAGACCGGAGAAAATTTTTGAAGCCATCAGGATTGCTCGATCTCGACAAGCGCGCCGGAAAAGTCTTTCGGATGGAAGAAAAGCACCGGCTTGCCGTGCGCACCAATCTTCGGCTCGCCGTCACCAAGAACGCGCGCACCCTCTGCTATCAGGATATCACGAGTCGCGACGATGTCAGGAACCTCATAACAGACATGGTGAATACCGCCATCGGCATTGCGCTCGACAAACTTCGCGATCGGAGATGTCTCGCCGAGCGGCTGAATGAACTCGATCTTCGTATTCGGCAGGACCGCAAACACGGTGATCACCCCATGTTCGGGCAGCGGTAGTGGAGCGGATATTTCCGCGCCGAAGGCGACGCCGTAAATCTTCGCCGCCTTTTCGGCATCCCTGACGGCGATAGCCACATGATTGAGTCGGCCCAGCATGTCATCCTGCAACACAATGGTCGGATCCGGTTCTACCGTACCCGTACCACATCCAAGACAGAGTCCGGCAACTCACCGCCAAGGGACGGCGTTGACCCACACTATAGAGCCCTTTCGCTTCTGATGGAATCAGAAGCGAGGCTCTCAGATTTTGATTTGACGCGTTTTCTTCACGCGAACCGGATTCCATCCTTAGGGCGCAAGCCCGTGGACATGCTTCGCTTGAAAACGCTCTAACGCTTTCGAGCGAAGAGAGCCTGGCTCAGATTCAATCAGAAGAGGGTGATCCTTAGAGCGGCC
>NZ_BJNF01000050.1 GCF_006539545.1 Nitrobacter winogradskyi
GCTCTAGATCACCAGAACGTGAACATAGCAGAGCGGCTTCTTGCCCCACTGTTCCGCGACGGCTGCCCGCACCGCGCGGCGCAATGATTCAGCCATCGCATCCGGATCGCGCCGCAGCGTCCGCGAGAACCCTTTCGCCGTCGAAACCACCGTGTCGAAAACGATGTCGTCGAGCACCTCGCCGGCCATGTTCTTTTCCGGTATGCCGACGAGATCGACTTCGGGATCCTCGATCAGTTCACCCTTGGCCGTGACGGCGATCGCCACGAAGACGCAGCCGGCAAACGCCATGCGCCGCCGCTCGACGACCGCGCGCGACTTCGAATCTTCCAGGATGACGCCATCCTTGTAAAGCCGTCCTGACGGCAATTCATCAATGATGCCCGGGTCTCCGGGCCCAAGCCGGACCAGATCGCCGTTCTTGCAGATCAGGACTTTCGGCACGCCGGAAGCCCGTGCCAGCCGCGCGTGTTCGGACAGATGCAAGGCCTCACCATGCACCGGAATCAGCAGGCGTGGACGAACCCAGGAGATCATGTCCCGCAATTCGTCGCAGCGTGGATGACCGGAGACATGAACCAGCTGGGTGCGATCGGTGATGACCTCGATGCCCTGGGCCACAAGACCGTTGATGATCGCGCCGACGGCTTTTTCGTTGCCAGGAATGGTGCGTGAGGAAAAGATCACGGTGTCGCCACGGTTCAGCGTGACCTCTGGATGATCATCCCTCGCGATGCGGGCGAGCGCCGCCCTTGGCTCGCCCTGGCTGCCCGTGCACAGCGCCAGAACCTTGTCGGGTGGAAGATGGCCATAGACATCGGCGCTGCGAAAATCCTGCATCCCGTTCAGATGTCCGGTCTCGCGCGCGACCTGCACCACGCGCGCCATCGCGCGGCCGACCACCACGACCTCGCGCCCCGCTTCACGCGCGGCATCAGCCACGGCGCGCAGCCGCCCGACATTGGACGCGAACGTGGTCACCGCGACCCGGCCCTTCGCCGCCTTCACCAGATCGGCGATGGTTCTTGCAACCTCGGTTTCGGACGGCGAGCGCCCGTCCCGCACCGCGTTGGTTGAATCGCCGATCAGCGCCAGCAC
Organism: Nitrobacter winogradskyi; assembly: GCF_006539545.1. Classification (GTDB taxonomy): domain Bacteria; phylum Pseudomonadota; class Alphaproteobacteria; order Rhizobiales; family Xanthobacteraceae; genus Nitrobacter; species Nitrobacter winogradskyi_A. Next base: position 1,099 of record NZ_BJNF01000050.1, read on the forward strand.
GCCCTCGTCGCCGAGTTCGCGCAGGCGCCGTTCGTCGGTCGGCGGCCCGATGATGGGCGTCGGATCGATCTTCCAGTCGCCGGTATGCACGACGATTCCGGCCTCGGTATGGATCGCAAGGGCATGGGATTCCGGAATCGAATGCGCCACCGGAATGAACTCGACGCCAAAGGGACCGATATCGATGCGTCCCCCCGAGGGCACGACAGTCACCGGGATATCCGGCGCATTGCGTTCGGCCGCGCATTTGGCCTCGAATAAAGCCGCGCTGAACTTCGTCGCGTAGATCGGGCATTTCAGCCGCGGCCACAGATCGATGATGGCGCCGAAGTGATCCTCATGCGCGTGCGTCAGCACGAGGCCGACGAGGTTCTTTCGTTCCTGCTCGAGAAACCGGATGTCCGGCATGATCAGATCGATACCCGGCAGATGCTCCTCGTCGCCGAAGGACACGCCGAGATCGACCGCCAGCCAGCTTCGCTGATGACGGTTACCGAGCCCGTAGATCGACAGGTTCATGCCGATCTCACCCACACCGCCGAGCGGGGCAAACATCAACTCATCAGGCCGCGCTATCATGTTGCTCCGACCGAGGCAGCCGCGCCGAAATACACATCACCGGCGGAGACAGCCACTCGCCTGCCGTCGGACGTCACGACGATCAAACAACCGTCCTTGTCGATGGTATCAAACAGGCCGGATATCGTCGATGAATTAGACCGGATCGAAACGTGTTGACCTACCCCGGCCGCCCGATCTAGCCACAGGCGCCTGATCTCGCCAAAGCCATGACCGTTGTCCCAGATGGCCCGAAACTCAGCCCAGGCCTCGGTCAGCGCCCGAAACAAATCCTCCGCACCGATGTCGATCCCGATGTCGCGCAGCGAGACCGCCGGATACGGCATTCCCCCGGGCGCGGCGGCGACATTGACACCTGTGCCGACGACAACGGCCAATCGGCCCTGTGCGACGGTCTCTGCCTCCAGCAGGACGCCCGCGAGCTTCCCCCCGCCTGCCAGCACGTCATTGGGCCATTTCAGATGAAACGTCACGTTCTCAGAGCCCGGAGACCTCATGCGCGCTTCAAGGCTGACGGTTCGCAGCGCGGCTTCGAGCGCCAGCCCCGCCGCGAAGCTCAGGGTCGCGGCGACGGCGGGCGAGGTATCGATCACCTCAAGCACGCTGCATGCCAGATTGCCCCGGGGAGATATCCAGCTTCGCTGCCTGCGGCCGCGTCCCGCTGTCTGCTCCGCCGCGACCAGCCAGATCGGGCCGGTCTCGCCCGCTCGCGCGCGCACCAGCGCTTCGGCGTTGGTCGAGCCGATGCGATCGAAGACCGCCAGTCGGTAACCAGCCGATGCAGCTCGTGGACCGAGCGAAAATGCCATTCGAACAATGCCGTCAGAACAATGACTTCGCAGCCGCCGTGGCGGCGCTGACCAGAGGCCCGGGATAGGCGAAGAACAGCATGTTGAAAAGCGCGGTCGCGGCCACGATCGAACGCAATTCGAGATGAACGGCGTCCGTCGCCTCGGCCCGCTCGTCGAAATACATCACCTTGATCACGTTGAGATAGTAGAACGCGCCGACCACGCTGGTGATGACGCCGATCACGGACAGCGCGAACAGCCCGGCCTTGATGGCCGCGCTGAAGACATAAAACTTGGCGAAGAAACCGGCCAGCGGCGGTATTCCGGCCAGGGAAAACAGCAGCATGGCAAAGCAAAACGCCAGCAGCGGATTGGTCCGCGACAATCCCGCGAAATCGCTGATCTGCTCCAGGGGCTGACCGTTACGGTTCATGGCGAGAATGACCGTGAAGGCCCCAAAAGTCATCACGGTATAGATGACGAGATACAGCACAACGCCCTGCGCGCCCTCGACCGTTCCGGCCGCGAGACCGACCAGCGCGAAACCCATGTGACCGATCGATGAATAAGCCATCAGGCGCTTGATGTTGCGCTGCCCGATCGCGCCGAACGAGCCCAGCGCCATGGACGCGATCGCCACGAAAACCACGATCTGCTGCCACTCGGCGACGACCCCTGAGAATGCCGTCAGCACCACCCGGGTGAAAACCGCCATCGCCGCGATCTTCGGCGCCGAGGCGAAGAAAGCCGTGACCGGCGTCGGCGCTCCCTCGTAAACATCAGGCGTCCACATATGGAACGGCACCACCGACACCTTGAAACAAAGGCCGGCCAGCAGAAAGACGATACCGAAGACGACGCCGATGCTGCCGCTCTTCGCAGCGGCGGCAATGCCGGCGAAGCTGACGGTTCCCGTGAAGCCATAGAGCAGTGAAGCGCCGTAGAGCAACATCCCCGACGCCAGCGCGCCAAGAACGAAGTATTTCAAGCCCGCCTCAGTCGACTTCACATTGTCGCGGTTGCTCGCCGCCACCACGTAAAGCGCAAGGCTCATCAATTCGAGCCCGAGATACAGCATGATCAGGTCAGCCGCCGAAATCAGCACCATCATGCCGACCGTCGAAAGCATCACCAGGATCGCGAACTCGAACATCCGGCGCGACTGATCCTGAAGAAACTCCCGGGACAGGACGAGCGTTGCCGCCGAGCCGAGCAAGGCGAGTATCTTCAGAAATCGCGCGAAGTCATCGACGATGAAGCTGCCGCCGAACGTAATCAGCTTGCCGCCCGGCAACAGATACACGATCACGCCGGTCCCGATCAGGACGCAGATCGCAAGACCGGTCACGAGACCGGCCGCGCGCTGGCCGCACCATGCCCCGATCAGCAGCAAAACCATCGCGCCGACCGCCAGAGCTACCTCCGGCAAGACGGGAAGAAGTTGATATCCGGCGGCCTCAAACATCATAGCTGGCGTCCCTGACCTGCCGTCATCATGGCAGCGCCGCCGCCTTGATGGCGGCTGTCGCGCTTGCGTAATTATTGACGAGATTTTGTACGGAAGCCGCCGAGAAATCGAGCACCGGCTTCGGATAAACGCCGAACAGGATCGTCAGCACCACAAGCGGCGCCAGCGTCAGGCCCTCGCGGAAAGTCAGATCCTTGATGGTCGCGAGCGACGGCTTGACCAGCGCACCGAACACGATCTTGCGATAGAGCCACAGGGCGTATGCCGCCGACAGGATCACGCCGAGCGTCGCCGCCACCGCCGTGGGAATGCTGACCTTGAAGGTTCCGATCAGCGCGAGGAACTCGCCGACAAATCCGGACGTTCCGGGCAGCCCGACATTGGCCATCGTAAAAATGAGAAACACCAGCGCATAAAGCGGCATCCGATTGACGAGCCCGCCATAGGCCGCGATTTCGCGCGTGTGCATTCGGTCGTAAACAACACCGACACATAGAAACAGCGCGCCCGACACGATGCCGTGCGAGACCATCTGGAACACGCCGCCGTGAACGCCCTGCATGGTGCCGGCAAAGATTCCCATGGTCACGAAGCCCATGTGAGCTACCGACGAGTAGGCGATCAGCTTCTTCATGTCCTCTTGCATCAGCGCGACCAGCGAGGTGTAGACGATCGCGATCGCCGACATCGCAAACACCAGCGGCGCGAAGTCATGCGACGCAAGCGGGAACATCGGCAGCGAGAACCGCAGGAATCCGTAACCTCCCATCTTCAGCAGGATCGCAGCGAGGATCACCGATCCCGCCGTTGGCGCTTCCACATGCGCATCCGGAAGCCAGGTGTGCACTGGCCACATCGGCATCTTGACCGCGAACGACGCAAAGAAGGCGAGCCACGCCCACTTCTGCAAATTGTACGGGACGGAGGTTTGCATCAGCGTCGGGATGTCGGTGGTCCCGGCGTTCCAGTAGAGCGCCATGATGGCCAGCAGCATCAGCACCGAGCCGAGCAGCGTATAGAGGAAGAACTTGAAGGTCGCATAGACGCGGCGTGGACCACCCCAGATCCCGATGATCAGGAACATCGGAATCAGACCACCTTCAAAGAACACGTAGAACAGCAGCAGATCGAGCGCCGAGAACGTGCCGATCATCAACGTTTCCAGAATCAGAAACGCCATCATGTAGGCCGGCACGCGACGGGCAATCGATTTCCAGCTCGCGACGATGCACAACGGCATCAACGCCGTGGTGAGAATGACGAACGGCAGCGAGATGCCGTCCACTCCCATGTGATAGCGAATGCCGGTGGCAAGCCAGGTCGCCTGCTCGACGAACTGGAATCCCGTATTGGTCGGATCGAAGCGCGTCACCAGGAGCAGCGACACCGCGAAGGTGACGATCGTGGTCCACAGCGCAATCCAGCGCGCGGTTCGGCTGGCGGCTTCGTCGCTGCCACGAGCCATGACGTAAATCAGAATCGCGCCGACCGCCGGCAGAAATGTCGTGACGGACAGAATAGGCCAGGTCGTCATTCTCACTGGCCTCCCGAGAACATGAACCAGGTGATCAGACCGGCAACGCCGATCAGCATCGCGAACGCATAGTGGTACAGGTAGCCCGTCTGTAGCCGGACGACATTGCGGGTGACATCGAGCACCCCGGACGAAACGCCATCGGGACCAAATCCGTCAATGACCAAGCCGTCGCCCTTCTTCCACAGGAAGCGGCCGAGCCACTTCGCCGGGCGCACGAAGATCACCTCATAGAGTTCGTCGAAGTACCACTTGTTGAGCAGAAACCTGTAGAGCATCTGATGCTCGCGCGCGAGCTGGACCGGGATATCGGGCCGGCGGATATAGAATAGCCACGCCACCGCAAACCCCAAGATCATCATCACGGTCGGCAGGAAGGCGATCGTCTTCGGAATGTGATGCATTTCCTCAAGAATGTGCGGATGCATCTTCACGGATTCCCGGAAGAACTCCTCGACCCCGTGCCCGGTGAACAATTCCTTGAAGGGAAAGCCCGCGAGGATCGAGCCGGCCGCAAGAACGCCGATCGGAATCAGCATCCAGATCGGGCTTTCATGCGCGGCTTTATAATGCGCCTGATCATGCGGCTTGCCGTGGAAGGTCTTGAAGATCAGCCGCCACGAATAGAAGGATGTTAGGCCGGCGGCCGCCACGGTCATGAGGAAGCCGTAATAGGCGAACGGATTGTGAGACACGTAGGCGGATTCGATGATCGCATCCTTCGAAAAGTATCCGGCCGTCAGCGGAAACCCGGTCAGCGCCAGCGTTCCGATCACCATGACGAAGTATGTATACGGAATGCGATCCTTCAGGCCGCCCATGTTGCGGATGTCCTGTTCGTGATGCATCGCATAGATCACCGATCCCGAACCCAGGAACAGCAGCGCCTTGAAGAAGGCGTGTGTGAACAGGTGGAACATGCCGACGGTGTAGGCCCCTGCTCCCATCGCCACGAACATGTAACCGAGCTGCGAGCAGGTCGAATACGCCACGATCCGCTTGATGTCGTTCTGCACCAGACCGACCGTCGCCGCGAAGATCGCCGTCGTCGCGCCGATGAACATCACAAAAGCCTGCGCATCCGGCGCCAATTCAAACAACGGCGACAACCGCGCCACCATGAACACGCCCGCGGTCACCATGGTTGCCGCATGGATCAGCGCCGACACCGGCGTCGGGCCTTCCATCGCGTCGGGCAGCCAGGTGTGCAGCAGCAACTGAGCCGACTTGCCCATCGCGCCCATGAACAGCAGCAGGCAAATCAACGTGAGCGCGTTGACGTCCCAGGCCAGGAAATGGATCGTCTTCCCGGTCAGCCCCGGCGCCGCGCTGAAAATGGTATCGAAATCGGTCGAGCCGACCAGCATGAACACCGCGAAAATGCCGAGCGAAAAGCCGAAGTCGCCGACACGGTTGACCACGAAGGCCTTGATCGCCGCCGCATTCGCCGACGGCTTCTGATACCAGAATCCGATCAGCAGATAGCTTGCAAGGCCGACGCCTTCCCAGCCGAAAAACAGCTGAACCAGGTTGTCCGACGTCACCAGCATCAGCATCGCGAAGGTGAACAGCGACAGATAGCCGAAGAAGCGCGGACGGTGGGGATCCTCGTCCATGTAGCCAATGGAATAGAAATGCACGAGCGACGACACCGTGGTGACCACCACCAGCATCACCGCCGTCAGCGTATCGACCCTTAACGACCAGCCGATCTGGAGATCGCCGGAGGAAATCCACGAGAACAGCGCGATCCGCGCGTCGTGATGCATGAAACCCACGTCGACCAGCGTGATCCATGACAGGACCGCCGACGCGATCAGCAAAGTGGTCGTGATCAGTTCGGCGGCGCGCGATCCTGCCGCCGGCGGTTCGCTGACGTGATGGTCGTCGTGGCCGTGGGAGTCACCATGCCCGTGATCATCATGCGCCGCCGCCGCGTGAGCATGACCGTGGCCGTCGTGATGATCGACCGCATCGCCGCTGGGATTACGCCAATGCGCGCCGAGCAGCGCGATCAGCCCGGCGAGGATCGCGCCGATCAGCGGCAGAAAGACGATTGCCTCGATCATTCACCCACCCCATGGAGCATGATCCCGCAGCCAATGCATCCATTGGCCGGAGAAAGCCGGTCCCCACTTTTCCGGATCATGCTTCAGCCCTTCATCAGATTGACGTCCTCAACCGCGATCGAACCGCGGTTGCGGAAATACACGACGAGAATAGCAAGGCCGATCGCCGCCTCGGCCGCGGCGACCGTGAGCACCAGCAGCGTGAACACCTGTCCGACGATGTCGCCCAGGAACGTCGAAAACGCCACCAGGTTGATGTTGACCGCCAGCAGGATCAATTCCACCGACATCAGGATAATGATGATGTTCTTGCGGTTCAGAAAGATGCCGAGCGTCCCCAGCGTGAACAGGATCGCGCCAACCGCCAGGTAGTGTCCGAGGCCGATTGTCATTTCACCCACTCCGCCTGGTCAGCGTCCTGCAATCCCTGCCCCGAGGCGACCTGGCGCACGCTCATGGCCATCTCGGGCGTCCGGGCGTTCTGGACGTTGATATCCTGACGCTTGACGCCGGCCCTGTGCCGCAGCGTCAGGACGATGGCGCCGATCATGGCCACCAGCAACACCATGCCGGCGAGCTGGAAGTAATGAATGTACTTCGTGTAGAGCACGAGGCCGAGCGCCTCGGTATTGCTGACGTCGCCCGGAATAGCCGCCGTGATCGATTTCGTGACCGTCGGATTGAGGGTCCAGCCCCCGACGACGAGCAGCAGTTCCAGCAGGAAGATCGCCGCGATTACCAGACCGAACGGCAGGTATTCGAGAAAGCCCTCGCGCAGTTCAGCGAAGTCCACGTCCAGCATCATGATCACGAAGAGGAACAGCACCGCGACCGCGCCGACATAGACCACGATGAGGATCATCGCGAGGAATTCCGCACCCATCAGGATGAACAGACCGGCGGCGTTGACGAACGCAAGAATGAGAAACAGAACCGAGTGCACGGGATTGCGCGACGAGATGACCATCGCGGCCGATGCAACGCACACGCCGGCGAACAGATAGAAGAACAGCGCGGGAAGGATCATGCCCCTACCTCACCGATACGGCGCGTCGAGTTCGATCGCCTTCGCGATCTCGCGTTCCCAACGGTCGCCGTTGGCGAGCAGCTTGGCCTTGTCATAATAAAGCTCCTCGCGGGTCTCGGTCGCGAATTCGAAGTTCGGTCCCTCGACGATGGCGTCGACCGGACAGGCCTCCTGGCACAATCCGCAATAGATGCATTTCACCATGTCGATGTCATAGCGCACCGTGCGGCGGGTGCCGTCGTTGCGGCGCGGCCCGGCCTCGATGGTGATGGCCTGCGCCGGACAGACCGCCTCGCACAGCTTGCACGCGATGCAGCGCTCCTCGCCGTTCGGATAACGGCGCAGCGCGTGCTCGCCGCGGAAGCGCGGGGAAATCGGATTCTTCTCGAACGGGTAGTTGATCGTCGGCTTCGGCTTGAAAAAATACCGCATGGTGAGGAAGAAAGCCGAGATGAACTCGGTCAACAGGAGCGAACGGGCTGTTGCGTTGATACTCATGACAACCTCAATTCCTCACTTCGGCGCGATGCCGGCGAACTGCAACACGCCCGCCACGATCACCACCATCGCCAGCGACAGTGGCAGGAACACCTTCCAGCCGAGCCGCATCAGTTGATCATAGCGGTAGCGCGGGACGATCGCCTTCGCCATCGCGATCAGGAAGAACATGAAGAACAGTTTCAGCGAGAACCAGATGACGCCGGGCACCCAGTTGAACGGCGGCAGGTCGACCGGCGGCAGCCAGCCGCCCATGAAAAGGATCGCGCCCATCGCGCACATGGTGGTGATCGCGACATACTCGCCGAGCATGAACAGCAGGTACGGCGTCGAGCCGTACTCGACCATGAAGCCCGCGACGAGTTCGGATTCCGCCTCGACGAGGTCGAACGGCGGGCGATTGGTCTCAGCCAGGGCCGACACGTAAAACACCACGAACATCGGCAGAAGCGGCAGCCAGTACCAGTTCAGGAACGTCAGCCACGGCAGGCCGATCAGGCTGGCCAGCCCTTTGGTATGCTGCGCCTCGACGATGGCGGAGAGGTTCAGCGAGCCTGCGCAGAGCAATACGGTGATGATGACGAAACCGATCGACACCTCGTAGGAGACCATCTGCGCCGCCGAACGCAGGGCAGCAAGAAAAGGGTACTTCGAGTTGGACGCCCAGCCGCCCATGATGATGCCGTAGATCGACAGCGACGAGATCGCGAAGATGTAGAGAATCCCGACATTGATGTCGGAGATCACCCAGTTCAGATTGACCGGGATCACCGCCCATGCCGCCAGCGCCAGCACGCAGGAGACCAGCGGCGCCAGAAGGAATACGCCCTTGTTGGCGCCGGAGGGGATGATCGGTTCCTTCAGCACGAACTTCAGAAGATCGGCGAACGACTGAAACAGACCCCATGGTCCGACAACGTTGGGGCCGCGCCGGATCTGCACCGCGGCCCAGATTTTCCGGTCGGCGAGGAGGATGTAGGCGATCGCTATCAGCAGGACGACGAGCAGCAGCACGCTCTGCGCCACCATCACGATCAGGGGCCAGAGGAAGTCCGTCCACAACGGCATTGCGAAGAAATCGGCCATCACGCTTACTCCGCTGCCGTCAGCATGCGACCCGACGCAAGACGCGAGCATTCGGCCATCACCGCCGAGGCCCGCGCGATCGGATTGGTCAGATAATAGTCGTCAATCGCGGCCTTGAACGGCGACTTCTCAATGCTGCCGCCGCTGCCCGCCAGGTCCCTGATCGCGCGGCTATCGCCGGCCTCGATCTGGTCGATCCGCATCAGGTGCGGCACCGTCCTGAACATCGCCTGCCGCAAGGCAGGCAGCGAGTCGTAACCCAGGGTCTTGCCGAGCACTTCCGACAGCGCGCGAATGATCGCCCAGTCCTCGCGCGCCTCGCCGGGCGGGAAGCCGGCCCGGTTCGCCATCTGGACCCGGCCTTCCGTGTTGACATAGACGCCGGTCTTTTCGGTGTAGGCAGCGCCCGGCAAAATGACGTCGGCGCGGTGAGCGCCGGCATCGCCATGGGTGCCGATATAAACGAGGAAAACGCCGTCCGGCGCCTTGATCTCGTCCGCGCCGAGCGAAAACAGAACATCGAGCCCGCCCGGTGCGGTCATTCGCGCTGCGTTCAGGCCGCCCTTCCCCGGCGCGAAGCCGAGATCCAGCGCGCCGACCCGCGACGCCGCATCGTGAAGCACGGCAAATCCGTTCCAGCCGTCTTTCAGCCCGCCGATATCAATCGCGAGCTTGGCCGCGGCCGCAAGAATGGCTGCGCCGTCGGGACGGGACATCGCGGCCGCGCCGACCAGCACGATCGGATTGCTGGCATTCTTCAGCACGTCGCGGAAGTTGTTCATGCCCGCCGCGAGATCCGCAAGCGACTCCCCGCCGGCGCCGAGATAGTCATACTCGTAGGTCAGATCGGCTTTCTCTCCGATCACGCCGATCCTGAGCTGTCCTGTCCGCCAGCGCTTGCGGATGCGCGCATTGAGGATCGCTGCTTCCTTGCGCGGGTTCGACCCCACGATCAGCAGCGCATCGGCCTGCTCGATGCCAGCGATGGTCGGGTTGAAGATGTAGGAAGCCCGCCCCCGCGCGGGGCTGAAGGCGTCGCCGCCCTGCACCGCCATGTTGACCGAGCCGAGTTTCGACAGCAGGTCCTTGAGCGCGAACAACTCCTCGACCGCGGCAAGATCGCCGGCGATCGCGCCGATCCGCTTGCCGTCGGCCTGCTGCACCTTCGCCGTGATGGCTGCGAAAGCCTCCCGCCACGAGGCCGGGCGCAACGCGCCGTTCTGGCGAATGTAGGGGCGATCGAGCCGCTGGGTGCGAAGCCCGTCGACGATGTGGCGGGTCTTGTCCGAGATCCACTCCTCGTTCACGGCCTCGTTGACGCGCGGCAGGATGCGCATCACCTCGCGTCCGCGCGTATCGACGCGGATGGCCGAGCCGACAGCATCCATCACGTCGATGGATTGAGTTTTTCCAAGCTCCCACGGCCGCGCCGCGAATGCGTAGGGCTTCGACGTCAACGCACCGACCGGACAGATATCGACGAGATTGCCCTGCAATTCCGACGTGAGCGCGCTTTCAAGGTAGGTGGTGATCTCCATGTCCTCGCCGCGGCCGGTCGCGCCCATTTCCGGCGCGCCGCAGATCTCGGCGGAGAAGCGCACGCAGCGCGTGCACTGAATGCAGCGGTTCATGGAAGTCTTGACCAGCGCGCCGAGATACTTGTCCTCGACCGCGCGCTTGTTCTCGGCGAAACGCGACGTATCGACACCGTATCCCATCGCCTGATCCTGCAAATCGCACTCGCCGCCCTGATCGCAGATCGGGCAATCGAGCGGATGGTTGATCAGCAGAAACTCCATCACGCCTTCGCGCGCCTTCTTCACCATCGGCGAGCGCGTGGAGATTTGCGGCGGCTCTCCGTTGGGACCGGGACGGCAATCGCGCACGCCCCAGGCGCAACTCGCGACCGGCTTCGGACCGCCCTTCACCTCGACAAGGCACATCCGGCAGTTGCCGGCGATCGACAGCCGCTCATGGTAACAGAAGCGCGGAATCTCGGCGCCCGCGGCCTCGCACGCCTGCAGCAGCGTATACTCGGCGGGCACCTCGATCTCTTTGCCGTCGATGATGAGTTTCGTCATGGCCCTACTCCGCCGCCACCATGTGCGCGGGATCGAGGATGCCCTGATCGTCGCGGTCGGCCTTATGCGAATACTGGTCGATGCGCTCCTCGATCTCGTGCCGGAAATGCGCGATCAGTCCCTGAATAGGCCAGGCTGCCGCATCGCCCAGCGCGCAGATGGTGTGGCCCTCGACCTGCTTGGTGACTTCCAAAAGCATATCGATCTCGCGCTTGTGGGCGCGGCCTTCGGCCATCCGAGTGAGCACCCGCCACATCCAGCCGGTCCCCTCGCGGCACGGCGTGCACTGGCCGCAGCTCTCGTGCTTGTAGAAATAGGAAATGCGCGCGATCGCCCGGATCAGGTCGGTCGATTTATCCATGACGATGACGGCGGCGGTGCCGAGGCCGGAGCGCAGCTTGCTGAGGCTGTCGAAATCCATCGGCGTATCGATGATCTGCTCGGCCGGCACCATGCGCACCGACGAGCCGCCCGGAATGACCGCCTTGAGATTATCCCAGCCGCCGCGGATGCCGCCGCAATGAGTATCGATCAATTCACGAAACGTGATCCCCATCGCCTCTTCGACGTTGCAGGGACGCTCGACGTGACCCGAAACGCAAAACAGCTTGGTGCCAACATTGTTGGGACGGCCGATCCCGGCGAACCACGCCGCGCCGCGCCGCAGGATGTCCGGCGCGACCGCAATCGACTCGACGTTGTTCACGGTCGTCGGGCAGCCATAAAGACCGACATTGGCCGGAAACGGCGGCTTCAGCCGCGGCTGGCCCTTCTTGCCTTCCAGACTTTCCAGCAGCGCCGTTTCCTCGCCGCAGATATACGCTCCCGCGCCATGGGCGACGTACAGATCGAACGGGAAGCCGTGGATGTTGTCCTTGCCGATCAGCCTGGCCTCATAGGCCTCGTCGATGGCCGCCTGCAAACGCTCGCGCTCGCGGATGAATTCGCCGCGTATGTAGATGTAGCCGGCATGGGCACCCATGCCGACACCGGCCAGCAGGCACCCCTCGATCAGCAAATGCGGATCGTGCCGCATGATCTCGCGGTCCTTGCAGGTGCCCGGCTCGGACTCGTCGGCGTTGACGACGAGGTAGCTCGGGCGGCCGTCGGCGTTGTCCTTCGGCATGAAGGACCATTTCATGCCGGTCGGAAATCCGGCCCCGCCGCGCCCGCGGAGTCCCGACGCTTTCATCTCGCTGACGATCCAGTCGCGGCCCTTGCCGACGATCGCCTTGGTGCCGTCCCATGCGCCACGGCGGCGCGCGCCGGCGAGCCGCCAGTCGTCGAGGCCATAGAGATTTCGGAAGATGCGATCCTTGTCGTCGAGCATCAGGTCTTGCCCTTCCTGGTCGCGTCATCGGCGGGCGGCTTCGGCATGGGGCTTTCCCGCCGGCTTGCGGAATCGGTCGGTTTCTTGGCGTCCGCATCCGTCAACGCCGGCTGAGCGGCGGATCGCCGTCCCCCGTCGCCTTTCGCCGCCGTATTCAACGTGGTCAGGCAGCCGACGGGCGCGGAAAACTGGCGGTCGATCTGAGGACCGGGCTTTGGCGGCTGGCCCGAGGCGAACCCGTCAAGCACCTTGCCGAAGTTTTCCTTCGTCAAATCCTCATAGGTATCTTTCCAGATCAGCACCATCGGCGCGTTGACGCAGGAGCCGAGGCACTCGACTTCCTCCCATGAGAAGTCGCCGTCTTTTGAGAGATGAAACGGCTCGTGATGGATACGGCTCTTGCAGACGGCGAGAATGTCCTCCGCGCCCCGCAGCCGGCAAGGCGTGGTGCCGCAGACCTGGATGTGGGCCTTCCTGCCGACCGGCTGAAGCTGGAACATGGTGTAGAAGGTCGCGATCTCCAGCATCCGGATGTAGGGCATGTCGAGCATGTCGGCCACGGTGCGGATCGCGGCCTCGGAGATCCAGCCGTCGTGCTGTTCCTGCGCGCGCCACAAGATTGCGATCGCAGCCGACGCCTGGCGACCTTCCGGATATTGCGCGATCTGCTTCCTGGCCCAAGCGAGGTTCTCCTCGCTGAACGCGAAACTCTCGGGCTGCTGTTCTTTCGGTGCCAGGCGGCGAACGGACATCGTACTCTAGTCTCTCAATGAACACGTTGCGACGCGGTCGCGTTCATGCGGTGAAAACGATCCTGCCAGAATGCGCTCGAGGTTCCGAACACGTTGTATCCAACGTGAGAGGCGACCTTGATGCGGTCCAGAATGGAGAGTTCGGTCAACGTCTCGAAGCGACCACTGGCCGGATCGTGCACGATCAGCGTCAGCGGCGTCTGTTCGAGAATGTAGCGCGATACCGTGTGGTTTCGGTCATTACCGTGCTCCTCGCACAGGATCACGGCGTCACCCTGCAGCACGCGCGTGCCACCCTTGATGGCTTCGATCTCGACGCCTTCAACGTCGAGCTTGATGAGGTGCTTGCCGCTCGGGGAAATCCGGCCCTCGTCGAGCAGGTCGTCGAGCGAAAGCACGGGTACGCTTTCCCCGCCCGCACCGGCAGCGCCCGCGATGCTGAAAGCCTCGTGCTTGGTGCCGGACAGGCGCGCAATACCACGCGTCGCGCCGATCGCGCTTTGCATCACCTCGAACCGGTCGCCGTTGATGACCGCGTTGTGAGCAAGCCTGGCGAAATTCTTCGACGAGGGCTCGATTGCGATGGCCTTGCGCGACCCGAACGGCTTGCTGGTGACCAGAACCGACCAATAGCCATAATTGGCGCCGCAATCGAGCAACGTATAGTCGACGTCGGCCGACGCGCGAAACAGCAGCTCAAGCTCCTCTTCGTACGTGAACGAACGATTCAGCAGCTTGCTCCAGTAGCCATCGCCATAGGGAAACGCGAACGTTGCATCGGGATTGAGCCGGACGGCGATATCCCGCTCCGGCAACGTCTTGCGTAGCAGGTTGGCGCACCAGTTATAGCCACGATGCGCAAACAGCGACGACACCTTGGAACCTGCCACCAGCGCCAGCGACGCCGCGCGTTCCCAGGCGTTCGCGCCCTCAAGGAGGCCGGAGGTCCGGTCGAACTGTATCGGCGGCTGTGCAATCACCGGTCGACCTCTCCAAACACGATGTCGAGCGAGCCGAGAATGGCTGAAACGTCAGCCAGCAGGTGCCCTCGACAGATGAAGTCCATCGCTTGCAGATGCGCGAAACCTGGCGCGCGTATCTTGCACTTGTAGGGTTTGTTGCTGCCGTCGGAGACGAGATAGACGCCGAACTCGCCTTTCGGCGCTTCCACGGCCGCATAGATTTCACCCGCCGGAACGTGGAAGCCCTCGGTGTAAAGCTTGAAGTGATGGATCAAAGCCTCCATCGAGCGCTTCATCTCGCCGCGACGCGGCGGGAAAATCTTGTTGTCCTCGACCGCCACCGGCCCCTGCCCGTCCGGCGCGTGCAGCTTGGCGATGCACTGCTTCATGATGCGAACCGACTGTCGCATCTCTTCCATGCGGATGAGATAGCGGTCGTAGCAGTCGCCGTTCTTGCCGATCGGAATATCGAAGTCCATCTCGGCGTAGCATTCGTAAGGTTGCGCCTTGCGCAAATCCCATGCGGCGCCCGAGCCGCGAACCATGACGCCGGAGAAACCCCATTCCCACGCCTGCTGCAGCGTGACCACACCGATATCGACATTTCGCTGCTTGAAGATGCGATTGGCGGTCAGCAGCCTGTCGAGGTCGGCGACGACCTGAAGGAACGGATCGCACCACGCATCGATGTCGTCGATCAACCGCGGCGGAAGATCCTGATGCACACCGCCGATGCGGAAGTACGCCGCGTGCATCCGAGAGCCGGAGGCGCGCTCGTAGAACATCATCAGCTTCTCGCGTTCCTCGAAGCCCCACAGCGGCGGCGTGAGCGCGCCGACATCCATCGCCTGCGTGGTGACATTGAGAAGGTGAGAAAGGATGCGTCCGATCTCGCAATAGAGCACCCGGATCAACTGGCCGCGCCGCGGCACCGCGATCCCCAGCAGTCTTTCGGCGGCGAGACAGAAGGCGTGCTCCTGATTCATCGGCGCGACGTAATCGAGCCGATCGAAATACGGGATGGCCTGAAGATAGGTCTTCTGCTCGATCAGCTTCTCGGTGCCACGGTGAAGCAGGCCGATGTGCGGATCGACGCGCTCGACCACCTCGCCGTCCAGCTCCAGCACCAGGCGCAACACGCCGTGCGCCGCCGGATGCTGCGGGCCGAAATTGATGGTGAAGTTACGCATGCCGGGAGTTACGGCGCCAAGTGCTTCTGTCATCAGCTGCCCGCCTTTCCGCCCGTCGCCTTCTCGTCACCCGGCAGCGGATAGTCAGCGCCCTCCCACGGTGACATGAAGTCGAACTTGCGAAATTCCTGGTTGAGCCGCACCGGTTCGTACACCACCCGCTTCTCGGCGTCGTCGTAACGCACCTCGACGAAACCCGTGAGCGGAAAATCCTTCCGCAGCGGATGCCCGTCGAATCCATAATCGGTCAACAAACGCCGCATGTCGGGATGCCCGGTGAAGATCACGCCATAGAGGTCGTAGGTCTCCCGTTCGAACCAGTCCGCGCCGGGAAACACGTCGATCAACGATGGCACCTGCGTGGTCTCCGAAGCGTGAGCACGCAGGCGGATGCGCGCGTTCAGCGTCGGCGACAGGAAATGATAGACCACGTCGAAACGCTTCTCACGGCCGGGATAATCGACCGCAGTCACGTCGATAAAGTTGACGAAGCGGCAGCGCCGGTCGTCGCGGATGAAGCGGGCGACCTCGACAATCTTCGCGGCCTCGACCGTCACGGTCAGTTGACCGAACGATACGGAATGATCCGTGGCCGCGCCCGGAAGCGTGGCGACGATCATCTGGCCCAAGGCATCGAGCCTGCTCTCGTCCATCCTCATCAACCTCAGCGTTCGATGGTTCCAACTCGCCGGATCTTCTTCTGCAGGAGCAGAATTCCGTAGAGCAGCGCTTCCGCCGTCGGCGGGCAGCCCGGCACGTAGATATCGACCGGCACGATGCGGTCGCAACCCCGCACCACAGAATATGAATAATGATAGTAACCGCCACCGTTCGCGCACGATCCCATCGAGATCACGTAACGCGGTTCCGGCATCTGGTCGTAGACCTTGCGCAGCGCGGGCGCCATCTTGTTGGTCAGCGTGCCGGCGACGATCATCACATCCGACTGGCGCGGCGACGCCCGCGGCGCGAAGCCAAAACGCTCGACGTCATAACGCGGCATCGAGACCTGCATCATCTCGACCGCGCAGCAGGCGAGGCCGAAGGTCATCCACATCAGCGAGCCGGTGCGCGCCCAGGTGATGAGATCGTCGGCGGCGGCGACGAAGAAACCCTTGTCGGACAGTTCGTGATTGACCTCGAGAAAGTACGGATCGCTCGCGCCGACCGGCCGGCCGGTGGCGGGGTCCAGAATCGAGGTTCCCGCCGCGCCCGTGACGGGGCCGCCGGCGTAAGCGACCTTTGCCGTGGGAGAGTTCAATCCCATTCGAGAGCGCCTTTCTTCCATTCGTAGGCAAAACCGACCGTCAGCACCCCTAGAAACACGATCATCGACCAGAAGCCTGTCACACCGAGCTTGCCGAACGTGACCGCCCAAGGAAAGAGGAACGCAACTTCAAGGTCAAAAATGATGAAAAGAATGGCGACCAAGTAAAACCTGACGTCGAACTTCATCCTGGCGTCGTCGAATGCGTTGAACCCGCATTCGTAAGCCGAGAGCTTCTCCGGATCCGGCTGCTTGTACGCGACGATGAAGGGAGCGACCAGCAGCGCAACGCCGATCGCAGCCGCTATGCCGATAAACACCACAAGCGGAAGATAGTTCTGCAAAATGCCGTTCATCGGCGCGCTTCCCCTCGCTGCGATGCTTTGCTCGCAGATTTTTGGATATTGGAACTTTTGAGAGGCTTTAGCCTAGCAAAACAGGGGTGGCAAGATAGCCTATTTTGACGCACCCGGGACGGAGATTTTGCGGCTTGACATCGAAGTCTGGAACAGCACCGGGCGATCGCCTCGCTGCTCGCTCGTCCATTGAACCACAAGCCTGAAAAATCAGGTCCGATGAAACCATTTCAGGAGTTCCGCGAAGCCGACCTGAAACAAACCGGCTGTATTGCTCTTGTCTGCAAACAAAGAAACGCCGCGAAGCGGAGGCAAGTTATGAACCATTCGATGCAGAGCGCAGACCGCGCCACCCATGTGAAGATCGTGATTGTCGCGCTTGTCGCAGGCGCCGTGCTGACAGCTTTCGGGACTTCCCTTCGCCCGAACACCGACGTCGTCCAGACCGTTCATGTGATCAAGGCCGGACAGCCAACGATGGTCTCCAGTTCGGGAACATCGGTCGTGAGATGATCCTGACGTCCCGCGGGATCATCCGCCATAAGCGTTTGATTTAGTTAATCTTCCATAGCGTTTTCGAGTGAGGTCGATGACCTGTTCGCTCGAAAACGTTCTCGCCGCATATCATTGCGCGCGGCCCCCATCGTCTTGCGTTCAGCGCACGCGCTTCTAAATCGTGCCCTATCCGAGAAGGAAAGGAGGACGATATGAAGCTCTTTGCATCAATCCTTCTTGCCGCGGGTACCGTCGCGATGACGTCTGCGGCACGCGCGCTGCCAATTCCGCCAGCGCCGAACGTTCCAGGCGCCGCCACGCAAGTCGGTTGGGTCAGCGGCCCAGGATAGCATCTCACCCCATGGGGCAATTGCGCCCCGAACCGGGCCCTTCTATCGGCCATGGGGCTATCGGGGAGGCTATTGGGGTCCGCCCCGCTTCTTCGCACCCCCACCCTATTGGCGTCCGTGGCCTCACCCCGGCTATTGGCGGCGCTGGTAAGTCATGGAGCCCGGCTTTACGCCGGGCTTTTTCCGGCGCGGGGTTCGAGAAGTCGCGCTCCCTTGTGAACGCCACGCCACGGCAGGACGGCTTTCCGGCCGCCGAGGCCCATTGCCGCCCGGCTTTCTACGCACGCACCAGCCAGAACTCGACCGCCGTCGCAACGGCGATCGCAAGGGCAATGCCTCCCACAAGAATCCAGTTGACCGGATACTTTTGCTTGAAGGCCCTCACGCCGCGCCACCACGCAATGCCCATCAGGACAAAGGCGGCAATCAACAGCAACGGGAGCAAGGATGTCGGGAAAAAGGATAGATCGAGCATCAGCCGGCGCGATCATCGCGAATAAGACGGAAAAGGCGAATCCCAACTGAAGGGACGATAAGCCTATGAAACCGGCCCGGAAACTGGCGCGAGAGACGGGACTCGAACCCGCGGCCTCCGCCGTGACAGGGCGGCGCTCTAACCAACTGAGCTACTCCCGCGGATGCCGTGTATCCGCAATGTGGAGAGGGCTTAAAGGCGAGACCTTTCCAAGTCAAGGCGGTTGCGGATCTCCTTCATTGGCAGGTCTTTCCGAGGCGCCGATTTAAGAAATACGCTATTTGCAGGCGAAACCGCGAGGCCGGCACCTCCCCGAATCAAACAAGGGCTGATACGCCTTGCTTACCGAAACAGCAAAGACGAGGAGAGCCATATCATGGCGAAGAAGGCAGCGACCCCGAGCACCGTGACGCTCAAGCATCTCGCGGCGGCCCTAGCCGAGGACCATGAATTGTCAAAGAAGGCCGCCGAGGCGATTCTGAGCGACATGGTCACGCTCATCACCAAGCATCTCAAGAAGGGTGATCGCATCCGCATTGTCGGACTCGGTATTCTCCAGGTCCGTAAGCGCGCCGCCCGCAAGGGGCGTAATCCGGCCACCGGCGAGGAAATTCAGATCAAGGCCTCCAAGAAGGTCGCGTTCCGCGCCGCCAAAGAACTCAAGGAAGCCATCTGACCAGAATGCCGGGTCTAAAACACTCCGTTCAATCACTGGAGGATTGGCCCGCATTCAACCGATTGCCAACGCAAGGCCGGGGTCTCACCTGGCGAGGTTGATTCCCTGCTTTACGGCTCTGCCCTGGATTTCCGATGGCCGCTCTCCTGACGTTCAATCACACGGTAACGGAGCGCTTCCTTCGCTATGCCGCCATTGATACCCAGTCCGATCCGGCGTCTTCGAGTTATCCTTCCACCGAGAAGCAGAAGGATCTCGGGCGTCTGCTGGTGAGCGAGTTGCAGGAACTCGGCATCGCGGATGCTCATCTCGATCCGCACGGCTACGTGTACGCGACGCTTCCGGCGAATAGCTCGAAGCAGGTTCCGGTTATCTGCTTCTGCTCGCATATGGACACGTCGCCGGACTGTTCAGGCGCAAACGTCAAACCACAGATCATCCGGAACTATCGCGGCGGCGACATCCCTCTCCGCGGCGATCCGTCGCAGACCATCCGCGCAGCAGATCATCCTGCGCTGGCTGATCAAGTCGGCAACGACGTCATCACGTCCGACGGCACCACGCTGCTCGGCGCCGACAATAAGGCCGGCGTTGCGGAAATCATGGATGCGGTCCAGGTCCTGCTCGCCAATCCGAAGATCAGGCATGGCACGATCAGAATCCTGTTCACGCCCGATGAGGAAATCGGACGCGGCGTCGACAAGGTCGACCTGAAAAAACTTGGCGCGGACTTCGCCTACACAATCGACGGCGAAACCGCGGGTCATATCGAGGACGAAACGTTCTCGGCCGATGCCGCGCTTATTACCATCAAGGGAGTCAGCGCCCATCCCGGATTCGCCAAGGGAAAGATGGAACATGCGATCAAGATCGCATCCCGCATTGTGGAGCGGCTCCCCAAGAATACCTGTTCGCCTGAGACCACCGACGGCCGCGAAGGCTTCCTGCATCCGACCGACATCAGCGGCACGCTCGAGAGCGCGGCGCTGAGCCTCATCGTGCGCGATTTCACGGAAACGGGCCTGATCGAGAAGGAGGCCCTGCTGAACGACATCATCCGCGATGTCATGACGGACTTCCCGCACTCGACCTGTGGGCTGGAAATTCGGCCGCAGTATCGCAATATGAAAGAGGTTGTGGATCGTCACCCCGAGGTTATCGACCACGCGATGGAGGCAATCCGCCGCGCCGGTCTGACGCCGGTCAAAGGCAGCATTCGCGGCGGCACGGACGGTTCGCGGCTGTCATTCATGGGACTTCCCTGTCCCAACATCTTCGCCGGCGAACACGCCTTCCACTCGCGCACGGAGTGGGTCAGCGTGCAGGACATGGAAGCTGCCGTGAGAACCATCGTGCACCTCGCCGCGATCTGGGAAGAACGCGCCTGAAGGCGCGGTTGTCGCAAATAACGGCAGACGCCGACGACGCAGGCTTGCTTCTGCCCGAGAATGCTACAACGTGAGCATCGTATTGCTCCTCGTCGTCCCGGCGACCACGTAACCGCACTCCAGCATCAGCGCGATGCAGTCCGTCGACCATTCCGAGCGCGACAAGTGTTCGATAACGATGGCTTGAGGCCAGATCGATCGCGGCGCGTCCTGGAAAAATCCGACCAGAACCCGGTCTTCGTAACCCTCGACGTCGATCTTCAACGCATGGACATGCCGGATGCCCGCCCTCTCCAGAGCCTGCCGCAACTGAACCGAGCGCACCGTGATCGCATCCCTCGACGCGCCGGCGCTGACAACGTGGCTGGCCCCGAGATTGTTGCCATCCGTCGCGATCAGCAGGTCGCCGTCGCTCTCTCCTGCCGCGGCCTGCATCAGGTGGACATTGCGGGACCCGGATGCTTCGCGGTTGAAGGCCAGTCTCTCATAGGCAACCGGATGAGGCTCAATGGCGAGAACAACCCCTCCAGCGCCGACGTGCTGCGCCATCGCCAGTGCATATGTCCCGACATTGGCTCCGATATCGACGAAGCATCCGCCAACCGTCGTGTGCTTACGCAAAAACTGCAATTCCTCGAGGTTGTAATCGGGATTCAGCAGAGCGCCGCGCTCCGTGCCGCTGTACTGATGATAAAATCTGAAAGACGCTCCCTGATAGGTATCGTCGATCGGTCCGGGCCGGAGCAGATCGAGAAGCCGCGACATCGCGGGACGAAATGCGCCCCGCCTGAGGCGCGACCGTCTCACGGCATGGAGAAGTTTTTTCTGTGCCCAGTTGGGTGCGAGTGAACCGAACGGCCGCGCGAACATCGTTAATCTTTCCTAAATGTCGGCTGATATGATCCTCGAATCATCGAGGATTCAAGAATGCTACGCACCATTTCGCTTGCGGCCATCGGAGTCGCCATGATGGGAGCGACGGGATCAGCCGCCGACCTTCCGGCGCATAGCCGCATCGGAAAAATTTTCGCGGAGCCGGCGCCTCCACCGGTCCGCGTCGCGCAGGAGAAAGATTATCCCGAAAGCGTGCTCTACCGTTTTCGGATTCCGCCGCCGGTGCCGGGCTATTACGGAAGGCCGAACGATTTCTACTATCGCCCGTATTATGAGGATCGGCCGGTGATCTCGCTCTATTTCGACCGATTGCCCTACGCCTGCGGCCTGTACGGATATTGCTAGAGCCACCACCCGAAAGCCGGAGCCAGTTTTCAGTCAAACAATGCGCCGCGATTACAGGTTGCGCGCGGTCACGATCCAGATCGAGGCGGGAAGCACCACCGTCTGATCCCGGGCGAACGGAGCAAGAGCTTCCCGGATCGAGTTCTCCGCGGCGGCGATGACCTCAGCAGGCTGCCCGTCAAGCGCGCGGCTGGCGGGACCGATCTGAAGCGCGGACTTGACCGCGGCATCCAGTCCGCCGCCGACCGAGATGTCCAACGCAAGCTCGCAGGCCTCCATCTTTACGTCGGAGAATCCGGCCTGGCCGAGAATGCGATGAACACGCTCTTCGGACGCGAACGAGAAAGGACCGGGATCTTCCGGCCCGAGATCCGGCAGCTTCGGAACATGCTTGTAGGCAGCCTGGAGCGGAGCCATCAACCAGGGATTGAGGCGAGGTTCCCGCCAGCAAATGAATGCCAGGCGGCCGAGGGGCCGCAACGCCTTGCGCAGGTTCGCGAACGCTGAGACTGGTTCGGCGAAAAACATCACGCCAAACCGGGAAGCGATCAAATCGAACCGCGCCGGCCGGAATGGGTAATCGGCGGCATCGGCCAGCCGGAACTCCACCCGGCCCGCCTGCGGCGTGATCCGCCTTGCCCGCTCCAGCATCGGCGCCGACACATCGATTCCCTGGACGTAGCCGGAAACACCGACTTGCTCGGCGAAGGCGCGTGTGGTCGCACCGCAGCCGCAGCCGACGTCTATGATGCGTTCGCCGGGCACGGCTCTGGCCCGATCCAGCAGAATGGTGGAAACCGGCTCCAGCAGTTCATCCTGCACACGCTGACGATCGGCCCAGCGCTCGCCACCGGGTCCATTCCAGTAAGCGATCTGGTCCGCGTTTTTTGTCTCAGGAAACCCCGCCATCGCCGCTCCCACGAAATTCGGGCGATCGCCCTTCACAAAATCCGTGACTTAAGCCCGATTATGAAGATAACCACGTCATCCATAGCGTTTTTCAAGCGCAGCATATCCGCCGGACCAGCCCGGAGCAAAACCAGAACACAACCTATCATACCCAGGCAGTCGGGGATATTCCGCGATGTGACCGCGTGAAGTCCGGCGCAGGCGGGTAAAGCAACGGCTGGACCGAGAATTCGGATCACGTAAAAAGCATGCATCTCGCATACGCCACAGCAGCGAGGTTGCCCGCAGTTCGCACCAGGATGGAGGAGACGAGATGGCTGATGAGGAAGACAAGACGATCGTCGAACAAGGCCCTTCCATTGGCGAGTACCGCCGGGAGTCTATTCCGGAATACATCATCGATTCGAGCGGCGCCCGTTTTGATTTTGATCGCATCGCCCTTGAAGGCGATGGCGGCCTCGAACCATCGCAACTGGCCCGAAATGAATGCCTTATCGCGCCAGGTCTGATCTATCGCAGAGCTTCGTCATGATCGATGCGAGTGTAAGCAAAGCGTCTGCGGCTTCTGGTTTGCACCGGGATCGACGGGCGAGCCGTATCCGATAGACTGCAGCTGCGGACAGCAGCTTGCATGCAGGGATACGTCGGGGCAAAATAAGGAGCCGAGGGCGGCTAGCTCAGCTGGTTAGAGCATCTCGTTTACACCGAGAGGGTCGGGAGTTCGAATCTCTCGCCGCCTACCAATTACTTAGCTGTTTTTGATTCGGCTCCCCGACAGTTTTCCCGAACTTTCCGGCCTAGGGGCGCTCCAATGAAGCGCTCCGCTATCCACCCTTTCCACATTCATGACCCTCGACGGGCGGGCACAGTCACATCCATAACATAACGCAAAAACGGCGCCCTCCAGGGGCGCCGTTTCATCAATCATGGTCCATGACGTTCAGTGGGCGGTCAGGCCACCGGCCGCCTCGTCAGCGGCATCGGGATTGACCGGGAGCTTGGTATCCTCCTCCCAGACAATCGGCTTGGGCTGCCGCACCAACGCCTTGGCGATCACCTCGTCCATCCGGGCGACCGGAATGATCTCCAGCCCGCCTTTGATGGCTTCGGAGATCTCCGTGAGGTCCTTGGCATTCTCATCCGGGATGAGCACCGTCTTGATGCCGCCTCGCGCCGCCGCCAGCAACTTCTCCTTGAGGCCGCCGATCGGCAACACCCTGCCCCGCAGCGTGATCTCGCCCGTCATCGCGATGTCGCGCCGGATCGGAATCCCGGTCAGCACCGACACGATCGTCGTCGCCATCGCAACACCGGCCGACGGACCATCCTTCGGGGTAGCACCCTCGGGAACGTGAACGTGGATATCGCGCCGCTCGAACAGCGGCGGCTCGATCCCGAAGGTGATCGCGCGCGAGCGGACGTAGGAAGCCGCCGCCGAGATCGATTCCTTCATCACGTCGCGCAGGTTGCCGGTCACCGTCATGCGTCCCTTGCCGGGCATCATCACGCTTTCGATCGTCAGCAACTCACCGCCGACGTCAGTCCATGCCAGACCGGTCACGACGCCGACCTGATCGTCGGTTTCGATCTCACCGAAGCGATACTTCGGCACACCGAGGAATTCCTCGACGACCTTCTCCGTGACTTCGACCGACTTCTTCTTCGAGAGCATCAGTTCCTTCACCGCCTTGCGGGCGAGTGTGGATAGCTCACGTTCCAGATTGCGCACGCCCGCCTCGCGGGTGTAGCGGCGAATGATCAGCAGAAGCGCCTCGTCATTGATCGACCACTCCTTCGAATCCAGACCGTGCTTGCTGAGCGCGTTCGGAATGAGGTGCTTGCGAGCGATCTCGACCTTCTCGTTCTCGGTGTAGCCGGCGATCCGGATGATCTCCATGCGGTCCATCAACGGTCCGGGAATATTCAGCGTATTCGCCGTCGTGAGGAACATCACGTTGGAGAGATCGTAATCGACCTCCAGATAGTGGTCGTTGAACGTCGAGTTCTGCTCGGGATCGAGGACCTCAAGCAGGGCCGACGACGGATCGCCTCGGAAATCCGCGCCCATCTTGTCGATCTCGTCCAGCAGGAATAGCGGATTCGAGGTCTTGGCCTTGCGCATCGACTGGATGATCTTGCCGGGCATCGAGCCGATATAGGTCCGGCGGTGACCACGGATCTCCGCCTCGTCGCGCACGCCGCCAAGCGAGACGCGCACGAATTCGCGGCCCGTCGCCCGCGCGATCGACTTCCCGAGCGATGTCTTGCCGACGCCGGGAGGACCGACAAGGCACAGGATCGGCCCCGTCAGCTTGTTGGCGCGCGACTGCACCGCCAGATACTCGACGATGCGATCCTTGACCTTCTCAAGCCCGTAGTGATCGGCGTCCAGCACCTCCTGGGCGGCGTTGAGATCCTTCTTCACCTTGGACTTCTTCGCCCACGGAATCGATAGCAGCCAATCGAGATAGTTGCGCACCACCGTGGCTTCGGCGGACATCGGAGACATCTGCCGCAGCTTCTTCAGCTCGTGCTGGGCCTTCTCGCGAGCCTCCTTCGAAAGCTTGGTCTTGGCGATCTTCTCTTCGAGGTCGGCGAGTTCGTCACGGCCCTCGTCGTCGCCGAGTTCCTTCTGGATCGCCTTCATCTGCTCGTTGAGGTAGTACTCGCGCTGGGTCTTCTCCATCTGGCGCTTGACCCGCGAGCGAATGCGCTTCTCGACCTGCAGGACGGAGATCTCGCTCTCCATCAGGCCGAGCACCTTCTCCAGACGCGCGGTGACCGACAGCGTCTCAAGGATGCCCTGACGATCCGCGATCTTGGCGGCCAGGTGCGACGCGACGGTATCACCGAGCTTGGCGAAATCCGTGATCGCCTGCACGACACCCACCACTTCGGGCGAGATCTTCTTGTTCAGCTTCACGTAGCTTTCGAAATCCGACACGACCGAACGCGACAGCGCTTCGGCTTCGACGCTGTTGGTGTCGGTATCAGCCAGCGCGACCGCCGTCGCCTCGTAGTAGTCGGTGCGGTCGGAATAGGCCTCCACGCGCGCCCGCTCAAGACCTTCCACCAGCACCTTCACCGTGCCGTCGGGGAGTTTCAGCAGTTGCAGCACGCTGGCGAGCGTTCCGATCTTATAAATTGAATCTGGCGCGGGATCATCGTCCGACGCATTCTTCTGCGTCGCAAGCATGATGAGCCCATCGTTCTTCATCACCTCTTCCAGCGCCCTGATCGATTTCTCGCGGCCTACGAACAGCGGCACGATCATGTGCGGGAAGACAACGATGTCGCGAAGCGGAAGCACGGGATAGGCATGGATTTCGCCGTGGACTATAGCTGGCCGGGGTTTTGAGGCGGTCATAGCCTTGTTCCTTTTGTTGCGCCCCCCTGTTCGCAGCCGCATATCATGCGCAACCGCCACAAGGTGCCGAGTTTCCTGAGAAGAATGGGCCCTTGCGAACCGAGGCCTCACCTGCCCGAGGTCGTGAGCGGCCAACGCAGCGCGTCGCCGCCGACAGCATTAGGTGGCCATCCACCGCCGACGTGTCAAGTGAAGGAAATCAGCGGCTTGTAAGCTGGGAGAGACCACCCGCCGGTAAAGCATAACGAACTCGCGGTTAACCCACCCGCGAGTCGAACCGGCGGCAGACTGCGCCAATATGTCCTTATCAGGCGCTGGCGCTGCTTTCGCTCGCGCGATCGGTGCGATCCGCGTAAATGTACAGCGGTCGCGCGGTTCCTTCGACCACTTCGCGCGAGATCACGACCTCCTCGACCCCTTCCAGGCCCGGAAGATCGAACATGGTTTCGAGCAGGATGCTTTCGAGAATCGAACGCAGGCCCCGCGCGCCGGTCTTGCGCTCGATCGCCTTGCGCGCCACCGCGCCCAGCGCCTCGTCGGCGAACGTCAGCTCGATATTCTCCATTTCGAACAGCCGCTGATACTGCTTCACCAGCGCATTCTTGGGATCGGTCAGAATCTTTTTCAGCGATGCCTCGTCGAGATCCTCGAGCGTGGCCACGACAGGCAGACGCCCGACAAATTCCGGAATCAGGCCGTACTTGAGCAAATCCTCGGGCTCGACATGCCTGAAGATTTCGCCGGTGCGGCGGTCTTCCGGCGCAAGCACCTGCGCCGCGAAACCGATCGACGTCGTGCGCCCTCGCGCGGAGATGATCTTCTCCAGGCCGGAGAACGCGCCGCCGCAGATGAACAGGATATTCGTCGTATCGACCTGCAGGAACTCCTGCTGCGGATGCTTCCGGCCGCCCTGCGGCGGAACGGACGCGACCGTGCCTTCCATGATCTTCAACAAGGCCTGCTGCACGCCCTCACCCGATACGTCACGCGTGATCGAGGGATTGTCGGACTTGCGCGAGATCTTGTCGATCTCGTCGATGTAGACGATGCCGCGCTGCGCGCGCTCGACATTGTAGTCCGCGGACTGCAACAGCTTCAGGATGATGTTCTCGACATCCTCGCCGACATAACCGGCCTCGGTCAGGGTCGTCGCGTCCGCCATGGTAAAGGGAACGTCCAGGATACGCGCCAGCGTCTGCGCGAGCAGCGTCTTGCCCGATCCGGTCGGGCCGATCAGCAGGATGTTCGACTTCGCGAGTTCGACGTCGTTGTGCTTGGTCTGATGATTAAGCCGCTTGTAGTGATTGTGGACGGCGACCGAAAGCACCTTCTTGGCGTGGCCCTGCCCGATGACGTAGTCGTCCAGGACCTTGCAGATCTCCTTCGGAGTCGGAATGCCGTCGCGCGACTTCACCAGCGAGGACTTGTTCTCCTCGCGAATGATGTCCATGCAGAGTTCGACGCATTCGTCACAAATGAATACGGTCGGGCCCGCGATCAGTTTGCGAACCTCGTGCTGACTCTTGCCGCAAAACGAACAATACAGCGTATTCTTGGAGTCGCCCGTACCGACCTTACTCATTCCTGTCTCCGTCCGACGTTCGATCCCGCCTGTTCGCCTGCTCACCCGCTCCGATCCGGCACATCCGGCGCAATGAGATTACATATGACCAAAGTCCGTATCAGAAAAGACCCCGCGCCCTCAACCCCGCGCGGATCGCAGGCTCACCCGATTCTCCCGTGCGTACCACCAGTTGAAACCCGGCAACCGCACCATGGTGCCCCGACTCTCAAGAATTCGCTAATCGGCCAGTCATCTCCTATCCGGCGATAGCTGATCCGAACTCAGGGCGGCGATCCCTCTCCCCGATTAATCCAGCCTTGCGCCATCATCACGCGGATACGTCGCGGAAGGACGAAGGAACTTTTCGGAAACCATCGCCGTAAAATCGCGATGACCCGGACCGGATCGAATCAGCCGGCCCTTCCGTTGTCGCTGGACCGTACCCTGATACGTTACGACGAAGCTTTCGGCGCGGCCGGTTCCTCAGCGCGCTTGTCGATCACCTTGTCGACGATGCCAAAGTCGCGAGCCATGTCAGCCGTAAGGAACTTGTCGCGCTCCAGCGCATCCTCGATCGCCTGATAGGTTTGTCCTGTGTGCTTGACGTAGATCTCGTTGAGCCGCTTCTTGAGGCTCAGGATCTCCTGCGCGTGCAGCATGATATCCGTCGCCTGCCCCTGGAAACCGCCGGAGGGCTGGTGAACCATGATGCGCGCGTTCGGCAACGCGTGCCGCATATCCTTCTCGCCCGCCGCCAGCAGCAACGAACCCATTGAGGCGGCTTGTCCGGTGCACAGCGTTGCGACCGGCGGACGAATGAACTGCATCGTGTCGTAGATCGCCAGACCCGAAGTCACCACGCCACCCGGCGAATTGATGTACATCGAGATTTCTTTCTTCGGATTCTCCGCTTCCAGAAACAAAAGCTGCGCGACGACCAGCATCGACATATTGTCTTCGACCCCGCCGGTCACGAAAATGATGCGCTCCTTCAGCAGCCGGGAGAAGATGTCGTAAGCCCTCTCGCCGCGGTTGGTCTGCTCGACCACCATCGGCACGAGGTTCATGTAGGTTTCCACTGGATCGCGCATTGATCACCCAAAAGTTTGTGTCAGCGGTTGGCGACGAACATCCGGGACGAAACCGGGAGACTTCAATTCTTCCCCGTGCGGATGAATGTCCATGATGCAGGATTCGGCAAGCACCGCCCACAGATATAAGTTCATCGCTCGGGCGACAAGACTGAACCGGACGGCTTTCCGCTTCTGACGGAATTCAGAAGCAGGCTTCTATGATTTTGATTTGATGCGTTTTTCTTCAGGCTGACCAGCATCCATCCTCGGGTCAGGAGTCCCGAGGACATGCGTCGCTCGAACGATACAGGCCACGCCGGAATCGAAGGTACACCGGCAGCCCTTTCGATTCGGCTTCGCCGGGAATCTCGCCCGGCGCTTGGGTTCCCGATGGCGGCCCCGGTTGCGATGCGGCGCCAATCAGAGTCATCGGACCCGGCGCCGCTCACATCTCGGCGCTATGCGCCTCGTGCTCCTTGAAAAGATCCTCGCGCGTCACGCTCTTTTCCGTGATCGTGGCGAGCTCAAGGATGAAATCCACGACCTTGTTCTCGAACAGGGGCGCGCGAATCTGAGCCAGCGCTTGCGGGTTTCGCTGATAGTAATCCCAGATCTCCTTTTCGCGGCCCGGCGTCTGGCGAGCGCGACTGATCAACGCACGGTTGATTTCATCGTCCGCGACCGTGATTCCATTCTTTTCGCCGATCTCCGAGAGCACCAGGCTGAGCCGTACCCGGCGGTCGGCAATCCGGCGGTACTCGGCCTTGGCCTCTTCTTCGGTGGTGTTCTCGTCAGCGAAGGTCTTTTTCTCTTTTTCCATCTCCGCCATGATGGTTTTCCAAACCTGCTCGAACTCCTCCTCCACCAGGGTCGGGGGCGCATCGAACTTGTGGGTCTCGTCGAGGCGATCGAACAAGGCGCGCTTGACGTGCTGCCTCATCGCCCGGGCGAATTCGGCGCTGAGCTGCTCGCGGACGACCTGCCTCAACTGATCGAGTTCTTCCAGGCCGAGCAGCTTGGCGAACTCATCGTCGATCTTGAGATCCTCCGGCGCCTCGATCAGGCTCACCGTGGTCTCGAACTCGGCATCCTTCCCGGCAAGCTCGGAGTCGGCATAGTTGCCGGGGAACGATGCCTTGACCGTGCGCGTTTCTCCCACCCCGGCTCCGACCAGCTGCTCTTCAAAACCCGGAATGAGGGCGTTAGATCCCAGCACGACCAGAATATCCTCGCTGCTTCCGCCCTCGAAAAGCTCGCCGTCGATGGTGCCCTTGAACGAAATGGTGATGCGATCGCCATTCTCGGCCTTCGCACCTTCCGCCCTGGTGGTGTAGGTGCGGTTCTGTTCGGCGATCCGTTTGACGGCTTCATCGACATCGGCGTCGCTCACGTCGACCACCGGCTTCTCGAGGGTAAAGGACTTGAAGTCCGCCAGTTCGATCGGCGGCACGACCTCGATCGCCACGCTGTAGCTGAGATCGGACTTGCCCGCGAGGATGTCCTCGATTTCCTTCGATTCCGAAGGCATCGTGACCTTGGGATTGCCTGCAAGCTTGAGGCCGCGGTCGTTGACGATCTGCATGTTCGTGTCGCGGATCGTATCCTCGATGGTCTCGACCATCACGGAGCGGCCATAAAGCTTCTTGAGATGGTCGACCGGCACCTTCCCGGGGCGAAAGCCGTTGATCTTCACCTTGTCCTTGAGGTTCACGAGCCGCTCATCCGCCTTGGCCGTGATCTCGGCGGCGGGAATGCTGACCTGGAACTCGTGCCTCAGTCCCTCGGAGAGGGTTTCGTTCACCTGCATGGCGTCAATCTTCTTCCGCTCGATCCGGCGGAAACGGCCGGATCATTGTCAATCGGTCGATGCGCGGCGAAACGCCTGCATCGGTGTACGGCCGGCATATATCCGATCTGGATAGCTGCCTGAATGGTTACTGCTCAAACGCTTTAGCGCTTGGTGCGGGCGGAGGGACTCGAACCCCCACAACTTTCGTCACTGGAACCTAAATCCAGCGCGTCTACCAATTCCGCCACGCCCGCCAGTGGAACTAGGCGCATCAATCCGGCCTGCGATACCGAGCATGATGCCGAAAAATGCGAAGCGGATTTCGGTAGACGTCATGCTCCAACGAGTTGAAATCAGGCATGCCGACGAGGCTGGGTTTTCATCTCCCGCCGTCATCGACGCGCTCGATGCGGCGGGCTTATAACATGTGGAGACTGGTTCGCAGCAAAAAAATGGCTGCTCGGCCCAGCCGCTGGCGGCTGGACAGAGTCCGAAGAACATGATCCGCATTGGCATATGATGCTTCGTCCTGTTCGATTAACCCGGCGGCATCTTCTGGCCGGTTTCGGGGCAACCGCCGTGGCAGGTCCCGCGGCTCCGATTCATGCCCGATCGCAAGACCCGCAAAGGCTCGCCATCGACGCGATGCCCGCCCCCCTTTCACTCGGGCCGGATCATCACGAAACCACGGTCTGGTCCCTGAGGACCGGCGGCTCCTCCCAAATTCCGCGCTTCCGTCAAGGCGAGAGCGTGGACGCTGTCGTAACCAACGGCCTGACGACGCCATTGGTTCTGAACTGGCGCGGACCAGATGGCGCGGCCGCCATCGAGCCCCTGACCGCCCGCTCCTCCATCTCGCCGGGCAGGACCGACCGCTACGCATTCCCTTTACGGCAGGCCGGGACTTTCATGTGCGACGCCCGCCTGCTGGGAGACGGTATGACCCGGCCCTCGCCCGCGCAGGCTCTGATTGTGGAGGAACGGGAGCCGATCGAGGCTGATCGTGACGAGGTCATGCTGATCGAGGACTGGCGGCTGGACGCCGAAGGACGGCCTGTCGCGCCCGGCCCGACCGAAAACGAAAAAAAGATTGGACCGCCTCTCTACCTGGTGAACGGCAAGCCGTCGCTCGACCTCAACCTTCACGTCAACGAGCGGCTCAGGCTGAGGGTCATCAATGCCTGTCAACGCAATGCGATTGCTCTTGCAATCCAAAATCTGGATGTGCGGATCATGGCGATCGACAGCCAGCCCGCGGAGCCGTTTCTGGCGCGCAACGGGAGGTTGGTGCTTGCTCCGGGAACACGGATCGACGCCATCATAGACGCCACGCTTCCGGCGGGGACGGCATCTGCCATCACCCTGCATGACGGCGGCGGCAACCCGCGTCAGATCGCCCTCCTGAAGGTTTCCGATAGGCCGGCGCGATCCGCTCCGCTGCCCACGCCGACAGCGTTGCCGTCCGCCAACCTGCCGGCGCAGCTCGATCTCAGGAACGCGTTGCGTACCGACATGCCGCTGATCTCCCCTGCAGGAACTTCGTCATGGGATCGACCTGCGCTCTTCAGCACGCGCAGGGCACCCGCCTTCCGAATCAAACGCGGCCGGACCGCCGTGCTCGCGCTAAAGAACACGACAACAACGCCCAGGGTGTTTCATTTGCATGGTCATCACGCCCGCCTGCTGGACCGCCTCGACGACGGCTGGAAACCGTTCTGGCTGGATACGGTGCTGGTCGATGCAGGGCAGACCCAGCGTATCGCCTTTGTTGCCGACATTGCCGGAGCATGGCTGATCGAGACCATGGCGGTGGAATGGAGCGCGCCGCGGCAGGTCGGCTGGTTCGCGGTGGAATAACCAGAACTATCATAATCTTAGTAGTCAATCTCGAACCGATCGTAGAGCCGCCGCAGGACCGCGGGCAGAACCTCGGGCAAATCCTCGGCGATCAGGCCCGGCCCCGCCTCGCGCCCGGTCTCGCCGTGCATCCATACCCCCATGCACGCCGCCTCGAAGGCCGCCACGCTCTGCGCCAGCAGGCCGCCGATGATGCCGGACAGCACGTCGCCCGAGCCTGCCGTGGCGAGCCATGGCGGGGCGTTGGCCGCAATGGTCGCGCGTCCGTCCGGCGAAGCCACCACCGTGTCAGCCCCCTTGAGCAGAACAACCGCTCCCGCACGCCGCGCCGCGTTCCGCACCCGCTCAAGTTTTGATCGAAGTGGATGTTTATTACTCATCTCGCTGAAAAGTCGATGGAATTCGCCTTCGTGCGGCGTCAGGATAATGTCGGAGCTTCCCGACTGCCTGATGGTCTCGAACAGACGATCCGGGGTATCGGCGAAGCTCGTCAGCGCGTCGGCGTCGAGCACCAGCGCCCGTCCGGCTGCGAGGACCGTGGAAACAAGGGCGCGGGTTTCCTGGCCGATCCCGGCGCCAGGCCCGATGACGCAGGCATTGAGACGCCGATCCGCCAGGACTTCCGCGAAGCCGGCCGCGCCGTTCATGCGGCGCACCATCACGGCGGTCAGCGCAGCGGCGTTCGCGCCCAGCGCATCGTCCGGCGAGAGCACGGTGACGAGACCGGCTCCGGCCCGCAGCGCGCCCCGCGCGGACAGTCGGGCCGCACCCGTTGATGTCAGATGGCCGGACACGACAACGGCATGGCCGCGCGCGTATTTGTGTCCGTCGATATGTGGCGCGGGAAACGCACCTTGCCAATAATCCGGGGTATTCTCGAAGGTTACAGGCCAAATCTCGTCCAGCACCGTATCGGCGATGCCGATATCGGCCACGCGAACCCGGCCGCAATGAATCCGGCCCGGCAGCAGCAGATGCGCGGGTTTCTTGCGAAAGAACGTGACCGTCTCGGTCGCACGGATCGCAGCGCCCATGACCGCGCCGGTGGTGCCGTTGATGCCGCTCGGCAGATCGATGCTGAGCACCGGCGCACCGTTGGCCATGATGGCTTCGATCGTCGCGAGAGCGTCGCCCTTGACCGGCCGGTTGAGGCCCGCGCCGAACAGCGCGTCGATGATCAGCGCGGGCGAACCGAGCGCGGAGAGGTCGCAAGGCAGCACAGGCCCTTTCCAGCCTTTGGCCGCGAGCGCGGCGTCACCCTTGAGACTGTCTCGCTCGCCCAGCAGGATGAGCGAAACCTCGTAGCCGCGCGCCGCCAGTTCTGTCGCGGCAACGAACCCGTCGCCGCCGTTGTTGCCGCATCCGGCGACAACCAGGATCGGTCCTTTCTCCGCAAGGTCGGCGGCCGCGTTCGCGACCGCCTGCCCGGCACGCAGCATCAAGGCGAAGCCCGACACGCCTCCCGCGATCGCGAGCCGGTCGGCCTGCTCCATTTCGCCGGTCGTCAGAATCTCCATGGCCCTGAACCCGATCGGGCAAGCTGCCCGTCTCGCAATCTCACCGCTGCACAAAAATTAAGCCGATTGCCTGTTTTATAGTCGAATGAGTGCCCGGACACCCGACCCCAGCCTGCCGGGATCCTCTTGATCGTATGATAGCATGGATATTCTTGTGGATTTACGTGTTGGCACGAACCCTGCTTTCAGAAAGAAAATTCGACCAGTGTGTCCACTGGCAGGCAATGAAGCGTGTCCCGCGACTTTGTGTTCGTCCGAAATCCAGTGCATGACCGCTGCTGCAGGCGGCAGTGTGAGCGCGCATCAGCCACTGGCTGGACATTGGAAGCGCCAGGAGACGTTCAATGAAGAAGATCGAAGCCATCATCAAACCGTTCAAGCTCGACGAAGTAAAGGAAGCCCTTCAGGAGATCGGATTGCAAGGCATCACCGTGATCGAGGCAAAAGGCTTTGGCCGGCAGAAAGGGCACGCTGAGCTCTATCGCGGCGCGGAGTACGTGGTGGACTTCCTGCCCAAGGTCAAAATCGAGATTGTGATCGGCGATGATCTGGTCGAAAAAGCCATCGAAGCCATCAGGCGCGCCGCCCAGACGGGCCGCATCGGCGACGGCAAGATCTTCGTATCCAATATCGAAGAGGCCATTCGGATCCGAACGGGAGAATCCGGCCTCGACGCCATCTAAATCCTTTGAGAACGACATCACTCATTAAGCCATCCCGACGGCCGCTTCGCGCCGGCGATTACGACGACCAGCAGAGACAAGGGGTGTTTATGAAGACCGCCAATGACGTCCTGAAATCAATCAAGGACAACGACGTAAAATACGTCGATCTGCGTTTCACCGATCCGCGCGGCAAGTGGCAGCATGTCACCTTCGACATCAGCATGATCGACGAAGAGTTTTTCGCCGAAGGCACGATGTTCGATGGCTCATCGATTGCCGGCTGGAAGGTGATCAACGAGTCTGACATGACGCTGATGCCAGATCCGGCGACGGCGACGATCGATCCGTTCTTCGCGGAAACCACCATGGTGCTCACCTGCGACATCCTGGAGCCGTCCACGGGCGAGCCGTATAACCGTGACCCTCGCGGAATCGCCAAGAAGGCCGAGGCGATGGTGAAGTCGATGGGCATCGGCGATACGGTCTATGTCGGCCCGGAAGCCGAATTCTTCGTGTTCGACGACGTGCGCTTTCAGACCACGCCTTACAATACCGGCTTCAAGCTCGATTCCGCCGAACTGCCGACCAATTCCGATACCGAATATGAGGGCGGCAATCTCGGTCATCGCATCCGCACCAAGGGCGGCTACTTCCCGGTTCCACCGCAGGACTCGATCCAGGACATGCGCTCGGAGATGCTCGGCGCCATGGCCCGCATGGGCGTGAAGGTCGAGAAGCACCATCACGAGGTGGCGTCCGCCCAGCACGAACTCGGCATGAAGTTCGATACGCTGACCTACATGGCCGACCAGATGCAGGTATACAAATACTGCATTCACCAGGTCGCGCACATCTACGGCAAGACCGCCACCTTCATGCCGAAGCCGGTCTACGGCGACAACGGCTCGGGCATGCACGTTCACCAATCGATCTGGAAGGACGGCAAGCCGACCTTCGCCGGCAGCAAGTACGCCGACCTGTCGGAAACCTGCCTGTACTACATCGGCGGCATCATCAAGCACGCCAAGGCGATCAACGCCTTCACCAACCCGTCCACCAACTCCTACAAGCGGCTGGTCCCTGGATACGAGGCGCCGGTGCTGCTCGCCTATTCGGCGCGCAACCGCTCCGCCTCCTGCCGCATCCCCTACACCACCTCGCCGAAAGCCAAGCGCGTCGAGGTTCGTTTCCCCGACCCGATGGCCAATCCGTATCTCGCCTTCGCGGCGATGCTGATGGCGGGCCTCGACGGGATCAAGAACAAGACCGATCCCGGCCCCGCCATGGACAAGGACCTCTATGACCTGCCGAAGGAAGAACTGAAGCAGATTCCGACGGTCTGCGGCTCATTGCGCGAGGCGCTGGAAAGCCTCGATAAGGATCGCGCCTTCCTCAAGGCCGGCGGCGTATTCGACGACGACTTCATCAACGCCTTCATCGAATTGAAGATGACAGAGGTGGAGCGCTTCGAGATGACGCCGCATCCGGTCGAATTCGAAATGTACTACTCGCTGTAACCGGCAACCTGCGCTGCCTCTCCACAGCTTTCGAGAATCTGAAGGGCGCCCATCACAAGGCGCCCTTTTTGTTGATGGTCGTGGCCCGCAAGGGTCGCGGCCCGCTTGATCCTTGCCGCGTTTGCGGAAAGAGTGCCTGCCTTGGGAATCGGTGAGGTTCAGCGTGGACGGTTTGCCTGAAAGTCAGGGCTTCGAACGGCAGTCTCTTGCCCGCTCCATCGCGGCCGGCGGGATCGGCATTATCGCCTTCGGCGCGGTCCTCGCATTGGCCTGGTATTCGTCGGCGACGCTGTTGATGCTGTTCGCTGGCGTCCTGTTCGGCGTGTTCCTTACGGCCATGGCCGATCTGCTGCGCCGGGTGTTCGGCGGCAACCAAACCCTGCGGCTGGTGATCGTCTGTATCCTGTTCACCGGCCTGTTGTCCGGAGTGGTTGTGCTCGGCGGCGCGACCATCGCCCAACAGGCCACGGCCTTGAGTTCGACCCTCCGTGCGCAGTTGGGCAACGCCAGGGATTTTCTGGAGAAGCAAGGGGTCGACACCAGCTTCCTCAACGTGGGCGCGAAGACGCCGTCAACCGACAACGGCGTCACGCCGATCCCCGCCCCCTCAGCATCGCCGTCGCGCGGCCCGAAACTTCCCGATGCCAGCACGATCGCGTCCGGAACCGGCGCGATCGTCAGTCAGACCATCAAAATTCTGGCGCGTGTTTTTGAGGGCGTCGGCAACTTCTTCATCGTCATATTCCTCGGACTGCTGCTGGCGGCACAGCCCAAGGTCTATCGAGACGGCATCCTGCGTTTCGTGCCGAGACAACGGCTCCCCGAAGCAGCAAGTCTCATCGACGACGTCAGCGAAACGCTGCGCCGCTGGTTGCTCGGCCAGATGGCCACAATGGCGTCGCTGTTCCTTTTGACATGGATCGGGTTGACTCTGATCGGCATTCCCGGCGCCCTCGTGCTGGGCTTCATTACGGGCCTCCTGACATTCATCCCCAATATCGGCGCCATTCTCGCGGGTACGCTCATCGTGCTGGCGAGCCTCGGCTCCGGACTCACCGCGATCATCAGCGCCTTCATGCTCTATCTCGCCGTGCAGTTTCTGGAAGGCAACGTGCTGACGCCGCTGATCCAGCGCCACGCCATCAGCATTCCGCCGGCGACGTTGTTCGCGGCGCAGATCTTCCTTGGTGTGCTGTTCGGCGTGTGGGGTCTGGCGCTGGCGCTGCCGTTGATCGCGGTCATCAAGGTCGTGCTGAACCAC
Organism: Nitrobacter winogradskyi; assembly: GCF_006539545.1. Lineage (GTDB taxonomy): Bacteria > Pseudomonadota > Alphaproteobacteria > Rhizobiales > Xanthobacteraceae > Nitrobacter > Nitrobacter winogradskyi_A. The sequence continues at coordinate 38,231 of NZ_BJNF01000050.1, forward strand.
GTCTGGCCGGATCAAACCGCGACCGTATAGAGCTAACCTTGTTCAACCGCTGAAAGCCGTCACCGTTTCGGTGTGCTCGACCTCGGGGGGCGAGGCGAAGAATGGCCCGACCAACTCGCGCCATTCGGTAAAATTCGAGGATTCACGAAAATCCACGACGTGGTTCTCAAGCGTTTTCCATTTGATCAGCAATCTGTAGCGTGACGGCCTCTCGACAGACCTGTGCAACTCGCAGCTTTTCCAGCCCTTGCAGCGCTTGAAGATCGTTTCAGCTTGCGACACGGCCGCCTCGAAATCTTCCTCGCTGCCGGGCTTGATCTCGATTTGCGCGATTTCGGTGATCATGTCAGCGGACCCTTCATATGCCTTCCGTCTGTACCGCAACGGACCGTAACCGTGAAGCGGAACGGCAAGCATCTCAGGCCGTCCTCTAGCGCTTTCGAGCGAAGCATGCTCTCGGCTTGACCCGAGGATGGAATCCGGTTCGCGTAAAGAAAACGCGTTATTCAACAAGCCGGAGTCTTTCATCGTTTCCATGAAACGTTGAAAGACTCGCGCCGGGCCGATGGGCGCGGATGCAGAAGGAATGTCGCGTCAGGAGGTTCCGGAAACGGGCGGCCGATCTTGCCGCCAGCTTCGCCCTGTTCCGGAAGAAACTCAGAGCCTATACAGAATCTGGTCGGTCCAGAAGCGCTCGAGGCGATGCAACGACTTGTTCAGCGTTGCGAACTCCTCGTTCGAAATGCCGCCGACCTGCTCGACGGTCTTGACGTGCTTCTGATAGAGCGCATCGACGATGCGTCGGATTTCCTGCCCCTGCGCGGTCAGGCGGATTCTCACCGAGCGGCGGTCGACGCGCGAACGCTGATGATCGAGAAACCCAAGCTCGACGAGCTTCTTCAGATTATAGGAAACGTTGGAGCCGAGATAGTAGCCGCGGGTCCGCAGTTCACCGGCCGTCAGTTCCTTGTCGCCGATGTTGTAGAGAAGAAGCGCCTGCACCGAGTTGATGTCGGCCCGACCACGACGATCGAATTCATCCTTGATGACATCGAGCAGTCTGCGGTGCAGCCGCTCGACCAAGGTCAACGCCTCGAGATAGAGCGACTGCACCGGTGCCTGACCGGCGACCTGTTCCGCGGGCTCGTGAGCCTTCGCAACGGCTTTCATGATGACATCCCCTGTTGTCGTTTTTTCGACTTGTTCGACGAAACTTGTGTCCCGCCTGATAGCCATGACCTTAGGGGAGGCGTTTGAAGATCAGCTTAAATAAGACAATAAAGACATCATGAATTTAAGAGAGTAAATCGCCGATTAAGCTGTCATATCAAGGCATTTAGCAACCTTTCATTGACGCTTCCACGGCCCTGTTCATGCTTCGTGTGCCGCTCCTGTCGCATTCAGAAACAGCGCCGTTCAAATTCGAAACATTCGGTCAATACAGATAACCAGGCCGTTAGGGTCACCGAATTCTTACCCTGAAAAATTCTCGGAAAACTTTAGGGGACCGCGATCAGGAAACATGAAGTCCGTTGCCGTGCCCCTCAGGTGCTTGTCCCTTCTCATTTATAGGCGCGCTATGGCGGCCGTTCCCGCGCCGCCATCCATGCCAGCCCGAGATAGGCCATGAGCATTGCCGTTTCCAACCCGACGATGACCAGGTTGCCGCCGTAGATCACCGGAAACATGAGTTCGACGACCGCCATCGAGACCACCGTGGTCAGCCACACGACAGCGCCCCATGGCGTGGCCAGCCAAAGACCCACGGCGGCCACAAGCTCGATCACGGCGAAGTAGACCGTCGCCGCCTGCCAGGCCACCGTCTGGTTTTCAAAGGCGTCGTCCTCGCCGCCGATGAATCCGGTCAACTGAGCCCAATGATAGAGCCCGACGGCGAGCGACAGCATCGCCATGACCCGCAGAAAAACCACCAGACGCCCGGTCCAGAGATTGTCATCGGTCTCCGTGCGGGCCGTCGGGCTTCCCGCCACCGGCATGGCTTGATCTCGCTGGATCTGCCCGCGCGATGAGGTTTTAGACGTCAGGATGCTCATAACCGGACCCCACACAGCCGTGCGAGCCCGCTTCATGGCTTCCCGGAACCATAAAATCAATTGCATTGCATCGAGGTGCATGAGCGCGGTGACGAAGCCGGTTCCTGGTGCTACATAAAACGGGTTCGGTTCTGGCCTTCAGGAGTGTCGGCAACATGGCGATAAAATACGGGCGTCCCATTGAAATGCGGGATGGACCCCGCCGCGATGCCGCAGTCACCGCCGCTCCGCTTGATCTCGTCGCCCGGCTCCGTCGCAACCGCAAGGCGGAATGGGCGCGCCGCCTGGTCCGCGAAAACGTTCTGACCACCGACGACCTCATCTGGCCGCTGTTCGTCGCCGATGGCGCCGACAGGCGGACGCCCGTCCCCTCCATGCCCGGTGTCGACCGTCTCAGCGTGGACGAATGCGTGCGTGACGCGGAACGGGCGCTCGAACTGAACATCCCCTGCATCGCTCTCTTCCCCTATACCGATCCGGCCCTGCGGGATCTCTCCGGCAGCGAAGCCCTCAATGCGAAGAATCTGGTCTGCAAGTCGGTCCGGGCCATCAAGCGGGAGTTTCCGGACCTCGGCGTGCTCTGCGACGTGGCGCTCGATCCCTTCACCAGTCATGGCCATGACGGTCTGGTCGAGGACGGCAGGATCCTCAACGACGAGACCGTCGCGGTGCTGGTCCAGCAGGCGCTGGTGCAGGCGGAAGCCGGTTGCGACATCGTCGCTCCGTCCGACATGATGGACGGCCGCGTCGGCGCAATTCGAAGAGCCCTGGACGAGGCCGGGTTCGTCGATGTGCAGATCATGGCCTATGCCGCGAAGTATGCATCCGCGTTTTACGGCCCGTTCCGCGACGCCATCGGCTCGGCCAAGGCGCTCACGGGAGATAAACGCACATACCAGATGGATAGCGCCAACTCCGATGAAGCTCTGCGCGAAGTCGAACTCGATATCGCCGAGGGCGCCGACATGGTGCTGGTGAAGCCGGGAATGCCCTATCTCGACATCGTGCGGCGCGTAAAGGACACGTTCGGAATGCCGACCTTCGCCTACCAAGTGTCGGGCGAGTACGCGATGATCGCGGCCGCCGCCGGCAACGGCTGGATCGATCGCGACCGGGCGATGATGGAAAGCCTCGTCGCCTTCAAACGCGCCGGCGCCGACGGCGTGCTCACCTATTTCGCGGCGGCAGCGGCGGAGAAACTGAAACAGAACCGCTGACGCGCCCCCTCCCCGCGATCGTTCCGTCCACGCCTCCGGGCCTGCCCAGGGCTTGCAACCCGGGCAGCACGTCGCCATCTCGAAGGACGCTTCCGCCTCCATCAGAAGCGGAAAGTCTCTTGGAAAGTCTCTTGGCTGAGCGCCGTGGAGGACTGGACATGACCGACGGTAACTCCGACAACGCCCGCGGCGGCGACTCCGCCGGGTTCCAGCGGCACGCGTTCGACCTCTGGATGCAGCCCGAGCTGTTTCGCGGTGTTCTGGTGCGGCGTTTTTTTGCGTTTCTGATCGATCTGCTGGTACTTTCGATACCCGTGATCATCGGCGTGATCTTCATCGCGATGCTTGGGATCGTCACGCTCGGCTTCGGATGGGCGCTGTTCTGGCTGGTCTCGCCCGCCTCCCTGATCTGGGCCGTCTTCTATTACGGCGCATCACTCGGCGGCCGACATTCGGCGACGATCGGGATGCGGGCCATGGGTCTGGAAATGCGAACCTGGTCCGGCGAGCGGAGCTATTTTGTTCTCGGCGCCATGCACGCGATCCTGTTCTGGATCTCGGTGTCGATATTTACGCCGCTGATCCTGATGGTCGGCCTGTTCAACAACCGGCGGCGCATGCTGCATGACATGTTGCTGGGAACCGTCATCATCAACTCGGATCTTGCGACCGCTGCGCAACCATCTGGAAGCTATTGATATGGCGGCAACCCGGATTGACGGTCAGCCTCGGGGGCGCGATGCTGGAGCACAATCTGTTTCGGAGACTGACAAGGCGCCGTGACCCAGCACTCGCGTGACACACCGCAATTCTATCTGACGGCGCCTTCGCCGTGTCCGTATTTGCCCGATCGCAGCGAACGCAAGGTATTTACCCATCTGGTCGGCGAAAAGGCGGGCGAACTCAACGATCTGCTCACCCATGGCGGTTTTCGCCGCAGCCAGTCGATCGCCTACCGTCCGGCGTGCGACCAGTGCCGCGCCTGCGTTTCCGTACGGGTCATCGCTGATGAGTTTCAGTTGTCGCGCGGGGCTCGCAGGGTGCTGGCGCGCAACGCCGACATCGCCGGCAGCCTGCGTGCCGCAACGCCGACGTCAGAGCAATATTCGATATTCCGCGCCTATCTGGACCAGAGACATCGCCACGGCGGCATGGCCGATATGACGGTGCTGGATTACGCGATGATGGTGGAAGACAGCCACGTTGAAACCCGCATCATCGAATATCGCCGGCGCGGCACGGATGGCGGCGATAACAGACGCGGCGATCTTGTGGGAGTGGCGCTCACCGATGTGTTGAGTGACGGGCTCTCCATGGTCTATTCGTTCTTCGATCCGTCCGAGCAACACCGCTCGTTTGGCACCTTCATGATCCTCGATCACATATCCCGCGCGCGACAACTGGGCCTGCCCTATGTGTATCTCGGTTACTGGATCGAGGGGTCGCGTAAGATGGATTACAAGGGCCGCTTCCTGCCACAGCAGCGCCTTGCGCCCACGGGCTGGCTGCGGGTGGATGCTGACGGCGAAACACAGCACGAAACAAGAGAATAGAGCAGGCCGGCCTGCGTCCCATGCCGCGGTCTATCCGGCAAACGTGTCCGCCAGCAGCTTCACGTTCAGGACCACGATCAGGCCAGCGACGATCCACGCCGCGACGGCGGTTCCGGTTGAAATCGCGAACTGACCCATCTTGCGCCGGTCCGAGACGAAGCGGACCAGCGGGATCACCGCGAACGGCAACTGCATAGACAGCACGACCTGGCTGAGAACCAGAAGCTGCGCGGTGCCGCTGTCGCCATAGATGGCCGTGACGACGATAACAGGCACGATGGCGATGCCGCGCGTGACGAGCCGCCGCGCCCACATCGGCATCCGCAAATGCAGAAAGCCTTCCATCACGATCTGGCCCGCGAGCGTCGCCGTCACCGTGGAGTTAATGCCGGAGGCGAGAAGAGCGACAGCGAACAATGTCGAGGCGATTCCGAGACCGAGCAGCGGCGACAGCAGCTTGAACGCGTCGCCGATTTCGGCCACCTCGGTGTGGCCGCTGCCGTGAAACACCGCTGCGGCCACGATCAGGATGGCGGCGTTGACGAACAGGGCCAGCATCAACGCTATCGTACTGTCGGCTGTTGCCCATCGGATCGCGGTCCGCCGGCCTTCGTCGGTGCGCGGATAAGCCCTGGTCTGCACGATCGACGAATGCAGATAGAGATTATGCGGCATGACCGTCGCGCCGATGATGCCGATGGCGATGTAGAGCATCTCAGGATTGGTGACGATCTCGCGCGAGGGCGCGAAGCCGCGCAGAACCTCGGCGACCGGCGGCGCGGCGGCAATGATCTGGATCGCAAAGCAAACCGCGATCACGATCAACAACGCGACCACGAAAGCCTCAAGGAAGCGGAAACCTCGGTTCATCAGCAGCAACAGCAGAAAGGCATCCAGCGCCGCGATCAGCGCGCCGCCGATCAGCGGAATGCCGAACAGTAATTGCAGCGCGATCGCCGTGCCGATCACCTCTGCCAGATCGCAGGCGATGATCGCGGCCTCACAGGCCAGCCAGAGCATGCAATTGACGGGCCGCGAGTAGCTGGCGCGGCATGCCTGCGCGAGATCAAGACCAGCGGCGATACCGAGCCGCGCCGCCAGCGCCTGCAACAGGATCGCCATGAGGTTCGACAACAGGATGACGGAGAGTAGCGTGTAGCCGAACTGCGAGCCACCGGCGATGTCCGTGGCCCAGTTGCCGGGGTCCATGTACCCCACCGAGACCATGTAGCCCGGCCCCGCAAAGGCAAAAAGGCGGCGCAGCCAGTGCCCGTCCGCGGGAACCAGCACCGTCGCATGGACCTCCTCAAGGCTTGGACGGGCTGACGCTTCCGAATGCCAGCCAGTCTTCGTCGAAAGGGATCCCTGCGACGGCTCCGGTACCGGTTCGGGCGTCAATGCAGGTGTTTTCACATCCATTGACCCCGTATGGACCAAGTATAACTTTATTGCAACTCATTTGCAAATGCATTTAGCGCTGAGGCGCAGGCGGGTTCGTGACCACCTATTTGGCGCGACGCAGTGGTCCCGCTCAACTTATCGTCCGGATCATGGCTTCAGCGCTCGCGAAGCGCGTACGCCAGACGCCGGAAACTAACGTTGGGTGTTCTCGCCGTATTCCCCGACGGCGGGAGAAGTCAGCAGATCGAGCACCCTTTCGGGAGGACGGCAAATCCGCGCGCCCTTCGGCGTTTCCACGATGGGCCGCTGAAGCAGGATCGGATGGGCCACGATGAAATCAAGAAGCTGGTCATCGGTCCATTTGGGATTGCCGAGATCGAGTTCGGCATAGGGTGAGCCGTTCTCCCGCAGCAGCCCGCGTATGGATAGCCCGATGGCGTCAGCCAGCGCGCGAAGCCGCGCGCGGTCCGGCGGACGCTTGAGATACTCGATAATCACCGGCTCTTCGCCGCTTTGCCGGATTATCGCCAGCGTGTCGCGGGACTTGCTGCAGGACGGATTATGATAGATCGTCACGGTCATCGTCGGCATCCGTTCAGATATCTGCGCACGAGGTCAAATCGCCCGGCCGAACTTGTTCGACTTCGGCAGGCCGTGCGCGAGGCGTCCGGCGTCGGCGCGGTTGCCGCGCCAGTCGGACAGATCCTTCCAGCTCAAGCTCTGCTCGCGGCCCGCGGAGTCCTTCCACGTCAGGCCGATCTTCGAATCGAATACGGCAACGTCTGACAGACCCGCACCCTTGTACTTCTGCAGCCGCACGCCGCGGCCGCGCGCCATCTCCGGCACCTGATCGAGCGGGAAGACCACCATCTTGTGGTTGGTGCCGATGACCGCGACCTGATCGCCCGCGACCGTCGTGATCGCTTTCGCCTCGTTCGGCATCTCGACGTTGAGCACCTGCTTGCCCTTGCGCGTCGTGCTGACGCAATCGTCCTCATTGACGACGAACCCCTGCCCTTCGTGGCTCGCGATCAGGAATTTGCGCCCGCCGGTGTGGACGAACAGCGACACGAACGCCGCGTCCTGTTCCAGATCGATGAACAGGCGGATCGGTTCGCCATGCCCGCGTCCGCCCGGCAGCTTCGCGACGTCGAGCGAGTAGAATTTTCCGTTGGTGGCGAACAGCAGCAGCTTCGACGTGGTTTCAGCAAAGAACGCGAAGCCGAGCTTGTCGTCGGTCTTGAAGGACAGGTTCGACAGATCCTCGACGTGGCCTTTCAGTGTCCGCACCCATCCCTTGTCGGATACGACGACCGTGACCGGCTCACGCTCGACCAGCGACTCTTCCAGCGCGGCGAGATCATGCTCGGGCGCGTCCGCAAAAACGGTGCGGCGTTTGCCGAGCGGCGTCCTGGGGCCGAACACGTCGCGCACATTGCGCACCTGTTCGCCGACCTTCTCCCACTGCCTGGCTTCGGAGCCCAGCACGGCATTGATGCCCTTGAGTTCCGCCCGCAGGTCCTTGTCCTCGGTACGTATTTCCATTTCCTCGAGCTTGCGCAGGCTGCGCAGGCGCATGTTGAGGATGGCTTCCGCCTGGACCTCCGTCAGCTTGAACGCCTTTATCAAGGCCGGCTTCGGCTCGTCCTCGGTGCGGATGATCCTGATGACCTCGTCGATGTTCAGATACGCGATCAGGTAGCCGCCAAGCACTTCCAGCCGATGCTCGATCTGCGCCTTGCGATGGGCCGAACGCCGCAACAGCACGTCGCGCAGATGATCGAGCCATTCGCGAAGACATTCCGCGAGGCCGACAACCTTCGGAATCTTGCCCTTGATCAGGACGTTGAGGTTCAGTGAAATGCGGCTTTCAAGCTCCGTGAGCCTGAACAGCGATTCCATCACCAGTTCAGGATCGACGTTGCGCGACTTCGGCTCGATGACGACGCGAATGTCTTCGGCCGACTCGTCCCTGATGTCGCCGACCAGCGGCAGCTTCTTCTCGTTGAGGAGTTCGGCGATCTTCTCGATCAGCCGCGACTTTTGCACCAGCCACGGAATCTCGGTGACGACGATCACCCAGGTGCCGCGCGCGCCCTCCTCGCGATGCCACTTGGCGCGGGTACGGAAAGCACCCCTTCCGGTCGCATAGGCCTCGGCGATGCTCTCCTTGGAATCAATGATGATGCCGCCGGTCGGAAAGTCCGGCCCCTTGACCCATTTCAGCAGCGACTTCGACTTTGCGTCCGGCTTGTCGATCAGGTGCAGCGCGGCGTCGCAAAGCTCGGCTGCGTTGTGCGGAGGGATCGCGGTGGCCATGCCGACCGCGATACCCTGCGCGCCGTTGGCGAGCAGGTTCGGAAAGCCACCGGGCAGCACCACCGGCTCGCGACTCTGGCCGTCATAGTTGGGGCGGAACTCGACGGCGTCCTCGTCGATGCCGTCGAGCAGCAGCCGCGCCACGTCGGTCATGCGCGCTTCAGTGTAACGGTAGGCTGCCGGATTATCGCCGTCGATGTTGCCGAAGTTACCCTGGCCGTCGACCAGCGGATATCGCGAGGCGAAATCCTGCGCCAGCCGCACCATGGCGTCGTAGATCGCCTGATCGCCATGAGGATGGAATGAGCCCATCACATCGCCGACGATCTTGGCGGACTTCTTGAAGGCCGAGCCTGGATCGAGCCGCAGCAGCCGCATCCCGTAGAGGATACGCCGATGCACGGGCTTCAAGCCGTCCCGCGCATCCGGCAAAGCGCGGTGCATGATGGTGGACAGCGCGTAGGCGAGATAGCGCTCTTCCAGCGCCTCCCGAAGCTGCACCTCGGCAATTTCGGCCGGCTCGGCCGGAATCAATCTTTTTCCCATGAGGACGGGTTAACGCCTGCCGAGTCCGGCGACAAGGCGTGAATGACCTCTCATGTCGAGGGAGGGTTCAACTCAGCCATGACGCGCGCGCCGTCCGCAATTGCCGCTGTCCGCTTTCGCACCACCGCATTGATGAACCCGGCGCGCGCGTCGGAATGGCCCTGCCCGCGCGGTTCCAGCACATGGCGCAGCAGGAAGCGCCCGGTCAGTTGGAAGCCGTCCAGCAGGTCTTGTTCCGACCAGCCGTCTTGCTCGTCATGGGTGACGCGCAGAAACGGCGGCAGCGGCAACAGCCGGTCACGCCAGGGCTCGCCGGCCTGCCGAGACACCGCCCCGCCCGATTTCGGGGAAACGTAGATGAGGTCACCGGTTGCGCCGGTGGCCGCGCAGGCCGACAGATCGAGGCCGAAACCGAGTTCGCTCAGCATCGCCAGTTCAAACCGGATCAGATGGATCGCCGCGCCGCCCGCCTGATCAAAATCGTCCAGCGTCCGTTCCAGCATCGCAAAGATGGCTTCATGCGGATCGCGCTCGGGCAACAGGCGCGCCAACGCCGCCAGATGGGTCACGCCATAGGTTGCATGTGACGAGGCGAGCAGGCTCGCCGCGCGCATCCGCGTTCCTTCCAGCGCGTAGGTACCGAGATGCTCGTCGAGCCGCGCCCGCCACAGCGCGCTGACCGAATTCCCGGGTTGCAACAGCGGACGCATCCGTGATCCGGTCCCGCCACGCACGAGACCGAGATGACGTCCATGACTGCGGGTCAACAGCTCGACGATCGCCGAGGACTCGCCATGCCGCCGCACCCCAAGCACGATGCCGTCGTCAGTCCATTCCATGGCGTCAGCCTACGGTATCGTTCCCTTTCGCAGCAATCCGATTGCACCGGCTTGCCGCGTCATTCGAACCAGTCTTCCGCGTCATCGGAGAATGAAAAATACAGACCGGCTCCCGCCAGACCGGTTGAAAAAAAATCGATCGCGAACGCCGGGGTCAGTCCACCGTTCAATGAACCGAGCAGCGACAGCACCGAAAGCGCGAGCGCGACGACCAGCGCCCATCGCGCCCAATTCTTCCGTTGCCGTGCGGCGAGCCACACCAGCAGCAGAAAGAAAATGAACACCATGACGACGAACGTATCGGCGCTCGCCGCAGCCGCCCGATCGACACGGTCGGACGGACGCGCGATGAACGCAGCCGACAACGTATCGATCAGGAGCGAAAGATACAGCAGAACCTCAAACCGCAGCACGTTTCTCGGGATCGTCATGCCGTAGCCCCCGCCTATTCCTTGGGAAACTCCAGTCCCATTTCCCGATAACGGTTTGGATCGTCGCCCCACTTCTCACGCACCTTCACGAACAGAAACAGGTGCACCGGCTGGCCGATAATCTCGCCGATCTCCTTGCGGGAGGAGGCGCCGATCGACTTTATCGTCGCGCCGTTCTTTCCCAGTACGATCTTACGCTGACTGTCGCGTTCGACAAAGATGGTCTGCTCGATGCGAACCGACCTGTCGTTGCGCTCGGTCCAGCTGTCGGTCTCGACCGTCGATTGATACGGCAGTTCCTGATGCAGATGCCGGTAGATTTTCTCGCGGGTGATTTCGGCGGCGAGATGACGTAGCGGGGCGTCCGACATCTGGTCTTCCGGATAGTGAAACGGCCCTTCCGGCACGCGCCCGGCCAGCGCGAGGCGCAGATCATCGACGCCGTCGCCCGACAGCGCCGACACCATGAACGTTTCCTGGAACGCAAGACGTTCATTGGCCGCGCCGGCCAGCGCCAGCAGCTTTTCGCGGGCAACGAGGTCGATCTTGTTCAGCACCAGAATTTTCGGATGCGCCACGCCGGCGAGCTTCGTCAGGATGGCGTCTGCCTCTTCATCGATGCCCGAGCGCGCGTCGAGAAGCACGCAGACGAGATCGGCGTCGTGGGCCCCGCTCCATGCGGTCGAAACCATGGCGCGATCGAGCCGCCGCTTCGGGACGAATATTCCGGGGGTGTCGACGAGAATGATCTGGGCGTTGTTCTCGATAACGATGCCGCGGATCAGCGCGCGGGTGGTCTGCACCTTGCGCGAGACGATCGTGACCTTGGAGCCGACCAGCGCGTTCACCAGCGTCGACTTGCCGACATTCGGCGCCCCGATCAACGCCACGAAACCGCATCGCGAGGTCGGGCCGGCCTCGCTCACTTGACACCTTCACGAGCGATCATGGCGGATGCCGCGGCCTTCTCGGCCGCGCGCTTGCTGCCGCCGATACCTTCCGAGGACTCCAGCCCCGGCAATTCGACCGCAACGCGGAAGCGCGGATCGTGATGCGGCCCGGTACGCTCCACTTCGCGGTAAACCGGCGTCGGCAGCCCCTTGCCCTGCGCCCACTCCTGCAACACGGTCTTGGGGTCGCGCAGCGGCCGCACCGGCTTGCGCATCCGCTCGAGCCAGTTGCGCTCGACGAAAGCAGAGGCCGCCGCATAGCCGCCATCGAGATAGACCGCGCCGATCACCGCCTCGCAGATGTCGCCGAGCACGGACCGGCGCAGCCGCGCTCCCACGCCAGCGCCGACCGCGCCGAGCTTGACGCCCTCTTGCAGATCGAGCGACTTGGCGACATCGATACAGGTCTCCTTGCGCACGAGATCGGCCAGGCGCTTCGATAATTCGCCTTCGTCCGCCTTGGGAAACGCGCGGTAGAGCATGTCGGAGACCACAAGACCAAGCACATGATCGCCGAGAAATTCGAGACGCTGATAGCTATCGCAGCGTCCGCGCGATGACTTCAGCGCCGAGACATGGGTGAAAGCCGTTGTGAGCAGCGAGATATCGGCGAACGTATGGCCGAGCCGCTGTTCGATCGCCGCCATGATCGCCTTGGTGCTGGTCCGGGCGCGCTTCTTCTTCGGGACAGGCGCCACCGGCTCCGTGCCCGACGGCGCGGCTACGTCTTCGGAGGTCGGAACGGGCTTAATGTCAGCCGATTCATCCATCATCGTACGATGGAGAACATGCGATTCCAGCGGACGGCGGCGGGCCAGCGCCAGACCTGCCAGGCATGCTCTCCCTCCGCGATCGAAAAGAAGATCATCTGCGCGCGACCGACCAGATTCTCGAGCGGCACATAGCCGACCGCGGAAAGCACGCGGCTGTCGGTCGAGTTGTCGCGGTTGTCGCCCATCATGAAGAAATGACCGGGCGGTACAACGTAGACATTGGTGTTGTCGTAAAATCCGTTGTCGACACAATCGAGCGTCTTGTAAGTGACGCCGTTCGGCAGCGTTTCCTGCCATTGCTTGACGCGCGCCGTCGCATCAGAGCCGCAAGGATCCTCACCGACGAAATCCGGCAGCCTTTCGCGCTGCACCGGGGCGTCGTTGATGTACAGCAGGCCCTCCTTCATCTGGATGCGGTCGCCCGGCAGTCCGATCACCCGCTTGATGTAGTCGGTGGTGTTGTCCTTCGGCAGACGAAACACTACGACATCGCCCCTGCTCGGCTCGGAGCCGAACACCCGTCCCGAAAACAGCGGCGGCGAGAACGGGATGGAGTAATGACTATAGCCGTACGAGTACTTCGAAACGAACAGATAGTCGCCGACCAGCAGCGTTGCCTTCATCGATCCCGAAGGGATGTTGAATGGCTGAAACAGGAAGGTCCGGATCACGAGCGCGATGATAAGAGCGTGGATCACGACACGGATGGTCTCGCCGACGCCGTTCTCAGTTTTGGTTCCGGATGTCACGCTCATCTCTTCCCTATGTCGGTGGCCGCCGCCTGGAAGCGATGGCAAAGCGCCTCTATGCGAAACGCGCCCGCTCCGCACACAATGCAGTGAATTCTGGCAGTCGACGAATCCGCAGGCAATTCGTCACGATTTGAGCTGATTCATCCTGATCTAGATAGCCTGCGGCGTTTTAGACGGTTGTTGGCGGCCACGCAATCAACCGCGTCGCGAAAAACAGATAACTAACTGATAAACAACATATTTTAGTTTAAGCTGCCCGGAACCGGTTCAAGGTCTTCCTGGTGCGAAGGCCGAAATTATGACGAAAGCCTGCGCCAGCGGCCAGTCGTCCGTAAGGCTCACGTCAATGCGGACCTCAAGGCCGGGGGGCGTGAGCAGTTGCAGCCGCTGCAGCGCCCCGCCCGTAAGCATCATGGAGGGTTGCCCGGCCTGAAGATTGACGACGCCCATGTCCCGCCACCATACACCCTGACGGATTCCGGTCCCGAGCGCCTTGGCGCACGCCTCCTTCGCGGCGAATCGCTTCGCATAGGTGGAGACCACCATTTTCTCATTGGTGGCGCGACGCTCCGCCTTGGCCCGCTCGACCTCCGTGAAGACCCGGTTGAGAAACCGATCGCCGTGACGCTCGATGACTTTCGCCACCCGGCGGATATCGATCAGGTCGGATCCGATGCCAATGATCATGCCGTCCGCGTCTTCAGTGTCGCGCGTCCGCGATCCATGGCCGCTCGCATGGTGCGAACGGTCTCGGCGATGCCGACGAGCAGCGCCTCGCCCATCATGAAGTATCCGATGTTCAGTTCGGTGATCTCGGGCAGCGCCGCGATCGTCTCCGCCGTCGCGTAATCGAGGCCATGGCCGGCATGAACCTCGAGGCCCGCCGACCTGGCCAATGCGGCGCCTTCGACAATGCGGCGCCACTCCGCATCCGCCTTTCCGCTGTCACCCTCGACGACAGCATCGCACCAGCCGCCGGTGTGAATCTCGATCACGGGCGCGCGCAGTTTCGCCGCCGCCTCGATCTGCCTGGGATCGGCGGCGATGAACAGCGAGACCCGGATGCCGGCGTCGTTCAGTTTCGCGATGAAAGGCGCCAGCGCGTTGTATTGGCCAGCCGCGTCGAGACCGCCTTCAGTGGTCAGTTCCTCGCGCCGCTCGGGGACCAGACAGACGGCGTGCGGCTGGGTGGCCAGCGCGATCCCCTGCATCTCCGCCGTCGCCGCCATCTCAAAATTGAGGGGCTTTCCAATCTCGGCCTTGAGCCGCGCCATGTCGGAATCGCGAATATGACGGCGATCCTCGCGCAAATGCGCGGTGATGCCGTCGGCGCCGGCCGCGATCGCGGCAAGCGCTATTCGCACCACATCCGGCCGATCGCCACCGCGCGCGTTGCGGATGGTGGCGACGTGATCGACATTGACTCCAAGGCGTAGGGATTGAGAACTGGACATCGAATGACTCTTGATCTGCTCCGCATCGCGGAAGCTCGGCATCGCGACGTTAAAGAACGTGCTCTCTCGAATGAAGAACTGGATGTAGTGTCAGGGACGATCGATTGCGACGCCCTTTCATAGCATCTAGTGGTCCGATTCTAACATTCGCATCCGCGATGCGCGGCCGAATGGGTCGCGAATGCCAAATTTACTCCACTAGAGCCTTTCCGCGTCTGATTGAATCGGCAGCGAACTCCAGTTAACCGTTGACCCGTTCGACCCGCGCCACAACGTCCTTGGCGCGCAACTGGGCGATGATGGCGCTGAGATGCTTGAGGTCATAGACTTCGAGATCAATGGTCATTTCGGTGAAGTCGGGCGAACGCCTGGTCATGCTGATGTTGTCGATATTGCCGTCGTGCTCGGCGATCACGGTCGCGACCTGTGCAAGGCTGCCGGGTTCATTGAGGCTATCCAGCACGATGCGCGCGGGGAATCGCTGCGGCGCCGTGTCATCGACATCCCAGCGAACGTCGAGCCAGCGCTCGGGCTCTTCCTCGAAATCCGTCAACGCCGGCGATTGAATCGGATAGATCGTGATGCCCTCACCGGGGGTGACGATGCCGACGATACGGTCGCCCGGCACCGCGCCGCCATTGGGCGCGAATTTGATCGGCAGGTCAGAATTGATGCCGCCTATCGGAATCACCGACGGGCCGCGAGCGGGATCCAGCGGCGTTTTCAGTTTGAGTTTCGCCGTCAGGCTCTTCTTGACGCCCGGGCCGCCAACCCGCTCCTCCTTGTAGTCCGGGTACATCGCGCGCGCGACATCGGCGGCGCGCATCTCGCCCCGCCCTACCGAAGCCATGACATCCTCGATCGTGGCTCGCGCCAGCCGGGGCAACGCGCCGGTGAGCTTGTCGTCGGCGTATTCGATCTTCGCACGGATGAACAGACGCTCAACGATCCGCCGGCCAAGGCTGACATACTGACCGCGCACAGCGGCTCGCGTGGCGCGCCGGATCGCCGCCCTCGCCTTGCCGGTGATCGCAAGCGATTCCCAGGCGGATGGCGGCGCGGACTGGGCGGCCGAGGTCAGAACCTCGACCTCGTCTCCATTCTGCAATCGCGACGACAGCGGCGCAAACTTGCCGTTGATCTTGCAGCCCACCGTGCTGTTGCCGACATCGGTATGCACGGCATAAGCGAAGTCGATGACATTGGCGTGCCGCGGCAGCGCGATCAGCTTCCCCTTCGGGGTGAAGCAGAAGACCTGATCGTGAAACAGTTCGAGCTTGGTGTGTTCGAGGAACTCCTCCGGATTGGCGCTTTCCGACAGCACTTCGATGGTATGACGCAGCCAGGCGAACGCATTGGACTCCCGATTGAGCAATTCCGTCGGCGAGCCCGCGCCATCCTTGTAAAAGGCATGGGCGGCGATGCCGTGCTCGGCGATACGATCCATCTCCTCGGTCCGCAGCTGCAATTCCACGCGCTGATTGCCCGGTCCGATCACCGTGGTGTGGATCGAGCGATAGTCGTTCTGCTTCGGCGTCGAGATATAGTCCTTGAAACGGCCCGGCACGACCGGCCACGTCATGTGGACCACCCCGAGGGCGCGATAACAGGCTTCGACATCAGGCACCACGACGCGAAATCCGAAAATATCGGAAAGCTGCTCGAAACCGACCGATTTTCGTTCCATCTTGGTCCAGATCGAAAACGGCTGCTTGCGACGGCCCGCCACGCGCGCGGCGATACCCTTGTTGGCGAGACTGGTCGTGAGCTGGCTTTCGATCTCACCGATCAGGTTGCGGTTACGCTCGGCCAGCGCATCGAGCCGCTGCGCCACCACCCCGTGGGCTTCCGGATCGAGGGTCTGGAACGCCAGATCCTCAAGCTCCTCGCGCATTTCCTGCATGCCCATGCGGCCCGCGAGCGGCGCGTAGATGTCGAGGGTTTCCTCGGCGATGCGCTGACGCGACGCCGGCGGCACGAACTCGAGCGTGCGCATGTTGTGCAGCCGATCCGCCAGCTTGACCAGCAGCACGCGAACATCATCGGCAATCGCCAGCAGCAGCTTGCGCAGATTTTCGGCCTGCTTGGCCTCGCGCGAGACCAGTTCCAGCCGCTTCAGCTTGGTCAGGCCCTCGACCAGCGCGCCGATCTCCGGCCCGAACATGTTGTCGATCTCGGCGCGGGTGGCCTCGGTGTCCTCAATGGTGTCGTGCAGCAGCGCCGCGACGATGGTGGCGTCGTCAAGCTTGAGGCCGGTCAGAATGGCCGCCACTTCAAGCGGATGGGAAAAATAGGGATCGCCCGACGCCCGTATCTGTTCGCCATGAGCTTTCATGGCATAGACGTACGCCCGGTTGAGCATATCCTCGTTGGTGTCGGGGTTGTACGAGCGCACGCGTTCGACCAGGTCGTATTGACGCATCATGCGCGGGCGCGGCGGCTTGACAGGGGCAGCCGGCGGCGGCGGCGTCACGACCGGGTCGGTCGCGGCCTCCATCTGCTGCCTTTTGCCAGACCAGCCTGTCATAGAACCGAGTGTCTTCATCGCGAGGAAACCGCCCTTCACCCCCGTATCTACACCTATAGCGTTTTCGAGCGAAGTGGCTACCGATTCGCGCGAAGAAAACGCGTCAAATCAAAATCATAGAGCACCGCTTCTGATTCTGTCGGAAACGGAAAGGCTCCGGATTGTTCCGGCCGAAAGTCGAATTCGACGTTCAGGCACGCTGGTTTTCGTTATCCAGGCCGGGGCACACCCGCGCAGCCGGTGCGGCGATCAACTCTGTCGGCTGAACGCAAAAGCCCGGACCAGGTCCGGGCTTAGAGATTCGCTTCTGATGAAATCAGAAACGAGGCTCTATAATCTTACTTTGACGCGTTTTTTCACGCAAACCGGTATCCACTTCGCTCGAAAACGTTGGAGACCTCCAGTCGGTGAGGAGCCGATCATTCATCCTCTTCGGGCTGTTCCTCGGGAGGCGCCAGTCCCTCCAGGCCCTTCAGCAGTTCTTCCTCGGTCATGCGCTCGACCGCGACCTCGGTATCGTCCGCATCGACGCTTGCCCCGGCCGAACCGATCAAGGGCACGGTGTCGGACTCGGGCTCGTCGACCTCGACGAACTTCTGCAAGGAATGAACCAGCTCTTCGCGCATATCCTCCGGGGAGATGGTCTGTTCGGCGATCTCGCGAAGCGCAACGACAGGATTCTTGTCGTTATCGCGGTCGATCGTCAGCTGCGAACCCGACGAAATCATCCGGGCGCGATGTGCGGCCAAAAGAACCAGGTCAAACCGGTTGTCGACCTTATCAATGCAATCTTCTACGGTGACGCGCGCCATCGCCTGTCGCTCCGTTGAGGCTGAAACTGGTGAATATACGCGCTAGGTATAGAGCGTTTGAGGGTTTCGCAACAGGGAATTTAACATTTGGCGCGAAGGCCGGTCTCTGATACCCGTTACGGGAGCCAGAAGGCCGGCGTCCGGAGAAGCGGAACAGAGTCCCCGATCGGACAAGAATTCGCTTCATTGCTTCTCCATTATATCCTCAACGCTGCCCTTGCCTCAACCTCATTGCGCCTATTGTCTTCTTCAGTCTGATTCGCGAAACGCGATTTGAATCATTGAACCGTGAGGCTGGACTTCAGTCGCACCAATAGCGCGCACAACGATCACGAGAACGCTCGATGCCATCTGCCTCCAACAAGATCGCGCTTTTCATCGATGGCGCCAATCTTTACGCAACCGCCAAGACGCTCGGCTTTGACATCGACTACAAGCGCCTCCTGAAGGAATTTCAGTCCAGAGGCACCCTCGTCCGCGCTTTCTATTACACGGCGATCATCGAGGATCAGGAATACTCCTCGATAAGGCCGCTGATCGACTGGCTCGACTACAACGGCTACACGGTGGTCACCAAAGCCACCAAGGAATTCATCGACGCCAGCGGCCGCCGCAAGGTCAAGGGAAACATGGATATCGAACTTGCGGTCGATGCGATGGAGTTGGCCGAGCACGTCGACCAGATCGTGCTGTTTTCGGGCGACGGCGATTTCCGCTCCCTCGTCGAAGCGGTGCAGCGCCGCGGCGTTCGCGTGACCGTTGTCTCCACCATCGCAAGCCAGCCGCCGATGATCGCGGACGAGCTGCGCCGTCAGGCCGACGTTTTCACCGATCTCGTGGAATTGCAGCCGAAGCTCGGGCGCGACCCGTCGGAACGACAGTCCCGCCACCACGCACCGCAGTTCCTGCAGCGCGCCACCGCTGCGGCGCCCCGGAGCGATGACGACGACTTTGAGGACTGAAACGCACCGATCCGGCGCGACGTCCGCCTCGCCGGAGCCGGGCCGCGATTGTCCGCTGTGTCCGCGGCTGGTCGACTATCGTCTCGCGGTGCGGACGCGCGAGCCGGACTGGTTCAACGCGCCCGTGCCGTCTTTCGGCGGCCCCGACGCGGCCCTGCTGATCGTCGGCCTGGCGCCGGGCGTGCAAGGCGCCAACCGCACCGGGCGACCTTTCACCGGCGACTACGCCGGCGACCTGCTCTACGCGACGCTTCTCAAATACGGCTTTGCCGCCGGACGCTACCAGGCCCGCCCGGACGACGGACTCGAACTGATCGATTGCCGCATCAGCAACGCGGTGCGGTGCGTGCCCCCGCAGAACAAGCCTCTACCGGCCGAGATCAACACCTGCCGCGCATTCCTTAGCGCCACGCTTGCGGCCATGCCCCGCTTGCGAGCGGTTGTCGCACTTGGCCGTGTCGCGCACGATTCCGCGGTGAAGGCGCTGGGCATTCGGGCCGCTGCCGCCCCCTTCGCTCACGGCGCGGTGCATCATGTCGGCGCGGTCACGCTCTATGACAGCTACCACTGCTCCCGCTACAACACCAATACGCGTGTCCTGACGCCCGAAATGTTCGAGAGCGTCTTCGCAAAAGTGCGCGCCGATCTGACCTGTCGCTGAAATGCGCGCCATGGCGGACCGGTACCCATCCTCGGGTCGAGCCCGAGGACATGCTTCGCTCGAAAGCGCTATAGAACTCCACTCCTGATTCCATCGGAAGTGAAAGGGCTTTCTCGGCTATCCCGGCTCCGTGAAGCGAATCCCCATCATCTCGCCGTTTCGCCAGACGCGCTCGCATTCCTTCGGAGTCGCGTTCGGCACCAGCGCGACCCCGAAACGCTTCGGCACGCTCAAGCCCGAGGCGATCACCAGGCGCGCGCCGTCGCTGGAGATGTCCATCACCTCGCACTCGGATCTGGATCGGCCATCGACCTGGTCGAGGACAAGCCATGCTCGCTGATGCCGGCGACGCATCCGCCGAATGGCACGTTTCTGTTTGACGCGCATGCCGGGAGCAGACCACGTCAACCCTGAAATTACGTTAAACCGATCGTTCAAAGTTTAACGACCGGACCCGCGGCGGTCAGCTCTTGCGGCTTATCCCCTCGCCCGCAGCAACCGGCCTTTTTCGCGACCCCAGTCTCGCTTCTTCTCGCTCTCGCGCTTGTCGTGCAGTTTCTTGCCCTTCGCGATCGCCAGCAACAGCTTGGCCCGGCCGCGCTCGTTGAAATAGAGTTTTAGCGGAATCAGCGTCATCCCTTCACGATCGACCGCGCCCATCAGCTTGTTGATCTGCTTTCTGTGCAGCAACAGCTTGCGCGGCCGCTTCGGCTCGTGATTGAAGCGGTTGGCTTGCAGATATTCGGGGATGTTGGAATTGATAAGCCAGATTTCACCGTTCTTTGAATCGGCATAGGACTCGGCAATCGTGGTCTTGCCGTTGCGGATCGACTTGACCTCCGTGCCGGTCAGCGCGATGCCGGCCTCGACGGTATCCTCGATCGCATAGTTGAACCGCGCCTTGCGATTTTCCGCGACGACCTTGATGGCGCGCTCACCTTTGCCGGCCATATCCCTGAAACCTCCGGGCGTTATCTTTCGAGGGCGGCCACGCCGATCCTACGGCGTCGCCGTCCTACACCTTCGCTTTCAGGAGGTCGCGAATTTCGGTCAGCAACTCTTCCTCACGCGAGGGCTTCGGCGGCGCGGCGGATGCCGCCTCGTCCTTGCGCTTCAGCCTGTTCATGCCCTTGATGACCATGAATAGCACAAAGGCGACGATGAGGAAGTTCAGCGTCAGCGTCAGGAAGTTGCCCCATGCCAGCACCGCGCCCTGCTTCTTGGCGTCGGCGAGATTCGAGGCGTGGACGGCCTCGGAAAGCGGCGTGAAATAATTCGAGAAATCGAGACCGCCGGTAATGGCGCCGACGATCGGCATGATGATGTCGGCCACCATCGAGGAAACGATGCCTCCGAAGGCCGCGCCGATGATGACGCCGACGGCGAGGTCGACGACATTCCCCTTCATCGCGAACTCACGAAATTCCTTCCACATCGCCAATCTCCGACAGCATTTCACCGACGCGCGCGCGGCGGCAGTTATAGTTTTCGAGCGAAGCATGTACCCCGGCTGGCCCCGGTGGATGAATAACCCGGTTCGTGAAGAAAACGCGTCACATGAAAATCCGAGAGCCCGGCTTCCGTTTCCATCAGGCGGAAAGGCTCCAGCTTCAAGTCAGTTTATCAAACCGGCGTGCGCCATGGCCTCACGGATGAGCTTTCCGGTCGGGGGGGTTACCGGCATCAGCGGCAGCCGCACGATTTCGTCGATCCGGCCGAGCAGCCTGAGCGCATGCTTTGCTCCGGCGAGACCAGGTTCCTTGAAAATAGCGTCATGCAGCGGCACCAGGCGATCCTGAATTTCGAGCCCGGCGGCATAGTCGCCCTTCAGGACCGCCGACATCAGGCTCGCGCATAATTTCGGCGCGACATTCGCGACGACGGAGATGCAGCCATGTCCGCCCGCCGACATGAAGGCGAGCGCCGTCATGTCTTCGCCGGACAGTTGGATGAAGTCGGGGCCCATCGCCCGGCGCTGCAATGAGACCCGCGCCAGATTGCCGGTGGCGTCCTTGACGCCGGCGATGTTCTTCAATTCGAACAGCCTCGCCATCGTCTCCACCGACAGATCGACGACCGAGCGCGACGGAATGTTGTAGATGATGATAGGAATTCCGACCGCATCGTTCACCGTCTTGAAGTGCTGGTACAGGCCTTCCTGAGTCGGCTTGTTGTAATACGGCGTCACCACCAGCACCGCGTCAGCGCCGGCCTTCTCGGCGTGCAAGGCCAGATCGACCGCCTCGCGGGTCGAATTCGAGCCCGCGCCCGCGATCACCGGCACCCGGCCCCCGGCCTCCTCAATGCACCATTCCACGACCTTGCGGTGTTCATCATGGCTGAGCGTCGGACTTTCGCCGGTAGTGCCGACCGGCACCAGCCCGTGAACTCCTTCGCCGATCTGCCAACTCACCAGACTGCGAAAAGCGGCCTCGTCGACGGAGCCGTTTTTGAATGGCGTCACCAGGGCTGTGTATGATCCCTGGAACTTCGCCCTGCTTGCCATAGTCCGCTCCAACACGTTGCGCGGCTTCGCCGTTTGCCGATTTCGAGCATTTCGCTTCTGATTGAATCAGAAGCGAAGCTCTAGTTTATTGTTTTGACGCGTTTTCTTCTCGCGAACCGGATTCCATCCTCGGGTCAAGCCCGAGGACCATGCTTCGCTCAGAAAACGCTATAGTTGTTACATCAGTCATATCGAGTCTGACGCTGCTCCGAAAGGTCCGCGACCTGAAGCAACGGCCGCGATTTCGCCGTTGTCGCGACATAAGAGCCCGATGTTGGTGGTTTTAGTATTTTGTCCACACATTCAATGAAATAGTCATCAGATTTTAGGGGTCCGCTTAGTTCACTGATAAAGGAATTTGCCGTGACATTGCCTGCCCGCGCATCAAAGCTACGAACGGCGGCTTTAGGGGCGAGCCTGGTGGCGGCCGCGCTGTGGGCCGGAAGCGCCCAGGCGGAAAAAACCGCCAAAGTTCCCGCACCGAAGTCGCGCCCCTCAGGCAACGCCGTTCCCAAGCCGGCTCCCGGCCATGGCAAAACCGCCGCCCCTCACAAGGACAAAGCCACCGCGGCTCCGGTCATCCAGCCCGCCACCCGCAGGCACGCCACCCTCCCCGCGCCATCGGCTCGCATACCCGTCCCGAAAGCCGCAATGGCGGCGACATCATCGACCCCGCGCACCGATCTCGCCGCGCTCGACACGATCATCGACCTGACCCGCAGGCAGCGATCGTCCGAGGCGACGCAGATCCAGGCCGGCATGACGGATCCTGTGGCGCGCAAGCTCGCCGAGTGGCTTATCCTGCGCAGCAACGATAACGGCGCGCCGACCGAGCGCTATCGCGCCTTCATCGACGCCAATCCGAGTTGGCCCTCCCAGACATTCCTGCGCCGCCGCGCGGAAGCTGCGCTGTGGGACGACCATCGCGACACCGCCGCCGTGCTGGCCTGGTTCGAAAACGAACGGCCGCAATCAGCCAAGGGACGGTTCGCTCTCGCAAGCGCGCTGCTCGCGCGCGGAGACCGTGCCCGCGCCGAACAGTTGGTCCGCGAAGCCTGGCGGACCGATACGATGTCGGCCGCGGTCGAGGGGAAAGCGCTGGAGATGTTCGGGGCGCTGATCACGCCGAGCGACCACAAAGCGCGCATGGATTACATGCTTTACGGCGAGGACCGCGATGCCGGAATGCGCGCGGCCCAGCGGCTCGGGAGATCGCACGAGGCCCTTGCCAAGGCGCGGATTGCGGCCGACCGCAAATCGTCCAGCCTGCGCGCGCTGATCGAAAGAGTGCCGGGTGAGCTTCACCGCGATCCCGGCTATGTCCTGGCCTATATCCAGCTCCTGCGTCGCGAAGAGAAGTTCGCGGAAGCCGCGCGGCTGATGCAGAGCGCGCCCCGGGATCCCAACCGGCTTTATAATGTCGATCAGTGGTGGATCGAGCGGCGGCTGCTCGCGCGCAAGATGATCGACGTCGGACAATACCGCACCGCCTATCTCATCGCCCGCGACGCGGCACTCCCCGCGCGCGATATCTACAAGACCGAACAGGAGTTTACCGCCGGCTGGATCGCTTTTCGCTTTTTGAACGATCCCAACACCGCCGCCCGGCATTTTGCGCGCATCGGCGTCGGCAGCGTCAATCCGACGGCGCTCGCACGGGCTGGCTACTGGCAGGGCCGCGCAGCCGAAGCGGCAGGCCGAGCCCAAGAGGCTCGTCGCGCCTATGCCGCCGCCGCGGAGCAGTCCACCAGCTATTATGGCCAGCTCGCACGCGCCAAGCTAGGTCTGCCGCAGATCGAACTGCGCAACGTTCCAGGCAGCCGGTCACGCGGAATCGAGCGGCTCGAGATCGTACGCGCAACGCAGCTTCTCTACGCTCTCGGCAAAAGCGACATCGCGATTCCGATCCTTGCCGATATGGGCGCAAACGGCGACCCCGATGCCGTGTTGGGGCTTGGCGAACTCGCCGCACGCCAAGGCGACGCGAGGGGAATGCTGCTCGCCGGCAAGGCCGCGTTGAACCGCGGACTGCCATTCGATTTCTACGCTTATCCGGTCAGCGGCATTCCGCCGTTCAGATCAATTGGACCGGATGTGGAGCGCAGCATCATTTACGCGATCGCCCGACAGGAAAGCGCGTTCAATCCGTCAGTGGTGTCGCCGGCCAATGCCTATGGGCTGATGCAGGTGACGCCGGATGCCGGACGATACGTCTGCAAGAAATACGGCGCCAGTTTCGACCTTGGCCGCCTGAAGACCGAGCCCGCCTATAATGCCGCCCTCGGTGCGGCGGAACTTGGCGGACTACTCGAAGACTATCGCGGCTCCTATATCCTGACCTTCGCCGCCTACAACGCCGGACGCGGCAGCGTCAAAAAATGGATCGCGCGTTATGGTGATCCGCGAGATCCGGGAGTCGATGCGGTGGATTGGGTCGAACTGATCCCGTTCTCGGAAACACGCAACTACGTGCAACGGATAATGGAGAACCTGCAGGTCTACCGCGCTCGCTTCGGCGGCGGCTCGAAGCTGCAGATCGAGGCCGACCTGCATCGCGGCTCGATCCAGTAACGTGGGAAGCGGCAGATAACGCCTCGCGCGGTCCGCACCTCAAAGCATGCGCGCTTCTGATGGCATCAGAGGCGAAGCTTGAGATTCCTTTTTTGACGCGTTCTCTTCACGCGAACAGGACATCCATTCCGCTCGAAAGCGCTATGGCGGAGGAAACCGTCCTGGTTATTCTTTCC
This sequence comes from Nitrobacter winogradskyi, assembly GCF_006539545.1. Lineage (GTDB taxonomy): Bacteria > Pseudomonadota > Alphaproteobacteria > Rhizobiales > Xanthobacteraceae > Nitrobacter > Nitrobacter winogradskyi_A. Next base: position 62,735 of record NZ_BJNF01000050.1, read on the forward strand.
GTCTATCCCGCCGAACCGAAACGTCGTTTTCGGGACAATGCTTGAAGCAACGCCGTTGAGTAGGAGTCGCGTGGAGTAGAAAACGGGATCTGCGCGCGGGCACGTTCAATCGATCCGCGTTATCTTTCCACAGCTTTTCGACCGAGCTATCCCTGAGCTTGACCCAAGGATGAAATAGCGGGTTCGCTTAAATCCGAAAGAAATCGACGGAACATCTATCTTCTACGGAAAAAAGTCCCCGCTTGCCCCGCTCGGCGACGAACGCGGCACCTGCACACTGTGCGCAGACATCGCTCACCGCCTTCTCATGCCTCCGCCGGTTTCCTGCCGGAGGCATGAGAAGTGCCGTCAGGCGATGTGCCTTACCAAGT
>NZ_BJNF01000051.1 GCF_006539545.1 Nitrobacter winogradskyi
TGGTTTCACCTATGCCGCTCCCGCGCCGACCGTCACAAGCCATACGCTTCAACTTACCGCCGGCGCATCAGGCACGGTAAATCTGACGCAGGGAGCGACGGGAGGTCCCTTCACCGCGGCCACGATCGTCACATCGCCACCGGCTTCGGACGGCACGACAAACATCGTGCAGAACGGCACGCAGTGGCACCTCGTCTATGCTTCTGCAGCAGGCGCCACTTCGACCGTCATCGTTCGCTATACGCTCTCGAATGCGTCAGGAACATCGGCGCCCGGCACCGTGACATTCACCGTTGTCGCGCGCCCCGACCCCTCGCGAGATCGCGAGGTGATCGGCTTGCTCAACGCCCAGGCGCAGAGCGCCCAGCGTTTTGCCCGCTCGCAGATCACCAATTTCCGGGACCGGCTCGAACAGCTCCACGACGATTCAAGCCGTGAGGCAACATCGATGAACGTGCGAATAGCCGGCCCGCAAGAACCGACCGATCCGAACGCTTTGGGTTATGCCGGGGAAACCCGTCCCTCCGATCCGACCCGCAATGCATTCGCCTACGCGCCGAACAATGCCGGTCCTTCAAGGCCGACGAGCAAGGCACCTCCGTCGAGACCCGGATCGCCGAGCGATCTCGCCGTCTGGGCCGGCGGGTTCGTCAACTTCGGCACGGCGAACAGATACAATGTCAGTCTCGGCCACACGCTGATCGGGGTTAGCGGCGGTGCGGATTACCGGTTCTCGCCCAGCTTCACCGCAGGCGTTGGCCTTGGCTACGGGCGCGACACTGTCGATGTCGGCAACAACGTGACGCAAAGTAAAGGCCAGTCGCTCAGCACCGCCATCTACGGCAGCTACCACCCGCGAGACAACACCTTCATCGACGCCCTGCTCGGCTACAGCGCGCTGGACTTCGACAGCAGGCGGTTCGTGACGCCGTCCAGCGGGATGGCGACCGGCGGTCGATCCGGCAACCAGGTGTTCGGTTCGATCATCGGCGGCTACGAGTACAAGAGCAGCCGTGCCCTTGTGTCGCCCTACGGCCGCATCGAATCCGCGTGGACACAGCTCAACGCCTTTACCGAAAGCGGCGCTGCTGCCTACGATCTCGCCTTCGGCAAACAGACCCTGAGCATGCTGGCGGGCGTCCTGGGAATGCGCGCCGAGTATGCCTTCCTTCGGGACTGGGGCGTTGTGAAAGCACGCGGCCGGCTTGAATACACGCACGACTTCACCGGCTCGAGCCTGGCAAGCATGGGCTATGCCGACCTCAGAAACGGCCTGCCTTATACGCTCGGCGTTAATGTCTTCACCCGAGATTACATCGCGGTTGGCCTCGGCTTCGACACCCCGGTCGGCAACGGAGCCACGCTCGGCTTCGACTACACCACCGCTCTCGGCCTTGACGGAAGGACCGAGGTCCACAACTTCGCTCTGCGGTTGGGCGCGAAGTTCTAGAGCCCCTCACCGCTTCCTGAAAGCGGTGAGGACTCTAGGAACTTTTGGTGCATTCGGCGCTTCTTTCCCCTGGAGCCTGTAGCGTTTTCGAGCATGTAGAAAACGCGTCAAACCGAAAAATCACGGAGCCACGCCTCTGCCTTGTTCAGAAGCGGAAAAGGCTCCCAGGAGGGACGCGATGGCGATAGAAGAAAACGAAACCAGCAACCTGATCGGCAGCGACAAGGTCGAAGGGACGGCCGTGTTTGGCCCCGATGATAAAAAGATCGGCTCGATCGAGCGGGTCATGATCGAAAAGACCAGCGGGCGTGTTTCGTATGCTGTCCTGAGCTTTGGCGGATTCCTTGGAATCGGCGACGATCATTATCCGTTACCCTGGCACACGCTGAAGTATGATACGCGGCTCGGCGGCTATCAGACCGGCGTGACCGTCGATCAACTCCAGGGCGCTCCGAAATATCAGGTCGGCAGCAGCTGGAACTGGTCAGAGCGGGCGCGCACCAAGGCTGTCGACGATTACTACGCCGCCGGTTTCTAGAGCGTTTCCGAGCCAAGTGGGATCCGGTTCGCGTGGAGAAAACGCGACAAACTAAATCATAGAGCATGATCCCAACCCGAAGGGCCGCGCCAGCGCGAAGTGGGATCCGGCTTTCGGAAAAGATCATGCTCAAACAAAAGATAAGCGACGAGTCTGATTCCACGCAGTTAAACGAGACTCTGGAATATCAACTCGGGTTGAGTCGGTAGCGCATCCACGGTCATAAGGGCGGTATGAATGAGTGATCTTGAACAATTGCTTGGCCGTGCGGTTTTGCAGCTCTGGCCAGAACTGACGCCGGATGTCCAGGAACAGATATTCGACGCGGCATCGGATGACCCTGACGTCCGTCGGCGCCTCGCCGTACTGCTCCACGATCAGCATCCCCGGACAGCTTATCCGCTCCAACCGAGTTCACTGGCTTAGTCGAGCTGAGAGTGATTGAAACCGAAACTCATCCATACGCGCATTGAAACGCCGCCTCGAAGACATGTTCGTGGCGGCTGCGCGCATGAAACTCCGGGAGCGGGAGCGATGGCATGAAGCACACGGCCGCGTTGGTAGCAATGGCGACCGGGGTCCCGCCCAATGTGTTTCATCAGTCGCAAATTCTCGACGCGGCGCGATTCATCCTAGGCGCGCGATATCCGCAGTTTGAAACGCTATCCTCTCTTTTCGCCAACACCGGGATACAGCACCGCTACGGCGTCAAGCCGATTGAATGGTATTGCGAACCGCGTGGCTGGCCGGAGCGCACTCAGGCCTTTCTGGATGGCGCTGAAGCGTTGTTTGTCGAAGTCGCGCAGAAAGCCATGGAGCGGGCCGATCTTCACGCGGCTGACATCGACAGCGTGGTTACGGTGTGCTCGACCGGCATCGCCACCCCGACGCTTGAGGCCCGCGTCGCCGGCCGGCTCGGCTTCCGGACGGATATCTCGCGCGTGCCGGTGTTCGGGCTCGGCTGCGCCGGCGGTGTCGCGGGACTGTCCATCGCATCGCGACTGGCGCAAGCCCGGCCGGGCACCAACGTACTCCTCGTCGTCCTCGAACTTTGCACGCTCGCCGTTCGCCACGACGAACTGACGAAGGCCAATATCGTTGCCGCCAGCCTGTTCGGCGACGGAGCCGCCGCCGTCGTGCTGCGCGCCGGAGATGGAGGTGCAACACGCATCGAGGCGACCGGCGAGTATCTGTGGCCGAACACGCTCGATATCATGGGATGGCGGGTGGACCCTGAAGGATTCGGCGTGATCTTCCAGCGCACAATTCCGGACTTCGTGCTCGCGCACATGAAGCCGGGCGTCACCGCAGTCCTGTCCGGGCTGGGTCTCTCGATCGGAGACATCGACCGCTTCATCTGTCATCCCGGCGGCGCGAAGGTCATCGTCGCGATCGAGCGCGCTTTCTCCCTCGATCAGGGAACGCTCGACCACGAAAGAAGCGTGATCGCCGACTACGGCAACATGTCCGCGGCCACGGTCCTGTTCGTGCTCGAACGCGCCCGCGCGCAAGGACTGCCGCCGCGGTCGCTTGTGACCTCACTGGGGCCGGGCTTCACCGCAAGCTGCGTCACGCTGCGTCACGCCGCGTGACTCTCGCCGCGCTCATTCTCACTCTGGTGACGGCGCAGCGGCTGGGCGAACTGATCCTGTCCCGCTACAATACTGCCCGTCTGCTGGCGCAAGGCGCGATCGAGGTCGCGCCCGGTCATTATCCGCTGATCGTCGCGACCCACGCCGCCTGGCTGATCGCATTATGGATTTGGGGTCACGACCAGGATGTCAATCTCCTGGCCCTGTCGGTTTTTATTCTGCTACAGGCGTGTCGCTTTTGGGTGCTTGCAACCCTCGGGGCCCGATGGACCACGCGCATCATCGTCCTGCCCGATGCGTCCCTGGTGACATCCGGACCTTACAGATACCTGGCACATCCGAACTATGCGATCGTCGCCGCGGAAATCGCGGTTCTGCCGCTCGCGCTTCATCTGTATCTGCTGGCGCTGGTCTTCACTGTTCTGAACGGGCTGGTGCTCGCGATCCGCATCCACACTGAGGCCCGCGCGCTTGCAATCGCCCGCGAACGGCAGCCATAGTCGGGCGCCCTCCGCTTGTGTCCGACATTTTCAGAAGGCGCCAAGGAGCCCGATATGCTGGTGAATGGAAAATGGACATCGGACTGGCAACCGGTCCAGGCCAAGGACGAAAAGGGCGGCTTTGTCCGTCAGACGTCCAGCTTCCGCAACTGGATCACTCCCGATGGAAGCGCCGGACCGAGCGGCGAAAGTGGCTTCCCCGCGGAACGCGGCCGCTACCATCTTTATGTCGCGTTGATCTGCCCGTGGGCCTCACGCACACTCATGGCCCGCAAGCTGAAGAAGCTCGAAGACGTTGTTTCGGTGTCCGTCGTGGAGCCGGTATTGACCGACCAGGGATGGCGCTTCGGCGATTATCCTGGCGCCGGCCGGGACGAGGTCAACGGCGCGACCTATCTGCATGAGCTCTATACACGAGCCGATCCGGAAATCTGCGGGCGCGCGACGGTCCCGGTTCTCTGGGATAAGAAACGCAAGACCATCGTCAACAATGAATCCGCCGAAATCGTTCGCATGTTCAATTCGGGATTCGCCGCCTTTGCCGACGACGGTGTCGACCTTTATCCGCAGGCGCTCCGTACCGCGATCGATGCGCTCAACGAGCGCATCTACCCGGCGCTCAATAACGGCGTTTACCGCGCGGGCTTCGCCACGACGCAAATTGCTTATGACGAGGCGTTTGACGACGTCTTCGCGATGTTGGACCTGTTGGAAAACTATCTTGCGGACCGTGCGTTTCTGCTCGGCCCGCCCTTCACCGAGGCCGACATCCGCCTGTTCGTGACGCTGGTGCGTTTCGATACCGCCTATCACGGTCTTTTCAAATGCAACCTGCGGCGTCTCTCCGAGTACCCCAACCTCACCGCCTATCTCAAACGTGTGCTGGATGTTCCCGGGATTCGCGACACGGTGAACATCGATCATATCAGGAGAGGGTACTATTCCATCAAGTCACTCAACCCGAACGGCATCGTCCCGAAAGGTCCTGATCTCAGCCACCTCGGCCTTTAGAGC
>NZ_BJNF01000052.1 GCF_006539545.1 Nitrobacter winogradskyi
GGCCGCTCTAATGTGAAGGGATGCGCCCGCAGGGTCCATGGATACCGTCAAGCCCCCGCGTATACGCTCGATGATTTTCCTAGAGTCTGTCTCTTTTGGGTGGAATCAGAAACTTGTCATGCCCGGCTTTATGCCGGGTATCCACGTCTTTGGAATTTCAACGAAGAAAGACGTGGATGGCCGGGGACATAGGCGATCGGAAGCGACGCCGTTCTTCGAACGGCTACAGGCGAGCAGAAGCGACGCCATTCTTCGAACAGCTATGCCCGACCATGACAGAGCAGAGTGTTCCGCAAAACGCAAACCGCTCTAACTGCGCGGCGGCCTCAGATCAGCGAGGCCACCGCTTCCAGCCCGATCATACGCGCCAGCGCGCGCACCTCCCGCTTCTGATCTTCCCGCAGCCTCGTCAACAACGGCTGCGCCGCGACCTTTATCTGCTCGATCTCGCCGGCGCGGAGCACGGGTTGCTTGCCCGGCGCCGAACGCCGCTCGTGGATTTTCTGGGCGGCCTCCCGCAATGCGCGTTCCACGGCGGGCCAGTAAGGCTCCTGCCCCGGCGTCAGCCGCAGCCTTCCCTTCAGCGCCGCGATCTGCATATCGCTGAGCAGCGAGTAGTCCTTCTGGACGAACTGGTTTGCAAGTTTGGGCCGGGGACGTGGCAGCGGCGGTTCCTCGATCGGCGGCGTCGAAGGTAAAATCTCGGCATCGAAGGGAGAATCGGTTGCGACCGCCGGCCGAAGCGATTCAGGCAACGCGCCCTCGGCGTCAGGCGTCCCCGCTTGAAGCATGACCGGAAGCCTGTCTGCCTTGCGCTCGCGAGTGGCTGCCGATTCGAACGGCTCCCCTTCCGCGAACTGTGGAGACGGCGTCGCAACAAACCGAACCATCAGAACGTTGCCGTGGCCGAATATCTCCGCCAGCGCTACGCCTGTGATGACGCAGCACGCGAGCGCGAGAATCGTCATCGTCCGCGTCAAAAAGGATCTCCGGTTTCAATTCACGAGCGCGGCCGATTGATCCTCACAACGCGCTGTGAATCAAGGCTTGCCGTGCAAGACGGAACCGGACGGCTGTTTATTCACTGGGAATCCCGCCTCCCGGTTGCGCCTGGAGCGGGATGAGGAAAAGTGT
>NZ_BJNF01000053.1 GCF_006539545.1 Nitrobacter winogradskyi
CAATCCATCGTGATCGAGCGTGCCGGAAGTCAGGCGGCCAAAGTATAGGCATCCTGGATGTCGGCGACGAGTTCGGAGGCTTCCCAGATGGCATCTGGCGGGACCGCGCTCATGCTGACGGTCCAGTTGGCGCCGCTACGGGTTTTCGGCGTACTGACGACGTCAAACCGCACTTCGCGGCACAACGGATGCCTGCCGAAAGCCGCGGCCACTCGCGCCTGCAATTCCTGGATTGTCGCCGGTATTTTCAGCGGCCCGATGTCGCGTTCCATGGCCTTTTGCCCCACCCGAACGGTCTCTGGCCTTTCCCGCGGCAAGAGCATACCGTTCACGGGCAAAATTTGCCTCGATAGCGGTTAACGAGTCGTTAATACGGAACCGTCTGTCTTACGCGCGGAAACCGGTGTCCGCCGCGTTCCGGAGGCTTTCGGGAGCCGGTTCCATCTGAACACCCGCCGCGCCAAGCCGCCGAGCTGGCGATCCCATCCGGCGGAAAATCCTTTGGGCCATTTCGATCATTTGGTCCGTTTGAGTTCCTCCAGCACCTCATCGATGGTCGCAAGATGGGTTTCCACGGCCAGACGAACCAGCGTGTAGGGCTTGGGATCATCCGGGTCGTCGGCCCTTCGAACGACGAAGCCACGTTTGAAGGCCATCGTTCTCGCCTGCCTGAATTTTTCCAGGTCATCATTGATCGTCATCATTGCTCCTCCCTTCTCCACCGTAAAAAGGCGGCCTCGCCCGAAACTGCGGCCTCCATCTATTCCAACTCCGCCCTGTTCATCAACGCAACGGTTCGCGGAGGCGCGGGGGCGGGATCATGCTCTAGATCAAGCGGAACGCGATCACGAAACCGAGGACGATAACGGCAGCGCCGATGGCCACCCAGAGACCGAGCCGCTTTTCGATCTCGCGGCGAATGGCTTCACCGTAGCGGTCGAGCACGACCGCGACGATGAAGAACCGGCCGCCGCGGGCGATGATCGAGCACAGGATAAACAGCCAGACGTTGTATCCCGCAAAACCCGAGGTGATGGTAACGAGCTTGTAGGGGATCGGCGTGAGGCCCTTGCCGATGATGATCCACGCGCCCCACTCCGCATATGACGCGCGAAACGCCTCGACCTTGTCGCCAAGCCCATAGAGATGAATGAGCCACTGGCCAACCGAGTCATAAAGGAGCGCGCCGATTGCATAGCCGAGCACGCCGCCGGCGACCGAGGCGATCGTGCATACGGTCGCAAACAGCCAGGCGCGTCGTGGCCGCGCCAGCGCCATCGGCAGCAGCATGACGTCGGGCGGCACTGGAAAGAATGAGCTCTCGGCGAAAGCCACGGCCGCCAGAATCCAGAGCGCATGGGGCTTGTCAGCGGCGGCGATGCACCAGTCGTAGGTCCGTCTCAGCATGGCGCGATCAACCATTACGCGGCCGATTTGTCCATGGCCCGCGCGCAGATTCAGCGAGGCCTGCACAACCGGCGAACGTCGGTCGTCATGATCGGTTGCCTGCACGATTCGGCGGAACCTCCGTCGTTCCCGGCGTTGCCGATCCCGACGCTACGCAAGAAGTGGAGCCTCACGCGCGATATCACGGGGGTCATCGCGCATTCAGATCGTCTCTGATAAAGTACACCGCGTTACGGTCGCGCGCAGCGGCCCCAACCACGGAACTGCCGCAATATCCTCATGCAAGTGCGTTCTTTGCGTCGTCTCTGGTGTATCCTGCTTGTGCTCGTGAGCGCGGTCGGTGCTGCATACCCCGGGGTCGCGGGCAGCGGGGCCGACGCCGGCGCGCCAACCCCGATCAGGTTCTCGCTCGATCGCCCGATCGATGCCGCCGTGGCTCCGGTCGTTCTGGCATCGACCCGGGGGCTGTTCCGCGCGGAAGGCGTGAGCGTCACGACGGCCGCGGCCGCCGACACCACGGACGCGATTGCGCGTGTCGCGGCCGGCAAGAGCGAACTGGCGCTCGCGGACATCAACACCCTGATCCGCTTTCGCGATCAGCGGGGCGCGCCCCCGGTCAAGGCGGTGTTCGTGCTGTTCGACAAGGCGGCCTACGCCTTCATTGCGCGCAAGAGCCGGGGCATCAACACGCTCGCCGACATCGAGGGGAAAACGGTCGGCGTCATCGATGGCGATCCTTCCATCAGGCTGTGGCCTGCGTTGGCGCGGCGGAACGGCTTGCAGCTCAAAACCGTGAAATTGCAGCAGATCGGCCCGGCCGTTCGTGAACCGATGCTGTCGGCGGGCCAGCTCGACGCCATATCCGGCCTGTCGTACCTGTCGGCGATCGACCTGCGCAATCGCGGCATCCCGGCGGACGATATCGCGGTGCTGAAATTTGCCGACTACGGCTGCGTGGCCTACGGCAAGGCGCTGATCGTCAACCCGGCATTCGCCGCCGGCAAGCCGGAAGCGGTGAAGGCGTTCGTGCGCGCAGTGATCACCGGCCTGCGGCTCGCCGTCAGGGAGCCGGCGAAGGCTGTGGATGACGTGCTAACTCAGATGGAGGGCGGATCACGCGCTGTGGAGCTGGAACGCCTGCATACGGTCCTCAACGACAATATTCTCACCAGCGAGGTCAGGCATAGCGGTATCGGCGATATCGATCCGGCCCGGTTCGAGACGTTGCTCGACCAGATCGCCGAGGACTTCAGATTCCGCAATCGTCCGGCGGCTACGGATATCTTCGACAGCAGTTATCTGCCCCCGGCCAGCGACCGCAGGATCACGCAGGTCGAGTGAGCGGCACGAACCGCTGTATTCCCGCGCCTGCCTCTGATTAGATGCCGCCTCCCGTCCGGCGCATCCTCCATCCGCGCCACAATGCCGCGCTTGCAGTCCATAAGAGCCTCTGCCGATGTCGATGGTCCGCCTTTACACGCGCGTTCTCGAACTGCTCGGCACGGAAGCGCGGCTCGGCTGGATCCTGGCCGGCGCCAACCTGCTTCTGGCGGGCGCGCAGTTCGCCGAGCCGGTGCTGTTCGGCCGCATCATTGACGTCCTGTCCGGCAATCCGGCCTCCGGCTTCTTTGGAATGGCTTCGACGTCACCCTGGCCGCTGCTGGCGGTTTGGGCGGCGTTCGGCCTGTTCACGATCCTGTGCGGCGTGACCGTGGCCCTGCAGGCCGACCGTCTCTCGCATCGCCAGCGCCAGGCCGTGCTGACCGGCTATTTCGAGCACATCATGCAGTTGCCGCTCGCCTACCACGCAGGCACCCATTCAGGACGGCTGATGAAGGTGATGCTGCAAGGCACGGACGCGCTGTGGCGGCTATGGCTCGGATTTTTCCGCGAGCATTTCGCGGCGATGATGTCGCTCGTCGTGCTGCTGCCGCTGTCGCTCTATATCAACTGGCGGCTGGCGATCCTTCTGTTCGCGCTCTGCATCATATTCACGATGCTGACGACGCTGGTGGTTCGCAAAACCTTCGATATGCAGAACGAGGTGGAGACGCATTTCAGCGATCTTTCCGCGCGCGCCTCCGACGCCCTCGGCAACGTCGCGCTGGTGCAAAGCTTTGTTCGCGTCGATGCCGAGGTTCAGGGCCTGCGGTTCGTCGTCGACAAGCTGCTATCTGCGCAGATGCCGGTGCTATCGTGGTGGGCCGTCGTCACCGTGATGACGCGCGCCTCGACCACCATCACCATTCTGGCGATCTTCACCGCGGGCATCACACTGAACCAGCGGGGAATGACGTCGATCGGCGAGATCGTGATGTTCGTGAGCTTCGCCACCATGCTGATCCAGAGACTCGAGCAGGTCGTTTCCTTCATCAACAGCGTGTTCATGGAAGCGCCGCGTCTTAAGGAATTCTTCGACGTGCTCGACACCGTTCCGGCCGTGCGCGACCGGCCCGACGCCGTCGATCCCGGGCGATTGCAGGGACGCGTTGAATTCAACGACGTGTCGTTCTCCTACGACGGCAAACGGCCTGCGGTCGCGAACCTGTCGTTTGTCGCATCGCCCGGCGAGACCATCGCGCTGGTCGGCCCGACCGGCGCAGGCAAGTCCACCGCCGTCGCGCTGCTGCACCGGGCGTTCGATCCGCAATCCGGCGTCATCAGGATCGACGGCATGGACATTCGCGACCTCACGCTCAGCGGCTTGCGGCGAAACATCGGCGTGGTGTTCCAGGAGCCGCTGCTGTTCAACCGCTCGATCGCCGAGAACCTCCGCGTCGGCAAACCCGACGCCACCGATGAGGAAATGCGGCTCGCCGCCGGGCGCGCCCAGGCGCTGGACTTCATCGACCGCGGCGAGAAGAAGTTCGATACTCATGCCGGCGAGCGCGGGCGAATGCTGTCCGGCGGCGAGCGGCAGCGACTCTCGATCGCCCGCGCTTTGCTGAAGGATCCGCCGATCCTGATCCTCGACGAGGCGACCAGCGCGCTGGACGCCGTGACCGAGGCCAAGGTCAACGCCGCGCTCGACGAGGTGATGAGGGGACGCACGACATTCGTCATCGCGCATCGGCTGTCCACCATACGGAACGCCGCGCGAATTCTGGTTTTCGCCGACGGCCGCGTGATCGAAAGCGGAACCTTCAGCGAACTCCTGACGAACGGAGGTCATTTCGCCCAACTCGCGAAAGCGCAATTCATGACGCAGGAGAGCGCCCAGGCAGACCTGTCCTCATCGCGAACCAACCCGGCCGTCGAAATTCGGCCCCTTTCGTTGGGGAATTAAACTGCGGACCATCTGTTCTGGCCTGTCGGGCCGGTATAGATTGGAGCGGCCGCGACGACGGCGCCCGGACACGCTTGAAACCCAGCCGCGTATTCCGCAAAAATGGATGCCGGTTTTGCGATCAGACGACGCGCAGCTACCAACCGAGCGCATCTTCTGACGCCTGACCGGACTCCACGTAGCCGGAAAATGCTTGAGAAGCAGGCCCTCTTGCCGAAAGAGGGTCTTAAAGGACCGGATCGACCGTGCATTCTTCCATCGCCCCGTTTCGCAAATGGCTTCCGATCTGCACCGTCCTCGCGGCCGGGGTGCTGGTTGCGCTCGCGCCATTTCGCGCAGCTCATGCCACCGAAGCGCATCTGCTGATCGAAGCGGATACCGGAAAGGTACTGGAAGCCGAGAATGCCACCTTCCCCTGGTATCCGGCCTCGGTCACCAAGCTCATGACCGCTTACGTCACGTTGACGGCGGTCAAGCACAAGCGCCTCACGCTCGACACGCTGTTGGCGGTATCGCCGACCGCCGCCGCGCAGTCGCCATCGAAGATGGGCTTTCGGCCGGGCACCCAGGTGACCGTCGACAACGCGTTGAAGATGATGATGGTGAAGTCGGCCAACGACATGGCCGTTGTGCTTGCGGAAGGCGTCGGCGGGTCGATAGACGGTTTCTCGGCCGAAATGAACGCGGCCGCGCAGCGGCTTGGCATGACGCAGTCGAGCTATGTCAACCCGAACGGCCTGCCAGCCGACGGCCAGATCTCCTCGGCGCGCGACATGGCCATTCTCGCGCGCGCATTCATTCACGATCTGCCCGAATACGAATATTTCGTGCACATCCCCTCGATACGCTACGGCCGCAGGGTGACGCACAACTTCAACAAGCTGATCGGGCGCTTTCCAGGCGCCGACGGCTTCAAAACCGGCTTCATCTGCGCCTCCGGCTACAATCTCGTCGCGTCCGCCACGCAGAACGGCAAGCGCCTGATCGCGGTGGTGCTCGGCGCATCGTCGGGTACGATGCGGGCTGTGCGCGCCGCGCAGATGCTAGAGCGCGGCTTCGCCAATAACTCGCTGTCGTGGCTGCGGCCGGCGCTCGGCACCGTCGACAGGCTGGCGCCGATCGCCGCGACGCCTCCCAATCTGCGCGATGAAATGTGCGGGCCGAAACGCAGGCATCCCGCCAGCGACGAGGATAACGATGTTGTCGCCAACACGTCAGCGACAAGCGCCGCCATGATGTCGTTCTTCGCGACCGGCGCGCAACCGCCGACGCTTCGGCCGGTGGACATGATCGCCGCCTCCCCGGCGCCCTCGGATCCCGTCATTGTCTATACCGGACCGACGCGCAGCGGCGCCGCCATCGCAGCCGCGGCGGAAGCCGATGCCGCGCGCGACGCTCCGCCGAAGAGCAAGAAACCCGGCAAGACCGCCCGGGACAAACCCGCGCCGAAAGCAGACGCCAAGGAAAAATCAAATAACCGGGTCTCGGTTACCATCAACCCCAAGGCTACACCCAAGCCCACATCCAAGTCCACGAAGCCCCCGGTCGATAGCAAGCCCGCCGCCGGCCCATCCGCCAAGCCCAAAACCGCCGAAGGCAAGTCCAAACCCTAGCTGTTTAGTCAGCCGCTTCGCTGAGCTTCATTGTTATCGGATTTATTGTTCTGATCGGACTGCTGGCCTATCTACCGAGCATCGCGGTCCCTTAAAAATAGAAAACCCCGCCGGAGCGGGGTTGAGTTCGTAAGCGAATGCGACGACTACGACGCAACCGTTAATCAGTCATATTTCAACGCGGGGCCCAGTATCCACTCGGATAGGGACCCGTCCCCAAACGGTGGCATGCACCGCCTGGACCTCGGTAATTGCGAGGGCCACAGCCCTCACCGCGATGACTTCCTGCAAAATTTCCGCCAGGATTGGGGCCGCGTCCGAACCGATGACATGCGCCTCCCGACCCGCGATAACGTCCTTGGCCGCACCCGTCGGCAACCTGAACGATGTCCGTGGACCATCCCGGCGCGGAGGCAACCGGCATCGCCTGCAACGGCGTCGAAAGGAGGGAGAAAGCCGCAAACGCAAACGCAACTCTGAGGGCATTCATTATTGTCTTCTCCATGTTCTTCCCTCCGGAGCGGGGTTTTGCTCTGAGCAAGAAGCCGAAGCCGCCAACCTGTCTGGCGGATCAGGGGACTACAAGAACGGGGATAGGTGCGGTTGCAAGAATCTCGGCGGTTTGACTGCCTAAAAGGACACTCTTGATCCCGCGGCGTCGGTGAGAGGCCATGACGATCAGGCTGCATCCATTTTTCTTCGCCACATCAACGATAGCTGCGGCCGGTGAGACGTTCTGGATATGGAGTGTCTCGACGGTCAATCCTATTTTTTCTGCCGCTGCTTTGGCTGCCGAAAGGATAGCTTTTGCATGCCGCGTGTCGGCATCTTCAAGCCGATCCGGATCCATACCAACCTTACCCCATTCGCTTTCGCCTATAGAGGGAACGGGAGGCTGCTCTGTCACAGTGATGATTGTAACCTTGCCGCCGTATCCGTCGGCCAGCGACAGACCATAGTCGACACCTTTCTGTGCCAGTTCGGAGCCGTCAGTGGGAATGAGAATATGACTGTGCATAGCGAGACCCCTCAGCCCTCAAAAACCCGCGATGATCATAACCATCACTTCTCAACTCAACAAGGAGCCCTTTCTTCCCGCGCACTCCATCATCAGCCACTCAAGCGGCAGCAGCGTAACGCCAGCGCCTAGACTCGTCTAGCTGTTGTTTTAACGCGTTTTCTTCACGCGAGCCGGCATCCATTCTCGGGTCAAGCCCGAGGACATGCTTCGCTCGAAAACGCTATAATAACAGGCGGCAAACGTCGCACAGGCAAACCCTGCACGTTGGCCACCAGACCATTTCGGGCCTGCCGACGGAATAAACCGTTAAGCTTGCTGCGGCGGCATTCGCGCGTCGTGATCGCGCAACTACTTGCCTTAGACCGCCACCTTGCCCGATATTCCCTGCACAAGACATTCTCTTTCCCTTGAACATGGGATCACCGGGACGTCACATGGATCGCATCTGGCTCAGGCAATATCCCGCAGGCGTGCCTGCCGACATCGACGCTTCGCAATACGCTTCGTTGATCGAGTTGCTGGAGGAGAGCTTTGCCAGTTTCAGCGACCGCAAAGCCTTCATCTGCATGGACAAGGCGATGACCTATCGCGAGATCGACGAGACGTCGCGTGCTCTCGGCGCTTACCTGCAGGGCCTGGGACTGAAAAAGGGCGCGCGCGTCGCACTGATGATGCCGAACGTGCTGCAATATCCGATCTCGACAATCGCCGTGCTGCGCGCCGGCTATGCCGCGGTCAATGTCAACCCGCTCTACACGCCGCACGAGCTTGAATATCAACTCAAGGATTGCGGCGCGGAAGCGATCATCGTGCTGGAAAACTTCGCAGCGACGGTGCAGCAGGCGATCGGTAAAACCGCCGTCAGGCACGTCATCGTCGGCAGCATGGGTGACCTGCTCGGCTTCAAGGGCCTGATCGTCAACTTCGTTGTCCGCCACATCAAAAAGATGGTGCCGCCATCATCCATCCCGAACGCCGTCAAGTTCAACGACGCCCTTGCCGCGGGACGCGGCATGACGCTGGTCCGGCCCGAACTCGCGCCTGACGATGTGGCCTTCCTGCAATATACCGGCGGCACAACCGGCGTCTCCAAGGGAGCGACGCTCCTTCATCGCAACATCCTCGCCAACGTGCTGCAGAATGATGCGTGGCTGCAGCCGGTGCTGAAGAAGCCGCCGGTGATCGATCAGCTTTTCATCGTCTGCGCCCTGCCGCTCTATCATATCTTCGCGCTGACGGCGTGCTTCATGCTGGGAATGCGCGCGGGCGGAGTCAATCTGCTGATCCCGAACCCCCGCGACATTCCCGGGCTGGTGAAGGAACTGAGGAAGCATCAGATCCACTGCTTCCCGGCGGTGAACACGCTCTATAACGCCCTGCTCAACGCGCCCGGTTTCGAGCAGGTCGACTTCTCGAAACTGAGGGCATCGATCGGCGGCGGCATGGCCGTGCAAAAGGCCGTGGCGGAGAGATGGTTGAAAGTGACGGGATGCCCGCTGCTGGAAGGCTACGGCCTTTCGGAAACCTCGCCGACGCTGACCTGCAATCCCGCCGACGGCGACAAATTTTCCGGCTCGATCGGGCTTCCCCTACCATCGACATACATCTCGATCCGCGACAATGACGGCAGAGAGATGCCGCTCGGCGAGGCGGGAGAAATCTGCGCCAGCGGGCCGCAGGTCATGCCGGGCTACTGGAACAGGCCGGACGAGACCGCGAAGGTGATGACGGCGGACGGCTTCTTCCGCACCGGCGACATCGGCGTCATGTCCACGGACGGTTACACCCGGCTCGTCGACCGCAAGAAGGACATGATCGTGGTCTCCGGTTTCAACGTCTATCCGAACGAAATCGAGGACGTGATCGCAAGCCATCCGGGCGTGCTGGAATGCGCTGTGATCGGAGTCAAGGACGAGAGGTCGGGCGAGACGGTCAAGGCGTTCGTGGTCAGGAAGGATCCTGATCTCACGCGTGAGGAGATCATCAAGTTCGCCCGGACGGAATTGACGAACTACAAAGTGCCCAAACAAATCGAGTTTCGTGATTCCCTGCCGAAAACCAATGTCGGCAAGATTCTCCGCCGCGCATTGCGCGACGAGAACAAGACGGCGGCGTGAGGCGGATACCGCCCTGCCCAACTGAAACCTTCTTATGGAAAATTGTCCTCGCATGCGTGGACAACGGCGACAGCAAAGCGTGGCATGATGAAATCCGACAATACACCCCTCCCCTCCCCCGCCGATGTTCTCGCTTTCTGGCGAGCCGCCGGCCCGGACAAGTGGTACATCAAGAACAACGCATTCGACGTGGAGGTGAGCCGTCGCTTTCTTCAGCTTTGGGAGGCCGCCGGCGCGGGCGAACTCGCAGAATGGGAGAAAACCGACGACGGTGCGCTGGCGCTCGTCATCGTGCTCGACCAGTTTCCGCGTAACATGTTCCGCAGCGACGCCCGGACCTTCTCGACCGACGACCAGGCGTTGGCCGTCGCCGAGCGCGCCATCGCCCGTGGCGCCGACTCGCGCATAGAGCCCGACCTTGTCGAATTCCTCTATGTGCCCTTCATGCATTCGGAACGACTGGCGGATCAAGACCGTTGCATTGAGCTGTTTCGCACCCGCGGCCGGCCCGAAAACCTCAAATTCGCGGAGATCCACGCCGACATCATTCGCCGGTTCGGCCGTTTTCCCCATCGCAACCTTGTACTCGGGCGCACGACGAACGCGGAAGAGCAGGCGTTTCTCGACGCAGGCGGATTCGCCGGATAGCTTTTCAGCCGCGCGTCGCGCTTCGCCGGGAGGCTCTTTGACGACAGTACGGCGAGCACGCGACGATTGCCGTTTCGCGGCTGTGGAATACTGTATGCTCGCCCCTCCACGCACACCGCCAGTCCAGGAGATTTGACGATGACCATCAAAGTTGGCGACCGCCTGCCCAACGCGACATTCCGCATCATGACCGAAGACGGGGTTCAGACAAAAAGCACCGACGATATCTTCAAGAGCAAGAAAGTCGCGTTGTTCGCGGTGCCGGGCGCCTATACCGGCACCTGCCACAAGCAACACCTTCCGAGCATTTTCGCCAGCGCCAGCGCCATCAAGGGCAAGGGCGTGGGCGAGATCGCCATCGTCTCCGTGAACGACGTGTTCGTCATGAACGCGTGGAAGCGCGACACCGACCAGCGAAACGAGGCCACGTTTCTTGCGGATGGTAACGGCGAGTTCGCGAAAGCCATCGACATGACGTTCGACGGTTCCGAGAAAGGGCTCGGCATCCGCTCGAAGCGCTATTCCATGCTGGTCGAGGATGGCGTGGTGAAGACGCTGAACGTCGAGGACTCACCCGGCAAGGTCGATGTCTCCGGCGGCGACAAGCTGCTCGGGCAGCTTTGAAAGCGCATAACGCTCACGCTTCAAACATCGTCATGGCCGGGCTCGTCCCGGCCATCCATGTCTTGTTGCTAAACTGACGTTAAAAGACGTGGATGCCCGGCACAAGGCCGGGCATGACGGTACCGGGGCAATCAGACCGTCCGCATCAATTTGGCCATCGCCACGCCCTCGCGCGCAAGCTGATCGGCGCGCTCGTTCTCGCTATGGCCATCGTGACCCTTGATCCAGTGCCAGCGCACCTGATGCGGCTGCAGGGCTGCGTCGAGCCGTTGCCAGAGGTCCACGTTCTTCACCGGCTTCTTGTCGGCCGTACGCCAGCCATTGCGCTTCCAGCCGTGAATCCAGGCGGTGATGCCCTGCCGCACGTACTGGCTGTCGGTGGTGAGATCGACAAGCGCCGGGCGTTTCAGTGCCTCCAGCGCCGAGATCGCCGCCAGCAACTCCATCCGATTATTGGTGGTATGCGGTTCGCCGCCCTTCAACTCTTTCTCGATGTCGCCGAAACGCAGGATCGCGCCCCAGCCGCCGGGGCCCGGATTGCCTGAGCAGGCGCCGTCGGTGAAAATCGTGACATGCGGAAGCGCGGGCGAATTCACGCCACCGGCCCCAATATCGCGACGCCGTAATCACGGACGCCACCGACCCGCTGCTGGAAACGCAGCTTGCGGACATATTCAAGCGGATCTTTCGGCTTCACCAGCGCGCCCGCGGGGACGTTGAGAAAATCAACCAGCCGCGTCAGCAGGAACCGCAACGCGGCCCCCCGCGCAAGCAGCGGCAGCGCCGCCTGTTCGGCCTCCGACAGCGCGCGTTCCCGATGATAGGCGCCAAGCAGCGCCCGCGCCTTGGTGACATTGAAGGCATGATCCGGCTCGAAACACCATGCGTTGAGGCAGATCGCGACGTCATAGGCGAAGAAATCATGGCACGCGAAATAGAAATCGATCAGCCCCGACAGCCTGTCGCTGAGAAACAGCACGTTGTCGGGAAACAGGTCGGCATGGATCACGCCGCCAGGCAGCTCGCGCGGCCAGTACGCCTCGAGGTGATCGAGTTCAGCCTTGAGAAAATCATGCAAACCCGGCTGCACGGTATCGGCGCAAGCGCCGACCTGTTCGAACAGCGGCCGCCAACTCGACACCGACAGCGCGTTGACGCGCTTCATGGAGAAATCGCGGCCCGCGAGATGCAGTTTCGCCAGCGCTGCGCCGACCGCGGCGCAATGAGCGACGTTCGGTTTCCGTGGCCACACGCCCTCGAGAAAATCGATGATGGCGGCAGGACGCCCCGCGAGGCGGCCGAGCGTCTCGCCGTTTCTGGCCTTGACCGGCTGCGGACACACGATGCCATGGGTCGCCAGATGTCCCATCAAGCCGAGAAAGAACGGCAGGTCGTCGATGGCGACGCGCTTTTCGTAGAGCGTCAGGAAAAACGATCCGGAGGTTGTGTGCAGCAGATAGTTGGAGTTCTCGACGCCCTCGGCGATGCCCTTGTAGGACAGCACTTCGCCGATATCGTAGGCTTTCAGAAAATCCGCAAGCTCCTCGGCGGCGACGTCGGTGTAGACCGCCATCTCATATCCCCGTTCCGGTCATGGCAGTGCGATCGCGTTCTCGCGCGAAGCGGATGACCTGTTCGCGTGAAGAAAACGCGTCAAAACAACAATCCAGAGCTTCGCTTCTCATTCAATCAGAAGCGAAAGTGCTCTAGGCGGCGTCGGGCCGCAGCGAGCGGGGCAGCGGGAAGAACTCGTTTTCTTCCGCGGCCGAGACCGTCTCCACCTCGAGTTCATAGCGCGCCGCGAATGCATCCATGATTTCCTCGACGATGACTTCGGGCGCCGACGCGCCAGCCGTGATGCCGAGGCTTTTGATCCCCTCGAACATGCTCCAGTCGAGATCTCCGGCGCGCTGCGCAAGCACGGACACCTTGCACCCCTCACGCTCGGCAACCTCACGCAACCGCTGCGAGTTGGACGAATTCGGCGCCCCGACCACGATCAGCGCGTCGACCACCGGCGCGACCTTCTTGACGGCCAGCTGGCGATTGGTAGTGGCGTAACAGATGTCTTCCTTGTGCGGCCCATGGATGTTGGGGAAGCGTTGCTTCAGCACCGCCACGATCTCGGCGGTGTCGTCGATGGACAGCGTGGTCTGGGTCACGAACGCCAGATTATCGGCATCCTTCGGCGCGAATTTCTCGGCATCCTCGGCGGTCTCGATCAGGGTCACCGCACCCGCCGGCAACTGCCCGACGGTGCCGACGACTTCCGGGTGATGAGAATGCCCGATCAGCAGAATCTCGTGGCCGCGCTTGAAATGGATCGCCGCCTCGCGGTGAACCTTGGTCACCAGGGGACAGGTGGCATCGAGCGAGAAGAAATTGCGCCGCTGAGCATCCGCGGGAACCGATTTCGGCACGCCATGAGCGGAGAAAACCACCGGCGCCGTGGTGTCGTCGGGGATCTCCGCCAGTTCCTCGACGAAGATCGCTCCCTTGGCGCGAAGGCTGTCCACAACATAGCGATTATGGACGATTTCGTGACGCACATAGACCGGCGCGCCATACAGCGTCAGCGCACGTTCCACGGTATCGATCGCCCTGACGACCCCAGCGCAGAAGCCGCGGGGCGAACAGAGCACGATTTTAAGTTTCGGTTTAACATTCATGAGGCGATCCGGGACCGAATCACCCCACACCGGCAGGGCGGGAACGGCCAATAATGATGACTTTGGACGGCTTTCGGGCGCTGTCAAGACAGGCACCCAAGCCGGAGGTTCGACGGAGCAAACCATTGCGCGGCCGACCTCCGGCAGCATATATAGACTCCAATTCCCGTCATCGTCGATGACCAAAAGGCTTTGCCCTGAGGGGTGGGCAAAGCGCAAAGGAGATTTGCCATGAGCAATGCACCGCTGATGCCGAAAGCGACTGCCGTGTGGCTCGTCGACAATACCGCGCTGTCGTTCGATCAGGTCGCCGACTTCACCAAGATGCATCCCCTGGAGGTCCGCGCCATCGCAGACGGTGATGCTGCCCAGGGCATCAAGGGCATGGACCCGATCTCCACCGGCCAGCTCACCCGCGACGAAATCGAGAAAGGCGAGAAGGACCCGGACTACCGGCTGAAACTGAGCGAGAGCCGGGTGGTGCTGCCCCCGGCAGCCAAGAAAAAGGGACCCCGCTACACTCCGGTGTCACGCCGCCACGAGCGGCCGAGCGCGATCCTCTGGCTCGTGCGCAATCATCCGGAGTTGAAGGACGCCCAGATCATGCGTCTGGTCGGCACCACCAAAACCACGATCGCCGCGGTGCGCGACCGTACCCACTGGAACGCCTCGACCCTGACTCCGATGGATCCGGTGACGCTCGGCCTTTGCTCGCAGATCGAACTCGACTTCGAGGTGCAGCGCGCCGCCAAGGAGAAGCCGACCGATCAGCAGTATGGCGGCGCCACCCTGTTGCCGGCGTCCGAGACCACGCGCAAGGATAGCGAGTTCGAACCTACCGAGAAGCAGCAGGACGATCTCAACGTCGACGCCGTATTCGCCAAGCTGAAGACCATCGGCGGCAAGAAGGCCGAGGATGAGGACAACGAGTAAAGGCGTTCAGGCTTGGCCGGTTCACAGCGTGAGTTCCGAATCCCGGAGATCGCAGCGATCCTGATCCGGGCAACGCAACGTACCGGATGTCACTTTCATGGCCATGACGGGCCATCGGGACAGGCGCGCCGTTGAACGCCGTTACTGCCCGTTCAGCATCCGCTCGGCGAGATCGCGGTGGGAGCGCTCCATCCGATCCGATCGCGTGACGGCAACGTCGCGATTCTTGCGGCAGGCGGTGTAGGCCGCCGATCCCTGCGGCCCGCCGTGCGTCTGACAATACGCATCGTCATCGCCCTGGGACAGCGCGTTCGGATTGTGCCGCTCCAGATTGGCGCATCCGCCCAGCGACAGCACAGTGACAACAATGGCCGCATGGCGCGTGAATGTCATCGATCCCATGATCGTTCCCGGATTCGTCGCAGCTTCGAGCATGATCAAATGAAAAACGCTTCAGCCTGATCCAACGCGATCGAAAGAGCCTACAGCACTTTCGCCTCCGATTGAATCAGAAGCGAAGCTCGATATTGTTATCTTGACGCGTTTTCTTCAGCCGAACCGGTAATCCATCCCCCGATCCAGGCCGACGACCTGCTTGCTTCTCTTGCCGCGAACAGGTCATCCACTTCGCCGGAAAATGCTCCAAGCAGCTGTTCGGATCCAATTGCGGGGATTGTAAGTCCATCGCGAACGTCACGACCGCCGCAGTGTGGCGGCTGTTACGGGATCGCAGAAGCTTTTCAAGGACTGCCGGGAGAAAGGCTCCGTCGCCATGCAAGACGACGGAGCAGTACATCCGGGGCTGGACGATCGGGAGGATGAATCGTCCCAGTTTGAACCGGATGGTGTTGTTACGAGGCGCAAATTACGAGGTGCAAACCTGCTCATCGGCAAGGCTGCCCCCGGAACGTGCCCTCACCACGGAAGGCCGTGTTTAGCGGGATATCGCGTGATCGGCCTCAGCGCGGTCCAGCCGAAAAGCCGGGCCGCGCCAGAGCCGGATCATATTCACTCGGCGGCAACCGCAGTTTCACCGATACGCGGATCAAGCTTGCCGGAGCGGTAGAGCTTGGCCATTTCAGCCAATGGGATCACCTTGATCTTCGAGGCATTGCCGGCCGTGCCGAACTGCTCGAAACGCTCACGGCAGAGGTCGCGCATCGCATCCATCGCGGGTTTCAGGAACTTGCGTGGATCGAACTCGCTTTTGTTGCTGGCCGCGACTTTCCGGAATACCGCGGTCATGGCCAGCCGGCAGTCGGTGTCGATATTCACCTTGCGAACGCCATGCTTGATGCCGCGAACGATTTCCTCGACCGGCACGCCCCAGGTCTGCGGCATCTCGCCGCCGAACTTGTTGAACTCATCCTGCAGATGCTGCGGCACCGAGGACGAGCCATGCATCACCAGATGCGTATTGGGAAGGCGGCGGTGGATTTCCTCGACCACCTTCATGGCGAGAATGTCGCCGTCCGGCTTGCGCGAGAACTTGTAGGCGCCGTGCGAGGTGCCCATCGCGATCGCCAGCGCGTCCACCTTGGTGGCGCGGACAAAATCAACGGCCTGGTCCGGGTCGGTCAGCAATTGATCGTGGCTGACCGGACCTTCGATGCCGTGTCCGTCCTCCTGCTCGCCGCCGCCATGCTCGAGCGAACCGAGCACGCCCAGTTCGCC
Organism: Nitrobacter winogradskyi; assembly: GCF_006539545.1. Classification (GTDB taxonomy): domain Bacteria; phylum Pseudomonadota; class Alphaproteobacteria; order Rhizobiales; family Xanthobacteraceae; genus Nitrobacter; species Nitrobacter winogradskyi_A. The sequence goes on from NZ_BJNF01000053.1 coordinate 15,993, forward strand.
TTCCACCGAGGCGCCGACCCAGTGCGCCATGTCAACGACGCGGCGGGTGATGTCGACGTTATACTCGTAGTCCGCTGCGCTCTTGGCGTCGGCCTTGAGCGAACCGTCCATCATCACCGAGGTGAAGCCATATTTGATCGCGGTGGCGCAGGTCGCTTCCTCGTTGCCGTGATCCTGATGCATGCACAGCGGAATGTGCGGATACATCTGGTCCAGCGCGTCGATCATGTTCGCCAGCATGATGTCGTTGGCGTAGGAGCGTGCGCCCCTGGAGGCCTGGAGAATGACCGGAGCGTCGACGGCAGCCGCCGCCTCCATGATGGCAAGGCCCTGCTCCATATTGTTGATGTTGAACGCCGGCACGCCGTAGCCGTGTTCCGCGGCGTGATCCAACAACTGTCTCAAAGTTATGCGCGCCATGTCGGTTCCCTCCCCATCTGGCTATCGTGAAAAGACATCGCGTTTGACGCGATCGTATTCTTGGCCACGTCCCCTCTTGACGCCATCGGGGTTGACGGTTTCGGACGTGCGATCATTCCCCTCATGCGCGCCTCTTTCGCTCGATGAGTTGAAGGATCAGCGGCGTCAGGATCAACTGCATCGCGAGATCCAGCTTGGATCCGTGGATGACAATAGAGTTGGCGCGCGACATGAAGCTGTTCGGGATCATGGACAGCAAATATGGAAAATCGATGCCTTTCGGATTCTTCAGGCGGATGACGACCATCGACTCGTCGGGCGTCGGTATCCACCGGGCGATGAACGGATTTGAGGTATCCACCGTCGGCACGCGCTGGAAATTGATGTCCGTCTCAGCAAACTGGGGGCAGATATAGTTGACGTAATCCGGCATGCGCCGAAGGATGGTGTCGGTGACGGCCTCGGTGGAATAGCCGCGCGCGCTACGGTCGCGGTGCAGCTTCTGAATCCATTCGAGATTGATCACGGGAACCACGCCGATCTTGAGATCCGCGTACTGCGCGACATTCACCTTGTCGGTGACGACGGCCCCGTGAAGGCCCTCGTAGAACAACAGGTCCGAATTCTCAGGCAACGGCTGCCAGTCCGTGAAGGTGCCGGGAGGCACACCATGGAGCGCCGATTCCGTATCGTCATGGACATAATACCGCGTGGTGCCCGTTCCGGTCTCGCCATAGCTGCGGAACACCGACTCGAGTTCGGCGAACAGGTTGGTTTCAGGGCTGAAATGACTGAAGTGCCTGTTGCCCTTGTCCGATTCCTCGGCCATGCGGGTGCGCATCTCGGCGCGGTTGTAGCGGTGAAAGGCGTCGCCCTCGATGTAGGCCGCAACGACCTTCTCGCGACGGAAAATCTGCTCGAAGGTCCGCTTGACGGAGGTCGTGCCAGCGCCCGACGAACCCGTAATTGATATGATAGGATGTTTCCTCGACACGATATCAGCCCCTTAAACGCGAAACAGACCGCGATTCCCGAACAACGGCGCATTCGCTTCCAGAGCGCCATCGGGCACCGTATGCAAATGTTCAAGCCGCTGGACGTTCTTGATCGACCCCATGATCAGCGGAACTCGCTGGTGCAGGCTACCGGGAACGAGATCGAGAACCCGCTTTCGTCCGGTCGAAGCACCGCCTCCCGCCTGCTCGACGATGAAAGCCATCGGGTGCGCTTCATAAACCAGGCGCAGGCGGCCCTCCTCGTAACCGTCGCGGGCGTCTCCGGGATAAAGGAAGATGCCGCCGCGAATGAGGATGCGGAACGCCTCCGCGACCAGCGAGCCGATCCAGCGCATGTTGTAATTCTTGCCGCCGGCGCCATCGGCTCCCGCAAGGCACTCGTCGATATAGGCGCGAACCGGCAGGTCCCAGTGCCGCCTGTTCGATGCGTTGATCGCGAATTCGGTGGCTTCCGCCGGAATCTTCACTGCCGATCCGGTGAGCTTGAACACCCTGTCGACCCGGTCAAGCGTGAAGATGTCAACTCCCTGCCCGAGCGTGAGAACAAGAGAGGTCTGCGGACCATAGACAACGAAACCAGCCGCGAGTTGCGCGCTTCCGGCCTGCCTGAAGGCGGCGTTCACATCGGAAGGCGTCGGCATGATCGAAAAAATCGTACCCACCGACATGTTCGTATTGATGTTCGATGAACCGTCCAACGGATCGAATGCGACGCAGATCGGCGCGCCCGGATTCAAGATATCCAGCGCCTCCATCTCCTCGGAGGCCAGCGCTGCGATCGGCAGCTTGCCGAGAGCGTCGCGGATAATTTGATCAGCGCGAACATCCAGATCCTTCTGAACATCCCCGTCGGTGTTGCGGCCTTGTGCCTGTCCGGTGATTCCGGCCAACGCGCCGCGGCAAGTCAGATCAGAAATATCGATCGCAGCCTGCGCAAGCGCAGCTACCGCTCCCTTCACTGCCTGGCGAAGCGGATCCGATCCCCCCTCGCCGTCCATCCTTTCCTGCAGTGTCATCTCTTGACTCATTCAGACTCCCCCTCGGCCGCAATCTCCAAACAGCCAATTTGCCGCTTTCCAGAGCGTCGCGCGAATTGACTCGTTGCATGTAATAAGTACAATTTCAATATCCTTCATAGCCGCAAAATTTTCCTTATATGATCACGAAGCTTCGCGACGTAACTATCCGGCAGCTTCGTGCTTTGGCATCAGTCGCGGCCGGCGGCAGCGTCACCGCCGCCGCGAACAAACTGCATTTGACTCAACCCGCGGTCACGCTGCAACTGCGGAATCTTCAGCAGCTTTGCGGGCTGCCCCTGCTTCAGAGAACCAGCGAGGGCATGACCCTCACGCCTGCCGGACAGGAACTGTATACGCTTTTCGAGCGCATCGAAGCCGCGATTGACAGCTGTGCGACGTCGCTCGACATGATCACCGGCCGAACCGGCGGACGCATATCGATCGGCGCGGTCAGTACGGCGAAGTATTTTGTCCCCTTTGCGATTTCCGCCTTTTCGAAGCTTCATCCGGGGATGGACATCAGCCTGACGATCGTCAATCGCCAGGACATCCGCCAGGCCTTGCGCGGCTACGCGCTCGATCTTGCGATCATGGGCCATCCGCCTCCCGATATCGAACTGGACACGCATCTGATCGGCGATCATCCGCACGTCGTCATCGCGCCGACGGGACACCGGCTGGCGAACGCGTCCGGACTTACGGCGGTCGATCTGGCGCACGAAAAGTTCCTTTCCCGCAAGCCGGGCTCGGGCACGAGATTTCTCATGGAACAGTTTTTTGAGAAGAGCAATCTCGAGCCGCAGATCGGCATGGAGATGAGCAGCAACGAGACCATCAAGCAGGCGGTCATCGCCGGTCTCGGGATCGCTTTCATCTCGGCGCATACCGTGGCCGTCGAACTTAAGGAGGGCCGGATGATCACGCTCGATATCACCGGTCTTCCGATCATCCGGCAATGGTTCGTCGTCAGAAAGAAAGACAAGGTGCTGCTGCCTCCGGCGCAGGAAATGCTGGATTTCCTGGTCGCGAACGGCAAGGAGTTCCTGCCGCAGGCGCCGCTCGGCCGCATACGGTAAAAGCCCGCATGAGTGTCGATTCGTCGCGCGTCGCGTTGCGCGCCCGGCGCATCGAAATTATAAGTCATTGAAATAATGGTCGGAGTGGCAGGATTTGAACCTGCGACCCCTGCGTCCCGAACGCAGTGCTCTACCGGGCTGAGCCACACTCCGACAAGACGCGGCTTATAGCGTCGGGTTGCGCGCACCGCAAGAAGCTGAATTGAGAACTCCATGACTGTCGACCTCACAACGACGATTCAACGGGCCGGCGAGACGGCAGCGGCGGCGCGGGTGCTTCGAAATGGCGGACTCGTCGCGTTTCCCACCGAGACTGTTTACGGCCTGGGCGCCGACGCCGCCAACGCGGAGGCGATCGCACGGCTCTACCGGGCCAAGGGCAGACCCGCCTTCAATCCGCTGATCGTGCATGTCGGCGACGTTGCCGCCGCCCAACACATCGCCCGGTTCGGCGCGGCCGCGCTCGCGCTCGCCGATGCGTTCTGGCCGGGCCCGCTGACGCTGGTGCTGCCGAAGGGCGCGAACTGTCCGGTGGCCGATCTCGCCACCGCCGGCCTCGATACCATCGCGCTACGGGTTCCCGCCCATCCGGTTGCGCGGGATATCCTGCGCGGGTTCGGCGGCGCGATCGTCGCACCCTCCGCCAACCTGTCGGGCCACGTTTCTCCGACCACGGCGGCGCATGTGCGACATGATCTCGACGGCCGGATCGACCTCATCGTCGACGGCGGACCGGTCGACGTCGGCATCGAGTCCACCATCGTCGGCTGTTTCGATCGGCCCGCGCTGTTGCGGCCCGGCGGGATTTCGCGCGCCGACATCGAACGCGTGCTGGGCAGCCCCTTGGCCTCGCCCGCTCCCGGCGCGGCCGATGGACCACCGCTGGCGTCGGGAATGCTGGCCTCGCATTACGCGCCGCGCGCCAGGATGCGGCTCAATGCCGCAAACCTTGCGCCCGGCGAGGCGCTGCTGGCGTTCGGGCGAGTTGATCTGCCGGGCATCGACACCGCTAGTGCGGTGATGAACCTGTCCGAGAGCGGTGATCTGAAGGAGGCGGCGGCCCATCTGTTCGGCTGTCTTCGCGCCCTCGATGCCAGCGGGGCGCGAACCATCGCGGTGACGCCGATTCCCGAGGACGGGCTCGGGGAAGCGATCAACGACCGGTTGCGCCGCGCCGCCGCGCCGAAAGGCTGATGGATTTGCCGATCGCCACATCAAAATCCGCACATCCGCCGTTGTCGCCCGATCTGATCGCGCGCCTCGCCGCCATCGTCGGCGACAAATATGCGGTGACTGACGCCGACGAACGGGCGCCATACCTCACGGAGGCGCGCAACCTGTTTCATGGCCGCTCGCCGCTGGTATTGCGTCCCGCATCCACGGCGGAGGTGTCGGCGATCTGCCGGATCGCAAGCGAACACCGGATCGCGCTGGTCCCGCAAGGCGGCAACACCGGTCTCGTCGGTGGACAAACCCCGCACAACGGCGAGGTGGTGGTGTCGATGCGGCGGATGGACAGGATCCGCGAAGTCGACATCGCCTCCAACACAATGACGGTGGAGGCCGGCGCCATCCTGCAAACCATCCAGCGGCGCGCCGACGAGGCCGGTCGTTTTTTCCCCTTGTCGCTCGGCGCCGAAGGAAGCTGCACCATCGGCGGCAATCTCTCGACCAATGCCGGCGGCACCGGCGCGCTGGCATACGGCGTGGCGCGCGACATGGCGCTCGGCCTCGAGGTGGTGCTGGCCGATGGCCGCACCCTCAACGGCCTGTCCAAGCTGAAAAAGGACAATACCGGCTACGACCTGCGCAACCTGTTCATCGGCGCCGAAGGCACGCTCGGCATCATCACCGCCGCGGTCGTGAAGCTGTTTCCAAAACCACGCTCGGTGCAAACCGCCTTTGTCGGCCTGAGATCGCCGGCCGATGCCTTGAGATTGCTGGCCATCTCACAGGCCGAAGCCGCCGGCAGCCTGACAAGCTTCGAACTGCTCGCAGATATCTGCGTCGACATCTGCGTCAGGCACGGCTCCGGCATCCGCGATCCGCTTACCCGTCGCTATCCCTGGTACGTGTTGATGGAAGTCTCGTCCTCGCGCGACGATGCGACGGCGACGGTCGAGACCATTCTCGAGCGGGGTATAAAGAGCGGCTGCATCGACGATGCGGCGATCGCGGCCAGCCTTCAGCAGCGCGCGGCGTTCTGGAAGCTGCGGGAGACGATTCCCCCGGCCCAGAAACGGGAGGGCGGCTCGATCAAGCACGATATCTCGGTGCCCGTCGCCGCCATACCCGCCTTCATCACGGAGGCCAATGCCGCCGTGGTAAAGCTCATTCCGGACGCGCGACCGGTGCCGTTCGGTCACCTTGGCGACGGCAATATCCATTATAACGTCAGCCAACCCGTGAGCGGGATGACGACGCAGGAATTTCTCGCCCGGTGGCAGGAGGTCAATGCCGTCGTCTTCGCCATCGCGCTGCGGATGGGCGGCTCGATCTCCGCCGAACACGGTATCGGCGTTCTGAAGCGCGATAACCTGCCCGGCGTGAAGGACAAGACGGCGATCGAGGTGATGCGCGGCATCAAGGCGCTGTTCGACCCTCTCGGCATCATGAATCCGGGCAAGGTGCTATAGAGGGTTCGAAACGGTAGCGCCCTGAAGATAGAGCGATAGCTGCAAATGCTTTTGGTTCCACGTCAAAACAACGAACCCTGACCGTCGTTGCCGGAGGCTGCGGCCGCGACCTTGCGAGCCACCGGCTTCCTTGCGGCCTGCTTCGCCTCGCTTTCCGCCTGCTCCGCCGAGATCGGCATGATCAGTTGCTCATCGTCGTTGACGACGCGGTTCACGCGCACAGATACCTCATGCCAGACGAATTCGCCGTTTTCCGGCGCGCGGAGCAACAGTGTGGCTTCCCCGGCATCGACAGCGTTGCCGTCGAGCCAGCGCGCGTGATCCCTCGGGGCGATCGTCACCGGCACGCGCGGATGCAAGGTCGCGATATCGCCACGCGCCGCCATGGTGATGATGGCGACTGTATCAAGCTCTTCGCCATTCGGCCCATTCCAGGTTTCGGCCAAACCCGCGAACGCCATCAGCCCGCCATTGCGTGGCCGGATGAAGACCGGACGTTTTCGCTCCTCCGATTGATGCCATTCGTAATAGCCGTCGGCCGGAAGCAGGCAGCGGCGCCGTTTCATCGCGTTCTTGAACGCCGGCTTGTCCAGCACCGTTTCGGCGCGGGCGTTGATGAGAAGCGCGAATCGCCGGGGGTCCTTGACCCAGGCCGGAATCAACCCCCATCGCATCAGACGAAAATGCCGGCCTCCGTTTTCGAGGATAACGACAGGAACCGGCTGAGTGGGCGCAACATTGTACCGCGGCGGAAAATTCGGCTGTTCAGCATAGTCAAAAGCCTGACGCATCGCCTCCGGCGGCGACAGGATTACATAGCGTCCGCACATTTCGTCATCCAAACTGGTGAGACATTCAATCCGTTTTAATCCCGCAGTCCAACACTGGGACCAATGACACCCCAAGCCGACGAATCATCCCCCTCTCCCGCGACCGCGGACAGCGCCGCCGCGCTGGCGGCCGCCAATATCAATCCGCAAAGCGGTCTTGCGACCGACTATCTCAATCATTTCAACGAAGCCATCATGCTGCTCGAAATGATCCCGGACATGCCCGATTGCGTGGAGGATTTCCTGAACTGGCGGCCCCTGACCTATCGGGAGCACTTCATGGCGTCCGGTTTCAAGGCGCGAGAGCAGGCGATCGAGGCTTATGAGAACGCCGCCCCCGACATTCGCGCCGAATTCGATAGGCTGACCATCACGATGACTTCCATCCTGACCGCGGTGGCTTCCGCGACGAAGGACGTCCACCGGCACGAGACCCGCGCCGCGCTTGCGACCCAGGCAGTCGGCTGGATCAAGCCGATGATCATGCGGGCGGGCGGCATTATCAATGGCCAGGGTCGGGAAACCGATGTTGACTACATCATGAACCACTGATGCCACCGCCTCAATTTCCGCAGCCCGCCGTCAGCGCCGCAGTCTTCCGCGACGGCAAGGTTCTGCTCGTGCGCCGCGCGCGGCCGCCCGGCAAGGGCCTGCACTCGCTACCCGGCGGACGCATCGCGTTCGGCGAGACCGTCGCCGCCGCGCTGCATCGCGAGGTGGCGGAGGAAACCGGGCTCAGGATCGAGATCGCCAGCCTCGCGGGCTGGCGGGAGGTGATGCCGACCCGTCCCGGCGACGGACATTACATCGTGATGTCGTTCGCGGCCCGCTGGATTGCAGGCGAGCCCATCCTGAACGATGAACTCGACGCCTTCAGCTGGGTCGCCCCCGAGTTGCCGGACGAATTGCGGCTCACCGAAGGTCTGCAAACCATCATCGATGCGGCACGGCGGCTTGTCGGGGTTTGAACCGGGCCTGAAACGCCTTGCGCGGATTGCCCTGCCTTGCTTCCATCGCATGGAAGGGGCATATCACGGCGGATTCGGGCCCTTTATGCGCAAATCGGTTCTAGCGGTTGTTCTGATGACGACAATCTGTGGCGCGCTACCCGCGCGCGCGCAGGACGGAGCCGCGCCCTTCGACGCCGAATTGCAACGTCTGGCCGAAATCCTCGGCACGCTGCATTATCTTCGCGGCATCTGCGCCGCCAACGACGGCGCGAAATGGCGTAATGAAATGCAGGCCCTGATCGACGCCGAAACACCGTCGGGCGAACGCCGCGCCAGGATGATCGCGGGTTTCAACCGCGGCTATAACTGGTTCCAGCAGACCTACCGGGCCTGCACGCCGGCCGCGAATCTCGTCATCCGCCGGTATGTGGAGGAAGGCGCGAAAATTTCCCGCGACCTGACAGCCAGATATGCGAATTGAGTCGGCCTTCCGCGCATTTCCGGGATATCCAGCTCATGCTCCGAGGACCCCACCCGAAAGCTCTCGGTACGCGTTTCAAATGCAAAAAGGGACGTTAACCTTTCCTAAAGAACTGGCTGTCCGCTGCCCGTTCGCATGCTAGAGTCCTTCACCGCTTCATGGAAACGGTGAAGGACTCTATCTCAATGTTTTGACGCGTTTTCGTCACGCGAACCGGTGTCCATCCTCGGGACGAGCCCGAGGACATGCTTCGCTCGAAAACGCTATGGACCACGGATGTTGAGCGTTTCGCCCCGTCAGACGCATTCGGAATTTTCATGCACCCGCCATTTGCATTCAGCCCAACCCGCGATTCGTTTGCCGATCAGGAGCAGAAGCAGGCTGCCCTCAGCTATCTCAACGAAGCGTGGGCCGACGCACGCCACGACGGCGTCGATGGCGATTGTCTGGCGCAGGCCAGCCTGTTCGCTGCCTTCGCCGAGCTTGTCAGCACCTATGGCGAGGATGCCGTGGCGACCTTCGTCGAAGGCCTCGCCGGCCGCGTCCGCAACGGCGAATTCTCGATCGCTCTGGCCAAACAATAAGTCCCGCGTCCAACCATCCAGGATCCGCTTCCGACGCAACCGGCTTCACGGTCCGGCTCAGGATCCGGGCGTCAGCGTCTCCAGAAAACGCACGGGCTCTCCCGTGGACGCGGCTATCAACTCCCCCTGCCACATCACGCGGCGACCGCGCACGAAGGTGCCGACCGGCCAGCCCGTCACCTCAAGCCCGTCATAGGGCGTCCAGCCAGCGCGCGACGCCACCCACTTGTTGGTGATGGTCTCGGTCCGCTTGAGATCGACCACCGTGAAATCGGCATCAAAGCCGGCCGCGATCCGTCCCTTGCAGGCGATGTTGAACAGCCGCGCCGGACCGGCGCTGGTGAGATCGACGAAGCGTGCCAGCGAGAGGCGGCCCGAACTGACGTGATCCAGCATCAGGGGCACCAGCGTCTGCACGCCGGTCATGCCCGATGGCGACGCGGGATAGGTCTTCTGCTTCTCTTCCAGCGTATGCGGCGCGTGATCGGAGCCGAGCACGTCGATAATGCCTTGCTCGATGCCTTTCCATATCCCTGAACGATGCGCGGCGTCACGCACCGGCGGATTCATCTGCGCCAGCGTTCCGAGCCGCTCATAGCATTCGGGCGCGGCCATGGTCAGATGATGCGGCGTCGCCTCGCAGGAAGCCACATCCTTGTGGTCCCGCAAATATTCGATCTCCTCGCGGGTCGAGATATGCAGCACATGAATGCGCTTTCCGGTCTCGCGGGCGAGAGTGACAAGCCGCTGCGTGGCCAGCAGCGCGGCGGTCTCGTCGCGCCACAGCGGATGCGAGCGCGGATCGTTTTCGACGCGCAGATTCTTGCGCTCGTTGAGACGATACTCGTCCTCGGCGTGAAACGCGGCGCGGCGGCGGATCACGTTGAAGATTTTCCGCAGACTGTCGTCATCCTCGACCAGCAGCGCACCGGTGGATGACCCGACGAACACCTTGACGCCGGCGCAACCCGGCGCGCGTTCCAGTTCGGGAAGCTCCCGCACGTTCTCGCGGGTACCGCCGATGAAGAAGGCGAAGTCGCAATGCATCCGATGATGCGCCGCCTTCATCTTCGCCGTAAAGGTCTCCGCCGTCACCGTCAGGGGATTGGTGTTCGGCATCTCGAACACCGCGGTCACGCCGCCCATCACCGCGCTGCGCGAGCCGGTTTCGAGGTCTTCCTTGTGCGTCAGTCCCGGCTCGCGGAAATGCACCTGGGTGTCGATCACGCCGGGCAGGATATGCAACCCCCGGCAGTCGATCACCTCGCCGGCATCGGCCTGGCCAAGCCCGCCGATCGCGGCGATGCGGCCGCCGGACACACCGATGTCGGCGACCCCCTCGCCGTCCTGATTGACGATGGCGCCTGATCTCAGAATCACGTCAAATGTCTTGGTCATCGTTAAATGTCTTGGTCATCGTTCCCGAAAGCATCCGCGCGCACGCCGAGCGGACCCTTGTTGCCGGCACCTTAGCGGCTTACGTTCCGAAAACGAAATCCGGCACGCAGGTTTGTCCGGGAACACTGCGCAAGACCAGTTCAAACAACAACACCCGGCCAAGAGAAGGTGTCATGAAAGCAGCGTTTCTTCCCGACCGGGGCGTGGTCAAGGTCAGCGGCGACGACGCGCGCAATTTTCTCAACGGTCTCGTGACCACCGATGTGACAAAGGTTCAGCCCGGGCTTGGCCGGTTCGGCGCGCTGCTGACGCCGCAAGGCAAGATCACGTTCGATTTCCTCATCACGGAAGCTCAACCGGATCACGGCGGCGGCTTTCTCATCGACTGCCCTTTGCCGCTGGCGCAATCGCTCGCGACCAAGCTCGGCTTCTACAAGCTGCGCGCCAAGGTCACGGTCGAAAACCTTTCAGGCAAGCTCGGCGTGCTGGCGGCCTGGGACGGCGAACCCGCGATGCACCCGGACCTGACCTTCGCCGATCCACGAAGCGACAGGCTGGGCTGGCGCAGCCTCGTGCCGGAGGAACTCGCGGCCCGGGCGGCCACGGTGATCGGCGCCGAACTGGTTGAAAGCGCCGATTACGAGGCTCATCGGATCGCGGCGGGGGTGCCGAGCGGCGGCGTCGATTTCAACTTCGGCGACGCCTTTCCGCACGAAGCCAATATGGACCGGCTGCACGGCGTCGATTTCGACAAGGGCTGCTATGTCGGTCAGGAGGTGGTTTCGCGCATGGAGCATCGCGGCACAGCGCGCAACCGGATTGTGCGCGTGCGCCTGGACAGTGGCGCGCCCGAGCCGGGGACGGCCGTGGTCGCGGGGGAGAAGCCCGTCGGCACCATGGGCTCGTCGGCGGCGGACCAGGGTCTTGCGCTGCTGCGTCTTGATCGCGCCACTGACGCGATCGAGGCCGGGATTCCGCTGACGGCGGGCGGCGTTCCGATCCGTGTCGCCGAACCGGATGATCTGAAGCTGCCGGCCAAGAACACCGTCGTATGACGCCATCCGCGCGCCTGCATGCCGACGGCCTCACCCGCTGTCCGTGGCCCGGCGACGACCCGCTCTACCTCGCCTATCACGACACCGAATGGGGCGTCCCCGAATATGACGACCGCGCGCTGTTCGAAAAGCTGATCCTCGACGGCTTTCAGGCCGGCCTGTCGTGGATCACGATCTTGCGCAAGCGTGACAACTTCCGCCGCGCCTTCGACGGTTTCTTGCCTGAGAAGATCGCATCCTACGACGAGAAGAAGGTCCACGCGCTGATGAACAACGCCGGCATCGTGCGCAACCGGGCGAAGATCGAGGGCGCCGTCACCAGCGCGAAGTCCTACCTCACGATCATGGAGCAGGGTCCGGGCTTTTCCACGCTGCTGTGGAATTTCATGGACGGCCAGCCGAAGGTCAACCGGTTCAAGACCACCGCGAACGTACCGGCCTCGACGCCGCTCTCGATCAAAATCTCAAAAGAACTGGCGTCGCGCGGATTCAAGTTCGTGGGTCCCACGATCGTGTATGCCTTCATGCAGGCGACAGGCATGGTCAACGACCATCTGGTGACATGCCATTGCCACGAGACATGCGGCAAGCAGGCGCGCACGCCACGTCCCGCAACGCAATGACGGCCCGGGCTCCGAAAGTCGCGACGCGCGCGTGGCAGCGGATGCTGTCCGGCCGGCGGCTCGACCTGCTCGATCCCTCGCCGCTCGACATCGAGATCGCCGATATCGCGCATGGCCTCGCCCGCGTCGCGCGATGGAACGGCCAGACCCACGGCGCGCATATTTTCTCCGTCGCACAGCACACGCTGCTGGTCGAGGCCGTCATGCGCGAGCATACGCCCCGCATCGATATTCAGGTGCGGCTGGCGGCGCTGCTGCATGACGCGCCGGAGTATGTCATCGGCGACATGATCTCGCCGTTCAAGGCGGTGATCGGGGGTTCCTACAAGGCGGTGGAGAAACGGCTGCTGGCGGCGATCCACATCCGGTTCGGACTGCCGCCTGTCCTGCCGGCGGAAACCGGGCGGCAGATCAAGGCCGCCGACATGGGCGCCGCCTATCTCGAGGCGACCCATCTTGCCGGCTTCTCCGAGCCCGAGGCGAAGCGGCTGTTCGGCAGCGATCCGGGCCTGCCGGCAACGATGATCGACGATTATCTGACGCCGTGGCCAGCGAGCGAGGCCGAGAGCCGGCTTCTATCGCGTTTCCAGAGCCTTTGCGGCCAATTTCCTTGAATTGTTGATGCGGTCTTACAGATAGCGAAGCCGGTTATATCACGACAGCGGAAGTGATCGAGCTGGCATGTAATCGGCACGCCCGCCGAACTTAATCGGTGGACGGGCGTAGCTGCAAAGCGCCTTCGGCCCTGGCCGGCCTCGCGTCCGGCTTTACGGGTTCAAGCCTCACGCTCTCCACCCGCGGGGTTGGAACGCGCGCGGTCACCTCCGTGTTCGACGCGGACGCATCGGCCGTACGGGAAACCCTGCCGCGGGCATAAGGGCGTGCAGCGGCGCGCGCCAGCAACATCTGCCTGCCGCCCTGATGGTTGAAGTCGCAATACGCAAAGCCCATGCCGGACACCGAGCCGCGGAAGCTGCGTTCGCTCTTCTTGTCGAGATTGAAGCACGGCTCGAACGGAAGTCCCTTGATCGATGCGCAAACCGTCTGGCCGCGTACCTGGAGCGTGTTGCCCGGCAGCCTCATATGGCGAACCGGACCCTCGCCGCTGAACTGCACCGCACCGGCCGCACCGCCGTCCTCAAACACCCGGCCGGCGCCCCGCGTGCCGTCGAAGCAGGTGAACGCGAAAACCTTGCCGGCCACAAAGCGTTTGGCCTCGCTGGCATTCATGAGGTGACCGGCCATTGCCGGTGCGGCGATCGCACCTGCAAACAGGACTCCCGACACGAAACGCGCAAGCATACTGCAACTCCGAAACTTGATGACGGGGACGGCCGCCGATGGCTGATGCCTTTACCCGCTCCTTACCATACCAACCGTGGCAACATTGGAGCAGCTTGGTTGGTAAAGTCTGAATATCCTAGCGGATTCCGCAAAAGTGGATACCGGTTTTGCAATCCGGGCAAGCGCAAGTTGTTGATTACGAGCGTTTTCTTGAACACGAACCGGATTTCATACTGCCGGGAAACATCCTATCCGAAAACCGGTTTCCACTTTGCGCTGGCGCGGCCCTTCGGGTCGGGATCATGCTCTACCGCCGCCGGGCAGAGTCAAGTTCCGCCGAACTGCGACCCGCCTCCGCGAGTCTGGCCGAGATCTCGGCGGTCTGAGCCGTCGCGCTCCAACTCGGCGCATCACGGCCGTCGCCCCACGCGCGCGGACGGTAAAAGGTATGAACGCCGGTGCGGTACATCTTCTTCATTTCGCGGACCCATGAAGGATGGACCCAATAGGCGTGATAGTGAGTCGACTTGCCGACTTCGGGCAGCCATAGCCGCCCGTCAAGCGTGGCTCTGGCGATCCTGCGGGCGCGATCCCACATATCCGGCTCGGTGACGACGTCGCGAATGCCGTCGCAGGCGAACGTGAACTGGCAGGCCAGACGACGATTGGCGTTCTGGTAGACCACGCCGCACACCGTGGTCGGATAATAGCCGGAGAACACGCGGTTCATAACCACCTGAGCGACCGCGATCTGACCGCGAACCGCTTCGCCGCGCGCTTCGAAATAAACCGCCTCCGCGAGGCATTTTTCCTGCTTGGCGCGCTTCCTGTCATCCAGAAGACCGAGCCGCTCGGCCGGCGTCTTGACCTCACCCTTGCCGACCACCGTTTCGCCGGCGCTTGCCGGATTCCGCTGCGGCGGCAGCGCCACCTTCATGTCGGGATCCGGAGCCGGCATCACGATCACGGGTTCTTCACCGGGACGCCAGCGTTCCAGGCCTTCATTGACGACACCCAGCGCCGAATCGCCGAAGTACAGGCTCGCCGTCTTGATGGAGAACCCGTCGGTGGAGGCTTGCGCCCCCTCAGCCGCGTTGGCGGCATCGGGATCGTCGGACGGCTGCACCTCAAGCGACAGCGACGCACCGTATTGCGGCAAAGGAGGTGCGTTGAGAGCTTCCGCCAATTCGGGATCGAGCGTCGAGGACTCCCCGCCATCCCCGGCCGCCGCCGTCTTTGCTCCCAACACCGACGCATTGGATGTCGAAGGATCCTGCGGCGCGGCATTGGTCGGCGCAACAGGCAGCGGCTGCTCCGGCGCAACCAGAGCGAGACGGTCCGCCTTCAGCGCCCGGTTGACCCTTGGGAAATCCGAGGCGCTATAACGTTGCGGTGGCCGCGTCAGCCGGTTGCCGACCGCAACACCCTCGTCGAGACTCGCAAGCAGAAGCGTGGCCGCGCGCGGCGACGATGTGCCGACCGGGCGTCCGAAATTGAAGGTCGCGACCTGAATGGAGCTGACCGCGCTGGCGGAAACACGTTTCTGCCAGCGTTCGGCAACACCGGGCTGCCGCGCAAGCAAGGACGCGATGTCCTGATATCCGATTTCATTCGGGATCAATGCGAAGAAGCAGAGACCGGAACCGAAGAGCGCAAGACGCGCGCTCTTCGGTTGGTTACGCAACACAGACATCGATACGCTCACGCAACATCACACACGCGATCGAGCCGCATTTTTGATGCATTTCGATCGATCACGGTAATATCGGATTAAAGTTGCGAGCGCGTTAATCGACGATGCGGGCCGGCAACAGGCAAGCATGCGCCCAGGAGCGCGAGCGAACATCGGAGTTGTTAGTAAACAACGGCCTGAGCGAAAGAGTGAAGATTAGAGCCTTTTCGCTTCTGATGGAATCAGAAGCGAGGCTCTATGATCTTGTTTTGACGCGTTTTCTTCACGCGAACCGGTTTCCACTTCGCTCGAAAACGCTATAGGTCAACGCCCGGTTCGCGCGACGCGTGCATATGCGGATTCAGGCAGGGCATGATCTTATCTAAAGCCTGCTCCTGCTACGTTCTCTGCATCAGTGCCTGACCGGTCTTCCATCGTGAGCACTCATGACCCCCGGCTCGCGACGATCTTGCCGAGCGCCGCATGGGCGGCGGCGAGACGCGCGATCGGCACGCGGTAAGGCGAGCACGACACATAGTTCAATCCGATCTCGTGACAGAATGCGACCGAGACGGGATCGCCGCCATGTTCGCCGCAGATGCCGACCTTGAGATTGGGGCGGGTCTTGCGGCCACGCGCGACGCCGATCTTCACCAGTTCTCCGACACCGTCGCGATCCAACGAGACGAAAGGATCGATCGCCACAATTCCCTTCGCGATATAGGCGCCAAGAAAGCTCGACGCATCATCCCGGCTGATGCCGAACGTGGTCTGCGTCAGATCGTTGGTGCCGAACGAGAAGAACTCCGCCGTTTCGGCGATCTCTCCCGCCACCAGGCAGGCGCGCGGCAACTCGATCATGGTGCCGACCTGGTACGTCGGCTTGCCGCCGGTTTCGCGTATCACCGATTGCGCGGTCATATCGATCCGCGCCTTGATCAGATCAAACTCCGCCTTGGTCGCGATCAGCGGCACCATGACCTCGACGGCGACCGCCTTGCCCGTGCGCTTTTCGGCCTCGATCGCCGCTTCGAAGATCGCCCGCGCCTGCATTTCGGCGATCTCGGGATATACGATGGCAAGTCGGCACCCCCGAAAGCCAAGCATCGGATTGAATTCGGCGAGATTGCGGGCACGGTCGGCCAGCTTGCGCGGATCGGCCTTCATTGAACGGGCCACTTCATCGATCTCGGCCTGCGTATGCGGCAAAAATTCATGGAGCGGCGGATCAAGCAGCCGGATCGTAACCGGCAGGCCCTTCATGATTTCGAACAAATCGACGAAATCGGCCCGCTGCATCGGCAGCAGCTTCGCTAGCGCGGCGCGACGCGCCTGCTCATCCTCGGACAAGATCATTTCCCGCACCGTGCGTATGCGGGTTTCCTCGAAAAACATATGCTCGGTGCGGCACAGGCCGATTCCCTCGGCGCCGAACCTGAGCGCCGTTCGTGCGTCGGCTGACGTGTCGCCGTTGACCCTTATGCCGAGCTTGCGAATCTCGTCGGCCCAGCCCATCAGCGTGCCGAACTCGCCCGACAACTCCGGCTCGATCATCGGCATCTGTCCGGCCAGCACCTCGCCGCGCGAGCCGTCGATGGTGATGATGTCACCGACCTTGAAGGTGCGATCGCCGATCGCCATCGTGCCGCCGCCGTAGTCGACCCGAATGCTGCCGCAGCCGCAGACACAGGGCTTGCCCATGCCGCGCGCAACCACCGCCGCGTGGGAGGTCATGCCGCCGCGCGTGGTCAGAATGCCCTCGGCGGCATGCATGCCGTGAATATCTTCCGGACTGGTCTCGATCCGCACCAGGATAACCTTGCGGCCATCGGCCTGCAGCTTGGTTGCTTCTTCCGAAGAAAACACGATCTCACCCGCGGCCGCGCCGGGCGAGGCCGGCAGACCGGCGGCAATCACATCACGCGTTGCGTTCGGATCGATGGTCGGGTGCAACAGTTGATCGAGCGAAGCCGGATCGATGCGGGCGACCGCATCCTTCTTCGAGATCAGCCCCTCCCTGGCGAGTTCAACCGCGATACGTAACGCCGCGCGCGTCGTCCGTTTGCCGCTCCGGGTCTGCAGCATCCACAGCCTGCCATCCTCGACCGTGAACTCCATGTCCTGCATGTCGCGATAGTGTTTTTCGAGCAACCTGGAGATGCGCGTCAATTCCTTGAAGGATTCAGGCGTCGCCGTTTCCATCGACGGTTTGTCGGAGCCGGACTCCTTGCGCGCCGCCTCCGTCAGGTCCTGCGGCGTGCGGATGCCCGCCACCACGTCCTCGCCCTGGGCGTTGATGAGAAACTCGCCGTAGAGCCGGCTTTCGCCGGTGGACGGATTGCGCGTGAACGCCACGCCGGTCGCCGATGTCTCACCCAGATTGCCGAACACCATGGCTTGCACATTGACGGCCGTGCCCCACGACTCCGGAATGTTGTGCAGGCGGCGATAGGTGACTGCCCGCGCGCTCATCCAGGACGAAAACACCGCGCCGATCGCACCCCACAACTGCTGATGAGGATCCTGCGGAAAGTCCTTGCCCGTCTCTTGCGCGACGGCCGTCTTGTACCTGCTGACCACCTCGATCCAGTCGTCGCCGGTGAGGTCGGTATCAAGCGAATAGCCCTTGCCATCCTTGAACGTATCCAGAATTTCCTCGAAGTGATGATGCGCGAAGCCAAGCACGACATCCGAATACATGGTGATGAAGCGGCGATAGCTGTCATAGGCGAATCGCCGATCGCCGGACCGTACGGCAATCGCCTCGACGGTCCGGTCGTTGAGACCGAGATTGAGCACCGTATCCATCATGCCCGGCATCGAGGCGCGCGCCCCCGATCGCACCGATACGAGCAGCGGATCGGTGGCGTCGCCGAACGCCTTGCCGGTTATTCTTGCGACCTGCTCCAGCGCTTTTTCGACCTGTGGCGTCAACTCCTTCGGGAAAGATTTGTCATGCGCATAGAAAAACGCGCAGACGGCGGTGGTGATCGTGAAACCGGGAGGCACCGGCAGACCAAGATTGGCCATCTCGGCGAGATTAGCGCCCTTGCCGCCGAGCAAGTCCTTCAGTTCTGCCTTGCCCTCCGCCTTGCCGCCCCCAAAGGTATAGACCCACTTGCTCCTTGACCGCGGCGGCGCTCCCTGTGCGTTGCTCATCGGCTTCCCGGTGCCAGCGGACTTTTGTGCCTTCGCCCGGGATTTCGCAGGTGATCCTGATTTCGTCGCCAGCTTTTTCGACTTCGAGGCAGCTTTGACCATGGTTGAAACCGTTCCATAGCGTTTTCAAGCGAAGCATGTCCTCGGGCTTGTCCCGAGGATGGAATCCCATTCGCGTGAAGAAAACGCGTCAAAACATAAAGAACAAGAGCCGTTCACCGTTTTCATAAAGCGATGAAAGACGCTGGATCAACGACAACATATCAAGGACAACGCGCGCGCCTTACACCATGTTTGGACGACTCCGCGCAAGCTACGCAAATCGCCTTGTTCCGAAGGATATCGACAGACGATTCAAGTTCGGAGGGCACCATACAAATGGCAAACAGCCCGGCTTGCGGCCGGGCTGTTTCGACGACAGATCTCGGTGGAGATACCGAGCAGTTGATGGACCATCAAGCCTGCGGCTGCGGTTCGAGACCCGGATCCGGCTCCGGGCGCGGACGCGCTTTTCCGGCAGGCGGCACCGCTGAAGCGCGCGGGGTCGCAGGCTCCAGCACCGATTCCCTGTTCGGCTTCTTACCGTTGATGAGGTCGGTGATCTCGTCGCCGGTCAACGTCTCGAATTCAAGCAAACCCTTGGCGAGCGCCTCCAGATCGGCCCGCTTCTCCGTGAGAATGCGGGTCGCGTCCTTGTAACCGGTCTCGACCAGACGCCTGACTTCGGAATCGATCTTCTGCGCAGTCGCCTCCGACACGTTCTGCTGACGGTTAACCTGCATCCCGAGGAACACCTCGTCGTTGTTCTCACCATAGGACACGGTGCCGAGTTCCTTCGACAGACCCCAGCGTGTCACCATCATGCGCGCAAGACGCGTGGCCTGATCGATGTCCGACGCCGCGCCCGACGTCACCTTCTCCGGACCGAAGATCATCTCTTCCGCCACGCGGCCGCCCATCATGATCGCGAGCCGCGAGGTCATCTGCTCCAGCGACATCGACAGCTTGTCGCGCTCGGGGAGCTGCATCACCATGCCCAGCGCCCGGCCACGCGGAATAATCGTCGCCTTGTGGATCGGATCGGTGGCGGCGACGTTGAGGCCGACGATGGCGTGACCACCCTCATGATACGCCGTCAGCAGCTTCTCTTCCTCGGTCATGACGAGCGACTTGCGCTCGGCGCCCATCATCACCTTGTCCTTGGCCTCCTCGAACTCCGACTGCGTCACCATGCGCTTGTTGCGCCGGGCAGCGGTCAGCGCGGCCTCGTTGACGAGGTTCATCAGGTCGGCGCCGGAGAAGCCGGGCGTACCACGCGCGATGGTCTTGAGGTTGACGTCCGGCGCCAGCGGCACCTTGCGGACGTGGACCTTGAGAATCTGCTCGCGTCCGACGACGTCCGGATTCGGCACCACGACCTGACGATCGAAACGGCCGGGGCGCAGCAGCGCCGGGTCGAGCACGTCGGGCCGGTTGGTCGCCGCTATGAGGATGACACCCTCATTGGCCTCGAAGCCGTCCATCTCGACCAACAACTGGTTCAGCGTCTGCTCGCGCTCGTCATTGCCGCCACCGAGACCGGCGCCGCGATGCCGGCCTACCGCATCGATTTCGTCGATGAAGATGATGCAGGGCGCATTCTTTTTGGCCTGCTCGAACATGTCGCGGACGCGGCTGGCGCCGACGCCGACGAACATCTCGACGAAATCCGATCCCGAGATGGTGAAGAACGGCACGTTGGCTTCGCCGGCCACGGCGCGCGCGATCAGCGTCTTACCGGTGCCGGGAGGGCCGACCAGCAGAACACCGCGCGGGATCCGTCCGCCGAGACGCTGGAACTTGCCGGGGTCGCGCAGGAACTCGACGATCTCCTGCAGGTCCTGCTTGGCCTCATCGACACCCGCGACGTCCTCGAAGGTGACGCGGCCATTGGCCTCCGTCAGCATCTTGGCGCGAGACTTGCCGAAACCCATCGCCTTGCCGGCGCCGCCCTGCATCTGGCGGGACAGAAAAATCCACACGCCGATGAGCGCGATGAACGGCAACCACGAGACCAGCAACGAAACGAACCATGGCACGCTCTCGCCGGGGGGTTTTGCCGTGATCTGCACCTTGGCGTCATAAAGCTTTTTCACGAGCCCCGGATCATTTGGCGCGTAGGTCTGGAAAGCGGAGCCGTTGGTGAAGTTGCCGCGAATCTCCTGCCCTTGGATCACGACATCGCGAACATTGTTCTGATCGACTTCCGTCAACAACTGCGAGAACGAAATATCCTGCGCGGTCGTGTGGTGGCCAGGATTCTGGAACAATGTGAACAATGCCAACAGGAGCAAGACAATGATGACCCAGAGGGCGAAATTGCGCATATTGGCGTTCATCGATCTTCCTTCGAGGCCGCGCGGATCGCAGCCGGATATCCCTGCATCGACATTAACAGATGGAAGTTGCCGACGCGTATACCAATCTAGGCGCAGCGACCGCCGCTGCCAAGGGAACCGGACGAGACTCTTTATTAAATAAGACTTGTCCGGCTGAGGCAAGATGACACAAGGTTTTGCTCCGCGTCAGGGGCGATATTTCCGCCCACCACCCCTTTGATCCGTTTCACCTTTCGATCCGCGCCGGGGGGGCGCTGGCTCGATGCTGATCCGCTCGGAGGTCAGCGTCACCAGCGCCCCCGCGAGCGTCCTCCTGAGCAGAACGCGCCGGCCGGAATCCGCATCATTGGCGGCGCTTTCCAGCGCCGAAAGCAGAGTCTCGACCTTGCCCAGTTCGGCCGGCCCCTCACAGCCGACGCGATCGATCGTCCGCTGCAACAACCGAACCTTGATCTCCTCCGAGAGGACCATAAACGCCTCCGTTCGAAAGCCCGGACGCGGCGCGGCGGCATCCTGCAGGGCCAGAAACCTCTCCGCGCCGTCGACCAGAAGTTCCAGCGCGGTATTCGCGCGCATCAAACGCGATGCGAGCCGCGACAGGTTGCGGGCATCGCATCCTTCCTCCGCCAGCGCCGGCATCAGGGCGCGCAATCGCGGACGCGTGAAACCGAGGTCACGATTGGTCGGATCCTCCGCATAGTCGATCTTTGCCTTCTTCAGCGTCGCGATCAGCCTCGCCTTCGGAACACTCAGTAGCGGCCGGACCAGCACCAACCCGTCGCGCATGGTTTCGCGCGACATCGCGGAGAGGCCAGCGATGCCGCTGCCACGCGATATACGCATCAGAACGGTTTCCGCCTGATCATCCAACGTATGTCCGGTCAGGACGTGGCTCGCGCCGAGAGACCGCGCCGCCTTGAACAGCAGGGCGTATCGCGCCTCACGCGCGGCCGCGGGCAAGCCCGTCGCAGGCTTCGGACCAGTCCAACGCAACGTGCGATGAGGAATGCCGAGAGATTTGGCCAGTTGCTTCACCTGGCGGGCCTCGCGCGCGGCTTCGCGCCGAAGCGCATGATCGACGGTGACGGCAACGAGATCTGGGCCCCGCCTCATGGCGCGCCGCCAGCGCGCGGCCAGCCACATCAAGGCAACGGAATCGGGACCACCGGATACGGCGAGGACCAGCGCGCGGCTGGCTTTCCAGTCTGAAAAAAGCCCTTTCGCTTCCGTGTCGGCGATCGGCGAACCGGCGTACGCCTTCGATGGCTTCGTCGCGCGCGCGGACGATCTAGTCCGAGCCACCGATACCCATCCCAAACGTCAGGCGATTGCCGTCCAGATCGTCAATCTCGAAATCACGCATGCCATAGGGACGATCGCCCGGCGGATGCACGATGGCCGCCCCTCGCGACCTCAGTTCATCGTGCAGCGCGTCGACCTCGGTCACGAACACGTTGACGGCGCCTCGGCCCGATTGGCGTTGCATCTTGTGCGCGGCCTGCAAATGAATCGTCACGTCGTCCCGCTCAACACCAGCGTAGAAAACCGGATCACCGTAGGTGAAGCCCACCCTAAAGCCGAGAACGTCGCGATAGTAGGCTACGGCTTTCAGAACGTCCTGGACCACGAGCAAGGTCGCGGCGGCACAAAAGCGCGGGGCATCAAGGCTCATCGGACCAGTTCCCTTGGTCGGAGACTGCCCGAGGTCGGAGACCTACCCGAGTTCAGGCGATCCGGAACACGCTCTCTAGAGCATGATCCGATCAAGTTGAATCGGACCATGCTCTAGAAATGGTTGTT
>NZ_BJNF01000054.1 GCF_006539545.1 Nitrobacter winogradskyi
CGCTTCGGATTCCATCAGAAGCGGAAAGGCTCTAGCATTTCACCCGCCTTTGCTCGCGATCCACGGCCTGCTTCACCCCGGCGGAGGCGCGGGGATATTTGCGCGTGACCTCACCAAACGCTGCGCAGGCGGCCTCCTTTTCCTTCAGCGCGGCCAGCGATTGTCCGAGCCGCAGCAACGCATCGGCCACCTTCGCCGAACTGTCGTATTTTGTGGTGACGCCCAGGAAAGCTTCAGCGGCCTCACGATACTTCTGGCGCTGAAACAGGCTCTCTCCCAGCCAGTACTGCGCGTCACCCGTCAACGTATCGGAGGGGTATTTCTGGGTGAAACTGCGCATGGTTTCCTCGGCAAGCGCATAGTCCTTGCGCTGCATGTAGCCGATGCCAAGGTCGAATTCGTCGCGCGGCGTCGCCGACGGCGGCAGTGTCGTCAGGCCGCCCGTATTGAGCGGAGCGTTGCCGGCTGCCGGATAGCTCGCCGAAGAGCGTGGGCCGACATTGGCGAGATCGAGCGGAGCGCCAGCTTCACGACCACCCGGCGAGCCCACGGCCGCCGCAGGGATCGGCATCTGTCCACCGCCCAACGCGCGCGGCGCACCCGGAGCGTTGGGATTCTGGCTGGGATCGAAGGCATCCCCGCGACGGCCTTGCGCAGGAGCGGTCACGGCCTGCTCCTGCACGAGGGGCGGCTGACCTCCCCGCTGATCGTAACCCGGCTGCTGCGAGCCGGGAGCTTGTGGGCCGGGAGCTTGTGGGCCGGGACTTGCCGGCGCGGTCGCCGCGACACCGGATGACGCCTGCCCGGGCTGCAACTGCCGCAATTGTTGTTCGAGCATCCGATTGCGGTGCTGCAATTCTTCGTTCTGCCCGGTGAGCGTTCGGAGCTGCTGTTCCAGTTGCTGAACGCGGAGTTCAGGATCGACGTCGTATTGCGCGGACGCATGTGACGACAGCATGAGCATCGTGGCAACGGCCAGTGCGCGCGCAAACATCGGAGGTGTGGATGACATCTTGGCCTGTCGACTGAATATTAAAAGCCACATCGAAAGCGCACTCATTGAAAACCTGAGTACGCCGAAAATGTGACTCGGTCCAACACAATCACTTTACGACGATCTTGCACTTTACGACGATCTTGCACTTTAACGGCGGTCCTGCACTTTACGACGATCCTGTGGACGGTCTTCTCCTTGAATTGCTGAACACGAGAGCAGCAAACCCGCTGGCTTGCTACAGATGATGCGGTTTGCACCGATTATAATACAAGGCGGTCAGCTTTACTCCGTCGATCGTGAAGACGAAAAAAGCCGGCGCCCTGGGGCACCGGCTTGAAAACGACACGCGCGGCGCCTCAGGAACTGGCGTTGAGCACCGTGACGGCACGCCGGTTCTGGGACCAGCAGGAGATATCGTTGCAGACCGCGACCGGGCGCTCCTTGCCATAGGAAATGGTCCGCATCCGGCTTGGATCGATGCCACGCGACGCAAGGAAAGAACGAACAGACTGAGCGCGGCGGGCGCCGAGCGCGATATTGTACTCGCGGGTGCCTCGTTCATCCGCATGGCCTTCGATCGTGAAGGAATAACGGTGGTAGGTCTGCAGCCAGTGCGCCTGTTTTTCCAGTGTTGTTATCGCCTGCGGCGACAGGCTGGTCTGGTCGCTCTCGAAGAACACGCGGTCGCCGACATTGACCACGAAATCCTGCTGGCTGCCCGGCGCCGCCATGCCGGCCATCCCGCCGCGGCCGCCGCTCCCATCCATCGGATTTTTATTGGCGCAAGCGCCCATCGACAGCGCCGCCGCAAGCACGGCAGCGAGCTTCAATCCCCGGAGGAATCGCTTCTGATTTAACATTCCGGAGCCTCCACGCTCGCGTTTTCCACTGTTATCGCTCTACAGGGGGATGGTTAAGCGAACGTTCCGTCAACCTTGATGAGACGTTGCTCAAATGCATCAAATGCCATGTTTGCGAAAGAAGCGCCCGCGATGGTTAATGAGCAGCAAATGTGGCGCGAGGGTGGACCGGGAGCGATTTTCACAACCGCTACCGAGCGCCACCCCAAATAAGGCAACAGGCCGGATCAGGACTTGAGGGGACGATCGAGGGACTTGGGGACGATCGAGGGAAACGGAGAATCGACGGACGCGCGGGCCGAGGCGCCAACTCTGCGCTCGAACAGCATTCGACGTTCGAAATAGCTCGAACGGAGATACGGATAGCGGGTGAAGACCATTTCGCGCGAGGCCGGAAAATCGACCGCCATCAGGCAGATCGGCTTGATCAGCCCAGGATAGAGACGCGGCGGACTCAGCGGCTGGTGATTGAACAAGCGCCGGTAAAATGTGCGGTGCTCCGGGCGAACGGTGGCCAGACCGAGATCGGCGTCGAAGAAACTGCAGGCGACGAAGCAAAGTCGGAGCGTCAGGTAAGGCAGTTCAGGGTATCGGCCTGCAAGCTCCGGCTCGGCGACAAAGCGGGTCGGATCGACCATCACCTTGCCCCGATCCACCTCCGGCTGCAGGAAATCGTTAAACACATCCACCGACGGGGTAAGCGGATGCTGCGGCGATGAGATGCTGAGACGAATGGAACTGGCAAGCGTTCCATCCAGATAGACGCCGAAAATCCAGGAGTTCGGCATATCGTCGAAGCGATCGGAAATTCTGCGATCACTGTTACTCTCGATCGCGCCTTCATTCAGATAAGCGCGATATCGAAGGCGATAGATGATATCCTTGTCTGTCGGCGTCTCCACCAAACGATAATCGACCCGATCAAGAAGCTCGATGCCTCGTTCGACAGGCTTGACGATTGTCTGCTTAACGATTGTCTGTGGAGCCGGACTCATTAGAGCACCCCCCGAGCCGCCTGAGTTCCAGCCGGCGATCAAAGGTTAACGCTTCGTTAACCAATTGAAAAGGTAACAAAGCATTAGTGTTAACGCGTATCGTCATATTTTTTCATGCCGCGGCGCCACAAGCCACTTTCACGCTTTGAAATTAGAGGAACTCTATTCTGAAGATAAACGTGACGGCGGGTATTTAAGCGATCGACCGCACGGCCTTCACATTGTTATCATGCAGATAACGCCCATGAGAGGCGTCGAGCAGCTCACGGATGCGGGCCCCGGACACCGGCCGGCTGAACAGATAGCCCTGCGCTTCCGTCACGGTGCCGTCGACGCTGACGAGCTCAAGCTGCTCGGTGGTTTCGATGCCTTCGACGACGACGGCCATCCCGAGATCGGCGCTCAGCCGAGCCACACCGCGCAGCAGCATCAGCGGCCGGTCGGCATCGATCCCCTCCAGAAACGAGCGATCGATCTTGACTTTCTGGAGCGGGAAATTGTGCAGATAGCTGAGGCTTGAATACCCCGTACCGAAGTCGTCGAGTGAAATCTTCACGCCCGCGGAGTGCAGTTGCCTCAGCGCATCGTGCGTCCATTCCGTGTTGCGCAGCAACGACGACTCTGTAATCTCGATTTCAAGGCGGTGCGCCGGTAGACCTGAAACCTCAAGCGCATAGCGGACTTCGCTCAGAATGTCGCGCTGATGGAACTGCTGCGACGAGAAGTTGACGGCGACGCTGACGGCCTCCGGCCACCTCATGCATTCCATGCAGGCCTTGCGCAAAATCCAGCGGCCGAGATCAAGGATAAGCCCCATCTCCTCCGCCACCGGAATGATATCGATCGGTGAAACCATCCCGCGCGTCGGATGATTCCACCGCAGCAGCGCCTCGCAGGTGGTGATCCGCCCCGACTTCAGATGAACCAGCGGCTGATAGAACAGTTCGAATTCTTCCCTGGCCAACGCCTTGCGCAGATCGAGTTCGAGGACGCGGCGCGACTCGACCGTTTCGGCCATCTCGCCGCGGAAGAAGCAGAACGTTCCACGGCCGTCCGCCTTGGCACGGTAGAGCGCCATGTCGGCGTGCTTCAGAAGGTTATCGGCCGTGATGCCAGGTGATGTCAGCGCGATACCAATGCTCGCCCCGATCTCGACACGGTGGCGATCGACCTCGTACCGCTCCGCCAGCCGCTCGACGATACGGCGGGCGAGCGCGGACGCCTCCTCCGGCGACCGGATATTCTGCTGAAACACCACAAACTCGTCGCCACCAAACCGGGCGACGAAATCCTCCGGACGCAGCATTCCCCTCAACCGGTCGGCGACCATGCATAACAGGCGGTCGCCACAGGGATGACCGAGCGTATCGTTGATCTGCTTGAACTGATCGAGATCGATGAACAGCAGCGCGGAAAGCCGCGACTCCCCGTTCAGGGATGCCAGCAGACGTTCGATCTCGTCACGGAAGCTGAGCCTGTTGGGCAGTTCCGTCAAGGAATCGAAGCGGGCGAGATGATTGATCTTGGCTTCCGCCTTGCGTCGCTCCGTGATGTCCTCGACGAGGATAACCGTGCCTCCGCCGGCCATCGGCTGGAACGTCCACGACAGTGCCCGACCGCGTTCCAGATCCACGTCCGCGGTCACGATGGCGCCAGCCTGCGAATTCTCGGTCTCCGAGACAATCGCCCTCCCGTTTTCGGGTGACATCGTTCCGGCGGTCACGCATGCGGCAATCACATCCGCCGCGCCGACGCCGCGATGCACAAAATCGTCGGCGAGATGCATCATTTCGCTGAAACGATAGTTCATCACGCCCAGCCGGCCGTCTGCGCCGAACATGCACAGGCCATGGGGCATGTTGTTCAGCGCGGTGTCGAACTGGCCGGCGAGCGCGGCTTCGCGTTCGCGTGCGATCAAGGCGCGGAGAAAAATCTGCTGCAATCTGGTCGTGATCCTCTCCAGGCCAAGGAAATACAGCACAGTGAGAAGCGCCATCCCGAAGTAATAAGGGTCGCCTCGCAGCGCCATCGCCCCGGCCATCGGCCCGCAGGTCAGCAGAATCTGCAGGTGGAAAATCCATGGAAGCCCGTAGGCCCAGCCGGCGCCGGCCGCCACATATCCCGTGGTGACCGAAATGCAGATCATGTGCGCGACGGCGTCATCGGTCATCAAAAGCGCGATGGCGCACCAGGCGCCAAGGACAGTTGCGTAGAGCACCGCTCCGATCTGATAGCGAGCCTCCCACCGCCCCGCTTCGTTTACGGTCAATTCCGAACGGCGATTCTTGTATTTCACCATGTCGAAACTGCGGAGCAGGCCGATCAGGACCAGAAACAACGCGCAGGGCCACAGTAGATTGTTGCCGGTCTTCAATGCGGTCATGACCGCGGCAATCGCAGCGCAAGCCGCGCCAGCGAACATCGGCGCCGGGTTCTGGAACAGCGACCCCACGAGCGCCGCATATATCGCCGGCGACATCGTATCGGTATCGCGATGGTGGTCGACCAATTGCATCGGCTGCGCGCGCATCCTTTTATGGCGCGCACAGTGTTACCGGCCGCTCATGAAGCCTTTCTGAGCGAACATCGTTAGCGAGACGTTGAACCGATCATCGAAAGTGGGATTTTTTCGCGTGAACCAGCCGGTTACGCGACCGCGCCTGAACGATTAGTTCCTGCTCGGCTTACAAATGTTTCCACCGGGGGACAGCGAATGATGCAGGTGCCCGCGCGGCCTTTGATCTGCCACCGCTTCATGGAAGCGGCGAAAGACTCTACCTTTATGTTCTGACGCGTTTTCTTCACGCGAACCGGATTCCATCCTCAGGTCAAGCCCGAGGACATGCTTCGCTCGACAACGCTATGGCCACCGCGAAAGGCCCGGCCCAGAGTCTGTTTCAACTGCGTTGAATCCGATTCAACCGCGTTGAATCAGACCAGTCGCTCATCTTTTTGTTTGAGCATGATCTTTTCCTAAAACCGGTTTCCACTTTGCGCTGGCGCGACCCTTCGGGTCGGGATCATGCTCTAGGAGAGCAGCGGCGACCATGCCGGATCGGACGCGAAACCGGGCGTGGGAACTTTCAATTCGTTGCGGCCGGAGACATCGATCGTATGGAGCGATGGTCCGCTGTTACCGCCGGGATCGCGGAAGAACATCAGGACGCGGCCGTTGGGCGCGAAGGTCGGACCCTCGTTGTGAAATCCCGACGTCAGGATGCGTTCGCCGGAACCGTCCGGCTTGATGATGCCGATGGAAAACTGGCCGCCGCCCTGTTTGGTAAAGGCGATGTAATCACCCCGGGGCGACCAGACCGGCGTCGAATAGGAGCCCTCTCCGAACGAGATGCGTTGCGCTCCGCCGCCGGTCGCTCCCATCACATAAATCTGCGGCTTGCCGCCGCGATCCGACTCGAAACAGATTCGAGCGCCGTCCGGTGAATAGGAGGGCGAAGTGTCGATCGCCGGCGTGTCGGTCAGACGTGTCGTCGACTTCGAGCGCAGGTCCATCACGAACAGGTTCGAGTTTCCACCCTGCTGCAAACTCATGATGATGCGTTGGCCATCCGGCGCGAAACGCGGCGCGAACGACATGCCGGGGAAGTTGCCGACGATTTCGCGCTGTCCGGTTTCGATGTTGAAGAGATAGACCCGGGGATCGCCCTGCCCGAACTCCATATAGGTGACTTCCTGGGTCGACGGAGAAAAACGCGGCGTGATCACGAGGTCCGCGCCGCGCGTGAGATAGCGCACGTTGGCGCCGTCCTGATCCATCAGGGCCAGGCGCTTGACGCGGCGCTGCGACGACCCGCTCTCATCGACGAACACCACGCGGCTGTCGAAATAGCCCTTCTCGCCGGTGAGGCGTTCGTAAATCTGATCAGAGATGATGTGCGCAATGCGCCGCCAGTACTCCGGCGACGTAAAATACTGCTGGCCGGCGAGCTGCTGCCCGGTGGCGACATCCCAAAGGCGAAACTCGGCCTTGAGCCGCCCGTCTCCCTGACGCGTCATGCGTCCGGTCACCAGCGCCTGCGCGTTGATGGTTTTCCAGTTGTCGAACTGCGGCGGCACATCGATGTTGGTGATCTTCTCGATATACGCGGCCTGGTCGATCGGCGCGAACAATCCGCTGCGCTTGAGGTTGTTGGTGATGACCTTGGCGACGCCGGCGCCGACCTCGTTATCCGACGGTGTGCCTCCCACGAAGTTCGGAATGGCGATCGGAAGCGGCGCGACGTTGCCTTCGGTGATCTGGACCCGCGCCTGGCCGACGGCCTGCCGGCTGCCCAGCAACACGGCGGCCGATGCCATCCCGGAAATCATGTGTCGGCGGTTCAGGCGGAACGGCATTCTCTGCAATCCATTTCTCTCGATCATCGGTCAGACTTTTTCTTTTCCGCCACGTTCGCCGCAGCGCGCTTACAATTTTCGTTCCGTGAATACGGGTTCGAAAAATTTCCATTCATCGAAATAAGCCGCGGGCAGCTTGTATGGCTGGCATTGAATGATCGCGCGTAACGCGCTCTCCTGATAGACGCGGAAGTATGGCGTTGTCGGGTTGCTGATGGCCGTCGGCGTGGCCTCCAGCGTGCCGTCGCGCTTCAGCTTGATGCTGAAGATCGCCTCGGTCATCTGGGCTTCAAGCCCGCCATAGGGCTTCTTCCAGCAACGCTCGACCTGGGACTTGAACATCGAACCCCAGGTCGCGGAATTGTCCGCGGCCTTGCCGTGGGCCAATCCCAGCGCGGCGTTCGCATTCAGCGTGTCGCCGGTGACAGCATGACGGCTGGGATCGCGCTTGTCGAGCAGCGCCGCTATCTTTGATTGGTCGAACACACGCTCGGCCCTCTTCGCCTCCGCCTGGGCTTTCGCATCGGCTTCAGCCTTTGCCTCAGCTTTGGCCTTTGCCTCAGCCTTGGCCTCGGCTTTGGCCTTGGCGTCCGCTTTCGCCTTGGCCTCCGCTTTTGCTTTTGCCTTTGCCTCGGCTTTCGCCTTTGCCTCAGCCTGAGCCTTCGCTTCAGCTACGGCTTCCGCCTGGGCCTTCGCGGCCTCTGCCTTGGCTGCGGCCTCTGCTTGGGCTTTCGCATCCGCCTTGGCCTTTGCCTCTGCCGCTTTGGCTGCCGCCTCGGCCTTCGCCGCCGCTGCGGCCTCGGCAGCGGCCTTGTCATCAGGTTTCGGTTGTTCTTTGGGCGCGACATCGGTCACGACCGGCGGCTTCTTTTCGTCAATCTTGCCGACAGTGTCCTCCGGCGGCGGCGTTGCCTCGGCCACCTTCTCGACCAGGGGCTTCGGATTTTCCTTCTTGCCGGTTTTCATGCCGGCCGTGACGTGGGCAAGCTGATCGGCGGAGATGATGTCGACCGGCAGAGATTCCTCGGGTATCGATTCGAAAGCCTTCGACGAAAACGACACCAGCCCCCACCCGATCACGAGGACGTGCAGGGCAACCGACGCCGCCAGTGTCTTGTCGACCTTGACCCTCAACCTTACGATCCCTGCTCCACTTCGGTGACCAGCGCCAGACGCTTGAAGCCGGCGCCCGAAAGCCGGCCCATCACCCGCGCCACCGTGCCGTAGTCAGCCTTCTTGTCGGCACGCATGAAGATGCGCTCATCGAGACCGCCGCGCGCATCGGTGATCGCCGTCAGTTTCGGAACCAGTTCCTCCATCGTCACTTCGGTGTCGTTGATGAAAATCCGTCCCTGGGCATCGACCGACAACTGCAACGGTGTCTTGTCCTGCTCCAGGCTCTTGGCCTGGGTCTGCGGCAGATCGAGCGGCACGCCGACCGTCAACAGCGGCGCGGACACCATGAAGATGATCAACAGCACCAGCATGACGTCGACCATCGGCGTGACGTTGATCTCGGCCATCGGCTGTGACCGCCGCCGTCCCCGCCTTCCGCCCCCGCCGGAGGAAGGAGCTGCCGAATTCATAGCCATGATGGACCGCCCGCTTCCATGCCGTCCGACCTCACGCCCGCTCGTCGATCTGACGCGAGAGGATCGCGGAAAACTCGTCGGCGAAACCCTCCAGGCGCTGGGCCTGACGATTCACTTCCGCCGTGAACTTATTGTAGAAAATAGTCGCGGGAATGGCGGCGATAAGGCCGATCGCCGTTGCGAACAGCGCTTCGGCAATGCCCGGCGCCACCACCGCGAGCGAGGTGTTCTTCGACGCGGCAATCGACTGGAAGCTCGACATGATGCCCCACACAGTGCCGAACAGGCCCACGAAAGGACCGGCCGAGCCCACTGTCGCCAGCACCAGCAACCGCCGCTCCAGCCGCTCGACCTCCCGCGCGATGGAAACGTTCATCACTTTCTCGATCCGCATCTGAAGCCCGGCGATCGAACGCGCCTGACTTTCGAAAGACCGCTTCCACTCGCGCATCGCCGCGACGAAACACGCCGCCATCGACTGCGTCGGTTTGGCCGATAACGCCCGGTACAGGTCCTCGATCGATTCCCCCGACCAGAACGCCTGCTCGAAACGGTCCATCGCGCGCTTGGTACGGGCATAAAGAAACGTCTTGTCGATCGCGATGGCCCACACCCACACCGAGCAGGCCAGCAAGCCGAGCATGACCGCTTTCACGATCCAGTGAGCATGGAAAAAAAGCGTGATCAGCGACACGTCGGCTGAGGCCAGGGGCAAGGCTGACTGCGCCACGTCGGCCGGATTCATGAGCAGTTTCCTCTCAACGCAAGGTATCCTCGATCGACGCGGGGCGTGATCTCCGCCGCCGGTTTCGCGGCCACGAAGCGCACGCGGCGTGCCAGCGCCACGCGAAAGCCGGTTGAGTCACTTGGGGGGCCCGTCCAAAGCCGCAGCTTGCATCCCCTGCCAACGTGTCAAAACGAGGGCTAACAGCGCATCCTAAGCGCTGTAACCAAACGCTAATCATAGTTAAGACCAGGTTACCAAAGAAGAACCGCGGCTTTGAAATTGCTCTGGGTTTCAATCCTTGCTCACCGCGAGCCATACCCAGCAGACCCAGATGAAGAAAGCCCGCCTGTGGGACAGGCGGGCTTTCTTATCGATGGCGGGAGCCGGACAGTTTACAGCCCTGCCCTAGAGGAACTACTGGCCTTGCGGCCTTTCTTGCTGCGTGTCGTTCGGCGGCGTCGGCTGGGTGCGATGCTGCGCCATGAACGCATCGAACTCTTCCTTGTCCTTGGCGTGACGAAGGCGTTCGAGAAAATTCTTGAACTCCTTCTGCTCGTCTTCAAGCCGACGCAGCGTCTCCATGCGATATTCGTCGAAGGCGCGGTTACCGCTGGATGGCGCATTGAAACCGCGGAAGCCAAAACCGCAGCGTTCCATATTATGGCGCATCCGGTCCATCTTGTATTGCATTCGATCGGCGTTCCAGCAGCCCATTTTTCTGCTCCATAGTGTGTAGAGGAGAATCGCGACACCAATCGGCCACCACACCATGAAGCCGAGCACGATCAGAACAATGCGGAAGGGATGCCAGGGCGCATCCGTGAAGCGGGAAGACGGGTACTGGCCTTGGCCCCGCGCGGTGTTGGGACCATTCCAGCGATCGTAGTCAGCGGTGTGGGCCATGGGCCTTCTCCATGAACGGCGTCATGCCGCGTGAATGTAAATAACATTTACATAGGTAGGCGACTTGAGGTTTTTGTCAAGCGCGACTTTGCCCAGAAAATATCGAATGTTTACCGGCGCCGCGGTTCCCGAATGTGATGCCTCATCACATTCGAGAGCGCCTCACCTCAGGCACGCGGAGAAAACCCATCCATCAGAAGCTGTTGGCCGCTCGCCGGCGGCGCGGGATGAATCCGGTCCCGGATGGCGCACTGCTGAATCGGCCGATCAGGTCGCGGACTTTTGATCCCAGGGCCCCCGCGGCCGCCCGGTCGGAGCGTTTGGATCCTCGGGCGACCTGCGGTCGGTTGGGAAGCCGAGCCCGCGCAAATAAATCAGCACGCCGGCTTCGAGCAGATCCTCGGCGGACATCGGCATCTTGCGGCGCGCCGCGTCGCCGCGGCCAAACAGGGAAGCGATGCCGTGCGACATCGACCAGATGTGCAACGCCATCATCAAGGCCGGCGGTCGCGCGACGCCCGGCGGTGTCAGCGCGGCCAGTCGTTCCGCCGCGGCGCGAATGACGCTGAAGGCACGCTCACTGGCGGCCGACAGCATCGGATTGACATCGGTCGGCAGCCCGGATTCGAACATCGCCGAGTAGTAGGCTGGCTCATCGCGCGCGAAAGCGAGATAGGCGCGGCCGACACGCTCGAACGCACTGACGGTATCCGGGCGGCCGTCATCCCAGGCCCTGGTCAGCACCGCTTCGAACTGCTCGAAACCACGTTGCGCGATGCTGGCCAGCAGTTCATCACGGTCGCGAAAGTGCCGGTACGGCGCCGCCGGACTGACGCCCGCCGAACGCGCCGCATCGGCGAAGGTGAAACCCGCCGCGCCTTTCTCGGCGATGAGGCCGAGGGCCGCCTGCAGCAGGGCTTCCTTCAGATTGCCGTGATGGTAGCCCCGCTCCGGGCGGCGGTGATCCTTGCGCCAACTCATGTGAATGGTTTTTACATGAGCACGGGGAAAACGCTACTCGTTTCGTCCCGCTCCGGTGCAAGCAGCCAGTTGGAATCCGGCGCCGCGAAGCCGCAAAACCGTCGGCGAACCCCATGAAGGCGCGATTGAATCCGAGACCACGGTTCTTCAGGTGATAACCGCAGATCAGACCTGATCCGCCTTCATCGCGATGCGCAGCGGCTTCGGTATCGGCTTCGCCCGCCCGTCGGATATGAACGCCACCCTCACCCTCGCGTCCAGCAACAACGTGTCACCGCGCTTCACCTCCTGATGCAGCGTGATCGAGGCTCCGCGGACCTCCAGCGGCCGCGTGACGATGCCGAGGATGTCGTCCATGTGAGCGGGCTTAAGGAAATCGAGTTGCATCGAACGCACCACGAAAGCGAAGCCCGGCGCTTCGCTTTCGGCCTCCGCGAACAGCGCGCGCTGGTCGGCGCCGAGCAGCCGCAGATAGTTGCTGCGCCCGCGCTCCATGAAGCGCAGATAGTTGGCGTGATAGACAAGCCCCGAAAAATCCGTGTCCTCGTAATAGACGCGGATCTGCATATGATGCCTGCCGTCGCGGATCAAACCGTCGAGATGGCCGGTCTGCGGCGACGCATTCATCGATCTTCGTCCTGCCCGAACAATCCGAACTGCGCCGCATCGCGCGAGGGCTCGGCAAGGCCGAGATGACGGAAGGCGTGCGAGGTGAGCAACCGTCCGCGCGGCGTGCGCTGCAGGTAGCCGCACTGAATCAGATACGGCTCGATGATGTCTTCGATGGCGTCGCGCGGCTCCGACAACGCCGCCGCCATGGTTTCCACGCCCACCGGCCCGCCGCCGTAACTCAGCGCAATGGTGATGAGGTAGCGGCGATCCATGGCGTCGAGCCCCGCCGCGTCGACTTCGAGCGCGCCGAGCGCGTGATCGGCCACCGCGCGGTCGATCGCCGCCGCATCGGCGGCCTCGGCAAAGTCGCGCACCCGCCGCAACAGCCGCCCCGCGATGCGCGGCGTACCCCGCGCGCGGCGGGCGATCTCGTTGGCGCCGTCCGGCGTCATGCCGACATTGAGAACACGCGCGCCGCGGCTGACGATCTTCTCCAGCTCATCCTCGGTATAGAAGTTCAGCCGCACCGGAATCCCGAAACGGTCTCGCAGCGGATTGGTGAGAAGGCCGGCGCGCGTCGTCGCGCCCACCAGCGTGAATTTTGCAAGTTCGATCTTCACCGAACGCGCCGCCGGACCCTCGCCGATGATGAGGTCGAGCTGGAAATCCTCCATCGCCGGATACAGCACTTCCTCCACCGCCGGCGACAGGCGATGGATCTCGTCGATGAACAGAACGTCACGCTCTTCGAGGTTGGTCAGCAGCGCCGCGAGATCGCCGGCCTTGGCGATCACCGGACCGGATGTCGCGCGAAAGCCGACGCCGAGTTCGCGCGCGACGATCTGCGCCAGCGTGGTCTTCCCCAGACCGGGGGGACCGACGAACAGCACATGATCGAGCGCCTCTTCTCGTTTTCGAGCCGCGTCGATGAATATCTGCAGGTTGGCGCGCGCCTGGCGTTGACCGATGAACTCGGACAGCTTCTGCGGCCGCAGCGCGGTGTCGCCCACATCGTCAGCGTGGCGCTCGGGCGTGACGATGCGGGACGCCTCACTCACTTCGACAGTTCCTTCAAGCCGAGCCGGATCAGTTGCGCGGTCTCCGCGTTTTCGCCCGCGCCGCGCGCGGCCGCCGCGATCGCCGCGGTCGCCTGCGGCTGACCGTAGCCGAGATTGACCAGCGCCGAAATCGCATCCCTCATCGGGCGCGGCGCGCGCTGATCATCGATGGCGCCCGCGAGATGGACCACCGCCGGATCGACGTTGGCGAAGGACGGCGCTTTGTCCTTCAGTTCGGTGACGATGCGCTCGGCCACTTTCGGGCCGACGCCCGGAGTGCGCGCCACCGCAGCCTTGTCGCGGAGCGCAATGGCGCTCGCGAGATCAGCCGGGGACAAGGTGCCGAGCACCGCCAGCGCCACCCGCGCCCCGACGCCCTGCACCGTCTGCAGCAGGCGGAACCATTCACGCTCATGGTCGGTGCGAAAGCCGAACAGCTTGATCTGGTCCTCACGCACATAGGTCTCGATCGATAGCACCGCCGCCTCGCCCGGCGGCGGCAGCGCCTGCAGCGTGCGCGACGCGCAATGCACCTGATAGCCGACGCCGCCGACGTCGAGGATCACGTAATCCTCGCCATAGGAGTCGATGATGCCCTTGAGCTTGCCGATCATGAAATGGCTTTCTCGCCTCTCCCGCTCATCCCGCCGCCTTCATCCGCGCCGCGAGCGCCGCGCTCTTCCGGTGATGCGCGTGGGTGATGGCGATGGCGAGCGCGTCGGCCGCGTCGGCGCTTGCCGGATCGGCTTTCGGCAGCAGGATTTTCAGCATCGCCTGGATCTGGGTCTTGTCGGCATGGCCCGCGCCGACCACGGTCTTCTTCACCTGATTGGGCGCATACTCCGCCACCGCGATGCCGAACATCGCCGGCGCCAGCATGGCGACGCCGCGCGCCTGCCCGAGCTTCAGCGTGGCCACGCCGTCCTTGTTGACGAAGGTCTGCTCGATCGCGGCCTCGCTGGGACGGAATCGGTCGAGCACCGCGCCGAGTCCGGCATGGATCGCCAGCAGCCGGCTCGCCAGCGCCATGTGCTCGCGCGTCTCGACCGAACCGCACCCCACGAACATCAGGCGATTGCCGTCAATGTCGAGCACGCCCCAGCCGGTGCGGCGGAGACCCGGATCGATGCCCAGAATGCGAATCGGTGAGGAGATCATGCCGCATGTTATAGCGTTTCCAGACGAAGCGCCGTGGTTTGTCGAACCTTGCCGGTTCCGGTAACGACAAAGCCGTAGCTGCCTTCCGTTGATCCGATCGATCTCCTGTTCGGCTGAACAGCGATCCGCTAGAGCGGGATGAGGAAAAGCGCGGTGCGGTTTTCCGCCCGCATCCCGCGTCTCAAAATATTGGAATCGATCACCTTCATGGTTTTGGATCGATTCGATCCAGAACCATCGTGATCCAGGAAACAGGGTGGCTGGGACAATCATCGAGGTAGCGGCGCATCCGCGCCGAGACCCGGACGGAAGGGAGATCTCCAGCGCCATGCGGATCACAGTTGCCATTTTCGTCATAACGACGATCGCCGGAATCGCGGCTTCGGCCAGTTGGGCAAACGCGACGCAAAACCGCTTCACGTCCATCGCCAACAAGGACTGCACCTTCGCTCCGATCGGCAACGAGCCTGAGGACGCGGAGGATCAGCTCAAGACATGTCCGGGCGTCGGCGGCGCGCAGGTGCTGGTCAACGCCCTCGGGACCCGGCTGCGGATCGGCTTTCGCTGGCCCAAGGGAGGTCAACCGCAAAAGATCATCTGGGCGGTGGAGGCATGGTCCGCCGGACTGACCATCAACTGGCGCGGATCAGGCAATGACAAGACGTTCGAGCCTTACGCCGCGATCGTCAGGATGAAGTTCCAGAAACAGGATCTGCCGGTTGCCGGTGACCAGATACTGGCCGTGATCCGGATCGCGCCGGATACCGCCTGCGTCATGGGCGCCGTCGATGCGGGAGCGAACCCGAACGCCAATGAGGCTGCGCATGCGCTTGCCGACGCGGCGCCATCGTTCGCATGCGGCAAGGACAAACCGACGATCGGCGGCGTGAGCACCAGGGCCGCGGAAGAAATCGCGCGGGGCATCGCGGAACAATGAGCAGGAGCGTTTTCGAGCGAAGCATGTCCTCGGGCTTGCGCCCGAGGACGGATACCGGACTGACTACAGTAATGTCCCGCTCAGGATCAGCAGCGCGACGCTGAAGTAGATCATCAGCCCTGTGACGTCGACCAGCGTGGCCACCAGCGGCGCCGACGCGCTCGCGGGGTCGAAGCCGGCTCTTTGCAGCATGAACGGGAGCATCGATCCCGCCACCGAGCCGAACACCACGACGCCGATCAGCGCAGCCGCGACGGTCAGCCCGATCAGCATCCAGTGCTCGCCGTAATCATAGATGCCGAACTTCTGCCAGGCCACCACGCGGACCAGCCCGATCGCGCCCAGCATGGCGCCGAGGATCAGCCCCGTCGGCAGTTCGAGCAGCGCCACGCGCCACCAGTCGCCGAGCTTGACCTCGCGCAACGCCAGCGCGCGGATCAGGAGCGAGGTCGCCTGCGAGCCGGAGTTACCGCCGGAACTCATGATCAGCGGGATGAACAGCGTCAGCACGATGGCCTTCTCCAGTTCGCCCTCGAAGTGCTGCATGGCGCTCGCGGTCAACAGCTCGCCGAGAAACAGCACGCAGAGCCAGCCGCCGCGCTTGCGGATCATGCCCGGCAGCCCGATCTGCAGATAGGGCTGGTCGGTCGCGGCCATGCCGCCGAATTTCTGGGCGTCCTCGGTGTTCTCCTCGATGATGGCGTCGATGATGTCGTCGACCGTGACGATGCCGAGGACATGACCCGCCTTGTCCACGACAGGCACCGCCAGCATGTCGTGGCGCGAGATCAGCCGGGCCACCTCTTCGCGATCCGTCAGCGGGGAGGTGGTGATCGGGGAGCGCGCAAGCTCGGCGATCCGGGCCGAAGGCTCGCCGGAGATCAGCCGCCGCAGCGACACCGCGCCGACCAGGCGGCGGGTGAAGGCGTCCAGCACATAGATGGCG
The DNA here is from genome assembly GCF_006539545.1 of Nitrobacter winogradskyi. Taxonomy (GTDB): domain Bacteria; phylum Pseudomonadota; class Alphaproteobacteria; order Rhizobiales; family Xanthobacteraceae; genus Nitrobacter; species Nitrobacter winogradskyi_A. The sequence continues at coordinate 16,120 of NZ_BJNF01000054.1, forward strand.
TAGACGGTCTCGCGGGTCCGCTCGACCTGGCGGATGTGCTGCAACGTGCGCTCCGCCGTCCAGGTCGCGGGCACGGTGACGAATTCGGTGGTCATCATCGCGCCAGCGGTGTTTTCCGGATAGGCGAGCAGACCCTCGATGGTCGTGCGCGTCGGCTCGTCGAGAGCCTGCATCAACTCGGTGCGGGCCGGCTCATCGAGTTGCTGAACGATGTCCGCGGCCATGTCGGCGGACATGCCCGCCAGCAGGATGGTCGCCGTCTGCCGCGGCAGCGCCACAACGATCTCGGGGCCGAAATTCAGCTCCGGCTTGTCGAGAATCTCGATCGAAATATCGACCGGCAGGAGCACCAGAACCGCCGCGGCGTCCTGCGGTTCGAGCTGGTTGAGAATCTCGACGTTATCGGCGACATGGCCGCCGCTCAAGCGCGAGGCCAGCGCGAACACATCGAGATCGCCGTCCGTTGTGGCGGTGTGGGTATCCGTCATAGCTCACCTTCGTGGTCTGCCGGCAACGGCAGGCCTGGCGAGCTTCATCAAGCTTTCAGACCGGCGCCGCTGTCGGCGAAGTATGTGGCGAGGTACCTTGCAAGGTACCTGGACTGTCGCTTGGCATTTGTATGATGTTCCCGTGATGGGCGTGCGACCAGGGCCGCAACATCCCGCTTCGCTGACATGATCCTTCAGCCGAACCACGTCAAGAAAAAAGGCGTGGAAAGAACCAAGAATGGCTGTTCAGGTTGCCACCATGCCCGCCTTGCGCCGAACCTGATGATATCGGCCGTTCGCGATGGTTAAGCCTACCCGCCCAGCTTCGCGATCAGCGCGTCGGAGACCTCGAAATTGGCGTAGACGTTCTGGACGTCGTCATGTTCGTTGAGAAGATCGATGAGCTTGAGCAGCTTCTCGCCGGTGCTGTCGTCGACGGCGATCGTATTCTGCGGCCTCCAGATCAAAGCCACCTTGCGCGCCTCGCCGAACGTGCTTTCGAGCGCCCTGGCGACGTCGCGAAAGGTATCCTGCGCGGCATAGATTTCGTGACCGCCCTCGCCGGACACCACATCGTCGGCGCCGGCCTCGATGGCGGCTTCCAGCATGTCGTCGGCTGAAGCCTTGTCCGCGTCATATTCAATGACGCCGAGCCGGTCGAACATGAAAGATACCGAGCCGGTTTCCCCGAGGTTGCCGCCGGATTTGGTGAAGTACGAGCGGATGTCGGAGGCGGCGCGGTTACGATTGTCGGTCAGCACTTCCATGATGACCGCCACGCCGCCCGGACCATAGCCCTCGTAGCGCAACTCGTCGTAGCTTTCGGCATCGTTGCCGCTGGCCTTCTTGATCGCGCGCTCGATATTGTCCTTGGGCATGTTTTCCGCCCGCGCCGCGATCACCGCCGCGCGGAGCCGCGGGTTCATCGCCGGATCCGGCGTCCCGAGCTTGGCGGCAACGGTGATCTCGCGCGCAAGCTTGCTGAACAGCTTGGATTTTTGAGCATCCTGCCGGCCCTTGCGGTGCATGATGTTCTTGAACTGGGAATGTCCGGCCATCGGCAGGTCTCTCTCAAAATTCCGCCGGCCCGGCGGCGGCGCACCGGGCGGCTCGGCAAAGGGCATAAGCGGCGCGGCGTTATAAGACGGGATCGAACGAAATTAAAGACCAGGCCCGGTAGCGCCCGGCAGGATCGCGCGCTCGGAGATCAAGTTCTACGCGTTCCAAAAGCGCGATCACGTCCAGAACGAAGGCTCCGCCCGTTCAAGCCGTCCGCCTATGCGCACCGGAGCGATCTTGAGGGCGAGGCCTGTCGCGTCGTCTGTCTCGACCGCGACACCGCTCAGTGTCGCAGCGCCCGCGGCCGGCTCGAAGCGGCTGCTCGGAATGCCCGTGGTGAAGCGGCGCAGCGGCTCCTCCTTCTGCATTCCAATCACGGAGTCATAATCCCCGGTCATGCCGGCATCGCTCATATAGGCGGTGCCGCCGGACAGGATCCGGTGATCCGCCGTCGGCACATGGGTATGAGTCCCCACCACGAGACTGACGCGGCCGTCGCAGAAGAAACCCATGCTTTGCTTTTCGCTGGTGGCTTCGCCGTGGAAATCAACGATGATCGCGTCCGCCGCCTCGCGGAGCCGGCAGGCGTCGAGTTCATGTTCGATGGCATGGAAGGGGTCGTTGAGAGGCTCCATGAAGATGCGCGCCATGGCGTTGATGACGAGCGCGCGGCGGCCGTCCTTGGCGTCGATCATCGCCGCGCCGCGTCCCGGCGTGCCCGGCGGGAAATTCAGCGGACGAACGAGCCGGGGCGCGCGTTCGATGAACACCAGCGCCTCCTTCTGATTCCAGGCGTGATTGCCGAGCGTGATCGCATCGGCGCCGGCGTCGAGCAATTCCTGATAGATCGCCTCGGTGATGCCGAAGCCGCCCGCGGCGTTCTCGCCGTTGACGACCACGAGATCGAGCTTCCATGCGGTGACGAGTTCCGGAAGATAGTCGTTGATCGCGGTGCGCCCGGTCCTGCCGACAACATCGCCGATGAAAAAGATTCGCACGTCCTATTTGCTCCCGAACCTGAACACGCCGGTTTCGGTTAGCACATAATCGAGCCGGACGTCGTGGGACATTGCCGGCACCCGCGGCACCTCCTGCACCGCAAAGGCAAGGCCGATCGCGGTGACGGTCCTTCGTCGCCGCAGCGCCTCAAGCGTGCGATCGTAATAGCCGGCGCCGTAACCGATGCGATGGCCGATGCGGTCAAACGCCGCCAGCGGCACCAGCACGATGTCCGGGACGACCTCGACAGCACTGGCGGGCGGCTCGCAAGTCCCCAAGGCCCCGCGCACCAGCGCATCGCCCGGCATCCACGCGCGAAACACCAGCGCGGTGTCACGCGCCGCGATCGCCGGCATCGCAAGCGCCGCGCCCTTCCCGGCAAGGCTGCGCATCAGCGGCACGGGATCGATCTCGCTGCGGATCGGCGCATAGCCGGCGACGACTGTCGATGACGTTATATCGAGCGGAGGCATCCGCCGCGCCGCGATCGCCGGCATCGCAAGCGCCGCGCGGACGCGCTCCTCCGCGCTGAGGGCGTCGCGGCGAGCCAGTGCGGCAGCGCGCAACTCGTCCTTGGGCGGAGCATCAGGGGAAATCGGCATACAGAACGTTTATAACGTTTTTCGAACAAAGAAGATCGGCTCGCCCGACGAGCGCGCGAGAATTAAGATCACCGAAGCCACCGGAAAAACCGGCGCGGCTCAGGCCCCGGCCATCATTCGCGAAAGCAGATCTCCGGCACGGGCCGACAGGAGTGGCAGCTTTCGAGGGCATGTGAATAGGGAAGGAAATGCGCGAAGCCGCGACCGCCGTTGAAGCGCTCGATCCCGGAGTTCCCTACGAAAGTAGGTGGGCACCATATGACCGGATCCACGGACCCGGCCAGGGACAGTTCCCTTAAGGATCGATAAGGCCCCGGGGATTGTGGCTCCTGACGCGCGGCGCAGCCTCGCGAATTCAATGTAGGCCCGATGGATGCGAAGCGCCAGTGGATGATGTTGGCCTCTTTTGACTCAACCCTCCAGAGAAGGGAGCGAAAAGCCATCGCCTGTCCGAAGGGTTCTCTTCTCCTTTAGAGTTGATCACCCGATGGCGATGCCGCCGCCGACGGTGCGGTTCAACACCTGCGTGGTCTTCTCGATCCGGTGCGCCGCCATGTTCAGCGCGGCGACAACCGCTGTCTGCGTCGCGCGGGCGCGCTCGGCGGCCGCAGTGCGCACATCGCGCAAGGCCTTGAGCTCTTCCTCCAGCGCGCGGATGCGCTGCTGCGCATCCATCAGTTCGTCGGATGTCACCAGCGCCGCCATGACCTCCAGCCGCTGATCTCCGATCTCTCCGAACTTGCCGCGCAACTGGCCAATGCGGCTTTCCAGATCACCCGCGAGTTTCAGCAGCCGGTCTTCCTGGCCATCCTCGCAGGCCATCCGGTACTGGCGGCTATTGATGGTCACGTTGACGTGGCTCATGGCTTCTCTCCCGCCGCCTCGAGCACGGACTTGATGGTGCCGATCGCCGCGTCCAGCTTTTCAGCGATCTCACGATTGGTCCGCTCCAGCTTGCGCGTGCGCACCAGCGATCCGTCGAGTTCATCCGCCAGGCGGGAGCGATCCGCGCCCAGAGCCTGAATGCGGCTCGCCAGTTCGTCCTCGTCGCGGTCCGCGTCACGCCGCCGCTCCACGGCCCGTTCCAGCGCATCGAGCGCGGCCGTCAGCCGCCGGGTTGCGGCGTCGATATCGGTTCCCCCGCCACCATTGGGCGGTTCAGCACTGGCGGAACGATTGGCCGGTCGGTCGTTCATGTTCGTCCTGCACGCCTTTGGGCCGGCTGCCGGACAGGCTACAAAGCGGCGGCTCGGCAAGCCCTTAGGAACCAAAATTTACGTGGCGGACGAGGCCAGCGCAACGCCGGTGCAAAACTATGCACCACAAACATTCTCCCCGTCAGCGTCCCCCCCGGCACTTGGACTCCGCCGACGCAGGTGCTATGCCCCCGGCACGCCAGTCCTTTCTACTGGACTGCATCGAATTCCAATGTGAACCGTTTACTTAGCCCTCCTCCCTATCAGGACCGGATATCTCCCATGCCGACCGTCGACTCCTCCCGTATGGCAAATGCAATCCGCGCGCTCGCGATGGATGGTGTAGAAAAAGCAAAATCGGGCCATCCCGGCCTGCCCATGGGCACGGCCGACATCGCCACGGTGCTGTTCACCAAGTTCCTGAAATACGACGCCGCCGATCCGCACTGGCCGGACCGGGACCGCTTCATCCTTTCCGCCGGCCACGGCTCAATGCTGCTTTATGCGTTGTTATACCTGACCGGCTACAAGCAGATGACGCTTGATCAGCTCAAGAATTTCCGGCAGCTCGACTCCAAGACGCCGGGTCATCCGGAGAACTTCATCACCGAGGGCGCGGAAACCACCACCGGCCCGCTCGGCCAGGGTGTCGCCACCTCGGTCGGCTTCGCGCTGGCGGAACGGCTGCTGGCCGCCGAATTCGGCGGCGAGGTGGTCGACCACTACACTTACGTGCTGTGCTCCGACGGCGACCTGATGGAGGGCATCAGCCATGAGGCGATCGCGCTGGCGGGTCACCTCAAGCTCAACAAGCTGATTTTCCTTTACGATGACAACGGCATCACCATTGACGGCCCGATCTCACTGTCCGACGACGTCGATCAGGTGGCGCGTTTCAAGGCGTGCGGCTGGGACGCAAGGCGGATCGACGGCCATGATCAGAAGGCGATCGCCGCCGCGATCCGCCGGGCGCAGAAATCCGACAGGCCGTCGCTGATCGCCTGCAAGACCATCATCGGTTTTGGCGCTCCCACCAGGGCCGGCACGTCCAAGGCGCACGGCGAAGCGCTTGGCGCGGAAGAACTCGCGGGAACGAAGAAGGCGCTGGACTGGGAGTATGGTCCCTTTGAAGTTCCCGACGATGTCCTCAACGCCTGGCGGAGCGCCGGACGCAAGGGCAAGCGGCACAACAAGGAGTGGCGCGCGCGGTTCGCAGCCCAGCCCGATGCTCAGCGGGACGAATTCAAGCGTCGCGTCATCGACCGCAAGCCATCTCAAAACCTCAATGAGGCGATCCGCAAGCTCAAGGACAAGCTGGTCGCTGAACCGCCGACGGTCGCCACCCGCAAAGCCAGCGAAATGACGCTCGAGGCGCTGGTGCCGGCGGTGCCGGAACTGCTGCTCGGTTCCGCCGATCTCACCCCTTCGAACAACACCCGCACCAAGGGTCTGAAAGAAGTTGAGCCCGGCCAGTATGGTGGCCGCTACATCCACTACGGTATCCGCGAACTCGGCATGGCCGCCGCCATGAACGGTATCGCTCTGCATGGCGGATATGCGCCCGCCGGCGGCACCTTCATGTGCTTCGCCGACTATGCCCGCCCGGCGATGCGCGTTTCGGCGCTGGCGTATATTCCCACCATCTACATCATGACCCACGACTCGATCGGGCTCGGCGAGGACGGCCCCACCCATCAGCCGGTGGAGCATCTGGCAAGCCTGCGCGCGATGCCGAACATGCGAGTGTTCCGCCCCGCCGATGCGGTCGAGACCGCCGAATGCTGGCAGCTCGCCCTTGAGCGACCGAAGGGACCGACGGTTCTGGCCCTGTCGCGCCAGAATCTCACCCCTGTGCGCAAGACCGCGGACGCCGACAATCGCTGCGCGCAGGGCGCCTATGAACTGGTCGCAGCCAACGGAGAGGCGAAGGTGTCGATCTTCGCGTCGGGATCCGAAGTCGAGATCGCCGTTGCCGCGCAGCAGCAGCTCTCCCAGCGCGGCATCGCCGCGCGCGTGGTTTCGGTGCCCTCGCTGGAACTGTTGCTCGAACAGCCCGAGGATCGCCGGCAGGCCATTATCGGCAAGGCTCCCGTCAAGATCGCCGTGGAAGCGGCCGTGCGCTTCGGATGGGACGCCGTCATCGGGGCGGACGGCCTTTTCGTCGGCATGAACAGTTTCGGCCACAGCGCTCCCGCCAAGGACCTCTACAAGCATTTCGGCATCACCGCCGAAGCCGTGGTCAGCGCAGTGGAAAAACGCCTTGGCTGAGGTTGAGATTGCCTCAAAATCAAAAAGGCGCTAGCTAAAAACGGTGGAATGGATTTGACGTTCGCTGCTCGGCCAATCGTGGCCCTGGATGCGAATGGCAAATCCAAATTCCACTGACAACCTACATTCGCTGGCGGTCCCTGCGATTTCGACATTCGGAAAAGATGCTCTCGGAAATACGAGCATCGGAATGCCAAAACTCGGGCCGCTAGATATTACCAACGGTCGCGGCCTGGCAGAACCGGGCGAAAAGGCGTCGATGCTGCGCGCGGCAAACTATGGTTGCGCGCAGGGAGCGCCATCCATTTGAAGGAGAATGAACACATGGCAGTCCGGGTCGCAATCAACGGGTTTGGCCGCATCGGCCGCAATGTTTTGCGCGCCGTTTACGAGTCCGGCCGCGACGAGATCGAGATCGTCGCGATCAATGATCTTGGCCCGGTGGAAACCAACGCGCATCTCTTGCGCTTTGACTCGGTGCATGGCCGCTTCCCCTTCGAGGTGAAGGTCGAGGGCGACAGCATCGTGATCGGCAAGAACAAGATCAAGGTGATCGCTGAACGCGATCCCTCAAAGCTGCCCTGGAAGGAACTCGGCATCGACATCGCGATGGAGTGCACCGGCCTTTTCACCGCGAAGGAAAAAGCTTCCGCGCATCTCACCGCCGGCGCCAAGCGCGTGCTGGTGTCGGCTCCGGCCGAAGGCGCGGATCTGACGGTGGTCTATGGCGTCAACCACGACAAGCTGACGAAGGATCATCTGGTCGTCTCGAACGGATCCTGCACCACCAACTGTCTCGCGCCGGTGGCGAAGGTGCTCAACGACCTGATCGGCATCGAAACCGGCTTCATGACCACGATCCACGCCTACACCGGCGACCAGCCGACCCTCGACACCATGCACAAGGACCTCTATCGCGGCCGCGCCGCGGGTCTTTCGATGGTTCCGACCTCGACCGGCGCCGCGAGGGCGATCGGCCTGGTGTTGCCGGAGCTGAAGGGCAAGCTTGACGGTGTTGCGATCCGCGTGCCGACGCCGAACGTCTCGGTGGTCGACCTCAAGGTGATCGCCAAGAGAGAGACCTCCGCGAACGAAATCAACGAGGCGATGAAGCGGGCTTCATCACAGGAACTGAAGGGCATCCTCGGCACCACCGACCAGCCCAATGTCTCGAGCGATTTCAACCACGATTCGCACTCCTCGACGCTCCACATCGACCAGACCAAGGTGCAGAACGGCACGCTGGTGCGTGTGTTGTCGTGGTACGACAACGAATGGGGCTTCTCCAACCGCATGACGGACACCGCCGTCGCCATGGCGAAGCTGATCTGACACCACGGTATCCGGGCGCATCGCGGCGCAAGCGTCGCGGTGCGAAACCGGCGCCACTCAATACCGCAACTTTCCTGCGTGGCGGACCCGGTTTGCGGCGCACCGTTCACGCGGCACCGTGTTCGGGACATCCAGACCATGACAAATTCCTTCCGCACCCTCGATGACGTTGACGTTCGCGGAAAGCGCGTCCTGCTGCGCGTCGATCTCAACGTCCCCATGGAGCAGGGCCGCGTCACCGACGCCACGCGGCTGGAGCGGGTGGCCCCGACGATCACCGAGATCTCGGACAAGGGCGGCAAAGCGATCCTGCTCGCGCATTTCGGCCGGCCCAAGGGTTCCGACCCCAAGAACTCGCTGAGACCGGTCGCTGCGGAACTCGCCAAGGTCCTCGGCAAGCCGGTGGCCTTCGCCGACGACTGCGTCGGCGAACCCGCGCAACAGGCGGTCGCCGCGATGAAGGATGGCGACATCCTTTGCCTGGAGAACACCCGCTTCCACCCGGAGGAGGAAAAGAACGACACGGCCTTCGTCGCCGAACTGGCCAGGCTCGGCGACATCTGGGTGAACGACGCCTTTTCAGCCGCGCACCGCGCTCACGCCTCCACCGAAGGTCTCGGGCACAAGCTGCCGGGCTATGCCGGACGCACCATGCAGGCCGAGCTTGAGGCGCTCAACAAGGCGCTCGAAGCGCCGACCAAACCCGTCATCGCCGTGATCGGCGGCGCAAAGGTCTCGACCAAGATCGACCTTCTCGAAAACCTCGTCAGCAAGGTCGATGCGCTGGTGATCGGCGGGGGCATGGCCAACACCTTCCTGCACGCGCAGGGCGTCAGCATCGGCAAATCGCTGGCGGAGAAGGATCTCGCGGCGACCGCGCTGCGCATCATGGAAAAGGCCGAAGCCGCCAACTGCGCCATCATCCTTCCGGTGGATGCGACCGTGGCGTTCCATTTCGCCGCCAACACGCCTTCCCACGCCTACGGGCTCGACGCGATCCCGGCGGACGGCATGATTCTCGATGTCGGACCGCAGTCTGTGGAGCGCGTTCGTTCGGCCATCGACGACGCAGCCACGCTGGTCTGGAACGGCCCGCTCGGCGCGTTCGAACTGACGCCTTTCGATCGCGGCACCGTCGCCGCGGCAAAACACGCGGCGGAACGCACCAAGGGTGGCAAGCTGGTGTCGGTCGCCGGTGGCGGCGATACGGTCGCGGCGCTGAACCAGGCGGGCGTAGCCGGCGATTTCACCTATGTCTCGACAGCCGGCGGCGCTTTCCTGGAGTGGATGGAAGGCAAGCCGCTGCCCGGTGTCGAGGTGCTGAGGGCAAAATGACGCTGCTCCTCGCGGCAAAATGAGTTGCGGTGCCGGAAAGCCGCAACTCTCATGCCTGCATGATCCTCGAAACCCGGCATCCTTAGCGGACGTCGGAAGAGAGCATGCAGGAGGTAGCCGCTCATGAATCTCGATGACCTCAACAAAGTGGCGCAGGCGATGGTCGCGCCGAGCAAGGGCATTCTCGCCGCCGACGAATCGTCGCCCACCATCACCAAACGCTTCAATGCCATCGGCGTGACATCGACCGAGGAAAGCCGCCGCGACTATCGCGAGATGATGTTCCGGGCGACCGGCGCCATGACGCAATACATCTCCGGCGTAATTCTCTACGACGAAACCATCTGGCAGAGCGCCAGGGACGGCACGCCGCTGATCAGGCTGATCGAGCAGGCCGGCGCGATTCCCGGCATCAAGGTCGATGAGGGCACGCAACCCCTGCCCGCCTGCCCCGGCGAACTCGTGACCGTCGGGCTGGACCGTCTCGCCGAGCGCCTGAACAAATACCATGCCCAGGGCGCACGTTTCGCGAAGTGGCGCGCGGTGATCGACATCAACGCGGCGGGCCGTATCCCGAGCATGACGGCGATCGGCGTCAACGCCCATGCGCTGGGGCGCTACGCCGCGCTATGTCAGGCGGCCCAGATCGTGCCGATCGTCGAGCCGGAAGTGCTGATGGACGGCGACCACGACATCGATCGCTGCCTTGAGGTCACGACGCGCGTCCTCAACGTGACCTTTCAGGAGTTGCGGAAGCAGCGTGTCGCGCTGGAAGGCATGATCTTGAAGCCCAACATGGCGATCGCGGGCAAGAAGAGCGGGAAGAAGGCATCCGTGGAAGAAGTCGCGGAAAGGACGGTGCGCATGTTGAAGGCCTGCGTGCCCGCCGCCGTCCCCGGCATCGCCTTCCTGTCGGGCGGTCAGTCCGACGAGGAGGCCACCGCTCATCTCGACGCCATGAATCGGATGGGCAACCTGCCGTGGAAGCTCACTTTCTCCTACGGCCGCGCGCTGCAGGCGGCGCCGCAGAAAGCGTGGTCCGGCAAGCCCGAGAACGTCGTCGCCGGGCAACGGGCTCTCATCCACCGCGCGCGGATGAATTCGCTCGCAACCAGGGGAGCTTGGAGCGCCGCCCTTGAAGAGAAAGCTACGTGAGCTTCTGAATCCAACCTGATTTTGCCGCCATTGCGAGCGACCCAAGACGCGCCGGGTTTGCATTGAATTATAACGATTGAGTTTTTCACCTCTCCCGCTTGCCGGGAAGTTTCACAGTGCTCAATGATGCGTTTCTCACCATATGAAAACGCTCAAGAGGTTCAGGCTTGATATGCCGCCGAAAGCCGCACCATCACGACCAGCCCCCCGGCTTTATCTCGCGACGCCGGTCATCGACGACCCCTCGCACGCCGCGGCACAGCTTCCCGCGCTCCTCGCGACGGCGGATGTCGCCGCGGTGCTGGTTCGGCTCTCGCCGTCCGATCCGCGCACGATGATATCGCGCATCAAGGCGCTGGCGCCCTCGATCCAGAACAGCGGCGCCGCGCTTTTGCTCGATGGTCACGCCGATCTGATCGCAAGGGCAGGCGCCGACGGCGCGCATCTCACCGGCATCGAGGCATTGCAGGAGACGCTGCCCGCGCTGAAGCCCGACCGTATCGCAGGCGTCGGCGGCCTGTCGACACGCCATGATTCCATGATCGCGGGCGAGGCCGGTGCCGATTACGTGCTGTTCGGCGAGCCGGATAAGACCGGCGACCGTCCGTCCGCGGAAGCGATCGCCGAGCGGCTGGCATGGTGGGCCGACCTGTTCGAGCCACCGTGTGTCGCCCACGCGACGAATTCCGATGAAGCTCGGCTTTTCGCGGCATCGGGCGCGGATTTCGTGCTGATCGGCGACATCGTCTGGAACGACCCGCGCGGCGCGGCGGCGGCACTCACGGATATCGCAACCGCAATCGCACAAGGTTACGGATCGCAAGGCGTCGCGGGGCGCCCGGACCCTCCATATGGCGTCAGGGGCGCCGGATGAGTTTGCTGCGTCCGGTCGCCATCGTCGCCGGCCTTCTCATGCTTGGGGAGAGCGCGGCGGCGCAGCTCCAACCGTCGCCGCCGGCCGATCCGCCGTCCGCCGGCAAGAGCGTCAGGACCAAGGCCATCAAGCCGCCGCCGCCAACGCCGCCCGCCAGGCCAGAGCCGGATAACAAGGCGAACGCGCAGGCCGCCGACGATCCGAATGCCGATGCGGTTTACGGCGCCTATCAGCGCGGCCGTTACAAGACGGCGTTTGATCTCGCCTTGAAACGGGCACAGGAGGACAAGAACCCCGCCGCCATGACCATGCTCGGCGAGCTCTATGCCAATGGGCTCGGCGTCAAACGCGACTACGGCAAGGCGATCGAATGGCATCAACGTGCGGCCGATCTGGGCGATCGAGAAGCCATGTTCGCGCTCGCCATGCTTCGCATCAGCGGACGCGGCGGACCGCCCGACAGGGCGGGCGCGGTGAAATGGCTGGCCGCGTCGGCCAAGCTCGGCCAGCCCAAGGCCGCCTATAATCTGGCGCTTCTCCACATGGACGGGCAGACGCTGCCGCAGGATTTCAAACGCGCCGCCGAACTGCTGCGATTCGCAGCCGACGCCGGCAGTCCGGAAGCGCAGTATGCGCTGGCCACTTTCTACAAGGAAGGCACCGGCGTCGAAAAGAATCTCTACAAGTCGGTGCGGCTGTTACAGGCGGCCTCGCTCGCCGGCAACGTCGACGCCGAAGTCGAATATGCGATCGCGCTGTTCAACGGCAACGGCACCCAGAAGAACGAGGCGGCCGCGGTATCGCTGCTGCGCAAAGCCGCCAGGCGCAACAGTGCGATCGCCCAAAATCGTCTCGCCCACGCCCTTGTCGCAGGCATGGGCGTCGCGGTGGACAAGGTCGAAGGCCTGAAATGGCACATCGTTGCGAAAACCGGCGGCAAGGGCGATCTGCAGCTTGACGCGGCGATGGCGCAGGCGACGCCCGAAGAACGCGCCAATGCGGAGAGCGCCGCCCGCAAATGGCTCGGAATCAAATGAACCGCTTGACGGGGGCTTCCGCGCAGGGCACCCAGACCTCATCATCCATCCGAGCCCCATCATGCTGCAATCCGCTCTTATGAACGTCATGGTCAAGGCTGCGCGCCGCGCCGGCCGTAGCCTGAAACGCGATCTCGGCGAGATCGAGAATCTTCAGGTGTCACTGAAGGGACCTGCGAACTTCGTGAGCCTTGCGGACAAGCGCGCGGAGGACATCCTGTATGATGAACTCAACAAGGCGCGTCCCGGTTACGGCTTTTTCGGTGAGGAAGGCGGCAGCCGCGAGGGCACGGACAAGAGCCACACCTGGATCGTCGATCCGCTCGACGGCACCACCAACTTCCTGCACGGCATTCCGCATTTCGCGATCTCGATCGGCCTGCAGCGTGACGGCGTGCTGATCGCCGGCCTCGTTTACAATCCCGCCAATGACGAACTCTACACCGCGGAGCGCGGCAAGGGAGCATTCCTCAACGATCAGCGGCTGCGCGTGTCGGGACGCCGCCAGATGAACGACTGCGTGATCGCCTGCGGCCTGCCGCATATCGGACGCGGCGACCACGAATTGTCGCGACGGGAGATGGCCGCCCTCCAGCCGAAGGTGGCGGGCCTGCGGCGCTTCGGCGCGGCCTCGCTCGATCTCGCTTTCGTCGCGGCGGGCCGCGTCGACGGCTACTGGGAACGCAACCTGCAACCGTGGGATATCGCGGGCGGGCAGATCATCGTGCGCGAGGCAGGCGGTATCGTCAGCGGCATCCAGGGCGACGACGATCCGCTCACGACCGGCCATGTGATCTGCGGCAACGAATTCGTCCACGCCGAACTCGTGAGGATCATCAAGCCGCTGGGATAGAGCACTTTCCGGCGAAGCGGATGACCTGTTCACCGCAAGAAAAATACGACCAGACAATAATTTCCAGAGC
>NZ_BJNF01000055.1 GCF_006539545.1 Nitrobacter winogradskyi
GGCCGCTCTAAACAACGCGCGGCCTCGTTATTCCGCCGGATGCATCGGCGCCGGCGGCCCGTGGATCTTCGGCTTGCCCGCCGGCTCCAGTCCGCTCTTGTCGCGTCCGAGCACGCGCATCACGACGACGAAAAACACCGGCACCATCAGAAGCGCCAGCACCACCACCGCGATCATGCCGCCCATCACGCTGGTGCCGAGCGCCTGCTGGCTCGCTCCGCCCGCACCGCTGGCGATAACCATCGGCAGAACGCCGGAGGCGAAGGCAAAGCCGGTCATCAGAATCGGCCGGAAGCGCAGCGCGCAAGCCTCCAGCGTGGCGTCGATGAGCGACTTGCCCTGCGCGCGCAGATCCTTGGCGAACTCGACGATGAGGATGGCGTCCTTGGCCGCCAGGCCAATGATGGTCACGAGCCCCACGGTGAAATAGACGTCATTGGCGAGCCCGCGCGTCGTCGCCGCCAGCACCGCGCCGAAAATCCCGAGCGGCACCGTCAGCAACACCGCGAGCGGAATGGTCCAGCTTTCATAAAGCGCCGCCAGGCAGAGAAACACCACCAGCGCCGAGAGCGCGAGCAGGAACGGAGCCTGCGATCCCGACAGCTTTTCCTGCAACGACTGACCGGTCCATTCATAGCCGAAACCGCGCGGCAGGCGGCCGGCCAGCCGCTCCATCTCGGCGATCGCATCGCCCGAGGTGAAGCCCGCCCGCGCCTCTCCGGAGATGCGCATCGACGGATAGTAGTTGAAGCCGACGACCTGCGTCGGCCCCTTCGACCATTCAATGGAGGAGAAGGACGAGAACGGAACCAGCCCCCCGCTGCTGTTCTTGACGTTGTAGTTGAGGATGTCCTGCGCCGTGGTGCGGCCGTCGCGATCCGACTGCACGATCACGCGCTGCATTCGCCCCCGGTTGGGGAAGTCGTTGACATAGGTCGATCCGAGATTGGTCGACATGGTGTCATTGATGTCCTCAAAGGTGACTCCGAGGGCGCTGGCCTTCTCGCGGTCGATCACGAGATTGATCTGCCCCGCCGACGGCAGGCCCTCGACATAGACATTCTGCAGGATCGGACTGGCATTGGCCTCGGCGATCAACTGATTGGTCGCCTGCAACAATGCCGGATAGCCTTTCTGACCGCGGTCCTGCAGACGGAAGCTGAACCCCGACGAATTGCCGAGGTTGTCGATCGGCGGCGGCTGCAGCGCGGTGATCTTGGCATCGCGCAGCGACGCCAGTTCGCGATTGGCGTCGGTCACAATATTCGCGGCGGAGTCCTTCTCAGGCCGCTCCGACCAGTCCTTCAGGGTGATGAACGCTTGGGCCGTGTTCATGCCCTGCCCGGAATAGGCGAAACCGGTGAGGAAAGTGACGTTCTTAACTCCCGGCCGTTCGGCCAGGTATCTCTCGACCGCCTCCACCGCCGCTCCGGTCCGCCCGTGGGACGAATCGGCCGGCGTCTGCACGTCGGTCGTGATGAAGCCCTGATCGTCCACCGGCAGAAAGCCGGCGGGTAATCGAACGAAGGCCCAGACCAGAACGCCGACCAGAGCGGCGTATATCAGCATCAGGCGTCCGGTTCGCCTCAGCGACCAGCCGACCGTCGAGACGTAGCGGCCGCGCACGCTCTCCAGCGCGCGATTGAACCAGCCGAACAGGCCCTTTCGGGCGTGAGCATGTCCGGCCTTGACCGGCTTCAGCAGCGTGGCGCACAAAGCCGGCGTCAGCGACAGCGCCATCAGGGCGGAGAAGGCGATCGCGGCAACCACCGTGACGGAGAACTGTCTGTAGATGATGCCGACAGAGCCCGGAAAAAACGCCATCGGCACGAACACCGCCATCAGCACCAGCGTGATGCCGACGATGGCGCTGGTGATCTGCGACATCGCCTTGCGCGCCGCCTCCCGTGGCGGCAGCCCTTCCTCCGACATGATGCGTTCGACGTTCTCCACCACGACAATGGCGTCGTCGACCAGAATGCCGATCGCCAGCACCATGCCGAACATCGTCAGCATGTTGATGGAATAGCCTGCGATCAGCAGCACCGCACAGGTGCCGAGCAGCGCGACAGGCACCACGATGGTCGGAATAATGGTGTATCGGATGTTCTGCAGGAACAGAAACATCACCAGGAACACCAGCACCACCGCCTCGATCAGCGTATGCACGACCTTTTCGATCGAGGCCTTCACCACGGGCGTGATGTTGTAGGGGATATCGTAGGTGATGTTCGCCGGGAAGAACTTCGAGAGCTCCTCCATCTTGGCTTCCACCGCGCTCGCGGTGGCAAGCGCATTGGCGCCCGGCGCGAGCAGCACTGAAAGACCCGCGGTCGACTTGCCGTTGAGGCGCGTGGTGAACCGGTAGTCCATGCCGCCGACCTCGACCCGCGCCACGTCGCGCAGGCGCACCGTGGAACCGTCGCGGTTGGCGCGCAGCAGGATGGAGCCGAATTCCTCGGGTGTGCTGAGTTGTCCCTTCACCAGCACCAGCGCCGCGGTTTTCTGCCCGGCCCGGCTCGGCGGTCCACCGATGCTGCCCGAAGCCACCTGCGCGTTCTGCGCCGCGATCGCCTTGGTGACGTCCTCCGACGTCATGCCGTAGCCGACGAGCTTTTCCGGATCGAGCCAGACGCGCAACGAGCGTTCGGTGGAGAACAGCGTGGCCCGGCCGACGCCGGGAAGACGCCGGATCTCTCCGATGATGTTTCGCGTCATGAAGTCGCCGAGGCCGACCTCGTCGAGACTGTCGTCCGTCGAACGCAACGTGATGATCTGCAACACCGCGCTGGAGGCTTCCTCGACCAGGATGCCTTCCTTCAGCACAGCCGCGGGCAGGCGGGCCTCGATGCGCTTGATGCGATTCTGCACGTCCACCGAAGCGAGATCGGTGGAGGTGCCGGGAACGAAGAACGCGGTGATTTCGACCTGTCCCAGAGAATCACTGGTGGATTCGAAATTGAGGATGCCCGACGCGCCGTTGAGCTGTTCCTCGATCAGGCGCGTGACGCTGTTATAAAGATTCTGCGGCGAAGCGCCGGGGTATGCCGTCGCGATCGAGATCGAAGGCGGCGCGATGATGGGATACTGCGCAACGCCCAGGAAGGGTATCGAGATCGCGCCGACCAGACAGATGAACAGCGCGACGACCCACGCAAAGATAGGTCGATCGATGAAGAAAGCCGGCATGCTGCGTTACTGCCGGGCGGACGCTGTTTCGCCCGACACCACTCCCGTCTTCGGCGAAGCATCGGCTTCCCACGTCACGACGCGAACCTTGTCGCCCGCCGTGAACTTCTGGAAGCCCTCGACCACCACGCGGTCGCCCGCATTCAGCCCATCGCTGACCATCGAATAGCCGTGCTGGACCGCGTCGGTCCGGATCGGACGCACGATAGCGCGATCGTCGTCCCGAACGACAAAGACTTCGCTGCCGCCGCTGGAGTCGCGTTGCACCGCCTGCTGTGGAACGGCGATCGCATCGCTGTCGACGCCCTGCTCCAACAGCACGCGAATGTACATTCCCGGCAGCAACTCGCGCTTCGGATTGGCAAATTCGCCGCGCAGCGTCACCTGTCCGGTCGAGGAATCGACCTTCGCCTCGGAAAACAGGAACTTTCCGTGCAGCGGGTAGAGCTTTTCATCATTGAGCAGGAGGCGGACCTTGGCGGCGCCCGGCGCGATGCGCTCCAGATCGCCAGACTCAAACGCATGGCGAAGGTTGTTAAGCTCCGTCACCGACTGGGTGAAGTCGGCATAAATCGTATTGAGTTGCTGCACCGTCGCAAGGCTTGCCGCATCATTCTGCACGACGAGCGCGCCCTCGGTCACCTGAGCGGCGCCGACCACGCCGTCGATCGGCGCGCGAATGGTAGTGTAATCAAGATGGAGCCGCGCCCGCGCCAGATCCGCCTTGCGGGCGGCGACATCAGCCGCCGCCTGACGCATGTTGGCGATCGCCTTCTCGTTCTCGGCCTCGGACGTGGCATGCCGCGCGGTCAGTTTCTCGATACGTCTCGCATGGTGCGAGGCCTGCTCAAGTACGGCATCGGCCTTCGCAAGCGCCGCTTCCGCGGCCTGCACTTCAACCGCGAACGGCTCCGGATCGATCTGATACAGCGGGTCGCCTGCCTTGACTTCGCTGCCTTGCTGGAACAGCCGCTTGGTGATGATGCCGGAAACCCGCGGGCGCACCTCCGCAACGCGCAACGGCGATATGCGTCCCGGCAGTTCGCGAACGATCGCGTGCGGTTTCGGAACCACCGTGATCACGCTGACCTCGGGAACGACCGCTACAGCGGATGCGTCCGCCGTTGTCGGCTCATCACAGCCGCCAAGAAGCGGCGACAATCCGGCTATCACGATAGCCAGAAACGCCAGTCGTAAGTTGAATCTCGGCATGGGAACTGCAAGCTCTGTGGGTGTGTTGCTACGCGACGCGCGGATTCGCTACGTGACGCACAACGTCGATACTATCGAATCCCCAACCAAGTTTTAATGAGGGCTGGAGGAAGGCGACGCAACACTAATTGGCGGCGACGCAATGTCACAGAACAATATGGCTTTGATGTCGCAATGATTTATCCGGTTCTCAAACAATCGTGAACCGGGTTCCATCAAGAGAACGTAACGCGCGGAATACTCCCCGCGCGCTGCCCTGTCGCCCTGTTGTTATACCGCGATGGCACGAGCGCAAACCGCGACCCTTCTTGATGCAGAACACACGCCACGACTGAAAGCCGGCGCCGCAGGGGCAGCGACGATTGGCAAAATCGCGAGATGAGCTATTTTTTGCCGCCAACGCCGTGCCATAATGCGGCTTGTCTGAACCTTCCTGCCTCTCTCCTTGATGGTTAAGCACGCTGGCTCATGGCGCAAGGCACCGCTCCCCGCTCCGCACCGGAGATCGAACTGACGAAACTGGCGCCGCCCCGGATATTTCTGGTGCGCATGGTCGTGTTCATCGTGCTGTGCGCGCTGGTGCAGGTTGTTCTCTACAAGCAGATCGTTGCCGCGTTCTTCGCCAACCCCAGCCTCAACGCGTTGATCATTGGCGTCCTGGCGATCGGCATCGTTTTCGCGTTCCGGCAGGTGATCCGGCTTTATCCGGAAATCGCGTGGGTCAACAATTTCCGCATCGCCAATGCGGGCCGGGTACCAGACCGAAGACCGCGATTGCTGGCTCCGATGGCCGCTATCCTCGGCGGCGAACGCACCGGTCGCGTGTCGATCTCCCAGCAGACCATGCGGCATCTGCTCGATTCCATCGCCACCCGGCTCGATGAAGCCCGCGACATCTCGCGCTACATGACGGGCTTGCTGGTGTTCCTGGGTCTGCTCGGCACGTTCTGGGGCTTGATCGAAACCGTCGGCTCCGTCGGCAAGGTGATCGACGGTTTGCAGGTCGGCGGCGACACCGGATCCCTGTTCGAGACGCTGAAGGAAGGCCTCGCCGCGCCGCTCGGCGGCATGGGAATTTCGTTTTCGTCATCGCTGTTCGGCCTCGCCGGATCGCTGATCCTTGGCTTTCTCGATCTGCAATCCAGCCAGGCGCAGAACCGTTTCTATACCGACCTCGAGGACTGGCTCGCCACCACCGTTCGCGAATACAGCGGCAAGACCCGGCCCGATCCGGCGGCCGAGATAAAGTCTGCGATCGAGCAGCTTCGCACAACCGTCGAGAAGACGGGATCCGGCCATGAAACCACCTCCGCGATGGCCAGCCTCGCGGAAGCCATTCAGGGGCTCGTCAGTCATATGCGGACCGAACAGCAATTGATTCGCGAATGGGCGGACGAACAGGGCGAGCAGAACCGCGAGATCAAAAAGCTGCTTCAGCACCTTGCCCAGCAGCCGGATGACGACCACCTGACCATCCCGTTTACCTCGACCGCCGCTTCGCGGCCGGCTCCCACGGCAGAGGGAGAGCCCTGATCTTAAGAGAAACATCATGGCCCTAGCACGCGGGCGCCGGAACGAGAGCGGATTCAACTACTGGCCAGGCTTCGTCGATGCTCTCTCGACGCTGGTGCTCGCGATCGTGTTCCTGCTGACTGTGTTTCTGGTGACGCAGTTCTTCCTGTCGCAGGAAGTCACGGGCAAGGACAAGGCGCTGGAACAACTCAACGCCCGGATCGCTCAACTGACCGATCTGCTGTCGCTGGAAAAGCTCGGCAAGGTCAGCCTTGGCGACGAGGTCAGCCAGTTGCGTGCGGGTCTCGTCTCGGCGGAGGCCGAGCGCGATCGGATCAAGGGACTTTATGACGGCCTTGCCGGCGCGGGGAACGATGCCGCGGGCCGCAACAGCCAGTTGAACAAGGCGCTGGATTCCGAGAAGCAGATTTCATCGCGCGCGCTGGCGCAGGTCGAGGTACTGACCCAGCAGATCAGCGCGCTGCGCCGGCAACTGGCGGCGCTGGAGAACGCGCTCGACGTCTCCGAGAAAAAGAACAAGGATTCGCAGAACCGCATCGCCGATCTCGGCCAGCGGTTGAACGTCGCGCTGGCGAAACGGGTGCAGGAGCTGTCCCGCTACCGTTCGGAATTCTTCGGGCGCCTGCGCGCCATTCTCGGCAACCGGCCGGATATCAGAATCGTCGGCGATCGCTTCGTTTTCCAGTCGGAGGTCTTCTTCGATACCGCGCAGGCGACGCTGCTGCCAGAAGGAAAAGCCGAGCTCGACAAGCTGGCCGGCGCGCTGACCGATCTCGACAAGCAGATCCCCAGCGAGATCGCCTGGGTGCTACGCGTGGACGGCCATACCGACATAAGGCCGATCAACAGCCCGGTGTTCAAGTCGAACTGGGACCTGTCGGCGGCGCGCGCGATTTCGGTGGTGCAGTATCTGGCGTCGCTCGGCGTGCCGCCGCAACGTCTGGTCGCCGCGGGTTTCGGTGAATTCCAGCCGCTTGATCCCGATGCAACGGAAGAGGCCTACAAGCGCAACCGCCGCATCGAGCTGAAGCTGACGGAGCGGTGATGTGATGGATATGTCGAGACCGTATGTCCCGTCATGGCCGGGCAAAAGCGCGAAGCGTGTCTTCGCGCTGGCGGCCCCGCCATCCAACGACTTCCTTGAATCCGACTCTCAGGACGTGGATGCCCGGAATAACCCGGGCATGACGGCCATGTTTGAATGACGGCCTCGTTTCAGCTCCGCCCCTACCGTGCCTCCGACGAGGACGCCGCGATCGCCCTGTGGCGGGCGACGTGGCAACAAGCCTATCCCGCGATCGATTTCGCGGCGCGCGTGCCGTGGTGGCGCGAACGCTGGCGCAATGAACTCGTCCCCAACGCCGACATCATCGTCGCCGAGCAATCCGGCGAACTGGCGGGTTTCATCACCATCGATGCGGCAGGCTATCTCGACCAGCTCGTGGTTGCCCCCGCGCATTGGGGCGGCGACATCGCAAACGCGCTGATGCTTGAGGCGAAGCGGCTGTCGCCGTCGGGAATCACACTGCTGGTCAACGCCGACAACGGCCGCGCCATGCGCTTCTACGCGCGCAACGGATTCGCGCACGCAGGCGAGGATGTGAATCCGACATCGGGGCGGCCGGTCAAGCGCATGGAATGGAAACCGTGAGGGAACTATAGCGTTTTCGAGCGAAGCATATCCTCGGGCTTGAGCCCTAAGGATGGATACCGGTTCGCGTAAAGAAAACGCGTCAAAACAAAAAATCTAGAGCTTCGCTTCTGATTCAAACAAAGCGATTATGCTCTAAGACTTCATGCCCCCTCGAACTGCAGCCGCGCCAGGCGGGCATACAGTCCATTCGCCGCCACCAGCGAGGCGTGCGTCCCCTGCTCCACGATCCGTCCCCGATCCATGACCATGATGCGGTCGCAGGAGAGGACTGTTGCGAGACGATGCGCGATCACCAGCGTCGTGCGATGGCGCATCAGTTCTTCCAGCGCGGTCTGCACCAGGGTCTCGGATTCCGCGTCAAGCGACGACGTTGCCTCATCCAGCAGCAACAGAGGCGCGTCACGCAGGATCGCGCGGGCGATGGCGATGCGCTGGCGCTGTCCGCCGGACAGTGTCACGCCGCGCTCGCCGAGCAGCGCCTCGAAGCCGCCGGGCAAGCGGCGGATGAATTCGGTGGCATGGGCCAGTTCAGCGGCGCGCTCGACCTCGGCGTCGGACGCATCCGGCCTGCCGAAACGGATATTCTCGCGGGCGGACGCGGCGAAGACCACCGATTCCTGCGGCACCAGCGCGATACGCGCGCGAACCTCCCGCGGATCGGCGGTGCGCAAGGGCACGCCGTCGAAGGAGATGGTGCCCGAGACAGGATCGTAGAACCGCAGCAGCAGGTGAAACAGCGTGCTTTTTCCCGCGCCGGACGGGCCGACGATGGCGACCTTCTCGCCCGCCTTCACCGCCAGCGAGACGCCGTCCAGCACCGTGACTTCCGGGCGCGAGGGGTAGGCAAAGCTGACATTGTCCAGCGTGACATCGCCGCGCGCCGGCTCCGATAGCGCGCGCGGCGTTGGCGGCGCCGCGATCACCGGCTTGACGCGAAGAAGCTCGAACAGGCGCTCGGCCGCACCGGAGGCGGCGGCGACCTCGCCCCAGACCTCGCTGAGCTGGCCGAGACCGGTCGCGGCGAACGCGGCATACAGCACGAACTGGCCGAGCCGGCCCGGCGTCATGTCGCCCTCAAGGACGTCGCGAGACCCAATCCAGAGAATCAGGACCACGCTGGTGAAAACGATGAAGATGATAATCGCGGTCAGCACGGCGCGGGCGCGCGCCGAATTGCGCGCCGCCAGATAGGCATGTTCGACTTCGCCGCCGAAACGCGCGTCGGCAAGCCGTTCGTTGGTGTAAGCCTGAACCGTCCTGATCCCGCCGACCAGTTCGGATGCATAGGCGGTGGCGTCCGCGAGATTGTCCTGCGCGCTCCTTGACAGGCGGCGGACCCAGCGTCCAAACGCGACCAGCGGCACGATGATCAACGGAATCGCCGCCAGCACCAGTCCGGACAGGCGCGGACTGGTGATGACCATCATCGAAGCCGCGCCGACGAACAACACCACATTACGTAGCGCAACCGATATCGAGGAGCCGACCGCGGACTTGATCTGGGTGGTGTCGGCGGTCAGCCGCGAGATCAGCTCACCGCTGCGGGCGGTGTCGAAAAACACCGGCGACAGCGACATCAGGTGAGCGAACACGTCACGCCGAAGGTCGGCGACGATGCGTTCTCCGGTGGTGTTCACCAGAAAATAACGCGCGGCGCTGGCGCCGGCGAGGACGGCCACGACGCCGATCATCATCGTAAAGTAGCTGTTGATCATCGCGACGCCTTCGGCCGTGAAGCCAAAGTCGATGATCCGGCGCACCGCGAGCGGCACGACCAGCGTCGTCAGGGCGGCGACGATCAGCGCGACAAGCGCGAGCAGCGCCCGGCCGCGATAGCGGAGGATATACGGCGTGAGCGCCAGCAGCGGGCGCAGCCGGAGGCGGCGGGCATCCTTGGCGGACGGCGCGGGCTGATCCGGCGCGGCAGGCTCCGACGCTCCGGTTCCGGCCTTCGGGGAGTTATCGAGCGGCAGCGCAATGGCCGGCGCCTTCGACGTATTCTCACGCACTTCTACCGAACTCATCACCTGACCACGCTATTGCTGAATAAGGCACGTCATATGCCCCCCTGTGCGCGCTGGCAAATGCGCAGGCGCGCTTGTCGGTCAAACCTTGGTACGATATAGAGCGGTCCGAATTCGCCCAAAACCCTTCGCCTTGCAAGGACATATCATGAAAGCCGAAATTCATCCGGATTATCATACAATTAAGGTCGTCATGACCGATGGCACGGAGTATCTTACCCGTTCCACCTGGGGCAAGGACGGCGACACCATGAATCTCGACATCGATTCCAAGTCGCATCCGGCCTGGACCGGCGGTTCCCAGCAGATCCTCGATCGCGGCGGCCGGGTCTCCCGCTTCCAGAAGAAGTTTTCGGGCTTCCTCAAGAAGGGCTGAGGCCACCCCTGCTTCTGGTTGAACGCTTCCGCTTGTCGAACGCTCCTGCTGCGCGGGAGCGTTTTTGCATGAGCCTTACCATCAGCTCCTGCATCATCAGTTCCCGCGACATCAGCCTCGGGGACCGCGGACCCGCTCCGCCGGTCCGCGACGCTCAAAGGCTTCCCGGAGAAGGTTGAGCTGCGACACCAGCGGATTACCGGCCGTTCCGCGCTCCACGGGCGGCGCGTGAATGGTGGTATCGAGGCGCCGGACCCGCGCCTGCAAATTCAGCGATCGCTCGATCAAGTCCTGCAGCTGCCACGGCAGTTTCGCGATCATATCGTGCGGACCAGGATCCGCCGCGGTCAGCTTCACCCTGGTCCTTTCGCGATTAGCCTGCGCCAGCGTCATCTCGCCTTCCTTGACGGCGCGATGCAGCAGAAGCCACGACGCAAGCTGCATCAGCCGCGTGGTCAGTCTCATGCTTTCGGTGGCGTAAGTCAGGCTGACGGCACGTTCGAGTGTCTTCGCCTCGGTGCGCCCGTCGCCATCGAGATAGGCCGCGGTCTCCTCGACCAGATCCATGCCTTCCCGGAACAGGGCCGTGAACACGGAAGAGCCCGCAAGACGTTCGCTGAACTGCACCAGACCGGAGCCGCCTGCCGATGGATCGAACATAGGTTCATGCCTCACGCAACCAGCGCATTATCCGCCAGGTGGATCCATTTAGCTGCAAGAAAATACTTTCAATCAACAACTTGTGCGCATTCTAGCAACGGACGGTTTTCACCTTTTGCGATACGCGTTTGAGCCTTTCCGCTGGTCTTTTTAGCGCCAGCTTATGATGAACAAATCATTGCCCGCCCGGGAAGCGGGAGTCCAGCGCCAAGTAACGGCAACGGTTAATAAGGGTTAATATCAAGGGCGAAACAGGACGACGCGAGGCAAAAAAAAGCCGCCGTTGCCGGCGGCCTGAAGTTGATAACAGGGAGGCGTCAAACAGAGTGGACAGGAAGCCACTCGGTGTCCAATGAAGGACATTCCAGTCATAGTCAGGAAAGCTTAATCAATCGTAAACGAACGAATTTCTTCAGCTTTCGTTTGCAATTTGGGCGCCGCAAGGCTTTTCCCTCCCCGCAGGCCAGTTGCTTTCACGTTGCGCAATTGAGCTTCAGCCAACGGCCGGGCGGGTACGACGCCCGGGCGGACGGTTTCGCGCCTGCCGATCCTTGAAAGGAACAAAGGAACTCGGTCACGACCTGCAACCTGAAAACCTGAATCTGAAGACCTGAAATCTCAGGACTTGAAAAAACGGTCAGCCGCATCCTTCGAGGCGCGCTTCTTCACTTCGGCCGTCCGCAGGCGCTGAATCTCCTCCGTCAGCAGCGCGATTCGCTCGTTGAGCTCATTCACCGAAAGCAGCGAGAGATCCTGTCCGATCTCATGGGTAAGTTTTTTCCTGGGTTCGTCGCCGTCAATGGTCATGCGCCTGTCCCGCTGCGGCTCAAGAGCCCTCAACCCCGCGAGTTTTCTTTTCCAGTTCGCGGCCGACTCACGCGCGCCGGTACGTTATAATCAGGGTCCGACCTCCTTTCCAAGCTTGCCCGGTGACCACCATGGAAAAGCCGCCCGCGCGAATGACCGCCATCGGCATCAGCAGGCCCGGCGGCCCGGAAGTGCTGGTGCCGCAGTTCCGCCCGGTCCCCTCGCCCGGCCCGCGCGAGATCCT
The DNA here is from genome assembly GCF_006539545.1 of Nitrobacter winogradskyi. Lineage (GTDB taxonomy): Bacteria > Pseudomonadota > Alphaproteobacteria > Rhizobiales > Xanthobacteraceae > Nitrobacter > Nitrobacter winogradskyi_A. Next base: position 11,700 of record NZ_BJNF01000055.1, read on the forward strand.
GATCAAGGTCGCGGCGGCCGGCGTCAACCGGCCGGATGTCCTGCAGCGGTCCGGCAGCTATCCGCCGCCGCCGGGCGCCAGCGATCTGCCCGGCCTGGAAGTCGCGGGCGAAGTGGTGTCTCTGGGCGAGGGAGCAGGCAAGTACCGGCTTGGCGACAACGTGATGTCGCTGGTCTCGGGCGGCGGCTACGCCCAATATTGCGTCGCGCATGAATCGATCGCGATTCCGGTCCCCACTGGCTTCTCCATGATAGAAGCCGGCGCCACGCCGGAAACGCTGGTCACGGTATGGCACAACGTGTTCGAGCGCGGCGCGTTGAAGGCCGGCGAGACGTTGCTGATCCACGGCGGCTCGTCGGGCATCGGCACCATGGCCATCCAGCTCGCCAAGGCGTTCGGCGCCAGGACGATCGTCACCGTCGGATCAAAGGAGAAGGCAGACGCCTGTCTGGGGCTCGGGGCCGATCACGCCATCAACTACAAGCTCCAGGATTTCGTCGCGGAGGTGAAGGCCGCGACAGCCGGCGCCGGCGCCGATCTCATCCTCGATATGGTCGGCGGCAACTACATCGAGAAGAATTACGACGCCGCCGCGCTCGAGGGCCGCATCGTGCAGATCGCGTTCCTCGGCGGTGCGAAGGCAACCGTTAATTTCGCCAGGCTGATGATGAAACGGCTGCATCATACCGGCTCGACGCTGCGGCCGCGTTCGGTGGCCGACAAGGCCGCGATGGTCGCCGCCATCGAAGCCAGGGTGCTGCCCTTGATGCGGGGGGGACGAATCAAGCCGCTGATCGACAGCAGCTTCCCGCTTGAGCAGGCAGCGGACGCGCACCGGCGGATGGAAACCGGCGCCCATGTTGGCAAAATTGTGTTGACGATTTAGATTCCCGCGTCCTGCTGAAGCCTATAATTTCTTTCGCGATTATGTCATCTATCTCGCGCGGTCGGCGGGACTGCATGTTGAACGCGAGGAAACGACATTGCACCTGGTCAGGCGGCTCGCGTGGCTTACGCTGGCCCTCATGATTTTCGTCGCGGCATCGCCGGCGCGCGCAGTCGACGCCGTCAGCGTCCGCAGCGACGCGCCCGCCATCGACCTCACCGCCATCCTCGATCATCAGCACAGCGATTCCGACCGCATTCAGGTCTCGACCGCGCCCGGCACCGACGGCATCGTTCGCCGCGTCGAGGTGCGCGCGCGGGAAGGCGGCCAGAACTGGGTGGTATTCGCGCTCGCCAACAACACCGACGATCAACTCGACCGCCTGATCGTCGCGCCGCATTACCGCCTGGTGTCGTCGGGACTGCTCTGGCCGGATCTCGGGCAATCGCGCATCGCCACCATCACGCCATCGACCGGCGATCGCCCGGAGCGGCAGGAGAGCGCCACCGCCGACGTCTTCCAGATCACGCTCGATCCCGGCGCCGTCATCACTTTCGTCATGGAACTGCGCACCGACAGGCTGCCGCAGCTTTATCTCTGGGAGCCCGACGCCTACAAGGACAAGGTCAATTCCTTCACCTTGTATCAGGGCATCGTCATCGGCATCTCCGGGCTGCTGGCGCTGGTGCTGACCATCCTGTTCGTGGTCAAGGGAAGCATTATGTTTCCTGCCGCCGCGGCGCTTGCCTGGGCGGTGCTGGTCTACATCGGGGTCGATTTCGGCTTCTGGGGCAAGGTGCTGGACATGCCGGCCGGCGCTGAACGAATCTGGCGCGCCTCGGGCGAGGCGATTCTCGCGGCGACGCTGCTCGTATTCCTGTTCGCCTATCTCAATCTCAGTCGCTGGCACGTGCGCTATTCGCACATCACTCTCGGCTGGCTTTTCTTTCTCGGCTCGCTGGTGGCGCTTGCCCTGTTCGATCCGGCGGTCGCCTCCGGCATCGCCCGGATATCGCTGGCGCTGATCGCGGTATTCGGCTTCGGGCTGATCGTCTATCTCGCGGTTCACGGCTTCGATCGCGCCGTCTTGCTGATCCCGACCTGGTTCCTGCTGGTGGTGTGGGTGGCCGCCGCGGGAATGGCGATCGAGGGCAAGGTCGTCAACGACATCGTGGGCCCCGCTTTGCTCGGCGGCCTCGTGCTGATCGTGATGCTGATCGGGTTCACGGTGATGCAGCATGCCTTCGCCGGCGGAGGCGGCGCCTCCGGCGTCGTATCCGATATCGAACGCCGCGCGCTCGCATTGACCGGCGCGGGCGATCTGGTCTGGGACTGGGACGTCTCCGCCGACAAGGTCTTCACCAGTCCCGAGACCGAAAGCCTGCTCGGCCTGAAACGCGGCACGCTCGAAGGGCCGGCGGCAGGCTGGCTGGAGGTGCTGCATCCGCTCGATCAGGACCGGTTCCGCGCGGCGCTGGACAGCGTGCTCGAACAGCGCCGGGGCCGGCTGGTGCAGGACTTCCGGCTGCGCGCGTCCGACGGCCACTTCATGTGGTTCGCCCTGAAAGCGCGCCCGGTGGTGGGGTCCGATGGCGAGGTGTCGCGCGTGGTCGGAACTCTCACCGATGTCACCGAAACGAGGAAGGCCGAGGAGCGGATGCTGCACGATTCGGTGCACGACAACCTGACCGGCCTTCCCAACCGCAAGCTCTTCATTGACCGTCTCAACGCGGTCGCGACCTTCGCCAAGACCATGCCGGGCCTGAGACCGACGCTGATGGTGATCGATTTCGACCGCTTCAAGCAGGTCAACGATTCCGTTGGCGTCGCGGTGGGAGATTCGATCCTGCTGACCCTGGCGCGACGGCTTACGCGCATCCTTAAAGCCCAGGATACGCTGGCGCGGCTTTCCGGCGATCAGTTCGGCCTTATCCTGATGTCGGAGCAGGATCCGCCCCGCATCACCGCGTTCGCCGAAACCATCCGCAAGACCATCCGCGCCCCGATCGCCTTCAATGACCGTGAGATCTTCCTGACCGCGTCGATCGGCCTCGCGCTGAGCGACCCTCAGACGCAATTGTCGGACCAGATGATCAAGGACGCCGAACTTGCGATGTACCATTCCAAGCGGATCGGCGGCGATCGGATCGACGTTTACAAGCCCGCGATGCGCGCCCGGAAGAACGACCGGCTATCGCTCGAGGCGGAACTGCGGCGCGCCCTTGAGCGGCATGAGATCACCGTCCTCTACCAGCCCATCGTCCGGCTCGAGGACCGCTCGGTCGCGGGTTTTGAAGCGCTGGCGCGATGGGATCACCCCAAGCTCGGACGGATGGCGCCGGACGAATTCATCACCATCGCCGAGGAGGCCGGCCTGATCGTCGATCTCGGGACGTTCGTGATGGATCAGACCGCGCGCCAGCTTGCAGTGTGGCAACGCGCCATGCGGTCGCAGCCCCCGATTTTCGCCAGCGTCAACGTCTCCTCGCGCCAGCTGCTGCGGCACGATCTGATCCACGACATCCGCTCCGTGCTGTCGCGCTCATCGATCGCGCGCGGCACCCTGAAGCTTGAACTGACCGAATCGCTTGTCATGGAAAATCCCGAACATGCAGCGCAAATGTTGCAACGGATTCGTGAACTCGGCGTCGGGCTCTCGCTTGACGATTTCGGCACGGGCTATTCCTCGCTGTCATACCTGCAGCGTTTCCCGCTCGACACCATCAAGATCGACCAGTCGTTCGTGCGCACCTCGACCCGCGGCACGCGGCCGGTCATCCTCAAGTCGATCATCGCGCTGGCGCACGATCTCGGCATGGATGTCGTCGCCGAGGGTGCCGAAACCGACTCCGATGCGGTGGAACTTTATCAGATGGGCTGCGAATACGCCCAGGGCTTTGCTTTCGGCGAGCCGATGGACGTCGATGCGACGATGCGGCTGCTGGCCCAGGTGCGGCTCGAGGCGGCAAGCTGAAACCGCTCAGCGCGCAACGCTCGGCTGGCGGAACCCGGCCCGCTCAGGCGTGACCGGCCTCGTTCGACAACATGCCGGGATCGATTCCGATCTTATGCAGCGCGCGAACATATTTGTCCTCGATATCGCGGCCGAAGATCAGGTCCTGATCAGCAGGGCAGTGCAGCCATCCATTGTCCTGGATTTCGGTCTCCAGTTGACCCGGCGCCCATCCGGCGTAACCAAGCGCCAGGATCGCATGTTTCGGGCCGGCGCCCTTGGCGATGGCTTCCAGGATATCGAGCGTCGCGGTCAGGCAGATACCCTCGTCAATGGGCAGCGTCGCGTCCTCGATGAAGAAATCGCTCGAGTGCAGAACAAAGCCGCGGCCGGTTTCGACCGGGCCACCCTTCATCACTTTCATCGTCTCGGCGGTTTCCGGCAGCTTGATCAGGTCGGCTCGCTTGATGATGTCGAGTTGCACCAGCAGATCGGTGAAGTCGACGCTTCCGGCGGGGCGATTGAGAATGATACCCATCGCGCCCTCGGGCGAGTGCGCGCAAACATAGATCACGGAACGTGCGAACCGCTCGTCTTCCATGACCGGCATCGCGATCAGCAACTGACCATCCAGATAGTTGCGATCGTCGATATCCGTGTCCGCAGTATCCATGTCTACATCGTCAGCGTGACGACGGTCCCTGCCAGGCCCTTTACGCGCTGGTTTCATCAGCAAATGACCCTCATGTTGCCCTTCCATCCTGATATTGGGTGTTCATTCTGTCAATCAACCTTCCCGAGCCATGGCTAAACAGCGCATCACGAGCAATTCAATAGTTTGGCCCGCGCGCAACCGATAAAAAGACGCTCGCATGATCATCAAGGTTCCTCTTCACGCGTTGCCCGGCGTTGCGGTCGCGTTGCTGGCGTGCGCGCTTTCGACCGCCGCGACGGGCCAGGACGCCTCGCCATGGCAGCAGGGCAGCTACGCCGCCGTCCGCCTACTCGCGGGCTCGCGCAGCGGTGCGGTGCTGCTCGGCGGCATCGCGTTTCAGCTCGAACCGGGTTGGAAAACCTTCTGGCGCACGCCGGGCGACTCGGGCGTGCCGCCGCGTTTCGACTTTTCAAAGTCGGACAATGTCGATGCCGTGACTGTTCTGTGGCCCGCGCCATCGAAATTTCCCGACGGCGCAGGTGGCCATTCGCTCGGCTACAAGGAGCAGGTCGTGCTGCCGCTACGGATCGCAGCCACCAATGCCGACAGGCCGATCACGCTCCGCGCAACCGTCAGTTTCGCGGTATGCGCCAAGCTGTGCATTCCCGCCGAAGCCAGCATGGAGCTGGCCTTCGCCAGCGTCGCGAGCGCCGAGGACAGCACGCTGGCCGCCGCGCTCGATATGGTGCCGAAGCCGGCGCGGATCGGCGATCCCAATCCCTTGACGATTCGCAACGTCAGGCGCGAGGGAGAATCAACCGTGACCGTGGATGTCGCGACCGACAACCCCAAGGACGACGTCAATCTGTTCGTCGAAGGCCCGACACCGGACTGGGCGCTGCCGATCCCGACCCGGCACGAGCGCGCGCCGCGCGGGGTGAAGCAATTTTCATTCAAGCTCGACGGCCTTCCGGACAACGCCAAAGCCGAAGGCGCCGCGCTGAAACTGACGCTGGTCGGCGGCAAGCAGGCCTATGAATTCAATATCAATCTGGATTGATGGCTAAGTCGTCACCGGAGACGCCAGGCAGGGGTATCTGGTCCGCCCAACTGAATCTTAAGGAACGGTTGCTATAGCGTTTTCGAGCGAAGTGGATGACCTGTTCGCGTGAAGAAAACGCGTCAAAACAAAATCATGGAGCCCGCTTCTGATTTTATCAGAAGCGGGAAGGTTGTAAATTCGGAGCATGGCGCGCATCCCGCGTCGAGGATTCCGCCGTGGCCGTTACGGACGCCCCCTCCGCGCCTGCGAAGCGATCGCCCATGCTGATCGGACGGTTGCGCGCGATAATGGGCGGCTCAAGCGAGGCTTCGCTGACCAGGCGGCTCGCCGGCACCATCTTCATCATCCGGGTGATAAGCGCCGGGCTCGCCTACGTGGCGCAGATCCTTCTCGCACGCTGGATGGGCGGTTCCGACTACGGCGTTTATGTGTATGTCTGGACCTGGGTGCTGCTGCTCGGCAGCATGATGGATTTCGGAATCTCGGTTTCCGCGCAGAAGATCATTCCGGAATATCGCGCGAGCGGCGACGACGCACGGCTGCGCGGTTTCCTGAGCGGCAGCCGCTGGATGACGTTCATCGTCGCCTCGCTGATCTCGGCATCGCTCGCGGCCCTGGTCAAAGTGCTGTCACCGTGGATCGATGCGGCGACGGTGCTTCCGCTCTATATCGGCTGCCTGACTCTACCGGCGTTCGTGGTCGCCAACACCCAGGACGGCATTGCGCGTTCCCACGACTGGATGCGGCTCGGACTGATGCCGCAATTCATCGTACGGCAATCGCTGATCATCGGCTTCACCGCCGGCGCTTTCGTGCTGGGATTTCACCTCAGCGCCACCGTCGCCATGCTGGCCAGCGTCGCGGCGGTGTGGGTCGCCATGATCGGCCAGATGATCGTCCTCAATCGCAGACTGCGCACGATCGTCACGCCCGGACCCAAAGTCCACGATTTTCGCGGCTGGCTCGCGGTCTCGCTGCCGATCCTTCTGGTCGAGAGCTTTTATCTGCTGTTGTCCTACACGGACGTGCTCGTGCTGCAGCAGTTTCGGTCTTCGGAAGAAGTCGGCGTTTACTTCGCCGTCGTCAAAACCCTGGCGCTGGTGTCCTTCATCCACTACGCCATGTCGGCGACGACGGCGCACCGCTTCACGGAATATCATGCCGCTGGCGACCGCGAGCGGCTGGCGGCCTACCTCGCCTATGCGATCAAATGGACCTTCTGGCCCTCGCTCGCGGCAACGCTGCTGCTGCTCGCGTTCGGCAAACCGATGCTGTGGCTGTTCGGTCCGCAATTCGTCACCGGCTACAGCATCATGTTCGTCGCCGCGATCGGGCTCGTGGTCCGTTCCGCCATTGGTCCCGTCGAGCGGCTGCTCAACATGCTCGGCCATCAGCATGCCTGCGCGGCCGCGTATGCGCTGGCCTTCGGCATGAACGTGGTGCTGTGCTTCGCGTTCGTCCCGCGCTACGGCGGCCACGGCGCCGCCGCCGCGACGTCGATCTCGCTCACATTCGAAACGGTGCTGCTGTTCTGGATCGTCCGCCGCAAGCTCGGATTTCATGTGCTGGCGTTCGGGAAGGGGTCGGCCTCGACGTAAAAGACATATTCGTCATGGCCGGATTTATTGCGGCCATCCCCGTCTTTCCAATAGAAACTTCGCGAAGACGTGGATGCCCCGGACAAGCCCGGGCATGCCGAGAAGACAGGCTGTTTAGGTCGATCCGGTTACGCCGCCGTCCAGCCGCCATCAATCGACAGGTTGCTTCCGGTGATCTGGGCGGCATCGTCGCCGCAAAGATAGAGCGCCAGCGCCGCGACCTGCTCCACGGTGACGAACTGCTTGGTCGGTTGCGCGGCGAGCAGCACGTCGTTGATGACCTGCTCCCTGGTCATGCCGCGCGACGTCATGGTGTCGGGAATCTGCTTTTCCACCAGCGACGTCCAGACATAGCCCGGGCTGATGCAGTTGCAGGTAATCCTGTGCGGCGCAAGCTCAAGAGCCACCGTCTTGGTGAGACCCGCGATGCCATGCTTGGCGGCGACATAGGCCGATTTGAACGGCGAAGCCACCGTCGAATGCGCCGATGCCGTATTGATGATGCGACCCCAGCCGCGCTTCTTCATGCCGGGAACCACGGCGCGGACGGCATGAAAGGCCGACGAAAGATTGATGGCGATGATCGCGTCCCACTTCTCGACAGGGAACGACTCGACCGGCGAGACGAACTGGATGCCGGCGTTGTTGACGAGAATATCGACCGAGCCGAAGGTTGTTTCGCCGAGTTCGATCATGCCGGCGATCTCGGCGGGCTTCGTCATGTCAGCGGGCGAGTAGGCCGCCTTGACCTTGAACTCCGCCTCGATGCCGGCGCGCGCCTTCTCGATGTCAGCCGCGACACCCAGTCCGTTGATCACGACATTGGCTCCGGCGCTGGCGAAGGCCCGGGCATAGGCCAGACCTATGCCGCTGGTTGATCCGGTCACGACCGCGGTCCGGCCTTTCAAGTTCGTCATCACCCTCTCCTGTCGGAACAGCGGATCATCTCAACGTTGCGGCGCTGGCGTCAAAGCACCGGCAACCTCCGCCGGTCAAGCAGCTTCGCGCTCAAGTCCACCCGCGCACGGCGATGCCCCTTCAGGCAATCGTTATCGCTCGCCCGTGGATGCCAACACCAGCGTCCAGAACACCTTGTACTTGGTGTCCGGAGCATAGCTCGCGGCGATGCCCAGTTTCGTGACGCCGTTCTTGAGCATGTTCGCCCGATGGGGAGGCGAATCGCGCCAGCCGGAGAACGCCTCGGCGAGAGTATGGTAACCCGCGCCGATATTCTCGACCGCCAGCGTTGCCGGATAGCCGGCCGCCGCCAGCCGCTTGGGCAGCGTCCCGGCAATGTCATGATCCATCTTGTTGCGCTTGGCCATCGCCATCGATTGCGTCTCGGCAATCTTCATGAGTTCGGGATCAACCGTCACCGGACCGAGGCCGTTGTTGGCGCGATAGCCGGAAATCATCGAGGCCGCCATCACGGAATCCAGCTTGGCTCCTCCATGCGCCATGTCGAGATAGAACGCCGGCTGCTCCTTGGCCGCCGGCTTTTCCGTCACGCATCCGGCCAGAGGCAGCAGGCCGAGAAGCGCGGCAAAAGTGCGGATCATCCTGGTGTCCCGAATCCGAAGTTCGCCTCGTCATACTGCGCCGTCCGTAGCGAACTTCGGATTCGAAAGGACACGAGCAGCCTGCATTTGCTGGCGGTCCTCGATTCCAGCCATCGCAAGGGATAGGCTGAAACGGGATGCGAATGTCGGAATCAGGCCACCAACCGCAATGAGCGCAGTTGTTGCACATCAACAGTGGCTGAAAGATGAATGATCCCGAGTGTCCGTTTCCCGCGCTCGCACGTCTTTATCGCAACCTTGGATGCGAACGTCGGTATCAGAAACGAAATACTTAGAGCATTTTCCGGCGAAGTGGATACC
>NZ_BJNF01000056.1 GCF_006539545.1 Nitrobacter winogradskyi
TCCGATTCAACTTGATCGGATCATGCTCTAGGTGCGGTCGGCGAAAATGCGATAGCGCCGGGGCTGCAATCCGACGACCTCGCCATCGCGAAGCTCGCGGTCACGCGGCGCATCGATCTCAATGATCGTTTCACCCTGACCGTCGGACAACGCGATGTCGGCGCGCTGGATCGGACCGAAGCTCCGCACCCGCCGCACGGTGCCTTCGAGGCCACCCCAGCCCGGCGGGCTGATCTGCATATCGTGGCGGCGCACGAACAGCTTCGACGGCCCCGACGCACCGCATTCCGCGGCAATATTCAGCGGCGTGCCGCCGAGCCGGATCACGCCATCCTGGATATCGACCGGCAGAACAATGGACTCGCCGATAAAGCCATGGACGAACGCTGTCGCCGGACTGTCATACACATCACCCGGCTTGCCGATCTGCTCGATCCTGCCCTTGTCCATCACCACCACGCGGTTTGCGACTTCGAGCGCCTCCTCCTGATCGTGAGTCACGAACACAGAAGTGACATGGATTTCCTCGTGCAGCGAGCGCAGCCAGCGACGCAACTCCTTCCGCACCTTGGCATCGAGCGCCCCGAACGGCTCGTCCAGCAGCAGGATGCGGGGCTCGGTCGCCAGCGCCCGGGCAAGCGCGATGCGTTGACGCTGGCCGCCGGAAAGCTGACTCGGATAGCGATCGGCGAGCCAGTCGAGCTGCACCAGATCGAGCAGTTCCTTGACCCGCGCGCGGATGCTGGCTTCGTCCTTGCGTATGGCGCGCGGCTGCACCCGCAGTCCGAACGCGACGTTCTCGAAGACCGTCATATGGCGGAACAGGGCGTAGTGCTGAAATACGAAGCCGACCTGCCGCTCACCTGCCCCGCGCGCCAGCGCGTTCTCGCCGTCGAATGACACCGAGCCACTGTCCGGCCAGTCGAGCCCGGCGATAATCCGCAATAGCGTCGTCTTGCCCGAGCCCGACGGACCCAGCAGCGCCAGCAGTTCGCCATCCCCGATCGTCAGGTCAACGTTGTTAAGCGCGGAGAACGCGCCAAACCTCTTGACGATATTTTTCAGCTCAATGCTCACGCGTCTGCCGCCCCTCGTCGAGTTGCCCTTCGAGAATCGTTTTCGCAATCAGCGTGATCAATGCGAGCAACGCCAATAACGATGCCACCGCGAACGCCGCCACAAACTGATACTCGTTGTACAGGATTTCAACCAGTAGCGGCATCGTGTTGGTTTCACCCCGGATGTGACCGGAAACCACGGAGACCGCACCGAACTCGCCCATCGCGCGCGCGTTGCAAAGCAGCACGCCATAGAGCAGGCCCCATTTGATATTCGGAAGCGTGACCCGAAAGAAGGTCTGCAATCCGGAAGCGCCGAGCGACAGCGCGGCTTCTTCTTCCGCCGTCCCCTGCTCCTGCATCAGCGGAATCAGCGCCCGCGACACAAAGGGAAAGGTCACGAACGTCGTCGCCAGCGCAATGCCGGGCAGCGCAAACAGAATCTGGATGTCGTGATCCTGCAGCCAAGGCCCGAGAAAACCCTGCCCTCCGAACAACAACACGAACACCAGGCCGGAAACGACCGGGCTGACCGAGAACGGCAGGTCGATCAGGGTGATGAGCAGCGTTTTTCCGGGAAACTCGAACTTGGCGACGGCCCATGCGGCAATCAAACCGAACACCAGATTGAGACCGACTGAAATCGCCGCGACCGTCAGCGTCAGCTTGATCGCCGACACCGCTTCCGGTTCGGCAAGCGCCGCGAGATACACCTGTCCGCCCTTGGCCAACGCCTCCGCGAACACGATCGTCAGCGGCAACACGATGAACACCGTGAGAAACAGGATGCAAAGGCCGATCAGCAATGCGCGCACCCAGCGCGGCTCGGAGCGGGCATCATTGCGGTCGCGCGAAATCGCGAAAGCGGCTTCGGACATCAGCGTCACCTCTAATACGCCTGCTCTTGCGCCCGCGCCCAGCGCTGCAAGCGATTGATGACGAAGATCACCAGGAAGGACACCAGAAGCATGACCACGGCGATCGCGGTCGCATCGGCATAACGGAATTCCGACAGGCGGATCACGATCAGCAGCGGCGCGATCTCCGACACATTCGGCAGGTTGCCGGCGATGAAAATCACTGAGCCATACTCTCCGACAGCGCGCGCGAATGCGAGCGCGAAGCCCGTGAGCAGCGCCGGGAAAAGGCTTGGCAGAACGACCCGCCACACTGTCTGCCACCGGCTGGCGCCGAGGCTGGCGGCAGCTTCCTCGATCTCAGGATCGAGATCGATCAGCACCGGCTGTACCGTGCGCACCACGAAGGGAATCCCGATAAACACCATCGCGAGAAAAATGCCGAGCGGCGTATACGACACCTTGATGCCGAGTTCAGCCAGCGGCGCGCCAAGCCAGCCGTTCTGCGCGAACAGCGTCGTCAGGGCAATGCCGGCCACCGCTGTCGGCAATGCGAAAGGCACGTCGACGATGGCATCGAAGATGCGACGGCCGGGGAACCGGTAGCGCACCAGCGCCCAGACGATGATGCTGCCCATCACCAGATTGACCAGCGCGGCAAGAAACGCGAGCCCGAATGAGATCTTCAGCGCGTTCAGCGTTCGGCGGCTGGTGATGATGTCCACGAACTGAGCGAAGTTCAGTTCAAATGACTTGAGAAACAATCCGGCAAGAGGGATCAGGACAATGATCGAAAGCCAGGTCAACGTCAGCCCCATGGTGAGGCCGAATCCCGGCAAAGTCCGTCGTCGTCCCGATCCTCCTTTCACGTCGTCCCGCTCCGCCCCGTTGAAGTTAAATCAGTCCTTGTAGATCTGATCGAAGATGCCGCCCTCGCTGAAATGCATCTTCTGCGCCTTGGTCCAGCCGCCAAATACCTCGTCGATCCTGAACAGTTCGACCTTGGGGAACGCATCGACATATTTCTTGATGAGTCCCGGATTGGTCGGCCGGTAATAGTTTCGCGCGGCGATATCCTGCGCTTCCTCCGTATACCAATATTTCAGATACGCCTCGGCGGCGGCGCGCGTTCCTTTCTTGTCCACCACTTTGTCGACGACAGCAACCGGCGGCTCCGCGAGAATGGAGATCGAGGGGGCCACGATCTCGAACTTGTCTTTTCCAAACTCCTTGAGCGCCAGAAAGGCTTCGTTCTCCCACGCGAGCAGCACGTCGCCGACGCCGCGCTCGACGAAGGTGACGGTGGAGCCGCGCGCACCGGTGTCGAGCACGGGGACGTGGCTGTATATATCGGCGACGAACTGCCTCGCTTTATCTTCGCCGCCCCACTTCTTCAGCGCATAACCCCATGCCGCGAGATAATTCCAGCGCGCGCCGCCGGAGGTTTTTGGATTCGGCGTAATGACGTTGACGCCGGGCCTGACCAGATCGTCCCAATCCTTGATGCCTTTGGGATTGCCCGTACGCACCAGGAAGACGATCGTTGACGTATAGGGAGATGAGTTCTCCGGCAACCGCGCCTGCCAGTCCTTCGCCAGCAGACCGTGATCCGCCGCCGCATCGATGTCATAGGCGAGCGCGAGGGTCACCACGTCGGCCTGCAGACCGTCGATCACCGAGCGCGCCTGCTTTCCGGAGCCGCCGTGAGACTGCCTGATCTCGATGCTCTTGCCGGTTTCTTTCTGATAATGCGCCGCAAAGGCCCTGTTGAAATCAACATACAGCTCTCGAGTCGGATCGTAGGAGACATTCAGCAACGACACATCGGCCGCGTAGGCAGAACCGGCCCAGATCAATCCGGCAAAAACCGTTAAGATTCGACGAAGCATTCCAATCTCCATAAGGTCCGCTCGAGCGACGACCGTCAGCGCCAAAGCCCACGAAAGCCCATGAATGAACCTCGTCAAAGGACATGCTTAAGTCAACGGAACGGCGTTTCAATGTTTGCGGCGGCGCAGAGTCATTCCCCTACGAAATCTTCATCGTGTGAATGCCGCATTCCGTCTTGGCTCTGCCGCGCCAGCGGCCGGCTCGCGCATCCTCGCCGGCCTGTCCGCGGCTGGTGCACGGCATGCATCCGACGGAGCGGAAACCGGACGCCACCAACGGATGCGGCGGCAGCTTCGCCGACGCATAGATCGCCTCGATATCCTCGCGCGAGGCGTTCGCGAAGGGATTGAACTTGAGCCGAGCCCCGTCATCCTCGACCATCGGGAGGTCGGCGCGCAGCCCACCCTGAAACCGCTTGCGACCGTTGATCCATGCATCGAACGGCTGAAGCGCGCGCGTAAGCGGCTCCACTTTCCGTATCCGGCAACAGGAATCGGGATCGGAAAACCACAACTCCCGATCGGGATCCTCCCGTTTCAACGCGTCCTCGGACGGTGGAATGGAGCGAACATCTTTCAGGCCGAGCGCGGCGATCAACGTGTCGCGATAGGCCAGCGTCTCCTCGAACAGCCATCCGGTATCGAGGAAGATGACCGGAATGGCCGGATCGACATCCGCCATCACCTTGAGCAGCGCCGCCGACTCGGTGCCGAATGACGAGACCAGCGCCAGCCTGTCGCGACCGACCGCGCGCAGCGCCGCACTGATCACCTCCGCAGGGGAAGCGTCGCGCAAGGACTCGTTCAGGGCGGCCGCAGCAGGCCATGCAGGGGTCTCTGCCGCCACGGCAGATTGCGCCGCCCTGCCAGGGACGACGCTGTTTTCTTCGAGCGGAGATGTCATTCTGCGGCCATCTGAAGTGTCTGGAGGAAGGAGTTCGTGTTGCGCCATCGCGCGGAGTGCGACACCACGTCGCCGATCACAAGGATGGCGGGGCCGCCCTCGACGTCGCGAACCAGCGCCGGAAGATGATCCAGTATGCCGACGACAGTTTTGGCATCGGGACGGGTGGCGCGGGCGAACACGCCGACCGGGGTCTCCGGCGAGCGCCCGGCCGCCAGCAGCCCGCTGCGGATCGCCGGCGCCGCCGTGATTCCCATATAGACCACGACGGTCATCTTGCGATCGGTCAGCGTCGACCAGTCGACGTTCGAAGCGTCGTGAGCCTTGTGCGCGGTCAGGAAGGTGACGCGCAGCGCTTCATGGCGGTAGGTGAGCGGCACCCCGGATTCCGCGGCCGCGCCAAGCCCGGCCGTAATTCCCGGAATGACCGAACAGCGGACACCGGCCTCTCGCAGCGCCTCCGCCTCTTCGCCGCCGCGGCCGAAAATGAAGGGATCGCCGCCCTTGAGGCGGACGGCGCGCCGACCGGATCTGGCGGCATCGATCAGCAGCCGGTTGATGGCGTCCTGCCCGATGCCGGGCTTGCCGACGCGGCGGCCCACCGGTACGCGCACCGCGTCGCGGCGGGCGCGATCGAGGATCTCCGGCGTGATCAGCTCGTCATAGAATACGATGTCGGCGTCCTGCAGCGCCCGCAGCGCCTTGACGGTGAGTAGATCCGGATCGCCCGGCCCCGCGCCAACCAGCGTGACGCATCCTTCGACATCACCCGGAACAGATGCGCCCGCATAAGCGGACGGATCGGCGATCGACTTCAGCGAGCCTTCGGCCTCATCGGCGCGGCCGGCGAGAACCGCCTCGCCGATCGGACCGTCGATCACGCGCTCCCAGAAGCGACGACGCAGCGGAAGGTCTGGAATGTGGTCATGAATCGTTTTGCGCCAGCGCCCGATCATGGCCGCGAGGTCGCCAATTCGCGCCGGCAGGACCGCTTCGATGCGTTCGCGAACACGCCGCGCCACCACGGGCGACGCGCCGCCGGTGCCGATCGCCGCCACCACGTCGCCGCGATCGACGATCGCAGGGACGATGAAGCTGGAACGCGCGGGATCATCCATCACATTGACAGGCACACCGGCCGTGAGCGCGCGCGCCGCGACGCTCTCACCGATCGCTCCAGCGCCCGCGCAGAACACCGCGACGATGCCGCCAAGATCCGCGTTTCGCGCATCGGATTCCTCTCGCTCGATCCGCGAAGCCGCAGCCGCGTCAAGACCGGGAACCGCGAAGTCGCCGTCGGTCGCGTGCCAGCGCACCCGCGCTTCCGCCGCAAGCAACAGGCGCAATCTGGCCCGAACCGGGTCGCCCGCCCCGACGAGAAGGATCGGGCCGCGACTGGTATCGAGAAAGATCGGGAGGAATTTCATGTGGCGTTCATCTAGCGTTTTCTATACCCATGAGCAGGGTTGACTGAAATTATTTTCTATTTATGTATCTGACAAGGTCACAGAATAGAAAATTATTTCTTCTATCTAGAGACCAAAGTATAGAATTTCTTACTGCGAAAGACTGCCCGGGGAGATACATCTTCTCAACCCCGACATCCGTAATCCTGGCTGCCGCTGGACTCTCCACCGCCAGCGGCATGGCTGTCGACTGTGAACGACGCGAACGAAGTTAAGGAGCAGGCCATGCAGCCTGGAATGGACCACCTCGATGCGCTTGAAGCGCAAAGCATCTATATTTTCCGGGAAGCGTTTGCCCGCTTGAAAAAGCTCGCGCTGCTGTGGTCGCTGGGCAAGGATTCCAACGTGATGATCTGGCTGGCGCGCAAGGCCTTCTTCGGCCGCGTGCCGTTCCCGGCGCTGCACGTGGACACTCAAAAGAAATTCCCCGAGATGTACGCGTTCCGCGATCACTACTCCAAGGAGTGGGGCCTCGACCTCAAGGTTGATTACTGCCCGCCGGTCGAAGCGATCGATCCGACCCTGCCGCCCGCGGCGCGCTCCGCGGCGCGCAAGACCGAGGGGTTGAAACTCGCCTTGAACAAATATGGCTTCGACGGGCTGATCGCCGGCATCCGCCGCGACGAGGAAGCGACCCGCGCCAAGGAACGGGTGTTTTCGCCGCGCGGCCTTGAGGGCGGATGGGATGTACGCGACCAGCCTCCCGAATTCTGGGACCAGTTCAACGCCTCGCCGCCTCCCGGCGCTCACTTGCGCATCCATCCGATCCTGCACTGGACCGAGGCGGATATCTGGGCCTACACCAAGCGTGAGAACATCCCGATCATTCCGCTCTATCTGGCGAAGGATGGCAAACGCTATCGTTCGCTCGGCGACGCCGACATCACCTTTCCCGTTCCTTCAACCGCGTCAACCATCGACGAGATCCTGATCGAACTCGAAGGCACCAAGATTCCCGAACGCGCCGGACGCGCGCTCGACCATGAGACCGAGGACGCTTTCGAACGGCTTCGCGTCGCCGGCTATCTCTGATCCGAATCGTCTGAATCGAACGAGCGCTTTTCCCATGAACGTGATCGCATCCAACCTCGCGTCGAACGCCGCCCTCGCGACGCCCAACGGCACGACCCGCCCCCAGGTCAGCATCGTCATCGTCGGCCACGTCGATCATGGCAAGTCGACGCTGGTCGGGCGGCTGCTGCACGAGACCGGCAGCCTGCCTGACGGCAAACTCGAGATGCTGAAAGCGGTCAGCGCCCGGCGCGGCATGCCGTTCGAGTGGTCATTCCTGCTGGACGCCCTGCAAACCGAGCGCGATCAGGGCATCACCATCGACACCACGCAGATCCGCTTCCGTACGCGCTCGCGCGACGTGGTGCTGATCGACGCGCCGGGCCATGCCGAGTTCCTGCGTAACATGATCACCGGCGCGGCGCAGGCCGACGGCGCCGTGCTCATCATCGACGCGCTGGAAGGCGTGCGCGACCAGACGCGGCGGCACGGCTACCTGCTGCACCTGCTCGGCGTCAAACAGGTCGCCGTGGTCGTCAACAAGATGGACCGGGTCGATTTCAGTGCCGAACGCTTCGGCGCCATCCGGGACGAAATTACCGCGCACCTGACCGGTCTCGGCCTCGCGCCGACAGCCGTCATCCCGATCTCGGCGCGCGACGGCGACGGCGTCGCCGAACGAACCCCGAAGATCGACTGGTACGACGGTCCCGTTGTCGTCGAAGCCATCGATGCGCTGCAACCGGCGCGACCGCTCGACGAACTGGCGCTGCGCCTGCCCGTTCAGGCGATCTACAAGTTCGATGATCGCCGGATCGTGGCCGGGCGTATCGAGTCGGGCGGCCTGTCCGCGGGCGACGAGATCGTCATCATGCCAGCCGGAAAGATTGCAAAGATTCGCAGCGTCGAAGGCTGGCCTTCCAGTCCGACGGGCGCGCAAGGCGCCGGCCGCTCGGTCGGCATCACGCTCGATCGCGAACTGTTCGTCGAGCGCGGGGATGTCATTGCTCATGTCGGATCGGCCCCGCGCGACACCCGAAGGATTCGGGCGCGCATCTTCTGGCTGCACGAGCAACCGCTCGCGGCCGGCGCGTCCATCCTGCTGCGGCTTGGCAACAAGGAAACGCGGGCCGTTGTCGTCGCCATCGAGAAAGCTGTTGATCCGGGCGAACTTTCAAGCGCCGAGGCCAAGGCGATCGCGCGCAATCACGTCGGTGAAATCGACATCTCGCTGTCGCAGCCGCTTGCGGCCGACCCCTATGTCGACAATCCCCGCACCGGCCGCCTCGTCATCGAGGTCAATGGCCGTATCGCCGGCGGCGGGCTCGTGCTCAGCGTCGATGCGGGACAGCGCGCGATTCCGGTCGACATCGTGCCGGTGGAATCGGCGCTCCGGCTCGAGGAGCGGTCCGCCCGCTATCGCCACAACGGCGCCGTGGTCTGGCTGACGGGCTTGCCGGGCTCCGGCAAATCAACGCTGGCCCGCGCGCTGGAGCGAAAACTGTTCAGCGACGGCGGCTCGCCGATCCTGCTCGACGGCGACACGCTGCGCGCCGGACTGAACGGCGACCTCGGTTTCTCGCCGGAGGACCGTGCCGAGAACATCCGCCGGCTCGCGGAAATCGCCACGCATCTCGCACGCAATGGTCACGTCGCGATCGTCGCCGCGGTCTCCCCGTCACGTGAGGATCGCGCCGCGGCGCGGCGCATCGCCGACGACACCTTCCGCGAGATCTATATCGCGACGCCGGCCGACGTTTGCGAACACCGTGATCCGAAGGGACACTATGCGAAGGCGCGCGCGGGCGTCCTGCACGGCTTCACCGGCATCGGAAACGACTATCAGCCCCCGGAGTCGGTGGAACTGACGATCGATACCTCGTCCTGCACGGTCAGCGATGCCACTGAGGAGATCGAGCGGATGCTGATCAGAACCGGTGTTCTGTTCGACGAAGTGACGGACATCGCCGCCAATATCTGAGCCTTGCGGCCACAGAGGCCGACCGCCCCACCGCTGCGAACCTTACGCGGCGGTGGTTTGGCCTGCCTCGAACCTT